>JAICJH010000069.1 GCA_025928545.1 Bryobacteraceae bacterium | reverse complement strand
TGTACAACACGGCTCCGCGCGATGCTTACTTCATGGGATGCTCGACCGGCGGCAGGCAGGCTTTATCCGAAATTCAGCGCTACCCGGCAGACTATGACGGTGTGGTTGCAGGCGCCCCGGCGACAAACTGGACTAAGCTCCACATAGAACAGATGTGGGGCAATCTCACAATGATGCTGGCGGGAAACTACCTGCCCCAGTGCAAGTTCGAAATGGCTACCAATGCCGCCATCGCCAAATGCGACAAGCTCGATGGCGTTGCGGACGGTGTGATCGAAGATCCTTTGCGCTGTGATTTCGACCCGAAAGAGCTGGTGGGAAAGACCGCCGGCGAGTGTGGCATCATCACAGAAGCTGACGCGGCTGTGATCCGCGCCATCTGGGAAGGACCGAAGCGGCGCGATGGATCATTCCTGTGGTACGGGCTCACTCGCGGAGCGTCGTTCGCGGGCCTCAGCGGAACTGGCGGAAACCCGGTTACCGGAATGCCGAACAACATCACGCTCGAATGGTGGCGTTATTTTCTGAACCAGAATCCGCAGTGGGACTGGCACAGTCTCACGCGCGAAGCGTATGAGAATTACTGGACCCAGTCGGTGGAAGAATTCAGCGCCGTAATTGCGACCGATAATCCGGATTTGACGGCCTTTCGAGATCGTGGCGGTAAAGCCATCCTGTGGCATGGACTGGCGGATCAGCTGATCTATCCGCAGGGGACGCTGGATTACTACCGTCGCGTCCAGCAACAGATGGGCGGGGCGGATAAAACGGCGGCTTTCGCAAGGTTCTTTCTCGCGCCTGGAGTAGCGCACTGCAATGGTGGCGCCGGTCCACAGCCCGGCGGTCAACTGGATGCACTGGTGCACTGGGTAGAAGACGGCAAAGCTCCCGAGACACTAACCGCGACGAAACGCGATCCGTCGGGGGCCGCAGTTCGGACGAGGCCGCTGTGCCAATACCCGCTGGTTGCGAAGTACAAGGGAACAGGCAGTACGGACGAGGCGTCCAACTTCACGTGCAGTTCTGGATTTTGAAGTCGCTTACCCGAGGTTGTGAGCGCGTCAGGAAACCTGGTTGTATGCAACTTCTGTCCCGGTGATTCGCTTTCTGAACCGTGAATTAACAACCGCTTCCTCACGGGGCGGCTCGGAAATCGGTTATCGTCGGGGAAGCAGGGCGTCAATGTCCGTCGCCGACGCCCAGCCCAAACCAGCCAGTGTGGTGGTTTACAGCCACTTAATGACTGATGGCTCCGACAGCCTTCCAATTGTTTCTATAACTTACTCGTGGCATCGATCGTGCCCTCCGCTCGCCGTGTTCATATCCGCAGCCGCACTAGCCTGCATTTACATCGGATATCGCCTATTCTGCGGTGTACCTGCAATGAACCGCATCAGCCAAACGGGAGTCCTGGTGCTGAACATACTTCCAGGCGCTCTTCTCGCTATGATCGGCGTCGGACTTCTCACAACTCAGGTCAGAGCCACCATCTACCGAACGCCAGGAATTCAACGGGTTCAACCTTCCGCCGAAGATACAACCAGGCACATCGGCAAATCCAGCTTCGCGCCCCGGGCGGCCTAGGTTCCGACCGGCGCACGCAGTTTCGCGCCATACCAGACAGCCAGCGGATACATGATCAGCAGATAGAAGCTATAGAAGTGAGGCGCTGTTTCCCAAAGATACACAGTCGACGCAACCCCCATCACTTCACCCAGAATGATCAGCCCCAGCGTCGCCTGCAAATCACGCCGCGAGATTACCCCGCAGACCCACCCGCCGATATACGTGTAGATGGTATCCGTGACCATGGCGAACAGGAAGTAATTGAGCGGCGGCACCGGGCTCGCGTGGAAACCCGGAATGAGCGCGGCATAAAGCTGGTCCGTTCCCGCGATCAAAATGCCGATCGCAATGTACCCAGCCAGCGCGGCAAGGATGATGCGCAACATTGTGTTTCGCAGTATACGACAAACGGCGGGCGAAGGCGCGGGATTGCGCGCGATATCCTGACCACTGAATGAAGATCACATTTCACGGCGCCGCTGGCGGCGTCACGGGCTCGCAGCACAAGCTGGAATCGGAAGGCGCAAGTATTCTGCTCGATTGCGGCATGTTCCAGGGCCGGCGCAAGGATGCCGAAAAGAAGAACCGCGAAATGCCCTTCCCCGCCCGCTCGATTGACGCCGTGGTGCTGTCCCACGCGCACATCGATCACAGCGGCCGCTTGCCGCTTCTTGTCCAGGAAGGTTTCACCGGCCCTATATACACGACTCCCGCAACCATCGATCTTTGCCAATCCATGTTGCGCGACACGGCCCATATCGCGGAAAGCGATGCCGTCTTCGTCAACAGGCACAGGAGCCACGAAACCGGTAGCGATATCGTCGAACCGTTGTTCACGATGGCCGATGCGGAAGCCACCATGCCATTGTTTCGCCCGGTCCCGTATCGCACTCCAACCAGCATCGCGGGTGGTCTGACGATGGAAGCGTATGACGCCGGCCATATTCTCGGCTCATCATCGATCGTCCTGACAGATGGAAAAACCCGTCTTGGTTTTTCCGGCGACGTTGGCCGCCCCGGATTACCCATCATTCGCGATCCCGAACCCCTGCCCCCGGTGGATTATCTGATCATGGAGAGCACCTACGGCAGCCGCAGGCATCCGCAACAGGGCGAGGCCCTGCAACGACTGGAAGAAGTTGTCAAACGTACGATCGGGCGCGGCGGCCGGCTGATTATTCCGGCATTTGCCGTGGGACGCACTCAGCAGATTGTTTTGCTGCTGCATCAGCTTATCAATGAAAAACGGATACCGCCGGTGCCCATGTTTGTCGATAGCCCCCTTGCAGTCGATGTGACGAAAACATTTCGCGCGCATCCGGAGTGCTTCGACGCGGAGACCGCGAAGTACCTGGAAGAAGGCGAAGACCCCTTCGGCTTCAAACGGCTGACTTACGTGCGCGAAGCGGAAGGCTCGAAGAAGCTGAACGATCTGCGAGGACCCTTCATCGTCATTTCGCCTTCCGGTATGTGCGAGGCCGGACGCATCCTGCACCATCTGCGGCACAACGTGGGCGATCCGAAGAATACAGTGCTGATCACCGGCTACCAGGCGGAGAACACCCTGGGGCGCAAACTGGTCAACGGGATGAAGTCGGTCCGGATCTTCGGAATTCCCACCGAAGTGAACGCTGAAATCGAATCGCTGGACGAACTCAGCGGCCATGCCGACGCCGCCGAACTGATTGCCTGGATGAAACCTACGACCTCTGCCCTGAAGAAGGTATTCCTGGTTCACGGCGAACCGGGCGAATCAGCGCCTTTGGCGGAGTTAATCCGGTCCACCTATGGAATCGAAGCGATCTCTGTGCGGCCCGGGCAAGTTTACGATTTATTACCTGTAACACAAAAGATAGTTCACGCGGTCTAATATACTGACAGGATAAGGCAAAATCTCACTATGAGCTCTCCGCAGATGAATTACCAGGCCCCTCCGCCGCCCGAAAAGTCGAATGTGATGACGATCGTGGCCGTTGCGGCAATAGTCGCTTCCATCGCAGCCAACCTCTTTCTTCTTTACCAGGTCAACGGACTGAAAGACGAATCCGCGCATTCCCGCGAGGTGTTACAGGGCGAGATCGACACGCTGAAAGAAAACAGCACAGCCATGACGGCTGCCCAGCGAAAGCACATGGATGAGTTGAAGGACGACCTGGATGCGCGCTCCCGTCAGTTGTCAGCGCAGGCCATGCAGGCGAAGAAGGAAGCGGTTTCCTACGCGGATGAAAAATCCAAGGTGCTGGAATCGGCACAGGAAAAAGCCAATCAGCAGATCGGCCAGGTGAGTTCCGCGGTGTCCGAAGTCAGCAAGAAAGCCGACACGGCAAACGCGAAGATTGCCGACGTAAACAACGACGTAGGAGCGGTGAAGACGGATTTGACCGCAACGAAAACAAATCTCGATCAGACCAAATCAGATCTCAATGCCAATATCGCGGCGTTGAAAAAAGTACAGGGCGATCTGGGTGGTACCAACAGCATGGTTGCGACGAATGCCCACGAGCTTGAAGAACTCAAGAAACTGGGCGTCAGAAACATCGTGGAATTCACGCTGAAAAAACAGAAGGACATGCAGAAGATCGCCAACGTCAGCCTGAAGCTGGACAAAGCCGATTTCAAGAAGAACAAGTTCTCGCTGACAGTTCTGGCCGATGACAAGACCTGGGAGAAGAAGGATCGCAACACCAACGAGCCGCTCCAGTTTTATGTCGCTAAGTCGCTCTACGAGATCGTAGTCAACTCGGTCAGTAAGGACGAGAAAACGATCACCGGCTATCTCTCATCGCCGAAATACGAAGCGACCCGATAACCGTCATCAGCCCGGGGAAAAAGCACTATCAGGCGAGCGCCTTCCTGACGGCTGCGCGAACCTTGTCGATGCCCATCTTCGCGTTCTCTTCGGCCGGCTTTTTATAGTATTCCTGATTGAAGAGCTCGAGCGACAGATAACCGCGGAACCCGTTATCGCGCAATGCACGGAAGATGGTGTTGAGCGGCGCGATCCCGTCGCCGGGATAGACTCGCTGGGCATCGGTGATCCTGGCCGGATCATCTGCCTTCGGATAGTCGTTCACATGGAACACATGTAGTGACGCGCCGTTGATTTGCCGCAGTGATTCGAATTGCGTGCCACCGCGATAGAGGTGAATGATGTCGAGCAGGAGACTCGCATCGGGATCACCGGTCGCAGTGGTGACGTAGACGCCGTGCGACAGAGGACCGAGTATCGGGCTGGAACTCCACAACTCGCACAGGGGCAAGACTCCCATTTTTCGTCCGAGTTCCAGGGCTTCGCGGTAGTACTTTGCCGCGTTGTCGAGACTGACGGGCACCGGCGGCGTCGGGACCGCAATCACTGCGTTGGGCGGGGCGGTCCGGCCGCTGCCCCCGCGCCCGCCTCGTCCACCGCTCCCGCCCCGTCCACCACGCCCGCCGCCACCACCACCGCCGGGAGTCGTCGCGATGTGCTTCGCGCCAATCTGAGCGGCCTTGTCCATATTGATCTTGATCGTCTCCATGCCGGCCGCGCGCGTCGCATCGTCGTCGCTCAGCCAGGAGTTGAACGCGATTACGTTCTCGACGACGAGTCCGGCATCCTTGATGCGCTGACCCAGATCCTTCAGCGTGCCCTTCGCCTGAACGTACGCGTCGAGTTCATTCGTCCACGGCTCGATCGCGTGATAACCCACTTTCGCGGCGAGGGCGATCTCGGCGACGATGTCCAGTTGATGGCCGCGAAGGGTGCTGGTGTTGAGGCAATAGCCGAAGGGCTCGTCGGCCGGGCGGCCAGTCGCCGTGGCACGGGGCGTTTGTGCGATAAGCGGACGATTGCCGGCAAGGGTTGCTGCGGCCGCGACAGCCGCAACGCTGCCCATGAGATCTCGACGGGATGGTTCTTTCATGTTATGTCCTCCGTTACCAGTGCAACAGCAGCGATTGGGTGGCCTGCGCCGGATGGACTCGGGTGGAATCCGACGGTTCGTAAATCAGCGAAGATATGCATTCTATGAAGAATGCACAGGCATTGTCAATGCACGTCACCCGATACGACACTACATGATGACATAGACAATTTCTTATGACGGTGATATAGTGCGAAGCGCTTTAGTGGTCCGAATACAAAGGGAGGCTGATTATGAGTAAGACGAGGAACTGCGTGGGTGGGTACTCGCGTCGCGATTTGGGAAGGGTGGCGCTGGCAGCTGTGCCGGCGGCGGGCTTGATTTCGCTGCCGGAGTTTCTGTTTGGATTTCAGGCGAAGCCTAATTCCACATGGGGCGGCGTACCATTTGGTATTTTCGCGCCATATCGATTTGGCCCCGAAGCCTCCACTCTTGAAGGAGCACTCAACGCTCTCGTGAAATTGGGCGTGAGCAACACGGAGTTGACCGCCGCCGTCGTTGAACGCTACCTCGGCGCGCCGCAGCCGGCCGCGGGCGCAGGGCGCGCCGGAGGACAAGGAGCGTCCGGGCGCGGTGGTGGCAACGCGGCAGCGGAAAGCCCTGCGCCTGGAGCGATTGCATGTGTCAACGGCGTACCGGGCCCGATCCCAGCCCTGGGGGGCGGCGGCGGGGGTACTAAGACACCAGAGGACGTGTTGGCGTGGCGCACGTCAGTCCCGATGAGCAAGTTCGCCGACGTGCGTAAGAAGTTCAAAGACGCCGGCGTGTCGATCTACGCATTCCGCACCACGCTGACCCTGGTGCAGTCCGACGCCGAATACGACTATTGGTTCAACGCTGCCAAGGCCGTTGGTGCTTCACAGATCACGATGGAACTGCCCGGCGACCCCGCACAATCGAAACGTATCGGCGAAGCGGCGGCACAGCACGGCGTCAACATCGGCTATCACCTTCACACCGCCGCGAGCATGACTGCCTGGGATGGCGCGATGGCGCAGTCACCCCGCAACGGTATTCAGCTCGATATCGGTCACTACATGGCTGGCCTTGGTGGGAGCCCGATACCATTTATCGAGAAACACCATGCGCGCATCTTCAGCATGCACCTGAAGGACCGTAAGAAGGTGTGCCATGACCGCTCGGAAAACATGCCGTGGGGTCAAGGCGATACTCCGATTCGCGATGTGCTGCAAACACTCAAGAAGAACAAGTGGGCGATCCCGTCCGGCGTCGAGTTCGAGTACAACGTTCCAGCCGGGTCAACGTGGGACGCCGAACTGGCGAAGTGCGTGAAGTACGCGAAGGACGCGCTCGCGTAAGCCAATCTCCAGAATTTACGCTGCGATTACCTGGGTTCGCCGTCTTCGGCCGGCGTGAATCGAACTTCGTCCGCGGCAAGATACTCACCTTCCCTCGGGCCGGAGAATTCGATGTATGCGATTCTCTTCGCATTTACGGTCATAGTGAAGACCGGCACCGGATCGCCCGGCGCCTTCCGGCCCGGAACGGAATCGAGACTTTTTCGATCGACCACGTTGCCCTCGGCATCGAAGGCTTCGATGAGCGCCGGCACGCCGGTAGATCCCCACATCGCAACCGTGACCGCGGACACCGGTTTGGGGAAAGTGGCGCGAACGGGAATTTGCTCCGTCACCATGGCTGAGGTGAGGCCCTTATGGCCGGAGGTCAGGTGGGTGAAGAACATGATGAGACCCTTCGCCTTCGACCGGCGGGGTTCGTGACTCAGGGAAAAAACTACGCCTTTTTCCTCCCACTGAGGGAGGCGGTTGGCATTGCCGTCAGGAAGCAGGACAATGGCAGTTTCGAAGTCGACGACAATTTGCTCCGCAGCAGCGGCACAGACCGCCATCGCCAACAGAGACATGACAAGCGCCGCCGCCCGTGTCATGCTTTAGTCATTTCAAGACCCGACATGGTGCCTGTCGAAGAGGCGAACTTGTCGGTCTCGATCCCCATTCGTTGGAGCATGGATACGAACAGATTCGGGAGCGGGTAGTTCTGGCTGCGGTCGAAAGCGAGGTGCCCGGCATGCTTAAAGCCACCACCGGCGAACAGCGTCGGCATGTTGGTGGTGGAATGAGCGTTTGCGTCGCCCAGGTTCGAACCGTAGAGAATCATGGTGCGATCCATCAGGGCTTCGCCGCCTTCCTGAACGCCTTTCAGACCTTTGAACAGATCCGCCAGCAGGCGCATGTGCCAGGTGTCGATGATTCTGAGCTGCGCGAGCTTCGCTTCCGACTTACCATGATGCGAAAGATTGTGGTAACCATCGCTGATGGTAGCGCCGGCGATTTCAACAACCGGCGTGCTGACGCTATCGAGCATCAGAGTCACGGAACGCGTTG
Source organism: Bryobacteraceae bacterium (assembly GCA_025928545.1). GTDB lineage: Bacteria > Acidobacteriota > Terriglobia > Bryobacterales > Bryobacteraceae > BOG-234. The sequence continues at coordinate 26,491 of JAICJH010000069.1, read as the reverse complement.
AGTCGGTTTCAAAGGCGAGGCGCACCAGGCTGTACATCGCAGCGACTTTCGCCATGTATTGCGCGGGACTGGTGGGGTCCTGCGGTTCGGGTTCTTTGACCACTGGTTTCGGCTTCAGTTCCCACCCCGCGGATTCCTTCAGACGGTTTTCGAGATCCCGTACGCTGGTGAAATACTGATCCAGGCGCGCCCGGTCGCTGGCGTTGACGCGGCGTTCCAGATCGCGCACCTGCTCGGTCACGGTGTCGAGAATAGAACGGCCCGTATCGAGTTCGGCGATCTTAGCTTCCACCTCTTTGGCTGTGCCCTGGATGAACATCTGGCGAAAAACGCCGGCCGCGCTTTGTTCCGGCGGGATGGCCACGCCATTGCCGGTCCAGGAGAGAGAACGCCCCCCGGTGTTAACGGCCAGGGTCAACGAAGGAAAGCGGGTCTGAATGCCGATGCGCTCAGCGATGTACTGGTCGAGCGAAATCGTATTGCGGAACGAACTGCTCGCCGGGTGCGGAGCGGCGGTGAGGAAGCTGATATCGGAGGGGTGGCCGCCATCGACGTTGGGATGCGAGACGCCCGATAAAACGGTGAAGTCCTTTCGGTAGCTTTCGAGAATCTTCAGATAGGGAGACGGCGTGTAACCGGGGCCGGCATCGGCAGGGAAAAACTCGCCCGGCAGGACACCGAGGTTATTGCATATCCCAAACATGCGGCGCGGGACGGCGGCCGACTGCGCGCGGGCGGAGGGCACCATCGCGTCGAGAAGGGGCAACGCGAGACTCACACCGAGACCGCGGAGCAACGTCCGACGCGACATGATGCCCCGAGACGTGGCGCCTCGAAATGGACGACGGGTTGGTGCGTTGGAATTCAGCATGGCTCTTCGTTCTCCATTCTCACTTGTACTGAAACAGATTGCTCTGGACAATGCCGTGAACAATACTGCGCACGCCCCAGCCGGAATCACGGCTCTTATCGAGAATCGCATCCACCTGCCCGCGGTCAGTGAAGCCGATCGGGGCGCCGGTAGCATAGGTGGCAAGCTGGCCAACGATATTGCGGGCAACCGTTTTCTCCTCGTGATCGAGAAGGAGCTGTTTGAATTCGCGAATGTCCCGGAACGAGCGACCGCCTTCCAAGGTGCCCGCCGAATCGACCGGCAGGCCATAACGGAAAGCGAACGGCTGACCGGACATACCGATACCCGGTTCGGGTTTTACGCCGTCCGCAAAGGCGCGATAGCGATCACGCTGGCCACCCATCACATCAAAACTTTCGAGCGCGAACCCGGGGGGATCGATCTTCTTGTGACAGGCCGCGCACATAGCATCGGCGCGATGCTTGTCGAGCTGCTGGCGGATGGTGACCGCGCCGCGAATATCGGGCTCAATCGCGGGAACGCCCGCCGGCGGTGCGGTGTGGTAGCCGAGGATGCGCTCCATGATCCACACGCCGCGCACCACCGGCGATGTAGTGGTGCCGTTGGCCGTGACCTTGAGTATGCTCGCCTGGGTCATCAGGCCGCCGCGGATGGAATCCTTCGGGAGAATGACCCTGCGCATGGCAACGCCGGTAACTCCAGGGATGCCGTAGTGCGCCGCCAGACGTTCATTGAGGAACGTGAAATCGGAATTGACAACGGTCCGAGCCGGCAGGTTTTTGGCGAACAGTTCCTGAACGAAAAGGCGGGTCTCTTCGACGGCGGCCAGTTTCAGCGGATCATCCAGCTCATAGTCGTTATACAGCGTGGTGGACGGAGAGGTGTCATCGATCTTGCGGAGATCGAGCCAGTAGTCGGTAAAGGCGTCGATGAAGCGACCCGACTTCGGGTCATTCAGAAGACGGTCGGTCTGAGCTCTTAGAACGTCGGGGTTGTGGAGCCGGCCGGACGCGGCCAGTGAGCGTAGCTGTTCATCCGGTTGCGAGTTCCACAGGAAGAGAGAAAGTCGCGTGGCAAGAGCATAGTCGTCCAACTTGCCTGGCGATTCCTGGATGTATAGCCAGCCTGGAGAAGTGAGCACAGCGGTGTAAGCAGACACCAACGATTTCGCGAAGCTATGGTTGAGCCCGAACTGCTGATTGAAGAGTGCGAGGAAGCGTTTGACATCGGGTTCCGCAACAGGACGACGGTAGGCCTTGGCCATAAACGTACGGAGAAGGCGCTCAGCATCCTCCTGCGGATGGTCCGTTCCGACCTCCACCGCGACATCCTGCATGCGGGGACCGCGTCCGCGTCCGCCACCACCGCCGAAACCGCCGGCACCCGCAGTTGCAGGCGCGGGCGCGGGAAGCTGCAGGATAAGCCCGCCGGATTCGCCCTGAGCGAGCCGGCGCAGGGGCAGGTCGCCGAACATGAGGCGGTAACCGGCGTCAGCCTGCGGCTCGGCGAGGGGACCTTCCACTTCGAACCACTGGAAGGCGACACCAGGCATGCCGTCGGGGCCGGCGAGGGGATTGACGTACGCTTCCTCGGTTCCATTGACACGCGTTCGGAAAAACCGCATGGGGTCCGTCTGGATGGCCTCGTTCACGGCGAGCATAACTTCGACCTCGCCGACGCCGGGTTCAGGCTTGAAATCAAATGCACCGATGGGCCGTGACTGACCAGAGCTTTGGGCGTACACACCAATGGGCTCATCACGGCGGCCGGGCCAGACTTCGTCGCTGTTGGGCCGGTGGTACGTCGTCTGATAAAGATAGGCCGCTTTCTGATCACCGAACCCGCTGTAGGACCAGTGGTCGACACCGCCGCCACTGACCCAGATCGTGTAGCCTTTCACGCGGATGCGATAACGGCCTGCCGCCGGGGCCCGAAAACTCCAGCTGAACCCGCCCGCATCGGAGAAGATGCTGGAGACGCGTCCGACGGCCTCGCGCTCTTTGGCTTCGGGGCTGGAGATGGGGCTGCGTCCTGCGCGGACATCAGGTTGGGCGTGCGAATCGAGTACCGGAAAGTTGAGGCGGTCGGTGCGCGTGTTGCCCTCGCGTGGCCGAAAATTGCGGAGCGAGGCTTCCTGGCGCGCGTAGAGACGGGTGGTGGTCGTGGGCGGCTGCACGAGTTTCGCGGCGATGGCTTCCCGCATCGCATAATCCGCGGAACTCATGTAACGGGAGAGCTGGACATGCGAAACGTCGAGTGCAGTGCCGATCTTGTTGTAGCGGTAAGATTCGCCATCCTGCGGCAGTTTGGCTTTGAGCTGTACCCATGGAACGTTGAGAAGATCGCGTATGGAGTTCTCATATTCGTAGGCATTGAGACGGCGCAGGCCGGCGCGGCCGCGGTCCCTGATAACCGACTGTTCATATTTGGTCAGCGCGGTCGAGAGATTCTGGACGAATTTATCGGAATCGGCCGGCCGTGGCATGCCCGCCGGGGGCATTTCACCGGCAGCAACCCGGTCATGGACCTTGACCCAGAGAGCAAAATTGTCCGCGTTGGTGGGGTCATAGCTGAGGTTAACCAGATCGACGTGACCCACGGCTTTGGCGGAGTCGTGGCAAAGAGCGCAGTTTTGCTGAATATACGCATCGGCTCCCGCAAAGGGCGGCGCGGGCGCGGCCCCGGAAGCGGCGAAAAGTGCAAGTGCCAGGACGAAGAGAAGTGCGGCAGTCCGCCCCCAGAATGGAGTGAGCAGGAGTTCTTTTCTTCTCGGCACCGCGCCGGTGTTGGATCTGGAAGCGTCGGCTCTCCGGCTGCGCTTGTAAGGACTGTCATTCATGCTTTGGCTCCGCGCACATTTGCCTGGACCGACGCCACTACCGAATGATCGGCACAACGCGTGCCGATCAGCGGCAAGTAGTGTTCGTTCGCGCTTTTCGTTCAATCCCTGAAAATTCTGAGACGCCTTCCCGGCAAGGCCGCTTCCACGGGCAGAATACAGGCATGGTATCAGCGAGCCCGGCAGGACGTCAAGCATATCCGGAAACAGCTATGGCGCAATACGCAACGTTCCCATTAAGCTGGTCAATCGTTGGGATTCGCAGCGATTCCCGTGTTTTCGGTCGCCGATGAGTATGAAATGGCTCATCAGGAACAGGGTATATAATGACCGTGGCTTGGCGGGGTTCGCCAGCCGAGAGAAGGTACAAACAGCGATGAATACACCACTAACATGGATGCGAGCGGCAATCGTACCGCTCCTGCTCTCATCGGCAGCGTTCGGCCAACCGGCACAGGTTCCGGCGGTTGCGACGGGCGGGCGGGGCGCCGCGGCTGGGCGAGGCGCAGCCGGGCCTCGCGTAGTCTCTCCTGAAATTCTGCCGGACAAGCGGGTCACGTTCCGGCTGCTCGCAGCCAAGGCCAATGAAGTCACACTCACCGGACATTGGGAAAACGCGACCAACATTCCTCTGACGAAGGACGATCGGGGAATCTGGTCAGTGACGGTCGGCCCGCTGGGCGATCAGTTGTGGGGCTACTCGTTCACTGTGGATGGCGCGAAGGTGCTTGACCCCGGCAATGCGGAGGTGCAGCGCGACGGCAACCGCTACGAAAACCTGCTCATGATCTCCGGTCCCGCATCGGAAATGTGGGACTTCAAGGATGTTCCGCATGGCCAGGTGGAAACGATTTGGTATCCTTCCGAAATTTTGAAAGAAAAGTCGCGCCGGATGCTTGTCTATACACCGCCCAACTATCACACAAGCAACGCCAAATATCCGGTGCTCTATTTGTTGCACGGTGGCGGAGGCGATGAAGACGCCTGGGACACTATGGGCCGCGCCAACATCATCATGGATAACCTTCTCGCCGCGGGAAAGATCAAGCCGATGATTGTTGTGATGCCGAACGGTAACGCAACCCAAACGGTTTCGCAGGGTTATGGCCTTGGGCCCACTCCGGCCGTGTCGTCGGTGATAGCGCCGCCGCCCCCCGGACAGGCAGGTGCGGGCAGAGGTCCCGCGGGACGAGGCGGACCCGCTCCCGGCGGCGCGTCCGGCGGAAGAGGCGCGCAGCCGTATGCGGGCTCATACCCGGAGAGCCTGGTGAAAGAGATCATTCCTTTCGTCGAGCACAACTACCGCGTAGTGGCCAATAAAAACAGCCGCGCGGTCGCCGGCTTGTCCATGGGCGCAGGCCATACGATCGCGGCGACCAATAACAATCCTGGCGTGTTCGGCTACATCGGCGTCTTCAGTGGGGGTGGCGCGATTAACGAAGCGTTCGATAAGCAACTCGCTGCGCTCAAAGCGAGCGGAGTCAAATACTATTGGCTCGGAGCTGGTGATGCCGATATGGCCCATGCGGGGACCGTCGCGCTGGCCGAAGAGGTGAAGAAGGAAGGTTTCGTGACCTCTTATCACGAGATGCCCGGCATTCACTACTGGTTTATCTGGCGGAAGTTTCTGAGCGACTTCGCTCCGGTCCTCTTTCAATAAGGTTTCAATAAGCCGCCGTCGGGTTGCTTGAGCTGCCCGATATTACCCGAAATACGGCCTGTTGGCATGAAATTTCCATGCACGAAGTCGGTCGAATTAGCCGCCTCATTCATGTGCCCGTAGAGCCGGCAGCACTCAGGTCTGCCGGCGCGAATCAGGGTGAGCTCCAGTCTAAAGCCTGCATGAACTCTTGTTCGCGACTGGCCGGTCTCGCTTAAGAAGCGTATCCGCCGATTGAATGCGCGTCCAACATTAATAGCCGCAGCCTATTAATGAAATCAGAATTTTTCAATTGTTTTCAAGTTGCCCCGCTGGTAACCTACTGGCTTGAATTCACGTGTCTTACACGTCGGTGGGGTTGGATTTGCCCTAGCCACGATCGGTATTGGCGCGGAACGATATTCGGCAATCTTCAGGAGAATACAATGCGATTTTTTTTCATTCAACCGAGTGCGGCAGTCGCAGGCAGTCTGCTGCTGTTATTCATGGGCATCGGCCCAGCGTGCGCGGCGTCCTGCGAGAGTCTTAAAGACATGAAAGTCTCCGGCGGAACAGTGACCGCCGCCGAGCACATTCAAAAAGGCGCGGTTCCGGCGGGTGGTCGTGGCGCAATCACACCTCCGCTTCCCCAATACTGTCGAGTGACGGCAGCCCTGTCTTCCGCCCCAGGTTCAAAAATCATTGTTGAAGTCTGGCTGCCGGATCCATCGGAATGGAACGGGAAGTTCATGGGCACCGGCAACGGAGCATTTGCCGGCACAATCGCCGTGGGTGATCTCAGAACCGGGATCGGCCTTTCTTACGCGACGGCCAACACCGACATGGGCACGGCTGGCGGCTACGCTGGCGGAACGGGTAAGCCCGAAATGATCAAAGACTGGGGTTGGCGCTCCACGCATGCCATGACCCTGGCGGGCAAGGAAATTACCCAGGCGTATTACGCGCGCCCCATTGCGAAGTCGTACTTCAGTGGCTGCTCCACTGGTGGGCATCAGGCGTTAATGGAGGCACAGCGGTATCCGGAAGACTACGACGGCATTCTCGCCGGCGCAGCGGGAAACAACCGCATCGCACTGCATCTGGCATTCCTCTATTACCTGCGCGTAGCACAGGACAACCCGGGTTACTGGATGTCTCGCGAACAGGGGGCGATGGTTCGCAAGGCCGTGTTGTCACGTTGCGCCGGCCAGGGCAGCGGTTTACCGACGGACGATTTTGTCGCGAATCCGGGTACTTGCGATTTCAAGCCCGAAAGTCTTGAGTGCAAATCTGGCCAGGACGCGCAAACCTGCCTCACTCATCCGCAATTGACCATGCTGAAGAAAATCTATGCTGGCGTCCAGAATCTTTCCAACGGCCACACGATCTATCCCGGCAATCCTTTCGGCACGGAAGCATCTGCGTCCGCCCGCCTAGGCGTTCAGGGTGGCGGCGCGGGACGAGGCACATCGGATCTTCTGAACTGGGCGAAAGGCGCTGCTTACAATCCAGCAACGTTCGATTTCAACAAGGACGTGGAAGAACTTTACAAGATGTGGGGCGCCGACATCAATGCGCTCTCCCCGGATCTTTCGGCGTTCAGGAAACGAGGAGGAAAGCTCATCACGTACCACGGCTGGCAGGATACGACTGTCAGTCCTTTCGATTCGATTAACTATTACGATCGGCTGTCAAATGCGAGGAGTTTCGTTCGCCTGTTCATGGTTCCGGGTATGGACCATTGCCAGAATGGTCCTGGTCTCGATAGCTTCGGAACGCGTGCCGTGGAGGGTCAACTCGCAGATCCCGATCACAATATTGTCAGCGCGCTGGACCGCTGGGTCACGACGGGCGTGGCGCCCGAGCAGGTGATCGCTGCGAAATGGTCCGGCGGTTTCGGTGGGGCCGGCCGAGGCGGCGGAAGAGGTTTTAGCGGTGGACGCGGAGGAAGCGGCTCCGCTACCGCGCGTGGCGGCGTTTCGGTTGAGACATCCGCGCCACCACCACCGCGTGTTCTATTGGCCACCCGACCGATCTGCGCCTACCCAAAGGTTGCACAGTATAAAGGGTCCGGAGATAACGCTAAGGCCGAAAACTTCAAGTGCATCGCAGCGCCGAAGGCCAGGTTCACGCCTCCGGCGCCCGAGTATCTTGTGAATTCCGGCGCTTTCCGGAATTAATTCAAGTATTCCGCCACGACTTACGCCGCGATTAGAATTCGATGCGGCCTACGAGTTGGCCGTTGCGCTGACCGCTCACATTGGTTGCATCGATGCGTCCGAACCCTGCGGTCGGTACGCCCGCCGCGTTGAAGGTTACCGACTGGAGCGGGTTCGTCGCCGTAGGATTCGGCATCACGATGCGATTAAACACGTTGAAGAATTCCGCGCGGATCTGAAGGCGATAGCGCTCCTTCACCCGGAACATTCTGCCGAAACTCAACTGCTCGGTTGCGAGCCGTTGATAGCGGTAATCGTCGTAATAGGGAGCCGAAAAACCCCATGTTCCCTGCGGGACGTCCGACCACGCCGCCGAATTCAGTACGAGGTCTTTGTTCGGATCGATGCAGTGACAGTTGAGGTCTTTGTTGAACAAAGGTACTCCGGCTACCCGGTTCATGCGTGTGGACTGGAAAACCACAGCGTTCAAATTGGATTGCGTGGAGGGCACTGGTATCGGCGTGCCGCTGCCATAGCGCAGAATGCCGCCCAACGTCCAGCCTCCGACTACCTGGCGGACGAGCTTGTTTGACGTGAACTTCGGCGCCTCATAGTTGAAGCCCATCACGAACAGGAAGGGCTGCGACGACCCAACCAGCGATTTCTGATTCGCGCGATTGAACACGTCGTTGATGCCCTGACCGGTGGCAAGTTCCTTTGACCACGTGAATGCCGAGGTGAAGTCCAGCCCGTGTGAAAGGCGCTTATTCAGCTTCATTTGGAGCGAGTCATACCAGTTGTTTCCCAGAGGCGCCCACATGGGACTCAGGCCGCTGCTGAACTGTGGAAATGGCCGGAGGCTCTGCGCCAGCGTCTGCCCGGTCGGGAAGCTGGCATAAGGAACCTTGAAACCTTTGCTTGCCGGAATCCCCGAGGCGAACGTGGAAGTCAGCAGCTTAATGTCGTCCGGATTAGAACGGCTGAGCCCGAACTGCGCCAGGCGGGCGTCGGAAAGAGCATTGAGGCTCACAAGACCAGTGGCTGCGGTCAGCCACGCCCCGCGGTTCCCCACATACGCCGCTTCCAGCACCAGGTTGTGCGCAATTTCGCGCTGCAGACTGAGGTTCCACTGCATGATTCTTCCTGGCCGGCCGGCATTCGGGTCAATGTAAAAGTTCGGTGAACTCACCGTGCCCGGAGTGGGACGTCCACCAGGATCGAGAGTAACCTTATGCAAATCGTCGGGATTGTAGACAAGGCCCGTGCTCATCTGGACGGCAGGCTCACCGAACGTCGCGTTGGTGAATGACAATTGATCGATGCCCACGCCGAGAATCGCTGAATTCGTGAAGTACTGGTAGGTCGGCAGGTTGGCATACACGACACCCCAGCCTCCGCGGACCACGGTCTTGCTGTCTACCTGCCATGCGGCGCCGAGGCGCGGACCGATCGCATACGGATATTTCGCAATGAAATTACAGTTGCAACGGCCCGGGCCGTATCCCTCATACACCATGCCGCCGGGTAAACCACCGGCCGAGGGATTGGAGATCGTCGGCCCGAACATGCTGTTCCGGTACCAGATCTCGTGTCCCTGGTCTTCCAGATCCCAGCGCAGACCGTAGTCGAGCGTAAGGTTCCGGCGAATCTTCCATGTGTCCTGAATGAAGAGGCCGTAGCGCTTGTTCCGCCACTGCGGATCCTGGGGAGCGTTCACCGTTGCGGTATCTACGCGCCCCAGCAGGAATGAGGCGTAAGGGAACCCGACAGTCCCACCACCAAGGTTCTGGCCCTGCGTGGATGGCAGACCTGTCTCAGTCGCGCTGAAGTTCAGGACACCGCTTGAGCCTCGCGTATTGCGGTCGGTATAGCTTTCCAGACGAAACTCGCCGCCGATCTTGGAAGTGTGGTTGCCATGTATCCAGGTCATGCTGAGCGGGGCAGTCAGCTTGCCGTACCAATAATAATTGGCGTTCGTCGGTCCCATGCCAAACATGCCGCCTTGCGACGAGGTCAAACCCGCGATACGGGGAAACCCGACCCCGACCGCGCTGCCCTTAAACCCGAGTTGACCGCGCGCGTCGTATTCGAGCACGCTCGCGGGAGAACTATCCGGATTCAGAAAACGAACAAAACCGATACCCGCATTGAGCAGCAGCGTCGGTCCGATGGACAGATCGTAATTGATTCGCGTCGTATACGTGTAGGTGCGCTGGTCCCGATAGGCGGTCAGCGGCGACGGTAGCCCGTCCTGCCCGTTGGCGACGGTATGGTTCCAGTTCTTCTCAAGGTGGAAAGCGACTTTATTTGCCTCGTTGAAATGGTGGTCGATCTTCATCGCGGGAATCGCCGAAATCTTGTTGTATTTTGGCGCCTGTTTCCAGTTGTTGGTGTTGCCCGCGAAATTCGGCAGCGGGATGAGTTGCTGGACCTTCAGAGAGACGGGATCCATTCGTGAAAGCGGGATAACGTTGTTGGGGAACGGATCGCGTACGACTTTGCCGCCTACGGTGGTATTCGTCGCCGGATCGTAAATCGTGTTCTCCTTGATGTCACGACCGAGAGGGTCTTTACCCAGGGTGCGGCCGGTTAGCGCGGCGCCGAAATCGCCGTTACGATAGGCGAGCGTGGGAACCGTATTCACTGCGCCGTTTGCCGCCACGTCATTGCGGTACTCTTCCCAATTGACCAGAAAGAAGGTCTTATTGCGCCCGTTATAGAGTTTCGGCACCAGAATGGGGCCACTCAGCGAAAAGCCGAAGTCGTGCTTGCGGCTGATCGGCTTAGAGGAGACAAAGGGCTTAGCCGCATCGAGAGCCTCATTGGCGAAATTCTCATACAGGCTTCCGTGCAGATTGTTCGTGCCGCTGCGCGTTGCGAATGTGAACATGCCCCCCGCAACCTGGCCGAACTCCGCCGCAAAATTACTGGTTTGCAGGGAGAATTCCTGAATCATCTCGACGGAAGGCTGACCAGCCGTCGACGTGGTGTCGTTATTATTCGTCGTATCCTGGCCGTCCACGAATACGCGATAGGTACTTCCCGTCTGGCCGTTGACGCGGCCCGTGGTACCTGTTCCCGAGACTCCCGGGGAAAGGATCATAAATGTGAGCGGCGCCCGGATGGACCCGATCGCGCCGCCGCCGCCGCCAAAATTGAGAGGCAAATCATTGATCCGATCTCCTGTCACGTTGATGCTTTGCTCCACACTTTCGGTTTTGAGCTGAGGCACTTCGCCGTCGACCGTGATCGACTCGGCCGAGGGCCCAACCTCAAGTGCAACGTCTATACGCAGCACCTGGGCCACCTGAACCTGCAGGTTTTTTACGAGATACTTCCGAAATCCCGGCGCGTCGACACTGACTGAATAGTTTCCGGAGGGCAGCGACGGCACTGTGAAATTTCCGGTCGCGGTCGTGACGGTCGGGTAGTGTGCGCCCGTCTCCACATTGGTAGCGACGACCGCAGCATTCGGCACCAGGGCCTTAGCGGGATCGATCACCGTACCGGTAATGGTTCCGTGGTCCGTTTGCGCAAAGGCAAACGTGGCCAGTAACAGACAAGCACTCAAACGTAACGTGGCGAATCGCATCTGCTTCTCCCCTTTTCTAAACATATTCGGATAGTATATGTGCCCGGCAACAAATCGATGTGTTCTGCCTGCCTGCTTCACTTCCAGAGAAGCCGGGACATTGTTCGTGTCTTCATGAGCGGGCGCTCCGGCTCGCTGGCCATAAACCAGAACCGGAAGCCTGCCGAATGCTCTCCAGAGTCGGATTCTCAAATTCTTGCACTCGATGGGGGGCGTAGGTTGTGTGCGCAATATGCAATCGCCCTTGCAGCAGTCAAATCCCAATCAGAATATCACAAAAGAAGAATGTTCACGTAGAATTTCTGCCATTTGAGCTTCTGCCATACGAAATCGCGAAGAAAACTGAAGGAACCGTCAGCCGCGTTCACCAGGCAGCGCTTAGAATTGGCGGAGACTGAAGTGAGCTATTGCCGAAGAATTCTTGTTTTCGATCAGATTCCCGGGAGGAGCACATGGCTCTTTGATTAATCGCGTGTTCGGGAGAAATAGCAACACTCAGCGTGAAGCTAATCTCCGTGGATGCCGGCGGTGGCGCAATCGGGCCACCGCTCGGCGTCCCTCGTCAAATCACCGGCAAGGTTAGAAGTACACCTTGAGCGCGAGCTGTAGCTGACGGGGAGTATTCGCCTGGGTGTTCCAAAGGCCGAAATTCGCGTTCTGCAGGCTGTTACCACCGTTAGCGGGACCGAATTGAGTTCTGTTCAGAAGGTTGAAAGCCTCCGCCCGGAATTCCGCCCGAACGGCTTCGTGGATCTGAAACGATTTCGCAAGCGACACATTTTCGTTCAGATTGGCGAAATTGCGCACCTTCGGGTTAGTCCGGGTAGCGTTGCCCAACTGGGTGGTGGATTGCGTGCCGAAAAATGAGAGCGGCTTATAAAACCTGTCTACGTTCGGGTCGAATTTATCTCCCGAAATCGCGCCGCGCCATCCGTCGTAGGTTGTAATCGTCGGTGTGTTGATAAATGTACCATCGCCCAGGGGAAAGTTCACGGTCGTCGTCACAACAACAGGAGTGCCGCTGAGGTAAGTGTTGTTTCCTGCCACGCGCCAGCCGCCCAGCACCGCATTCAGTACGCCGCCGCGGTTCAGGAACGTCCGGCCTTTGCCAAAGGGCAAGTCATAGGTATAACTGATCTTCACCTGGTGGGTCTGATCGGTGGTCCCGAGCGACTTTGACAGGCTCCGGTTGAAAGCATCTTCCGGGCCGGCAGTGTCGGCGTTCGTCAAATACTTCGCGAATACATACGAGCCCTGCAGGCTGAAGCCACGGCTGAAACGTTTGGTGACCTTCAGATCGCCGGCGTTATACGTAGAGTGGCCTACTTTATCGCCTCCGCCGTTGTACGTATCGATGGTGCTGTACTGCGGGAACGGAAGCAGCGACTGCAATACTGTCGCGTTGTTGCCCCAAAGGGCGTTGAACCCCGACCACGGCGCCTTGATGCCCGCGGCATTCGCGGCGGCCGAGCCAACGAGTGAATTCAGCAGGGTCTTGCCGGCGGCCGTGAACGGGTTGAGATTCGCGGGCAAAGTCCTGTAGTTGAGGGCGTTAAACGTGAGCAGCTGAGAAGCGATTCTACCAGCCATTGTGCCAACGTAGCCGACATCGATCGCAACTGTTTTCGTGATCTGACGCTGGATATCCAGCGAGAAGTTGAACTCCTGCGAAGGAGTCACCGCGGTCCGGCCGTTGTAATACGGCATGTTGGCTCCGTTGCCCACGCCGGGGTCGAGGTTCGGAACCGGAGACCAGTAAGGGGCTCCGTCCTTGAGATTAAAGGTTGGGAAGAGTCCCTGACTCGCGTTGGATGCCGTGATGCGCTGAATGAAACCCAGGTTATGCGACGAGTTGGCGTTTTGAATAATGGGACCGAAAGTCTCGCTCGCGGAGCCGCGTACGGTGGTTTTGCCGTTGATCGCGTAAGCAAAACCAAACCGGGGTGAAACCGCGCCTGGCCAGCTTGGGATGAGTCCCCTGCCGCCTGTGCGGCCAGAACCTTTCCCGGCGAATACGAGCGCACCTGGCAACCCACCCGCCGCTGCATCGGGCAGCGTCGGATCCAGGTCGCTTTGTTGGTCGTAAACTACTACCGGCGCCTGCCCTGTCTCGTATCGAAGGCCAAGGTTCAGTGTTAGTTTCTTATTGACGCGCCAATCGTCCTGGGCATATCCCGCTTCACTGATCCAGTGAGTCTGGATAAGGCGGAGGGTGTCGAGAGCCCATCCGAAATCCTGCCCCAGCAGAAACGAAGCAAATCCGCCGCCGCCTCCGGAAGCCTGCGAACTCACATTGGGAAGACCCGTATTCGTGGACGAGAAACTAACGTTGCCCGAATAGTTCTGGGAGCCGCCGCCGTTATAGATTGTGTTGTTATAGAAGCCACCGAATTTGAAGGTGTGTTTGCCCTTAACCCAGGTCAGATCGTTTCTGAATTCCCAGTTGACACTGCCCTGAGTGTTGGTATCCTGGCTGCCCCAGTTCGTGAAAGTGTCCCCGAAATTAAGTTGGGGGAAATTAACGTTGCAATCCGGCCAATTGGGAAGACAGATTCCCTGGCTCTTCCACCCCGTGGAATTGAGTGGAGTCAGTCCAAAGCTCATCGGCGATCCCTTCAGGTATCCAACTCCCGCCACGTTAAAGACATTCACTGTTTTGCCGCCCGTAACGCGGTTAAATACGGTGGGCGTGATGGTGAACTCGTGGGTAAGACGATACACCCTCCAATAAGTAGAGCCTTCCGATGAGTTCGACAGTCCTCCGGGCAGGCTGTTAGTCAGGCCCATTCCCCCAACGCCTCCCGGATTGACCTGGGTGGCCGACTTTCCCCGGCCGTAATAGAACCCCACGTGCTGTTTCGTGAAAAGCACCTGGTCCAGTTTGATGCTCCACTTATCTACCGGAGCCCGCGTCCCGGAGTTGCTCGGAATACGGTAATTTTGCCGTATGTAACCGGAGGTGCCAGGAACCAGGCCGGGAATGTTCGGCACGGCCAGCGGCGCCGCGTACTTTATAATCGCCGCCGCGACCGGATCGAACCTGGACTGTGGGATGACGTTATTCGGAAACTGGGTGCGAGTGTAAGCGCCGGTTGTGGCGTTCAGAGCCTGCGTGCCGGGATCGTAGATCTTGTATTGCTTATTATTTCCGTCAACAAAATTAGTAAAATCGCCGTTAAACATTTCAGGTGCGGGAACGCTGAGCGGATTGACAGCTGCGCCCGCGCGGTTGCGGAAACCCTCATAAGAGAAGAACCAGAAGGTCCTGTCCTTCCCGTTATAGATCTTCGGAATGATAATCGGCGCGCCCGCCGTAAAGCCAAAATCGTTCTGCTTCAGGACGGGTTTAAATGTTGCAAAGAAACCACGGGCATCCATGTCGTAATTGCGTACATACTCATAAAGATCTCCGTGGAACTTGTTGGTGCCGGATTTGGAGACGAAGCTAACGGACCCCCCCGACGCGTGGCCCGTCTCCGCCTTGAAACCGCCGGATTCGACGCTGAACTCCGCGAGTGAATCAATCGAAGGCGAGCTTTGCGCCGCCTGGCCCTGAGTACTGAGATCGGTCGAGCCCGAAACCGTGGCGCCATCGAGCGTCATGCCCTCAAGGCCACGCTGTCCGCCGCCGATTCGAAAATTGCCCGCGGCGCCCTGTACATCGGTGGTTGTGTTGGCCAAATCGATTGGACTGCGAACGCCTCCATTAACGGCGAGCGGAAGCTCGTCGACAAATGCCGTGGAAACCGCGGTCGCGACGCGCGCCGTGTCCGTCTGCATCTGCGTGGCCTCCGCCGTAACCTCAATCGTCTCCGCCGCTGCGCCCACCTGTAGCGCCACATCGAGCGAAACGGCGCCGCCAGCCGCCATTTCTATTCCCTCCTGGATGAACGTCTTAAAACCCGGGCTCTCCACGCGAAGGCGGTAATTTCCGCCTGGCAGCGAGGGAAGCGTGAATTCTCCCGTGCTCGCGCCGCTGGTGGTTTTGAACTGGTTGTTGGTAGCCACGTTTACCGCGGTCACAGACGCATTCGGCACAACAGCGCCGGTCGTGTCTTTCACCAGTCCGCGCATCGTACCGCGGTCTTCCTGCGCCCACACGGCGGCACAGACGAGGCTCAACAGAAATGCAGACACGGTAACTCTTCGCATAGAGGCTCCTATCATCGAGGGTCAACACAGAGAATGCTCAAAAACCCTTGGTCCAACCTATCGCGGTAAGTTATCAGAATTCTGTGGCGAAAACAAGTACCCAGGTGACTTTTTCCATGGGTTATATCAGTTGATTTCGATTTATGGCACAGATGTATCGGTGCATCCAGGTCAATCGAGGCTGCAACTTACGCAATAGAGATAGCGACCAAACCATCTTCAACGTCGCTGAGCGATACACCTCCATTGCACCCGCGGACAGCACACCCGGCATTGGCGAGACACCAGGAACAATACCCTTATAGGTCGTCGTGGCACGGGTCGCCGGTTGTCCCCGCAAACTACAAAAGTTCGGACGCTACCATTCGTTTCGGCAAGCCAGTTGGTTCCGGCGGCGGCGGAGGTGCCGCCGCCGATAGTCGCCGATTTTCTTACCAGCTTCAGAAGGTGAATCGGAGGGTCGCCTGCAAAGTTCGCATGGGCAGTGCGGCTGTGGCTGCTCCGAATCCGGCGGTCTGAGGTGTCAAACGCGCCGTGTTCAGGGTGCCGTCGGTATTGAACTGGTTGTTGGTCGCGGTCGAGGCGGCAGCCGGGCTGGCGAGTTGCAGGGAGGTGCTCGCAGCACTGTAGACCGCCGTATTGAAGACATTGAACGCATCCATGCGAATGCTGAGTTGCCGCCTTTCGGAGAACACCTTGAAACTCCGCTGGAGTGCGACGTCGGTTATGTTCATAAAGCAAAAATTGAACTGTGCCGAGCCAGACTCGTTGCCGGTGCTGTTGTATGTCGGCCCGCTGAACGCGCTGGCATTGAGCTGTGAGTATTGACTGCTGCCGCAACCCGAGCCCGGATTGCTGCCGATTTTGATGCGCGCAACATAATTCGGCGAGCCAGTCAGATTCACGTTTGCGCCATTGGCAGCATATGTGTAGGTTGCGTCGAAGTTCCCGCCCGTACCGCCCGTGTAGACCGTCGACAACTGCCAGCCATTGACCATGTAGTCGGCGGCCCTGGGAAGACTCTTGACCCTGGGAATTTCATACACAAGATAGCCCTTGAGCGTGTGACGCCTGAAACCCACATTGTTGACCACCCTGGCGTTATCTGCATATGCCTGACTAAAAGAGAGGGCACCGTTCGAATCATGCTGCATGATAGGTTGCTGGATCATGTTACCGCTGTTCTTGAAGCCCAACGTATAATTGAAACCGCCCGAAATGCCGTTCCTGTACTGCCGTTTGTACGAGGCCTGAAGCGATTGGTATGTATCGTTGTACCGGGGCCACGTATCGTAAATGGCGCCGAGGCCGCGGTATGGACGCAGCAGATTGGTGGTGAGCGCCGTCGCGCCGGGAACCGTACTGGTGCCAAGCGTCGGATCCTGATATTTGGCGAGATAGGCCGTTCCCAGGTCCGGGGCGTTCAGATCCAGCGGGCTGTAACCAGCGGGAGTTGCGATTGTACCCCAGCCGACGGTGTTGTAATTATTGGACTGCACATACGAGATGTCCAACAATGACGACCACGGCAATACAACCTGCGTGCCGATGTTGAACTGCAGCGAAGCTGGAATATCCGCGTTGTAGTTAAAGACGAGCATTTGCGGCGGAGCCTGGTAAATGCTTGCCGTGCCGGCCGCTACCGCCTGCAGCGTCGAATTGAAAACGGTCCCTTGTGAATTGAAGGGGGGATTTCCGATCTGGTAGAAAACGGCATCGCCCTGCGGGCGGTCGTATAACAGACCAATCGCGCCGCGAAGCACAACCTTCTGCGTCAGCGAATAAGCGGCGCCGAAGCGCGGGCCAAATACGAGGAAAGGTTCGTTGTAGTTGGCTTTGTTGATCCCCTTTCCGGCCAGCACGATGCCGTTCAGGGGATTGCCGGTGCCGGGAACGATGTTACCGATGACCGACGACGATCCCACGCCCAGCGAAGCTCCGGTAACCGGGTTCACGGCCACGCGGTTCGCACTGGAGCACGGATTTTGGTTAGCCACGGCGCAACCCGGAGCGAACAGCTGCGGTGCCTGACTCGCGGACCATTTGTCGGGGAAGAAGTTCGCCAACTGCTCGCGTGAGTCGTACTGCGGTCCGTTATGAACGAAGCGGAGCCCCGCGTCGATCGTCAGCTTCTTCGTAGCCTTCCAGTTGTCCTGAATGAAAAAGTCGTTGTTGTTGTAGACGTACCGGCCTTCGTTGAAAGCGCTCTGCTGCGCGAACGACTGGAAAATGCCGAGGGCTGCGTTGGAGTAGCCGAAGCCGCTGTCCAGCGGGTTGTTGGTTGTGTTGCCGAAGTTGAGCGAACCCTCGTTCGGCAGCACCCCGTTGCCCTGTGTTCCAAGGTTCTGAATCTTCCTGCTTAGCTGCGACTGGAAGCCGATCTTGATTGTATGGCTGTTCCATATCTTCGTCAGAGCGAGGTTGTTATCGATGCTGTATTGCCAGCAGAGAAACCCGGGGTAAGGGTTATTCGGCGGAGCGCCCGAAATACGGCTGCCCCACGTGTACTGCGGCTGAATGAGAATATACCCATCCTTGTAATAGCCCGAATTCGCGGCCAGCGCCACTTTCTCCTGATAAGATCCCGCCGGTACCTTCAGCGCATTCGGGTACAGGTATGGGAAATTGCAGAGAGCAGAGCCGGGTGTATTGCAGCGGTTAGCGGAGGCATCGGCCGGTACGGCACCCGCCTCGTTACCGCGGGTGTACCCGATCGTGCCTTCGAAGATCAAGGTTGGGCTGAACGTGTAGACCACCGTCACCGATGGCACAATCTTCGCTGGAAACGGGGTGACTCTGTCGTTAAAACCTGGAATCGATCCGGAAGTAGGCACAATCAACGCATTCTGACCGGCATACTTACCGCTGATTCGGAGTTTCGACGACACATTCCAGTCGGCGCGCATCACACTCTGAAAATTCGTCTGCGTCACCCTGGGTTGGGTCGTCGTCAAATTGTAATTGAGGCCGTTCGTGTTGGGCGTCGGGTATTGATTCAGGATGGCCGTTCCGACCGCGTACAACCGGGACTGGGGAATCACGCCCAACACGCCGCCGGTGCTGAAGCAGCCAGCCGTGTTGCTCGCGGTGCAGGGCAGGCCCGCGCTCGCATCGGTAATCGTATTGAACAGCTTTCCGTTATTGTCCGTTGTCTGGGAGAAATTACCTTGTCGTTCAAGCAACGTGGGCACGCGGAAGAAGTTCACCCCGCCGCCGGTCGTAGTCGGCTGCACCTCCTCCGATATAAACCAGAAAGCCTTGTGTCCGGGTCGGCCGGGCTTGCCGACGGGCCCGCCGAGCGTGCCGCCCCATTGCCTTGTGAGCGAGTATGCTCTGGCCACGCCATTGCCCCTGTTGGCCCAGGAGTTGGAATTCCAGCCGGAATGCTGGTCGTAGTCGTGGAACGATCCGTGCAACTGGTCCGTCCCGCTCTTCGTAATCCCAATCACCTGCAGACCGCTGGCACGGCCGTATTCGGCCTGGTAGCTGTTGGTAAGCACTTTGACCTCGGCCACGGAATCGTAATTCAGACTGATGCCGGGCTGGTTACCTCCGGTGTCGTTCGTGTTCACGCCATCCAGTTGGTAGTTGGTCCTGGCGACGTTGCCAGTGTTGTCGGAGCGCGTCGGACCGTTTGAACTCGTCGAATTGACACCAGGGGTCAGCGCAACCATCTGGGCGAAGAACGTGCCGGTGACCGGAATATTTTCAATGGCGTCCTGTCCTACAACTGCCGACCGTTCGCCGGTGGCCGTCTGCACCAGCGGAGCCTCCGCCGAAACTTCCATGGTCTCGGTGACAGCTCCCACTTCGATCGTCATCGGCGGAATTGCCACGCGACTGCCGGGGACCGCGTCAATGCCCGGGCGCTCCAATTTCTTGAAGCCAGTCAATGCCACGGCGACGGTGTAAGTATCCCCGGGAATATTTGGGAAAGTGAAATCTCCTGTCGAAGTCGATGTGGCCGTAAAGACTGTACCGCGGGTTTGGCTGGTAAGGATTACCGGAGCGTTCGGAACCACCGCGCCCTGTGCGTCCTGTACCCTCCCTACTATAGTGGCCGTCGCCTGGGCGAGAGCCTCCGGCACGTACGCGATCAGGAGCGCGGCTAACAAGGCTGCCCCTGCCAAGGATTTCCGAATGCTCAACATGAATGGTTCCCCTCTTCCGTCCACACGGCATTTTTGATAATAAACGCCGACGCCCGCGACAAACAGGCGTTCCGGGAAGTTTACTGCCAATGATTACCGGAGTCAATCCCCCGGAATTGACAGGAAGGCAAAGTAAAAACGTACCTCTGCGGGCAAAGAAATGTCCCCTTTGAATCGGGCTTTAGGAAATGCACGTAAAGCGGCGTGTGCGTGTGAGAGGCCGCAATCGCGCATACAGATGCGCGATACGCGGATAATGCTGCGTGCCGAAGTGAAGAAAGAGAGCAGCGTCCAATGACAACAAGTGGCCGAAGTTCTGAGGCTGCCGATTGACAAGATCGTGCAGATAGAACTGCGACTGATCGTGGGACAGATGCGCCGCCTGAGAATCGAGGGCCGGATAAGACTATCGGAGAATAAGTACCGACCGGTCTGCACCCGGCCTATGCCGAGAAATCACAAACTATCTCATCGATTCCGCTTATTGCTTCATTCGCTTAAATCGCACCACAAGTGCGCCACCACCGCCGCCCCGCCCCGCACCGCCGCTGCCGCCGCGCGCACCGGCCTGGAATCCGCCGCCGCTGCCACCGCGTCCACCGCCGGCAAAGGGTCCGCCACCGCGTCCGCTGCCACCACGTCCGCCGGCAGGTGCGTCGCCTGGTCCGCCAGCCGTCAGAACGAGAATATCTCCCTCAAAATGAAAATTGCGCGTCTGATCAGAACCCTCTGCACTCGGATTGAGATCCATAATGTGCCTGCGGTTCAACACATTGCCCGCAATTGTGTAGGTTCCCCAGGAAGCCGCCGTTCGGCTATAGCGAGCCACCAGTTCTTCTTTCGTCATCTGGTCGAGCGGCTTACTCACTTTGTCGCGACCGTCGGGCAGTTCCGATTCGCAATAATAACCGTCGGCACTGATGATGAGAAACTCCGGTGCTGCCGGCGGCTGGCCTTCTGTCGTTCCGCGCATCAGTGAAATTCTTTCCCAGGCTCCCACCAATGGGTTAGTTGCCTGAGCCATAACCGGGAGGCACAACAAAGCATAAAGCGCAAGATTTCGAAGAACCATTGGGTGAAACTCCTTTGTAATTCGTATTAATCTACCATACGGTTGCCCTTGATAAAAGACACGGATGGCCGGAATTGAGCGATCAAACCCCAAAAAACGAAAAAGGGGGAAGCTGTGAGGCTTCCCCCTTTTCTCTTTTGATGATGCCAAAACATCAGCGAGCTGGTGCGCCTGCTGCCGGCGCTTCCGCCGCTGCCATGAACACTTCCTTCGACGGTGTCCACTTTGTGATTCGGCCGCGAGTCGTATCGCCGGAGAAAATGTTCCCCTTCGAATCCATCGTCAGATAGCTGGATTCGCCCCAGGTGCCATCGCCGTTGCCCTGAATACCCATGATTCCGATCACATTGCCATTGCGGTCGAGCTTTGAAAGTTGGCCATCGAGTCCGGTTCCCGACCACACCCCGCCAAACCGGTCAAAGTAGATCGAGCAGACCAGATTCTTCATTTGGATCGTGCGGATAAACCGACCGTCCGAAGTGTACTGCACAATGCGGTATTGCTCACGGTCACCGACCCAGACGATGCCAGTCTGCGGATCCACCGCGCTGCCGTGGGCACTGTCGAATTTGCCCGGGCCGCCGGCATTGCCGTAGATCTGGTTGATGAACTTCTGGTTCTTATCGAGGTGAATCACGCGAGCCACGCCGACGTGGTTGGTCTCATCCGGCCCGTCCACATCATTGGGGCTTTCATTGGCGTGACCTTCGAAGATGAACATGTCGCCATTGGGCAGGAAGTCAACCATCACAGGCTCCCAAAGAAGCCGTTGTCCCTTGGCCTCGTCCCAATCGCCGCGGTGCCCTCTTTCGCCCAGCGTTTTGAGGAGCTTCCCGTCGGGACTGATCTCCTTTACTGTACCCGCGGCCTCATCGCAAATCCAGACGTTATCGTTGGCGTCCACCTTCATGCCGTGGGCCTTGACGTGGTGGGTGATCACGTCCTCGCCGACTGTGAGCAGAAGTTTGCCGTCCGGGCTGAACTTGAACAACTGCGGCTGGCCCGCGGGGTTGCGCTGCAGACCCCAGACGTTGTCTTTTGAATCGATCGCCACCGACACCATGCCGCCAGTGCCTTTAATCAGATCCTTGTATGGCTGACTCGGCGTATAAGTTAATGTGGGCGTCCAGATGACCTTACCCTTACCACCGCCGACGGCACCAGTAGCGCGATTGCCGCAAATCGGCGAACGATAGCACGAAGGCGTATCGCCGGGCTCCAGCGGATTCGCCTGAATGTCGGCCTTGCATGCGCTGGACACGGCCGCTACGTTTGCCATGAGGCAGGCATTCGTCGGGCCGCCGGCGGGTACGCCTGGACAGATCTTTGCCGCGTCCTGAGTGCACGCCTGCAGTTGCGCGCCACCGCGTCCGCCACCACCCGGGAAGCCGCCACCACCGCCGCGCCCGCCGCTGGCACCGCGTCCACCGGCACGCCCGCCGCCACCACCGCCAGGAAAGCCCCCCGGACCGGCGCCGCGTCCACCAGCGGGATCGCCAGGGCCCCCCACCAAACGCCATTCCAGTGAGCCGACTTTACCTGAAGTTGGCGCCTGTTCCTGTGAAAATCCTAACCATGCCAAAACGAGAGAGCCGAGCGCGACTGAGCCTGCCCGGACGAGAATACGTGCGTTCATTTTTGTGGGCCTCTTAATCTACCAAACAATTCAGTCCACCGCGGCGACCTGCGGCGACGTCACCGAAGGATTATACATGTAGACCTCAATCGCGCGCAAGCAAGATGACCTCGGAGCCACCCTGTCAAGCTGCCCAACATGCCCGACACCCCGGAAGATAGCAGTTCACGGTTGCGAGCACCGCCCTCAGTTGCATAATTCCCTTCCCGGGTCTAGAACGTGAATCGGAGTGTGGCCTGCATCGATCGCATCGGCAGAGCGGCGGTGGCCGCTCCGAAACCTGCGGTCTGAGGTGTCAGACGCGCTACGTTCAGGGTACCGTCGGCATTGAATTGGTTGTTCGTGATCGTCGACGCCGCAGTTGGGCTGGCGAGCTGCATGCTTGAGTTGAGCGAACTGATTACCGTGGTATTAAACACGTTGAACGCATCCACACGAATGTTGAGCCGTCGCTTTTCGGAGAATACCTTGAACGTCCTCTGGAGCGCCAGGTCGAATATGTTGCTGAAGCAGTTGTTGAAGACAGCGGAGCCCGACTCGTTCCCGGTACTGTTGTAGGTCGGTCCACTGAACGCACCGGCATTGATCTGGGCATATTGACTCGACCCGCAGCCCGATCCGGGATTGCTCGCGATTTTGACGCGCGCGACATAGTTGGGCGAACCTGTCAGGTTCACGTTCGCGCCATTCGAAGCGTACGTGTAGGTGGTGTCGAAAATTGACCCGGTGCCGCCGGTATAGACCACCGAAAGCTGATATCCGTTGACGAGGAAGCCAGCGGCTTTCGGAAGTCCTTTGACCTCGGGAACCTCATATACAAGAAATCCCTTGACGGTGTGGCGCCGGAAACCGACGTTGTTGATCACGCTGCTGTTCGCGGTGTAGACGGGACTGAACGAGACGGCTCCGTTCGAATCGTGCTGCATGATGGGCTGCTGGATCATGTTCCCACTGTTTCGCAACCCCAGTGCGTAATTGAACCCGCCCGAAATGCCATTCCTGTACTGCCGTTTGTACGAGGCCTGAATCGACGAGTAGAGATCGTTGTACCGCGGCCATGTATCGTAGATGGCGCCATATCCGCGATAAGGACGCATCAGATTCGTGGTGACCGCGGTCGCGCCGGGAATCGTGCTGGTTCCCAGGGTCTTATCCTGATTCTGAGAGAGATACGCGGCGCCCAGGTCCGGAGCGTTCAGGTCCAGCGGGCTGTAACCGCCAGGAGTTGCGATAGTGCCCCAGGCGACCGTGTTGTAGTTATAAGACTGCACATACGAGACGTCCACCAGCGATGACCACGGCAACACAAACTGCGACCCGAAGTTGAACTGGAACGAAGCCGGAACATCCGCATTGTAGTTATAGAGGAGCATTTGCGGCGGCGCCTGGTAAGCGGTCGCAGTGCCGGCCGCGACGGCCGCCAGTGTTGAGTTGTAAACCGTTCCCTGCGAATTGAAGGGCGGATTGCCGATCTGGTAGTAAATGGCATCGCCCTGCGGGCGGTCGTAAAACAGACCAAACGCGCCGCGGAGCACAATTTTCTGCGTAAGTGCGTAGGCGCCTCCGATGCGCGGGCCAAACACGAGGAAAGGCTCGGCGTAGTTGGCTTTATCGATGCCCTTGCCCGCCACAACGATCCCGTTAAGGGAATTGCCGGTGTTGGGAACGACGTTGCCGATGATAGAGGATGTCCCCACCCCGAGGGAGGCTCCCGTAACCGGGTTAATGGCCACGCGATTCGCGGCGGCGCACGGATTCTGGTTGGCCACCGCGCAGCCCGGCTGGAATAGCTGCGGCGCCTGACTGGCCTGCCACTTCTCGGGAAAGAAATTCGACAACTGCGCTCGTGAATCATATTGCGGCCCGTTATGGACGAACCTCAACCCCATGTCGAGCGTTAGTTTCCTCGAAACTTTCCAGTTATCCTGAATATAGAAGTCATTGTTGTGATAAACGTATCGGCCTTCTAACAGTGCGCTCTGCTGCGCGTACGACTGGTAAATACCGAGGGCGGCGTTGGAGTAGCCAAAGCCGGTGTCGAGCGGGTTGTTGGTGGAATTACCGAAGTTGAGAGAGCCCTCGATCGGCAGCACCCCGTTGCCCTGCGTTCCGAGGTTCTGAACCTTCATGCTGTCCTGCGACGAGAAGCCGCCCTTGATCGTATGCTTGCCCCAGATCTTCGTCAGTGCGAGGTTCGTATCGATGGTGTACTGCCAGCAGATAAACCCGGGGTAAGGAGTGTTCGGCGGAGCGCCCGAGATTCGGCTGCCCCACGAGTATTGCGGTTGCAGCAGAAGGTAGCCGTTTTTGTAATAGGGCGCATTCTCGCCCAGCAGCACTTTTTCTTCGAAAGAACCCGGTGGGACTTTCAGTGCATTCGGGTACAGGTACGGAAAATTGCAGAGAGGGGAGCCCGGTATATTGCAGCGGTTGGCTGCGGGACTGATCGGTTCAGCGCCCGTCTGGTTACCGCGCGTGTAGCCTAAGGTGCCTTCGAAGATCAGAGTGGGACTGAAGGTGTAGACGACCGTCAGAGATGGCACAATGAGCGCCGGAAACTCGACGATGGTGTCGTTAAAGCCCGGAATCGATCCGGATGTCGGCACGATGGTCGCATTCTGTCCGGAATACTTGCCGCTGATGCGGAGCTTCTCCGACGCGTTCCAGTCGCCGCGCATCACACTCTGAAAATTCGTGTGCGTCTCCCGGGGCCTTGTTGTCGACAGATTGAAGTTCAGGCCGTTCACATTGGCTGCGGGGTAACGGTCCAGAATGGCCAATCCGACCCCGTACAACCGGGACGGGGGAATTACGCCAAGCACGCCACCGGAGGAGAAGCAGCCGGCCGTGTTGGTCGCGGTACAGGGCAGGTTCGTGGACGCGTCGGCGATGGTGTTGAACAGCTTCCCGTTGTTGTCCGTGGACTGCGAAAAGTTACCCTGCCTTTCAAGGGCTGTGGGCACGCGGAAGAAGCTCACGCCTCCGCCGGTGCTGGAGGGCTGCACCTCCTCCGATATAAACCAGAACGCCTTGTGCCCGGGGCGGCCGGGCTTGCCGACGGGCCCGCCGAGCGTGCCGCCCCAAAACCTGGTGAGCGAATATGGTCTGGCCACGCCATTGCCTCTGTTGGCCCATGAGTTGGAATTCCAGCCGGAATGCTGATCGATATCGTGCAACGATCCGTGGAGCTGATCCGTTCCGCTCTTTGTAACTCCCACCACCTGCAGGCCGCTCGAACGCCCGTACTCCGCCTGATAGGAGTTGGTCAACACTTTGACTTCGGCAATCGAATCCATATTCAGACTGATGCCCGGCTGATTACCACCGGTGTTGATAGTTGTCACGCCGTCCAATTGGAAATTGGTTCTGGCTACGTTGCCGGTGTTGTCGTCGCGCGTCGGATTACCGGAGCTCGACGAATTCACGCCCGGAGTCAGTGCGACCATCTGGGCGAAAAACGTTCCCGACACCGGAATGTTCTCAATGGTTTGCTGTTCCACGATGGCGGAGCGTTCGCCGGTGGCCGTCTGCACCAGTGGCGCCTCCCCCGTAACTTCAATCGTCTCGGTGACACTTCCGATTTCGAGCGTGAAAGGGGGAATGGCCACCCGGTCGCCGGCAACTGCGAGTATCCCGCTACGCTCCACTTTGGCGAAGCCGGTCAAAGACACATTTATTTTGTAGGTATCGCCAGGAATATTCGGGAAAATAAAATCACCCGTAGACGCCGATTTTCCCGTGAAGACGGTACCGCGGGTTTGACTGGTGAGCGTCACCTGAGCGTCCGGAACTACCGCTCCCTGCGCGTCCTGCACCCTTCCCTGAATAGTTGCGGTCGCCTGGGCAAGGGCCTCCGGCGCGTACCCTATCAGGAGCACGGATAATAGGGCAGCCTCCACTATGGACTTCGGAATTCTCAACATGGATAGTTCCTTTTCCTTTCGAACCCCTTTGGACCACAGCGCTGAGGACCAGCCTTCCGCCAGGGGGGCGGCGGATTGACGATTTCGAAATTTTACAGCCAATGATTTCCGGAGTCAATCCATCCGGCCTGATTGTCACGCAAAGTAGAAATGTCCCCCTCTCTGCAAAGTAGAAATGTCCCCTTTGGCCGGGGCTTGTGAAAAATGCATGTTAAATTGCGGGTGCAGGTAGAGCGGAGGGCTCTGGTGGCGAACAACGCGAGGCGGCACGGCGCACCGGGACAGACTCAAAAACGCATACTGAGTGCTAATTTCCTGTCTTAGATAATTCTTTACACCGCCGAACCTTGTCGAGAATGACGTCGGCAGAGGCCTTCCAGACGAACGGAGTTGGTTTGCCATTCCAGGTTGCCAGCCATTTGTAGATGGCAGTTTCCAGTTCATCAGTTGAATG
>JAICJH010000007.1 GCA_025928545.1 Bryobacteraceae bacterium | reverse complement strand
GCTGCCGCCGCCGGAGCTGCGCTCTGCATGGGTGCCGACATGACAGGCGCGGGCATCGACATCTGAACGTTGTTTACCGGCGCCGAGTTGATGTTGGACTGTCCTGGATTGTTCTGGCCTGTCAGATTGAAGCCGTTATTCCGTCCCGACAACGATGAGACAGGGGCGTCGACTTCTGTTCCGCGCATCGGCGCGGAAAGCGTCGGCCGCGATGTGGCTGTTACGCCCAGGCGGGGAAGCTGTGTGGAACTGTTGCGCGTCGCGGTCGACGTCGGCAGAGCCGATAACGGAACGCCAGTGGTTGCGCTGGTGCGCGATCCACCCGATCCGGACCAGTAATAGCCAGGAACGTAGACGTTGGAGATTGTCACCGGGTTGAAGTAGTCGTATCCGAACGGACTCAGACTGGCGCCCGAAAACGGCAGGAACGAATACATGTTCAACGACTGGTTGTAATACCAGCCGCCGTTGAAGCCCCGCCACATGCCAGGATTCCAACCTGCGCCCGCGTAAGCATTCGGGCCAAAGCCGCCATATCCTGAAGTCGCCAACTGGCGTGCCGAGGCCATATTGCCCGCGGCGAGATAAGCAGACCGGTCCCGCGACCAGATATAAAGATCGTCACCCACCTTGGCGTCGAATTTTGCGGTTGCCATTGTCGTGGAGAGATTCACCAGATTCCCGTCCTTGACGTTAACGGATGTGCCGTTACCCATGACTTTGGCCTCGCCCTTGAAGACGCGAACCTTGTCCGGGTTTGAGGTGATCTCAAAAACGCCGTAGTGCAGCGGCTGAGCTTCGAAATCCTTGTAGACGATCGTTACGGGCGGATCCTTGATGGTCGTGCCGGAATCGTCGACAGCTTCCACCATCGCAATACCGGAGAGGAATTCCACGCGGGTACTCATCAGGCGGTTGTCCAGCATCTTCACCGAGCTGTTTTCGCCGACGCGGAGGAGAACGCCGGGCGTCAACAGAATCTCAGCACGCCCCAGTCCCGTCTGAAGGACGCCCTGCTCCTTGAGCTCGGTAAAACGCGCCACCTGGGAAACCAGCTTGACGCCATCGACGGTTACGTCGCCTTCGAAGTAGTGGACGGTTCCGGAGTGCGACGGCGCAATGTTCTGTGCAGCGCAGAAAGCACCCGTCAAAACGATCAATGCGGCGGTAGATAAGACCGAACGGCCTGTGGACATGGATTTCGCCTCTATATAGATGATGCGACTAGAGATTCCCAATGTCAAACCCGTATCGAAGGTATTTTGCGGCGATTCCTGCCGGAGGGCGGCTAAAGCCGCACAATATTCGCCGCTTGGGCGCCTTTGAGCGCGTTGCGGGTGTCCACGATCAGTTTCGCCTTGCCGGGCAAGGACTTATAGTCGAACACCTTATGGTCGGTAACGATCAGGACGCAGTCGGCTTCGGCAAGTTCGGCCTCACCCCCGGCGAGAAGCCGTCCGCCGTCTATCGTGATCTCGGGAACGTAAGGATCCGAATAGGAAATTGTGGCGCCCCGTCGCAGGAGGAGGTGAATGATGTCCAGCGCCGGCGATTCCCTGACGTCGTCGATATCCCGTTTGTAGGCTACGCCCAGGACGTGAATGCGCGATCCCTTGACCGGTTTCGCGACGTTGTTCAGGGCAGATTGCACCTTTTCGACGATAAAATGCGGCATATTGCCGTTGATATAGCCAGCCAGTTCGATGAATCGCGCCTCAATGCCCGCCTGTTTCGTTTTCCACGAAAGGTAAAAGGGGTCAATCGGAATGCAGTGGCCGCCCAAGCCCGGTCCAGGATAAAAGGGCATGAAGCCAAACGGCTTGGTCGCGGCGGCGTCGATGACTTCCCAGACGTTGATTCCCATACCGTCGCACATCACGGCAATTTCGTTCACAAGCCCGATATTGATCATCCGGAACGTGTTTTCCAGCAGCTTGACCATCTCGGCCACCTGAGTGGAGCCAACCGGAACAACGTGTTCGAGCGCCTGGGAGTAGAAGACCCGGCCCACTTCGGTGCAGGCCGGAGTGAAGCCGCCAACGACTTTTGGAATGTTCCTGGTCTGATATTTAGCGTTGCCAGGATCGACGCGTTCGGGAGAAAAACAGAGAAAAAAGTCCTCGCCGGCCTTGAGTTCGCCCCGTTCCAGAATCGGGCGGACAAGCTCATCGGTCGTGCCCGGATACGTTGTCGATTCCAGAATGATCAGCATCCCGGCGTGGAAGTATTTCGCAATTTCTTCGCACGCGTTCACGATGTAGCTCATGTCCGGATCTTTCGTTTTCCGGAGGGGAGTGGGGACGCAGATGTTGATGGTATCGAGATCGGCAATGACCGAGAAATCGGTGGTGGCGGTCAGCAGTCCGGCCTTGACCAGCGGAGCCATCACGCCCGAGGGAACGTCGCCGATGTAGGAATCGCCCGCGTTCACCCGGTCTGCCTTTGTCTGGTTGAGGTCGATCCCTACAACCTGATAACCTTCCGCGGCGTATTCCACGGCGAGCGGCAAACCGACATATCCCAGCCCGACAACTCCAACACGGGCTGTTTTCGACCGAATTTTCTCAATAAGTGCTTCCCCTTGCGGGGGCATAAGGACGGCAGTTTCTGGCACAAGTCCTTTAGTTTCGCACAAAGATAAATGAGTAATAAATCCCCTCCGCTATAAATTCCGCCGCGCCGGTGAGATATAACACATCATCAGTGGCTCGTATCACCAGCTTACCAGCGGGGGTCAGAACCGCGACCGGCGGCGCGACAAGACCCCGGCAAATAGCCGCGGCCACCGCGCCCGTGGAACCCGTGCCTGAACTGTTCGTTAAACCCGCGCCACGCTCCCAAAACCGCACTTCGATGGTGGATGGGTCTACGCTCCGGACAAAAGAAACGTTCGTGCGGTTGGGGAACCTGGGATCGCGTTCGACAGCCTCACCGACTGTCTTCCAGTCGAAATCGAAATCGGCCACGGGCATGACGCATTGGGGATTCCCCACATCCACGATTACCGCATCGCGTCCCTGAACAGTGGCGTGCGGATCCACAATCCGGGGTTCTCCCATATTCATCTCGAATTCGTACTCATTACGCGAATGGGCAAGCATCCGGAGATGTTTGATGCCTGCACCGGTGCGGATACGAAACTCGTCCTGCGCCGGTCGCTCCCTGGCCAGGAGCGCCGCGGCGCAGCGCGTGCCGTTGCCGGACAACTCGGGTTCACTGCCATCGGAATTGAATAACCGGATGGAGGCGTCGAAGCCGGGGCCGGCCTGCCGGTCGACCAGCATCCAGCCGTCCGCGCCGACTCCGGTGTAGCGATCGCAAATGGCAACCGCGATTTCCGGAAGTTGGGTGCCGGGGGCATCCTCCAGCCAGGTCAGCAGGAAATCGTTCTTAGCGCCGTGCAGCTTAAAAAATGGAATCTTCATGGTTCACGGGAAAACAGAGTAGGGTCGTAGGCTGGCGTGTCGTATACACGCTTGTAGATTTCAAGGACGGGCTCACCTTTGACGGTGATGCGTTGTTTGAGTTCGAAACGCGGGCTGGTGCGCCGAACGCGGTCCAGCATGGTCTGTAGCGGGTCGCCGCTGTTGACGATTGCCCAGTCGGTATGCAGGAAGACTTCCGGCCTGGCGGTCGCCATCGCGAATTCGACATCGTTATCGCCGGTCAGCGTGTTTCGCAAAGGAATGCCGAGGGTTCGAAACACGGCGGTAACGTCGCTGAACGTCGTGAGGAACGATTCGTTGGGACCTCTGGCTTTGCGCAGCCAGGAGGCGGCCTGGCTGACCCATTCGCGGCGCGCGCGGGAATTGACGTCGGCCTCCTGCCAGGTGATGGGGTGATCGTTGGGGTGAAGCATCAGAGGAACGAACGCAATCACCAACGCCGCCGCGGCTGGAATTCTGCCGAAACTTGAGATGGCCCCGATACCGAAAGCTGCCAGCGGCAGGAACGCCATGGCGTAGCGGGTGTTGTAGAAGCTGTGCGGCCAAAGCGTCGGTATGAAGATCGGGGTGGAAGACGAATGGATGCTCCAGATGTAGAACAACGGTGGCAAAGCCAGCAGCAGTACGGGCCAGAATGAGCGCCTGACGAATGCGGCGGCGGCTCCGGCTGCGCCGAGCACGAGGGCAGGGAACCCGACCACAAGTTTGCCCGCTTCGAAGAAATAATGGATCGCGGTCTGCCAGTTTCCCCGGCCCGGATAAAACGTTTTGCCCTGAATCACGGCTGCCGACCACTCGCCGCGATAGAAAAACAGGGGATCGCCAAAAAACCAGCGATTGTGGGCCAGCCAGATAGCCGGGCCGATACCGGCGATCAGGCAAAACAGCAGGGTGCCGCCCCAACGGCCGAATATTCCCTTGCCCTGGATGAGCAGGTACGCCGCTGCGAAGGGAATGAGAAACCAGCCCTCATAACGCGTCATGGCGGCTGCTGCTGCTGCAATGGCCGCGCCTGTGAGCGCGCCCCAGCCCCTGGTGTCTGCATAGCGGACCGTGAAGTACAGCAGCGCGAACAGCGCCGCAAAAAAGTACGGCTCGCTCATTGGAATCGAACCCAGATAAAGCGTGTTCGGATTCAGAAGGAACACTGCCGTAGCAGCGGCTGCCGCAACGTCGTTATTGAACAGGCGCCGTACGGCGGCGAAAAGAAAAGTTGCCGCCATCGCCATGAAGGTGGCCGAGGGGATGGCTCCGGCCAATCCGGTCTTCCATAATTCGTCGTTGCCGACGAATGGAAGCATGATCAAGTGCGGCAAAGGCAGCCACGTGGTGCCGAATTGAGAAATGCCGGGCGTGCGCGAATCGATAATTCGCCGTGCGATGTTCAGATGGGCTTCCGCGTCTCCGTAATAGAGCGTGGCGCCGCTGCGGTAGAAATGATACGCGGCGCCCGCCATGATGGCGGCGCACACGAGCGCGCACAGGAATACCGAAACGAACGGCGAGGGGGAGAATATCGCCCGCGTGCCGCTAGAACGCCGTGAATTCCTGGAATTCTTCGAAGCGGCCATCAATCTCTGCGCGCGTGAGCGTGCGGAACCTTTCGACGCCAAAGCGTTCGCAGCAATAGCTTCCCATGACCGAACCGTAGATCACGGCGCGGCGGATTTCATTGTGATCGACGCGGTCGGCATGGAAGTCAATGCCCTGGCCGGCGAGGTAGCCCATGAAGCCACCGGCAAAGCAATCGCCGGCGCCGGTGGGATCGAACACATCGCGCAACAAGTAGCCAGGGGCCATGAAATGCCCATCGCGACGCCACAGGATAGCGCCATGCTCGCCGCGCTTGATCACCAGCGTGCTCGGGCCCATATCGAGAATTTTGGCCGCGGCTTTTTTCAGGTTGTACTCACCGGAGAGCATGCGGGCTTCACCGTCATTGATGAGCAGGAAATCCCATTCGGCGATCGTGGCGAGCAGCTGTTCGCGGAAATCGGCGATCCAGTAATTCATGGTGTCGCCGCCGACAATCCGCTGCGAGCCGTCCATCTGGGAACGCACCGATTTCTGAAGGCCTGGCTGGATGTTCCCCAGCAGCACGTAGGGCGAACTCCTGTACGCTTCCGGCAGTTTCGGATCGAAATCCGCGAAGACATTCAGATCCGTGACCAGCGTCTCGCGATCGTTCATATCGGGGGAGTATTTTCCCGCCCAGAAGAACGTCTTTCCCGGGACCCGTTCGAGCCCTGTGAGATCGATTCCACGTCCTGCCAGCAGTTCAGAATCTTCGGCCGCGAAATCATCGCCCACCACGGCGACGATTTTCGGAGCGGTAAAAAAGCTGGCGGAGAGCGCTACATAAGTGCACGAACCGCCCAGCATTCGATCAATTTTTCCGTGAGGAGTTTCAACTCCGTCATACGCGACGGAGCCAACGACGACCATAGACATTCGTTTGATTGTAACGGGTGCGTTCGAATGAGCGAACCTTTGCCGGAATCCGCGTGCGTTAGAATTCGTCAGTGAGTACACGGATGCATCCACTTCGTCTGAAATTCCTGTGGCTGATTCTGATTTGCGTGTTCGCACTGAGCGGGCAGCAGCCCGCGCGCGTTCCGCTGGTGCGGACGTGGACGATTCGGGAAGTGGGGAATTTCAAGAAGATTCCGACCGCGACGCTGCGCGAGAAGATGTCGCAGCGCGGTGTTCTGTTCGCCGTCAATGAGCCCTTCAGCCAGGCGAAAGTGGATGGGACTGTGTTGTTGCTGAAGCAGGTTTACAAGGACGCAGGTGTGACGGTCAGCGTGCGGCCTTCGACGATCGCGCTAGGGCCGAATGCAGTGAAAGTGGAATACGCGGTTCTCAGGCAACAGCCCTGAGCGGAACCGGTTGTTCGACTGCCCAGTAGCCGAGGCACATCACTACCAGAAACATGGTTAATACGTCGCTAAGGCCGAGATTCAGGTCGGCGACCCCAACGACCATGGTGCCGATGACGACTGCGCTGGCCCAATACAAAACGAACTTCTGATACGAGCGTCCGGGAGGTAGTTTTGCAAGCGCGCGCCGGAAGTCGAAGAACGCCATTACCAGAGCGCCGGTGAGAAACAATGCCGCCGGGATTCCGCGTTCCGCGGCGTAATGAATGTAGATGCTGTGCAGGTGTTTGTAGAAGCCGGGCGGTAAGGGCAGGGGAATGTCCTTCGGCAAATAGGCGTAGAAGTTGGCGTCCTTACTGATCTCTTCGGGGCCCATTCCGAGCAGGGGATGGGCCTTGATCATTTCCCAACCGGTGCGCCACACGATCGTCCGATGACTGTTTGAGTCGGTGTTGGCTTCGGGATGCCAGATGGAGGTGACCCTTTG
This sequence comes from Bryobacteraceae bacterium, assembly GCA_025928545.1. Lineage (GTDB taxonomy): Bacteria > Acidobacteriota > Terriglobia > Bryobacterales > Bryobacteraceae > BOG-234. The sequence goes on along the minus strand of JAICJH010000007.1, from coordinate 144,251 downwards.
GCGCAGCGAAGCCGGCGCAATGAGGAACGCGAATACCAAGAGAAATGGCACGGCAAGAACCAGCCGGCGTTTCCAGCCCCACAGCAGGTAGCTGCCGGCGATGACGGCGGCAATCCAGACTACCCGCGTATCGCTCAGAACGAGGGCTGTGCAGACCACAACGGCACAAGGCAGCCACATCCAGGTCATCTTCTTCACGGCCGGGCCGAACATGAGGAAGGCCACCAGCATCAGCAGCAGATAGAGTTGCTGGCCTGAAAAAGTCATCCAGTGATCCTGAAAACCGGTGATGCGCTTATCCAGGTAAAAGTGGTAGAAATCGCGATGCAGGGCAATCGCATCGCGCCATTTGTGGATGAACTGGTAGATCCCCACGGTAGCCGTGCCTGTGCCGACAGCGACCCACGAAACGACCAAAAAACGGACTTCTTTCACTGCTCGGATGGAGGAAAAGATCGTCAGCATGGTCAGGAAAACGAAAATCTTATTGACCTGAGGGATGCCGTTGCGGGGATCGGGCGAGAACGCGAGGGAAAGAAGAGTCCAGAGAAGAAACAACGCCAGGGGAATTGCAATGCGGGGCCAGCGCAGTGGCAACCCCGAGAGCAGAAGAACTGCTATTGCGAGGGCCAGGGAGACTTGTGAAATGGCAATGCCGATCAGGATTGTGACCGCGGCTGCGGTCGACAGCCACACACTCAACTTTGTCAGGAAGGGCGGGGGAACCAAGCAGACAGTATCTCGCACGTGCTGTGCGGGCCGGTTCGACTGGATTCCGAATCAGCGGCCGGAGTCGTCATCCGCCTGTGGGCGAACGACAGTGCGCGTTTTGCGCGGCACCGGGACCGGGGCCGCAAACGGGCTTGGCTTGGGGTAGGAATTGTCGGATGCACTGTTCGACTCGCCGACCTTGTCTTCCGGAAGGGATACCGCCGCCGAGGTGGTGCGCACGCTGGGCGTATAGACGATCATGCAAATTGCAAAGATCGCAACGATCACGAGGATCCATTTCCAATCCTTCATTGGCGGTCTCCCTTCCGGTTGCAGCGTGAACCCGGTTCAGGCGTTCTGGAGCCGCTTGCCCTGTTTGACCATGGTCTTGCCGGTCGCGTGGGCGGCGTCTTTGGTCTTATCGATGACTTTGGCGCTGGCCTGCTTTGCCGCAGCCGCGATAATGTCGATCTTCTCTTTGGCTTTGTTTGTTAGGTCGCTCATGCGTTGCTCCTTTATCCACTGGCGCGAATAAGAGTCGCGTTGCAGTTTACACAGGCACGCAGTTGACCAAACCGGGCAGAGCGAATTGTACTTAAGCTGAGCTATTTCTTCGGTTTTTCCGGAGGCGTGGCGTTTGGCTGATCCGGCACGGTTCCCCCCGTGAGCAGCGACATGGAACTGCCGCTGGCAGGCCCCAGCAGGCCCGACTTTATGTAGAGCAGCAGTTTATCCCGAGTGTCCGTGATATCCAGATGCCGCATGGTCAACTGGCCAATTCGATCCTGCGGGGAGAACGTCGATTCACCCTTTTCCATCGTCAGACGTTCGGGCTTGTAGGTAAGATTCGGACTGGTAGTGTCGAGAATCGAGTAATCGTTGCCGCGCCGCAGCTCCACAGTCACTTCGCCGGTGACGGCGCGGGCGATCCAGCGCTGGGCCGTCTCCCGCAGCATCATCGACTGGGAATCGAACCAGCGCCCCTGATAAAGCAGCCGCCCGAGGCGCAATCCATTGATGCGGTATTGCTCGATCGTGTCTTCGTTATGGATGCCGGTCACGAGGCGCTCGTATCCAATGAACAGCAGCGCCAGACCCGGGGCTTCGTAAATGCCGCGGCTCTTGGCCTCGATGATTCGGTTTTCGATCTGATCGGACATGCCGAGGCCGTGTCTGCCGCCAATGGCATTTGCTTCCAGCACCAGGGCCACCGGATCGTCGTAACCGATGCCGTTGAGCGCAACGGGCTGACCTTCCTCGAAACGGATGGTCACGGTCTCCGGCTTGATCTCGGTCGACTCGCGCCAGAAGGGCACGCCCATAATCGGCTCGACGATCTTCACGCCTTTGTCGAGGTGTTCGAGATCTTTGGCTTCGTGAGTGGCGCCCCAGATGTTGGAATCGGTGGAGTAAGCCTTTTCCACGCTCATCTTGTAGGTGAGCCCGTGTGCCAGCATGTATTCCGACATCTCTTTGCGGCCGCCCAGTTCGTCGATAAACGTCTGGTCGAGCCATGGCTTGTAGATCCGCAGGGCCGGATTTGCCAGCAGGCCGTAGCGGTAGAAGCGCTCGATATCGTTGCCCTTAAAGGTGCTGCCATCGCCCCAGATGTGGACGTCGTCTTCCTTCATGGCGACCACGAGCATGGTTCCGGTAACGGCACGGCCGATTGGCGTGGTGTTGAAGTAGTGTACGCCCGCCGTTGAAATGTGGAACGCACCTGCTTGCAGGGCCGCGATGCCTTCCGCGACCAGCTGCTGGCGGCAATCGATCAGGCGGGCCTTTTCAGCACCATACTGGAGTGCGCGGCGGGGGATTTCGTCGTAATCCGGCTCGTCGGGTTGACCGAGGTTGGCTGTGTACGAATAAGGGATTGCTCCCTTGGCGCGCATCCAGTGAATGGCGGCGCTGGTGTCGAGTCCGCCGGAGAAGGCGAGGCCGACTTTTTCGCCGGCAGGCAGAGTTTGGAGAATGTTTCCCACGTGAGGTCTTTGAGTTTAGATTTTGCCCGCTCGGTCTATCGTGAGTCAAGCCGGGCCATTGCTCAGAATAGCGTGCAGTGGGTGATCTGAGTCCGGCGCTCACTTGTCGCGCCCGCCGTATTCGGTGGCTAACGCCGCTAAGGCCGCCGCATATGACGGTATTGCGCGTTCAATCGCCGTGTTATCAGACACTTACCTTTGGTTATCCCGATGCACACCTGTTCTTCGAGATGAAAACGTTTGTATTGGTTGTGGATGACGATGAAGTTAGTGCGCAGGCCGCGCGCTCCATTCTGGAAGGGCTGGGTTACAAGGTTGACGTGGCGGTTAACGGGGAAGAGGCCATCGATCTTTTCAGCGCGGGCAACTACTCCCTAATTCTGATGGACGGGCAAATGCCGGTGCTCGATGGCGTGGAAGCCACGGCACAAATTCGCAGAATGCTGCGCGGCCGTATCACCCCGATTATCGGGACGAGCTCTCAGATGAGCCTGAACGAATGTCTCGGCGCTGGTATGGATGACGTGATTCATAAACCGTTTACCGTCGACAGCCTGAAATCACTAGTGAATAAGTGGATCGGCTAAACGAGGCCCTATCGCATCGGGCTCACGGTTCTACAATGGACCCAAGCCGCGCACCTGAGGAGATGCGCTATGAGTCCGGTAAACTCGCCCGATCCTGTTGAACACGCCGTATTTGAAATAGCCAGAAGCATCTGGTGCGATGCCGGAGATAATTTCTTCGGCTCGCTCTCACGCCAACTCTGCCGTGTGATGGAGGCCGATTTGGTAATCGTCGGCACCCTCCGCGGCGACAGCGACTCGATCCATGTGCTGGCTGCGTGTCAGCCTTCGGGTGAGGTACCGCCCTTCGAGTACCTGCTGACGGGCACGCCCTGTGAAGGCGTGGTCACCCGTCAGGTTTGCGTCCACACGGAAGGAGTGAGTCGGCTCTTTCCCGACGATACTCAACTGGTGAGCATGGGGGCTGAAGGCTATGTCGGAGCCCCTCTGTTGGGCAGCGGAGGACGTTGTCTCGGGTTGATTTGCGCGATCACCTGCCAGCCGCTGAAGACTCCCGCGCTGGCGGAAAGTATTCTCCAGATCTTCGCAACGGCCGCGGTTGCCCAGTTACAGTTGGCCGAATCCGTCGAGAATCTTGCACAGGCGGAACGTCGCTGGCAGTCGTTCGCGGCTCACAGCAACGAAGCGATCCTGCGCTTCGCGTTGGAGCAGCCGATTTCTATCGATCTGCCTGAGGACGAAATTATCAGACAGGCTTACGAATTCGCCTACGTTGAGGACTGTAACGACCAGGCGGGGACGCTGTTTGGAGCGGGTCGAACTGCCTTGATCGGTGCCCGGCTGGAAATTGTGGCTTCCCGCTCCGATCCGAAGCAAAGGGAACGCATCCTGGCGTTGATTCGGGCCGATTTCCGGATATCTCAGGTGGAACGTGCGGTCGGCGACCGCCAGATTCTCATGACCCGGGAAGGGATTGTCAGAGATGGAAAACTGATGGGCGCCTGGGTAACGGGACGCGACATAACGGAACTGAAAAAGGCCGAGACCCAGGTTCGACAGTTGAACGTCGAGTTGGAAAACCGGGTTGCGGAATTGAGCGAGCTACGCGCCCGTCTGGAACGGGACAACGCCTACCTTCGGGAAGAGATCCGCGCGGATCATCCGTTTGCCGACATGGTGGGCTCCAGCCCGCGCTTTGTCGAATTGGCGAAACGCATCCAGCTTGTCGCTTCCACGTCGGCCACCGTGCTGATCTCCGGCGAGACGGGGACAGGCAAGGAACTCGTGGCGCGGGCGATCCATAATCTGAGCGACCGGCGGGAGCGTCCGTTGGTCAAGGTCAATTGCGCCGCGATTGCCGGTGGCCTGGCGGAGAGCGAACTTTTCGGCCATGTCAGAGGCGCATTCACAGGGGCGGTGGACCGGCGCATCGGGCGGTTTGAACACGCCGATGGGGGGACGCTGTTTCTGGATGAGATTACGGAGTTGCCTCTTGAAATACAGGCCAAACTGCTGCGCGTTCTCCAGGAGCAGGAGTTCGAACCGGTGGGGTCGAACAGAACCGTGAAGGTGAATGTACGGCTGCTGGCGGCAACGAATCGCAGTCTGGCCGACGCCGTTCGCGACGGCCGTTTCCGTATGGATCTGTATTACCGGCTTCTGGTGGTTCCTGTCGATGTTCCGCCGCTGCGGGATCGGCGTGAGGATATTCCAGCCCTGGCGGAATATTTTGTCGCGCGCCGTGCCCGGCAGTTTGGACGCCGTGTCGAGGGGATTTCTCCGGCAATGATGCAGCAGTTGCTCGCCTACGAATGGCCGGGAAACATTCGCGAACTGGAAAATGTTCTGGCACAGGCTGTGGTATTGTCCGTGGGAGGAATGCTGGCCTCACCGTTGCCCGTGGTGGCGACGGCTCCGGGAATCGCTTTCGAAAACGCCCCGCGCACGCTGGAAGAAGCCGAGCGGCGGCACATCGAGACGACGCTGCAGGCCACGGGGTGGACGCTCGAAGGGCCGAAAGGAGCTGCCGCAATACTCGGGATCAATCCCAGCACCTTGCGAGGCCGTATGAAGCGGCTGGGTATTCAGCGACCCTGATTCTATGGAGAAAGCCTACAAAATTGTCGAGTTTGGGGCCCTGCCTTCGGTCGATTGCCCGTGCGGCACCACGCAGCGCGCGTTCGCCGATGTTGCCGGATATCCCGGGACAATTCACCTGACGCGCATATCGGAAGATGCGCAACTTCATTACCACAAGCAGCTGACCGAGACGTATTATTTTCTGGAGTGTGGTGTGGATGCCCGCATGGAACTGGATAGCGAAATCGTGCCGGTCCGTGCGGGGATGTGCGTGATGATTCCGCCAGGAGTCAGGCACCGCGCCCTCGGAAAAATGACCGTGCTGAATATTGTGTTCCCGAAATTCGACCCGGCGGATGAGTGGCCGGCCTGACGCGTCGGAAAGCGTAAAGCGGAGCCGCTTTAAATTCTCGTAATAATCCGTCCCGGCCCCGGTCTACTCTGGTGAATGCAACTGGCGACAGGAGAAAACCCCGTTACCCCCACCCCTCAGCCGACGCCGCCGGGCCAGCCCGCTACCCATGTTCCGGGCGCGTGGGAGCCGTTGACGCTTGAAAGCGCCTTCGAAGCCCACCATGCCCTGATCTTCCGCGTGGCCTATCGGATGACCGGTAATGCGCACGATGCCGAAGATGTCCTTCAGACGGTCTTTCTGCGGCTGGCGTCGCGGGATGCCCAGTCGGCCGGTATCGAGAACGCGGAAAGCTATCTTCGCAGGGCCGCGGTCCACGCTTCCTTAAACCTGCTGGAACTGCGGTCGCGCAAAGACATCCCGCTCGAAGGGATTGCGGAACCGGCGGGAAGGGCAGGCCAGACCGATCTGCGTGAGGTGCTCAGGCTGGCAATCGGCAAACTGGACAGGCGCTCGGCGGAAATGTTCGCACTGCGGTTCATCGAGGGCCATTCGAACCCGGAAATTGCAGAGATGTACGGAGTGTCGACGGTGGTTGTGGCGGTGACTTTACATCGCGCACGAAAGCAGTTGCAAAAAGATATTCGTGAGATGGGAGGTGTCAGGTGAAACCCAATGTAATGCAGGTGATGTCTGAAATTCGCGCACAGGAACCGACGGCCGCTGAAATCGAGCAGGCCTCGGCGCGCGTCAGACAGCGGTTGTTCCCGTCGGCTGAGGCGCACTCTCACTCGGGTACAATCCGAGGCTGCGCGGGTTTCAGTGAGCTTTTCCCCGCCGCTCTTGCCGGTTCTCTCGACACGGGGCGTCAGCTTCTGCTGGACGCTCATGTTCGCGAATGCGTGGAATGCCGCCGCTCGATCGATCGTCTGCGGCAGGGCGCCGCGCGTGTTGTCGTTATGCCGGCTCCGGCGCAGCGCCGCGTGAATTATCAGGTGTGGGCGGTGGCTGCCTCGGTCGTACTGGTGGCGGGCGGTGGGTATTGGGGCTTTTATGAATTCCCGGCGTTGCGCGGGGGGCCGCGCGCAACGGTCGAACAGATCGATGGCGCGTTGTATCGCGTGAGCGGCGGCAATCTCGTGCTGATTTCCACCGGCGCTGAGCTGAATGAGAACGATACGGTGCGTACGGCTAAGAATTCGACAGCTGTGCTCCGCCTCAACGACGGCTCGAAAGTGGAAATGAACCAACGAGCCCAGGTTTACGTATCCCGGAGTTGGACCGGATCCACTGTACATCTCGGGTTGGGCAGCATCATCGTGGCCGCAGCCAAACAGCGGAAGGGTTCACTGCAGGTAGCGACGGCGGATTGCAATGTTTCCGTGAAAGGAACCGTCTTCTCAGTCGATGCCGGAACGAAAGGCTCGCGCGTGGCGGTCGCCGAAGGCACCGTGTGGGTGGATCACGGCTCGCAGCACGACGTTCTGCACAAGGGCGACCAGACTTCGACGGCCTCGGATATGACGCCCGCGCCGCTCGATCAGGAATTTACCTGGAGCCGCAATTCGTCCACTTATCTGGCGCTGCTCGGCGATCTGGCGACGGTCCGTCATCAGATGGATGCGATCCCCGCTACGGGCCTTCGCTACCAATCGAAACTGATTTCGTATCTGCCGGCGAACGCGGTCGCGGTGGCGGCCATCCCCAATATTGGGAGCACTCTGGCGCAGGCGGATCAGATCTTCCACCAGAAGCTCGCGGAAAACGGGGCTCTGACCACATGGTGGAACGGAATTCCGGCCGCCCGGCGCGAGGATTTTGAGAAAGCGATGCAGGAAATCACCACAGCCAGCCAGTATCTGGGGAACGAGATCGTGGTCTATACGACAGGTTTCAAGGCCTCGCCCGTAATTCTGGCGGAGGAGACGCGCCCGGGTCTCGATACTTACCTGCAGGGGCAGGTGCCGGCGGAACTCTTTTCCCACATGCGGTTTGCCAATAATCTCTTCGTAGTGGCGGAGAACGCAGCCGAGGCGGCGAGTTTCAGCGGTACCGGCGGCTTCACCAGCACGGCCCTGTATCAGAAAATGGCTCCGGAATACCAGCAGGGCGCGGGTTGGGTGTTTGCAGCCGATCTGGTTTCGCTGGTGGGCAGTTTGCCGGCGACGACAGGCCTCCAGGATGTCCGCTATTTCCTCGCCAGCAGCAAGGCGGTGGGCGGAGCGACTCTGGGAGATACCGAGAACCATGCGTCGGTCTTCTTCTCGAAAGATCGCAGCGGATTTGTTTCCTGGCTGGCGGCCCCCGGTCCGATGGGCACTTTGAATTTCGTTTCGCCCGATGCCGGATTTGCGGCCTCCACGATTCTGAAGAACCCGGCGCTCATCGTCGACGATCTGACGAAATCCATGTCGCAACTCGCCGACCGGAATATGACGTTATCCGATCTTGCCAGCGCATTCGGCGGCGAGGTGACGGTTGCTCTCGATGGCCCCATGCTGCCTGTGCCCGCCATCAAGATTGTGGCCGAAGTCTACGATCCGGGCCGCATCCAGAGTGCGTTCACGAGACTCATGACTGAGTTCAACAACTCGCCGGGAAGCCACGAGCGCACGGGCGATCTGAAGCTGACGCAAAGCGATGCCGATGGCCAGTCTTATTACACGCTGAAATTCGACAAGCTTCCATGGGAAATGGACTGGGCCTACACGGATGGCTATTGGGTCGCCGCGCCCTCCCATGAACTTGTGGCTCGCGCGATTCAAAACCGGCAGACCGGTTACACCTTACCCAAATCTGCGGCCTTCCAGTCTAAGCTGCCGCACGATCACGCGATGGATTTCTCGGCAGTGGTCTATCACAATATGGGGCAGACTCTTGCTCCGGTGCTCGGCCTGCTCAACGGCGTGAACGTGACGCCGGGACAACAGAAATCGCTCGACATTCTGAAACAAGGCGACAGCGGCGGCTTGATTTCGTTCCGGGCGGCGACGGACCGGATCGACATGGCCTCCAGGGGGGCGATTTTCGGGATGGATATTTCATCGATGCTGGCAATGCAGGCCGGCGGACCTCTCAACATGATGAAGGCGGCTTTGACTCACTAGAATGACGGTGTCCACGCCACATATCGAACTGGAGGATCTGCGGGTCACTCTGGGGAAGCGAGAAATTCTGCGAGGCCTGAATCTTCAGCTTCGCGGCCGCACGGTGGGACTCCTCGGACCCAACGGAGCCGGCAAGAGCACGCTGATCAGCACGCTGCTCGGTTTCTGGAAGCCATCCGGCGGCACCGCCCGGGTGATGGGCTTCGACATCCGAACCCATGCCCGGCAGATCCGCGCGCTCATCGGCTACATGCCGGAGAACGATTGCTTCATCGCCAACATGCCGGCGATTTCTTTCGTTCGTCTGGGGGCGGAACTTTCCGGCCTGCCCGCCGAGCAGGCGCTCGAACGTGCGCATGAAGCGCTTTTTTACGTCGGCCTTGGCGAGGCGCGCTATCGCAAACTCGGAGCCTTTTCGCTGGGTATGAAGCAGATGGCCAAGCTCGCCCAGGCGATCGTCCACGGGCCCAAAGTTCTGATTCTGGATGAGCCGACGAACGGTCTCGATCCGCAGGCCCGCACCCGGATGATCAAGCTGATCCAGGAAATGCGGGACCTCGGCACGATGCATATCGTCGTCTGTTCGCACCTGCTGCGGGATATTGAGGAGACGTGCGAAGAAGCGGTGATCCTCAAGGGCGGGCAGATCGTGCATTATTCCAACCTCGAAGCCGAGCGTGCGTCGAACCGGCGCTTTGTCGAAATCGAAACGGAAGGCGATGATGGAACTTTCGCCGACGCCATCGAAAAGCTGGGCTGCGTTTGCTCCGTCACCGCGGGCAAGATCCGGACCGTATTGCCGGAAGGCATTGAGCTTCGGGATATCTACCGGCTCGCCGCGGATCGCGACATTCAGCTCAGGCGTTTGAACTATCGACGCGACAGTCTGGAAGATATCTTCCTCAAAGCCATGGACATGAAGGAGACCGTCAGTGGCCGTTTATAAACGAACCTACAAGGCGTACTCGGGCGCGCTGACTCCGGAGTGGTCGCGCTTTCTCGTGCTCCAGCGGTACGCTTTTAAATCGGTTTTCAAATCCCGCCTGCTGCTGATGGGCTATATCGCCTGCTTCATTCCGATGATCTTTGTACTGCTCACGCTTTATGTGAATCAGAATGCGACTCTCCTGGCACTGGTCCGCCAGCAGGTTGGTTTCATCAAAATCAACGGGCCATTCTTCATGAATGTGTTGGGCTTTCAGGGAGCGCTTGCCGGGGTGTTGACCGCATTTATCGCTCCCACCCTGGTCGGGCCCGATCTGGTAAACGGGGCGCTCTCTTTGTATCTGGGCCGGCCGTTTTCACGTGCGGAATATATTCTCGGCAAAGGGGCGGTGATCGCTTCACTGGCGGGCGCAATTACGTTGCTCCCAGGCCTGCTCATCTTTATCGTTCAGAGTTCGCTTGTCGGGTGGAATTGGATGCTGGACAATTTCTATCTCGCGACAGCAACCGTGCTGGTGTGCGGGATTTTGCTCGCCATCCTCACCCTGCTGGGCCTCGCGATGTCGGCCCTGGTTCGTTGGCGGATTGTGGCGGGAGCCTTGATTTTAGCCGTCTTCGCCATCGGTAAAGGCTTCGCGGCGATGATCGACAACGTCATGCGCACGAACAACGGCGTGTACATCGATATCCAGTACCTGATACAGAATGTTGCTCAGAATCTGTTCCAGACCTCAGCTCCGGCCGAGGACATTCCGGTCTATGGCGCGTGGATCGCGCTGCTCACTATCTGCGGGCTTCTGTTGCTGATCATCAACCGCAAGTTGCGCGTCTGCGAGGTTGTCTGATGTCCGTTCAAACATCCAGCGACATCGTCTTCGATAATGTCAGCAAGTTCTACGCTGAAATTCTCGGGGTGAACCGCGTCAATCTTTCGATTCCGCCCGGCGTCACCAGCCTCGTCGGCCCCAACGGTTCCGGCAAGACGACGCTCATGAATATGATCGCGGGTCTGCTTCGTCCCTCGCGCGGCAAAGTCGTGGTCTGCGGACTCGAGCCTGACAATGCGGAGAATTACTGCCGCATGATCGGTTATTCCACTCAGTACGACGCCTTTCCGCGTGGTCTGACCGGCTATGAATTTATCGAGTGTTACCTGCGGCTTTTCGGGTACAGCGCGAAAGATACAGAACGGCTGGCATGGGAGGCGATCGACCGTGTCGGACTGCGGGAAGCGTGCGCGCGCCGCATTGCCGGATACAGCAAAGGCATGCGGCAGCGAATCAAGCTTGCGCAGGCTATTGCGCATCGTCCACGCGTTCTGATCCTCGATGAGCCGTTGAACGGACTGGATCCGCTGGCGCGCGCGGAAACCATTGCGCTCTTCCAGGCGCTGGCGGCGGAAGGTTCGCACGTCCTGATCTCCACCCACATCCTGCATGAGGTGGATCTCATTTCGGACCGCGTGATCATGATGAATCAGGGTTACGTGGTAGCCGAAGGGCAGATTCGCGGCATGCGCGATGAGATTTCGGAACATCCGATGCAGGTGCTGATCCGCTGCGATAAGCCGGAGTATCTGGCATCGCGATTGTTCCATGAACAGCAGGTGGTTGAGGTTCGTCTGCATGCCGATCGCGCGGGACTCCTGGTCCGCACCCGCAGCGCCGATGGTTTTTACAAGCTGCTGAATCACATCGCGCTCAACGGCGTCCAGATTGAATCTGTCGCTCCGGCGGATGATGATGCACAGTCGGTTTACGAGTACCTGATCGGCTCGGAGGAGAGCACGAAATGAGCCCGGCTGTTACCCAAAATTCCTGGAATCTCTGGCGCCGGCAGATCCTGGCCATCATGCGCATCGATCTGCGCAAGACCTTTTTTGCGAAGCGCGGGATCTGGATTTACCTGCTCGCCTTTGCGCCGGAGATCCCGATGGTTGGACACTGGCTGTTCAGAAACAACCCCACGGTCGGATCCAGCGACACGCTCGGCCAGGACGTCCAGATCTTCGCCGGCATCTTCCAGTTCTTCTATTTGCGAATCGCGGTATTTTTCGGCTGCGTCGGCATCTTCGCCAACCTCTTCCGCGGCGAAATGATGGATAAGAGCCTGCACTACTACATGCTTGCTCCGGTGCGGCGTGAAGTTCTGGTTGCAGGAAAATTCCTTTCCGGGCTCACCGCTGCCGTGGTGATCTTCGGCGGTTCCGCCCTCCTTCAGTTTCCGGCGATGTTCTGGCATCACGGGCGGGAACTGATGAACGCCTACATGTTCTCCGGACCTGGGATGTCGCATCTGATTTCCTATTTCGTCGCCGCGGTGCTCGCCTGTATCGGGTATGGCAGCCTGTTTCTGGCGGCAGGCGTTCTCTTCCGCAACCCCCTGATTCCGGCGGCCGGATTGCTTTTGTGGGAAAGTATCAACGGTTTTCTTCCTGCCTTGCTGAAAAAAGTCAGTATCATTTACTGGCTGCAATCCATATGCCCGATTCCAATGCCCGTGCAGCAACCCCGCGGCAGGGGCAACATCATGCAGTTGCTGGTTATCGATATCGACCCCGCGCCGACGCACCTCGCAATTGCGAATCTGCTGCTCATCGCCACATTCGTCATCGTCTGGGCGGCAATGCACGCCCGTAAACTCGAAATCGCCTACGGCACCGAGTAGAACGCAGTAAACTGGTCGGTAATGCGAATTGTGCGCTTTATTACCGGCGTAGTGTGCCTCGCATCACTGCTGGCTGCCGCCGACCCACAGGCTTACGACAAGATTGTCACGAAGGAAGCCAAAACCACCCGCGGTGTTTTCACCGTCCACCATATCGGAGACGGCTACTTTTACGAGATCCCCAAAGCCGAACTGAATAAAGAGTTCCTGTGGAATGCGCGCATCGCGCAAACCGCAAATGGTGTCGGCTTTGGTGGCTTTCTGGTAGCCAATCACGTTGTCAGATGGGAGCTGAGCGGTCAGCGCATCCTCCTTCGCGACGTGAACTACGAAGCCACAGCCGATCCGCGCACCGCGATGGGAGTTGCCCTGAAGGCGGCGAGTACCGACATTATCGTGATGGCCTTCGACATCCTGGCAATTTCACCGGAAGGCGCGCCGGTGATCGACGTTACGCGTCTTTTTACCGGCGATGTTGCCGAATTCGGCATCCGCACCCGCCTCAACGCGGGCGGCCTGGATGCCAGCCGCACATGGATCGAACGCGTTTCAAGCTATCCGGAAAACATCGAAGTGGAAGCGACGCAGACCTGGTGGCGCAACGATGCCAATGTAGCGGCGGGTCAGATGCGACAGGGCGACGCCACCATTGTGGTTCACCACAGCATGGTGAAACTGCCCGAGAAACCGATGATGGCGAGACTGTATGACAATCGCGTCGGCTTCTTCCAGACCGCGCCCTACGATTACAGCCAGGACACCCAGCGTGCCCAGCCGCGCAGAATTATCAATCGGTGGCGTCTGGAGAAAAAAGATCCGAATGCCGCGATCTCGGAACCGGTGAAGCCAATCGTCTATTACATTGATGCGGCCACTCCGGTGAAGTGGCGCGACTCCGTGCGCAAAGCGGTGGAGGCCTGGGCGCCCGCACTCGAAGCCGCCGGATTCCGCAACGCGATTATTGCCCGCATAGCGCCCACATCGGCGGAAGATCCCGAATTCAGTCCCGAGGATTCGCGTTATTCCGTGATCCGCTGGCTGCCTTCCACCGTGCAAAACGCCTTCGGCCCCAACGTAAGCGACCCGCGCACAGGGGAAATCCTCAACGCCGATATCGAGTTCTACCACAACATGATGGAACTGGCGCGGAACTGGTATTTCGTTCAGGTGGGCGCGACAGATCCAGGGGCCCGCCAGTTGCCGCTTTCCGACGAGGCGATGGGGCGCGCCATTCAGTTGGTCCTCACTCATGAGATTGGCCATACGCTGGGGCTCGAACATAATTTGAAAGCCAGTTCGCTTTACCCGGCGGATAAGGTGCATGACAAAGAGTGGGTCCACACGATGGGCTTCACGCCATCCGTAATGGATTATGTGCGGTTCAATTACGTCGCTCAGCCGGAAGACGGTATCCCGGTGGATGAGTTGGCGGCGCATGTTGGCCCTTACGATCGCTGGGCGCTTCACTGGGGTTATGCTCCGATTCCAGGGGCTGCAACGCCCGAAGCCGAAAGGCCTGTGCTGGATGAGTGGCTACGCGCTCAGGATTCCACGCCTTGGCTTCGTTACACCACAATTGTCGGTTGGGCGGGCGCGGCAGACACCGGGGAATTGACTGAAGCCGTGGGCGACTCCGATGCGATTGCTTCCACAACGCTGGGGCTGAAGAATCTGCAACGCATCGAGAAAAATCTGGTTGCCGCCACCACTGCGCGGACAGGGGAGCCGCTCGACGAATTGTCCGAAATGTACGGCGCGCTGCTGGGCCAATGGACTGCGGAGATGAATCACGTGGTTGCCATTGTCGGCGGCGCGACGTCACAAGCCAAGAACGCAGGACAGGCTGGTACAGTCTACACGCCAAACCCAGGTCAGAGGCAGAAGCTCGCCGTTGGCTTTCTCAACCAGAATGCCTTCGCGACGCCGACATGGCTGATCGATCCCGAGGTACTGCGGCGGATTGAGTCCTCCGGAACTCTGAACCGGATTCGCAATGCTCAGGTGGGAATCCTGAATAACCTTTTGGATAGCGGCCGATTTAATCGCGTCCTGGAACAGGAAGCTTTGGACGCCAAAACCGCGTGGTCGGCGGCGGATTTTCTGGCGGCGGTGCGGACCGGAGTCTGGAGCGAACTGTCGCGGCCTCAGTCTGCAATCGATACCTACCGGCGCAATTTGCAGCAAGCCTGGCTGGATTTGGCGATCAACCGCGTGAATGGCGCCGCCAATGACGAACGCTCGCTCTATCGCGCGGAATTGAAAACGCTGGATAGCGCAATCGCGAAGGCGCTCGTCACGGCAGCCAACCGTGAGACCCGCGCCCATCTGGATTCCGCGCGGGCTCGCATCGCGAAGGCACTCGACGTGACCTTCACGGTGACGCGTGTGGATACCGCGCCGCAAGCGTCCCCGGTTGCGGTGGCAAGTCCTTTTGGATTCGCAGCCAATTGTTTTCCGGATTACAACCTTGCCACGAAGGGGATCGGATATGATGTGCAGGTACAGTGATGCTGCTGCGAATCAGGTCCATGCCGGTCCGCCTGACGGCCGCAGCGGGACTTCTGGTCCTGTTGTGGTCTTCTCCAGGACGTCTGGCGTCGCAAAACACCGCCCCGATGGTGGATTTCGATCGCGACGTCCACACAATTCTCGCAACGAAATGCCTGGCTTGCCACAGCGCTGAAAAACGATCCGGCGGTTTGTCGCTGGCAACCTATTCCGACGTTCTCGACGGGGGTCGCAGCGGCGGAGCGGTAAGGCCGGGGAACAGCGCGGGAAGCCTGATCCTCCAGCGGATTACCGGAGCCACCGCGCCGCAAATGCCTTTCGGCCTGCCTCCGTTGAGCGAAGCCGAAGTCAACAGCATCCGCGTCTGGATCGATCAGGGTGCGCGCGCTACGCCGACTTCCGATCCTGCCCGCGGCAAGTGGGAAGCGCCGCTGACTCTCGAACGGCCGCCAGTGCCCGACGTCACATGGAAGACCTGGACGTCGCCTCTTGATCGCATTGTCTCGGCCTATCTTGTCAAAGGAGGTGTGGCCGAACCGGAGCCTGTAGCGGATTCCATTTTTGCGCGGCGCGTCTATCTCGATGTCCACGGTCTGCTGCCGTCGCCGGAACAAATGCAGGCGTTCCTGAGCGACAAGTCGCCCAACAAGCGCGAAGCCCTGGTGGATAAACTTCTCGCCGATAACGAGCGCTACTCCGAGAATTGGATCTCCTTCTGGAACGATCTTCTCCGCAACGACGAAGGCGTTAATTATTATTCGGAAACGGCGGGCCGCAGAAGCATCTCCGACTGGCTGTTCGCCTCCCTCAAGACCAACGTTCACTACGACGACATGGTGAAGGCGCTGCTGAATCCTCGCGGGCCGCAGGATCCATCGGGCTTTCTTCAGGGTGTGAATTGGCGCGGCACAGTGAATGCCAGCCAGACGCCCGCCATGCAGGCCGCGCAGAACACAGCCCAGGTCTTCCTCGGGATCAATCTGAAGTGCAATTCGTGCCATGACAGCTTTATCAGCAAATGGAAGCTGAAAGACGCATATTCCCTGGCAGCGTATTTCACCGTGGAAGAGAAGCTGGAGTTGTACCGCTGCGATGTGGCGCAACATCAATTCGCGCAGGCTGCCTTTCTTTATCCCGAGCTCAATCAGGAACCGAAATCGGATTCCCAGGCCGACCGGCGCGCCGCGGCCGCCGCGATCTTCACCGATCCGCGCAACGGTCGCCTGCCGCGCACGATGGTCAACCGGATCTGGCAGCGCCTGCTGGGCCACGGGATTGTCGAGAATCCCGATGAAATGGATGGCGAGCCCTGGAGCCCTCAGTTACTCGACTGGGTGGCCAGCGACTTTGCCGAAAACCATTACGATCTGAAGCATCTTCTCGCGACGATTCTGACTTCGCGTACTTATCAGATGGCGGCGGTGCCGCAAAAGGGCGAGCAGCCGAAGGAATTTGTTTTCCGCGGTCCGCTGGTTCGGCGTCTGACTGCGGAGGAGTTTGCAGATGCGATCGGTTCCATCACGGGCAAATGGGAACTCTACAATCCTCCGCGGCAAAACGATCCATTTGCGATACCCCTGGCAGGGTACGCGCCCGAGGCCGCAACGCGCGACTGGCGTGCCGCTGCAACCCCGTTGACGCGCGCGTTGGGGCGGCCGATTCGCGATCAGGTGTACAGTACACGGGATAACCAGGCCACTACGTTACAGGCTCTCGAACTCACCAACGGCGAAACCCTGACGCACTGGCTCCTGCGTGGCGCGCAATCGATGCTGGGCCAGATTCCGCCCGCGCCGAAGAGTCTGTTCGACACTCCGTACGCAGGGAAGGCCGCCGTCGCCTTCGACGTGGATGTCACGAACAAAACGAAGTTGTGGCTGCTGGTGGCCGACGAGGGCTCCTATTCCCCGGAAAAACTGGAGACCATATGGGGCAAAGCGGGTTTCGACGGTCCCAACGGCAGAACCGAACTGGCCGACCTGAAACCGGAAGATGGATCCGGATTGCGCGTACCTCCAATTGCTTCGCCGGTCACTGCTCCGCCACCGCCGCCACCTGTCCGCGTGGCGTTGTCGCTGAATGCCGGCATCACGCCGCCACCAGTCAGCTTTGCGCTCGATGGCGACGGTGTCCGCGTGAAAACTCCTTCGCGGCTCGTCTATGACATCTCGGGCAAGGGCTTCACGCGCTTCTACGGCTTCGTCGGAGTCGAAAACAAAGCGATTACTTCGGATCTCGGCCCGCACGTGAGATTCATGATTTTCGACCGGGAACCGGATCTCGAACGTCTGACTCCGATTACGAGTGAGACTCCGCTCCCTGCGCCGCCCGCTTTGACGACTTCGCGGGATGTGGTGGAACGGGTCTTCCGCTACGCGCTGGGCCGCGCACCTTCCGGCGCCGAGCGCGATGCGGCGCAATCGGCGTTGTTCAGCGCCGCGCATCCGGATCAAGTCTCCGCGGAAGGTCTCGCAGATCTCCTTTGGGCCGTATTGATGAAGCCGGAATTTCAGTTGATCTATTGAACAGCCATGGGTAAAGAAGAGCAATACATCAGTTCCCGCATCAGCCGCCGCGGCTTCATGGGCGCCACGTCCGCGGCTTCGCTGGCAGCGCTGATTGGCGGAGAGCCGCAACTCGTGCGTGCCGCCGCTCCGCCTGCCACTGCCGATGCCGTGATCGTGCTGTGGATGGCCGGCGGCATGGCGCAAACCGAAACGTGGGATCCGAAAAAGTACACTCCGTTCAAACCTGGCGTTCCGACATCGCAGGTTCTCAGTACATTCCCGTCAATCCGGACTGCCGTCGATAACATCGAAATCTCGCAAGGCCTGGAACGTGTGGCGAAAGTAATGGATCGTGGCGCGCTGATCCGGACGTTTCAGGGCGCGGACCTCGGCTTTATCCTGCATTCCCGTCATCAGTATCACTGGCACACCGGCTACGTGCCGCCACAGCCGATGGCGGTGCCGCATATCGGTGCGGTGATCGCAAAGACTCTCGGACCGCGCAATCCCACCATGCCGGCTTTTGTGGCGATCGGGCAGAACATGGAAATCGGTGCGGAAAGCCCCGCCGTGAAGGCGTTCCACACCGCCGGCTTCCTCGGTACCGAATTCGGCCCATTCATGATTACCGACCCCGCCGATGCTGCCTCCGCCGTCCGTCCACCCGCCGATCTGGGTGACACGCGTTTCAAGAGCCGTCGTAAATTGTACGAGCAGTTGCTGGCTGCCGAACCGGTATATCAGTTCGGCGGGGACTACCAGCGCGAATCTCTGATCCGCTCTCTCGATGCAGGCGACCGGCTCCTGAATTCGCCTTCAGCCAAAGCTTTCGATTTATCCCTTGAACCGAAGAAATCATTCGATGTTTACAACAATGGGCGCTTCGGTCAGGGCTGCCTTCTCGCCCGGCGGCTCGTCGAAGCCGGCGCCCGCTACGTCGAGGTCACCACCGAGTACGTGCCCTTCCGCTACTGGGATTCCCACGAAAACGGTCATGAGCGCGCCGTCGCCATGAAGGAAACGATCGACGGGCCTGTTTCGCAGTTGATTCTCGATCTGGAAGAACGGGGCTTGCTGAACCGCACCCTGGTGATACTGGCCAGCGAATTCGGCCGTGACGCGATTACTGAAGGTAAGGTCGGCAAGGAAGTGAAGGATCAGGCCAATACGCCTTCTGTCATGATGGAGCCCAAACACTACGGGATGCACCGCCACTTTACGGCTGCCGGCTCCGTCGTGCTCTTCGGCGGCGGAATCAAGAAAGGCATGGTCTACGGCAAAACCGCGGACACGCGGCCATGCACCACGATTAAAGATCCCGTTCCAGTGCAGGACCTGCACGCTACGATGTATCGCGCCCTGGGCATTCCGGCGAATAATTTCTTTGTCGCGGAAAAGCGCCCGGTGTTTGTAACGAAAGATGGCAAGGGCCAGGCCATCAACGATTTGTTCGCTTAGACGAGGGGACTATGCAATCTACACGACGTGAATTTCTGGCGACAGGCGCGGCAGCAGTGGCCGCACCTGCCATCATCCGCGCTCAGGATAAAGCCGGCACAAAAGCGCCTGTCTTATCCGCGGGCAGTCACACTTACGAAGCCATTCACGACTGGGGCGAACTGCCCTCCAGCATTAAGTGGGGCAACACGCACGGCGTCGTGGAAGATTCGCAGGGCAACATCTATATCCACCACACTGTCTACAAAGACAGCGAGAGCGCTGACACGATGGTCGTGTTCGACAGCAAGGGCAAGTTCGTGCGCTCCTGGGGCAAAGAATTCCGCGGAGTCGCTCATGGCCTGCACATTCGTAAGGAAGGCTCCACGGAATACCTCTATTTAACGGTGAATGCGGCCAACGCGCGGCTCACGCCCCAGCCCGACATGCAGGCCGTGGTTCTGAAATCCACCCTGAAGGGCGAAATTGTCTGGAAGATCCAGGGGCCGCCGCCCGATATCGACGCCTACAAGCCGGGCGCCGATGGCAAGCCGAAGGCTTACAATCCGACGAACATCGCCATTGCCCCCAACGGCGACATGTATGTCGGCGATGGCTATGGCTCGTCGTTCGTAAATCAGTACAACAGCAAGGCGGAGTATATTCGCACGTTCGGGGGCAGGGGAGCGGCCGCTGGACAACTCGCGGAACCTCACGGCATCTGGGTTGATACACGCGGCGCCAGTCCGATACTCGTTGTGGCCGACCGCCGCAACAATCGCCTGCAGCGCTTCACTCTGGATGGGAAACACGTGGACTTCGTCCCGGGTTTCCGTCTACCCTGCCATTTTTACGAATACAAAGGTGACGTCGTCATTCCCGATCTCAATGGTCGCGTGACGCTGATGGACAGGAACAACCAGATCATCGGACACCTCGGGGATTCCCACGAGGCCGACAATCAGTTCCCGTTACGAGGGCTGACGCGCGATAAGTTCGTGCCCGGTGAATTCATTTGTCCGCATGGCGCCTGCTATGACCACGAAGGCAATATCTTCGTCGTGGAATGGGTGGAAGTCGGGCGCGTGACGAAACTGCGCAAAGTCTGATTCCTATAAGGCAGCGAACCGATCTGCCGCGGCCACAAGCGCGCGGCAATTCGGCGCATCGAACGCGCTGTGCCCGCTGTCGGGCGTAATAATCAGCTCCGCTTCCGGCCACGCCCGATGCAGCGCCCACGCGCTCTCCATCGGACAGACCACGTCGTAGCGTCCCTGCACAATCACCGCTGGGATATGGCGTAGCCGGGAAACATCGCGCAGCAACTGGTCGTCCGTGTCGAAAAATCCCTTGTTCACGAAGTAATGCGCCTCGATGCGTGCGAACGCGAGCGCAAATTCGTCCTCTTCGTAATGGCCCGCGAATGAAGCGTCGGGCAGGAGTTTGGAAGTCACGCCTTCCCACCGGCTCCATACTTTGGCCGCGGCCACCCGCACCGCCGGATCATCGCTCGTCAGTCGTCGGTAGTAAGCGCCAAGCAGATCCCCGCGTTCCGCCTCCGGGATATGCGCCAGATACGGCTCCCACGCATCGGGAAAGATAGCCGACGCGCCGCGTTGATAGAACCAGTCGATCTCCTGTTTGCGCAGCAGAAAAATTCCGCGCAGCACGATTTCCGTCGCTCGCTCCGGATGCGTCTCCGCATAAGCCAGCGAGAGAGTAGACCCCCACGATCCGCCAAACACCTGCCAGCGCTCGATCCGCAGATGTTCGCGAAGTTTTTCGATATCGGCCACCAGATCCCACGTCGTGTTGCCCTCAAGCGATGCGTAGGGCGTACTCTTGCCGCAGCCGCGCTGATCGAAGTTCACAATGCGGTATTTTTCCGGATGAAAGAAGCGCCTCTGTTTTGGATCGGAACCGCCACCAGGTCCGCCGTGAAGAAAGATTACCGGCTTGCCCGCGGGATTTCCGCTCTCCTCGAAGTAAATGGAGTGCAGCGGCGAGACCTGAAGCCGCCCGGTGTTGAACGGTTCCAGCGGTGGGTACAGCCATGTAACAGGATCTTTCGGCGTCGCTTCAACAGGTGGGGTATTTGCCATCGCCAGCAGTATAACCTGCGTGCCTCCGATACAATACGTTGATGAAGTCAGGAGAGACATTGATGAAATTGGCGAGAGCGGCAGTTGTTTTCACTCTGGCGGCGTCGGCCCCGCCGGCAGTTTGGTCCCAGGTCAACGTCGGCGAGCAGAAGCCGGAAGCAAGCGTTCCGTTTACTATGACGACGGTGGCCACCTTTAAGCTGCCGTGGCGGCTGGCCTTCCTGCCCGATGGACGCATGCTGATTACCGAGAAGGTCGGCCCGGTCTGGCTGGTCTCTCAGAAGGGTGACAAGATTCCGGTTGCGAACGCGCCCAAAGTCTATTACCAGGGTCAGAGCGGTATGCACGGAATCTTCCTCTCGCCCCATTACGCCAGTGACCACAATGTCTATCTCACTTACGCCGAGCCTGGCGAGTACGGCGGCGGCCTCGCTCTCGCCCGGGCCAAACTGACAGTCACCGCTACTTCCGCGGCGCTCGAAAATCTCCAGGTTCTGTGGCGTCAGTTGCCCACCGGCAAGGGCGGCCAGGAAGGAGCGCAGATCGCATTCTCGCCCGATGGCAAATATCTTTTCCTCAGCGTTGGCGACCGCCAGCGGATGACTCCCGCTCAGGATCCCGATCAGCCTGAAGGCAAAATCCTGCGCCTCACGCTTGATGGCAAACCAGCGCCGGGCAATCCCAACTTCGGCAAAACCGGCGCCTCCACAATTCCGCTCATCGATCCGCCCACCGATACCGAAGCCGCCAAGACCGCCAAGGTTGTCAGTACCTACACCTTCCCCGGACCCAATACGATACCCGCTGAAACCTGGGCCAGCGGCTTCCGCACGCCCTACGGCCTCGCGTTTTCACCCAGCGGCGAACTGTGGGAAGTGGAACACGGCCCCGCCGGCGGCGATGAGCTCAACCTGATCGAAAAAACGAAAAACTACGGATGGCCGCTCGTTTCCTATGGCAAGAACTACAATGGCGTGCCGATTCCAAGTCCCGACACCCGGCCCGATCTGGCGAAACCCGCCCTCTATTGGGTGCCGGTAATCGCGCCAGGCAATCTGATGTTCTACCGCGGCACGAAAATCTTTCCGCAGTGGAATGGCAATGGCTTCGTCAGCGGCATGTCCACGAAGAGCCTTAGCCGCTTCATCTTCGACGGCCACGGTGGAGTCAAAGCCGCTGAGCGTTGGGATATGGGCCACCGCATCCGCGACGTGGAAGAAGGCCCCGATGGCTCGCTGTGGTTGCTCGAAGATGCCGATCCGGGCGCGTTGATTCACGTAACGCCAAAATGATCCGGCCCCAGCCTCTCATCTGTGCGACGGATGTGGAAGCCAGCAGCCGTTGGTATCAGCGGCTTCTCGGTTGCGTCGGTGCCCACGGCGGAAGTCACTATGAGCAGCTGGTGAAGGATGGCACGCTCATCCTGCAGCTGCACAGCTTCGAGATCGAGCATGATCACGGCCCCATCGGCAATCGTGCCGATAAACCCTACGGGAATGGCGTGCTGCTTTGGTTCGAAGTGGATGATTTCGATTCCCTGATGCAGCGCGTGGCCGAAATGAACGTCGAGATTGTGCTGCCCCGCCATCGCAATCCGCGCGATGGCAATGGCGGCCCCAATCACTGGGAATGCTGGATGAAGGATCCGGATGGCTACACGGTGGTGGTCTCCAGCCCTTTCGGTACAGCCGACGGCAACTGGCGTCCATAGCAAATCAACCCCACGCTAGAATATCTGGAAGTGGAAAACTGCGCCAGTTGTTCAATGCCGCTCTCCGGTCCCTATTGTTCCGAATGCGGCGAAAAGAAACTGACGGGACACGACCTCGCCATCGGGCATTTTGCCGCTCACGCGCTGCACGATATCACGCATTTCGATACGAAGATCTTCAGCAGCCTCAAGCCGCTGCTTCTGAAACCCGGCTTTCTGACCCTGGAGTTCATGGCCGGCCGCTGGAAGAACTACGTCAAACCGACCACTCTCTTCGTCCTCATCAACCTGTTTTTCTTCTTCGCTCATCGCGGTGTCATGAGCTGGGATGCCGATGAATACATCCGGACCGCAGGCAAGGGCGCGGACAAATTAGTGGAGCAGCGCGCAGCTCAGCGCGGTAAATCGCTCGAAGCCTACAAAGAACACTTCACCGAGGTTGCCCAGGAAAAGCAACACCTCACCTTTTTCTTTGCGATTCCCGTGGTCGCGCTGGCCCTGCTGATTCTTCTGCCGCGGCGCTACTTTGTCGAACACCTGGTCTACTCGATTCACTTCCACGCCTTTGCGCTGATCTTTCTCACCCTCGGTTTGCAGGCGCTTTTCTACATCGCGCTCAGGCCGCTCGTGTGGATTGGACAGAGCCAGGTAGTCGACTGGCTGGGGCGCGAGCCGGGAATAAATTATCTGGTAGGAGTAGGCCTCGGGGCGTACCATTTTCTGGCCGTGCGCCGGGTGTACAGCTCGCGATGGTTTACGGCGTTGCTGATCGCTCCCCTCCTGGTTCTGGCCGAGTCCGGCTTTATCGTCTATGTCTTTCAGCCGCTGGTGTTCTACTGGGTCTACTCTACGACCTAAGCGCGCTGGTGATTCGGCAGCAGGCACGTCCGCGTTTCATAAAACCTCCTTTCGGAGTTGCCCCTGACGCGATTGGCACTTGATGTGCCAGGATATTAATCGAATGCCGACCGCGAAAGTTCGCAAAGCCGTTTTTCCCGCAGCAGGTCTCGGGACCCGTTTCCTTCCAGCCACCAAGGCGCAACCCAAAGAGATGTTGCCGCTCGTCGACAAGCCCATCATTCAATATGGCGTCGAAGAAGCGATTCAGTCCGGCATTACCAACATTATTATGGTGACCGGCCGCGGCAAATCCGCCATCGAAGACCATTTCGATGTCAGCTTCGAGCTGGAACACCTCCTCGAAACCCGCAAGAAAAAGGAATTGCTGGCTCTGGTGCGTCAGGTTTCCGACCTCATCAACATCGCCTACACCCGTCAGAAAGAAGCCCGCGGCCTCGGCCACGCCGTTTTATGCGCCAGGGAACTGGTCGGCGGTGAACCTTTTGCAACGGTTCTGGCCGACGACGTGATCGATGCCGAAACGCCGTGCATCCGCCAGCTTCTCGATATTTATGAATTTTTCTCCGCACCGGTGCTCGCTGTCATGGAGGTTCCGCCCGAATCGATTTCCGCCTACGGCTGTATCGACGCCGAACCGGTTTCGCACAACGGCAGTAAGAATAAGGTCTACCGCATCCGCGATCTCGTCGAAAAGCCCAAAGCCAGCGAAGCGCCCTCTAACCTCGCGATCATCGGCCGCTACATCCTCACGCCCGATATCTTTGATTCCATCGACAAGGTGGAAGCCGGAGCCGGCGGCGAAATTCAACTCACCGACGCCCTGAAATACCAGCTGCGCAGCCGTCCGATTTATGCCTTCAAGTTCGACGGCAAACGCTACGACGCCGGCGACAAGCTGGGTTTCCTCAAAGCAACCGTCGAGTTTGCCATGCGCCGCCATGACCTCGGCGGGCCTTTCCGCGAATACCTGAAAGGCCTGAAGCTATAGCCTTTTCCCGCCTCCGGAACGACCACCGAATTGGCCAGCAACCTGCTCTATCGATATATTATTATTGCTTCACAAACCAACCTCTGGGTAACCAGGCAGGGTCTGTCGCCATCCAAGCCCAGTGAGTAGGAGGTAGTTCCGATGAACAGATTACTTCTGGCGGCCGCACTCAGCGCCATGGTGTTAGCGGCCCAGCCGCAGTTTCAGGGGCAGGCCCAGGATCCCGACGATCCGCCGTCCCGCGTCGCCCGCCTCAACTGGCTTTCCGGCGACGTCGCTTTCCAGCCGGCAACGCTGGATTCCTGGACGAACGCCAGCATCAATTACCCCCTCACCACCGGCGATCACATTTTCGTCAACCCCGGCGGTCGCGCCGAAATGCATGTGGATGGCAGTGCCATCCGCCTCAACTCCAACACCAATTTCGGCTTCGTGAACCTCGACGACTCCATCGTTCAAATCAGTCTCAACGAAGGTTCCATCGACATCCGCCTCCGCCAGCTGGATCAGAACGATACCTGGGAAGTCGATACCCCTAACGGCGCCATCACCCTGCAGCGAGCGGGCGATTACCGGATTGATGCCGATGGCAACGGGAATTTCACGGTGGTCACGGTCAGAAACGGCCAGGCCGAGATGTACGACGACGGCAGCAGCCTGCTGATTACTTCGCACCGGACCGTTGTTTTCCGCGAAGAGAACGGCCCGCAGATCGGCCCCGAGCGCGGCCGCGATGATTTCGACGGCTTTGTCCTTGCGCGAAATAGCGCGGAAGATGCGCTGCCACGCCGCGATTACGTTCCCGATACGATGATCGGCGGCGAGGATCTCTACGCCTACGGACGCTGGGACAGCGACCCGGAATACGGTTCCATCTGGTACCCGCCGGTGGATGTGGGCTGGACCCCATACAGCACAGGCCGCTGGGCCTTCGTGGAGCCCTGGGGCTGGACGTGGGTGGACGATGCGCCCTGGGGTTTTGCCCCGTTTCACTATGGTCGGTGGGTAACCATCCGCGGCCGCTGGGTATGGATTCCAGGCGTTCGCACCTACCGGCCCGTATACGCCCCGGCGCTGGTTGCTTTCATCGGTGGCGGAGGTTTTGGAATCTCGGTGGGCTGGTTCCCGCTCGGTCCGCGGGAGCCGTGGATTCCCGCATGGGGCGCATCCCGCCGCTACGTGAATCGGGTCAACGTCATGCACGTGACCAACATCAATGTGGTGAACGTCAACGTCACCAACATCAATTACGTGAATCGCGACCGCGCCGTCGCCGTATCCCGCGGCGATTTCACCGGTGCCCGCCCCGTTCGGCAGTCGGCCATTCAGATGTCCTCCGCGCAGATTCGCGGCGCTCAGGTTTTGGGTACCGCGCCACAGGTTGTTCCTGCCCGCAACAGCGTGGCGATCGGTTCTCAGCGATCGGCCCCGCCCGTTCCCCAGCGCATGGTCGTCGCTCGTACGCCGCCTCCTCCGCCGACCGTCAATTTCCAGGCCCGGCAGCAGATTCTGTCGCAGAACAACGGCATTCCGCTGCGCCGCGGTCAGGTGGAACAGTTACGCGCGCAGCAGCCTGCGGCGGTTGTGAATCAGGCGCCTGTCCGTCCCATCGGTTCCATGCGACAGGCCCAGCGGCCACAGGTTCAACAGCAGCCACAGGTTCAACAGCAGCCGCAGGTTCAACAGCAGCCACAGCCGGGCAGGGAAGCCAATCCAGGCCTTGGCAATCGCGGCCAGAATCAACCGGGGCCGCCGGCTAATTCCCAGGCCCCCATTAACCGCATTCCGGACCGTATGAACTCGCGTCCGGGCAATCCGGTGCAGCAACAACAGCAACAACAACAGCAGCAGCAACAACCGGTGCAGGAGTCGCAGCCCCAGCGCTTCCCCCGCCAGCAGAACATACCGCAGCAGCCGCAACCCGCGCCCCCGATTCAGGCTCGGCCCCTGCCGCAAACTCCGCAACCGGCGCCACAGCAGCAACCTGCGCCTCCGCAACCGAGGCAGCGGCCCGAAATCCAGCAACCTCCGCCCCAGCAACAGGCCCCGCCTCCTCAAATGAGACAGCGGCAGGAACAACCGCAGCCCGCGCCGCAACAACAACCAGCTGCCCCCGCGCCCCGCGTGCAGCCACAACCGCAACCGCAGGCCGAGCGCCCGGCCCCCCGCCAGGCAGCCCCCGCTCAGCAGGCTCCGGCAAGAGAAGCCAGACCAGCCCCGCGCGGCAGGCCGGCAGAGAGCCAGGACAAAAAAGACGACGAAAAGAAGTGAACGCAGCCACCTCGCCGCGCGTCGTAGTCTGGTAGCGAGGTGTTTCCATGAAATCGGGTCCTCTACTGCTCGGCGCGGCCATTCTCGCGGCCCTGCCACTGTTGTCCCAGGGCCCGGTCGATAAGTCGCCGCCCGATGATTTCGATCCGCCCAATCGAGTGGCGCGCCTCAACTGGCTTTCCGGCGACGTCTCGTTCCAGCCCGCCGGCCTCGAAGAGTGGGGAACTGCCAGACTGAACTATCCGCTGACCACCAGCGATCACCTCTACACAGGCAAAGACGCCCGCGCCGAAATTGAGATCGGACCCAACGCGCTCCGCCTCGACGGCAAATCCAATTTCGGATTTCTAAATCTCGACGATTCCATCGTCCAGGTCAGCCTCACCGAAGGCTCCCTCGAAATCCGTCTCCGTGTTTTGGCCGATGACGATTCGTTCGAAGTGGCCACGCCCAACGGCGCAATCACGCTTCTGCGAGCCGGCGATTACCGCATCGATACCGACCCCGAACGCGATGCCACCATGCTGACCGTTCGCTCCGGCCAGGCCGAACTATTCTCCGGCGCCAACAGCGTCATCATCCGATCGCAGGAGACCGCGTACTTCCAGACCGATCAGAACGCCGATATCCGACCAGCGAATGATACCGACAGATTCGACGCTTTCGTTGCGGCCCGCGAAGACGCCTGGCAGGCAAACACCGACACTCCGCCGCCTCCCGTCAGCCGCTACAGATCAATAGATCGCGATCCCGACCACGTCTCCGTCGCCGACCTGATGGATGAAGGCGTCACCGGAGCCGAAGACCTCAACCACTACGGTACCTGGGAAAACACGCCATTTTTCGGCCAGGCTTGGGTGCCACCCGTCGATCCCGGCTGGACTCCCTACAGCGACGGCAGTTGGGCCTACGTCGAGCCATGGGGCTGGACGTGGATCGACTCCGCGCCCTGGGGCTTTGCGCCTTTCCACTACGGTCGCTGGGCCTATGCGACTTACCACTGGGTGTGGATCCCCGGTCCAAAGCAGCGCAAGCAAACCTACGCGCCGGCTCTGGTCACCTTTTACGGAGATGGCCCGGCCGACAGAGTCAGCTGGCTCCCGCTCGGACCCCGCGATATCTGGACGCCGCCGTGGCGGCCTCAGGGCAACAATGTCCTGCCGCGTCTCTCATCCAACCGCATGGTGAACGGCGCCGTGCTGAGTATGTCGAAAGCCGATTTCGTCGCCGGTGGCCGCGTTCGTCCCGTGAGCGGCATCGCTCCGGAAGGTCGCGCCATCGGCTCCTCGCCGCAGGTCATGCCCGTGCCGCAAAGTCTTCTCGTGGGTGATTCGCGCGTGCGCCCGCCAGCCTTCAGCCGCCCTCTAATCCTTCGGACCGCCCCGCCGCTGGCTCCCATCCTGTTTTCGGCCACAGTCGGCGTGCTGGCACAGAACAGGGGCAAGCCGCTGGCTCCGGCGCAGGTGGAGTTATTGCGCCGCCAGTTGCCCGCCGCAGTGGTGCAGCGTCCGGCCGTCCGTTATACAAAGCTTTTGACGCCGCGCGTCACGAAGGCGCCTCCGCCGGCAAAACCAGCCAGGCCGATTCCGCGCTGAATCCGCCGTTTTCCCCCAGGGCGAAAAAATCGTCACCGTCCTTACCCCTCACACCTGGCTTTCCCGTACAATGATCCATGGACATTGCGCGCTCATGATCGACGGGCGCGAAGTCCTTAAGGGGAATCACGTTTATGCGTCTCAGTAAGACCATCGCTTTATCTGTCGGCGTTCTGGCCGGAGCTTTCATTTTTGCCACGTGGCTTCCGGCCCAGTCCGACCGCGCCGAAGCTCTCCAGAATCCCTTCGCTGCGCAGCCTGCCGCCATTGCCGCCGGCAAAACACTCTTTGCAGCGCAATGCCAGAGCTGCCACGCACCCGGCGGCAGCGCGTCCGCCTTCACATCGGGCGCATTCAAAAGTGGTTCCGCCGATGGCGAAATCTTTCTCAACATCCGCAACGGAATTCGCAATACGGCCATGCCCGCCTATGCTCAACTGACCACCGACCAGGTATGGCAAATCGTCAGCTACATGCGCACCCTCACCAGCGCGCCGGCCACCATATCCCCAGCTGCACCCGCCGCTCCAGCCGCGGGCGATTCCGCTAACGGCAAAGTTGCGTTCGAAGGAAAGGGCGCCTGTCTGAGCTGCCACGTGTTCAACGGCAAAGGCATCGCCGTCGGTCCCGACCTCACCACCACCACTCTCACTGCCGATCAGATCATTGCTTCAATCAACAACCCGAACGTAGCCGCTGCAGCTCCCGCGGCCGCTGCAGGTGGCAGGGGAGGACGTGGAGGTGGCGGGCGCGGTGGCGGAGCAGTTGGCCGTGCCACCGTTACAGCCACTGCCGCCGATGGCAAAATCTACAAAGGTACCCGCAAATCGCAGGACACTTTCACAATCCAGATCGTCGATACCACCGGCGCCTTCCGCTCCTTCGACCGCGCTGAACTCAAAGACCTGAAAATCGACAACACCTCGCTGATGCCCTCCGATTACGCCACGCGCCTCACCGCCGCCGAAATTCGCGACATCGCCGCCTACCTGAAATCCTCCGCCAATCCCGCCGCGCCGGCCGACCCGGCCCACTCCGTGCTTTCCTGGAATCGCCTTCTCAATGCCGCGAAGGAACCAGCCAACTGGCCCACCTATTGGGGCGACCTCGCCGGTTTCCACTACTCTCCACTCACGGAAATCACTCCGGCCAACGCGAAGAACCTCCAGGCCCAGTGGATGGCGCCCATGGGCTCCGAAAGTCAGATTCAGGCTACCCCGCTTGTGGTTGATGGCGTCATGTACACCACCGGTCCCATCGGCTCGGCCGCCGCGGGCGGCACACAGGTCTTCGCGCTCGACGCCAAAACCGGCAAACAGATCTGGCGCTATGATCGCCCCCAGAAGGTTAAGAACCAATACGAAAACAATCGCGTCAACCGCGGCGTCGCAATCCTCGATAACCGGCTTTTCGTCGGCACGCTCGACGCCGCACTGATCGCGCTCGATGCCCGCACCGGCAAGCAGCTTTGGGAAGTCCAGCTGGCCGACACCAAAGAAGGCTACGAACTCACCGCGCCTCCGCTACCCGTGAAAGACAAAATCATCACCGGAATTTCGGGCGGTGAATTCGGCATTCGCGGCTTCATCGAAGCCTACGATCCCGCCACAGGCAAGAAGCTTTGGCACTTCAACGCCATTCCCGGACCCGGCGAATTCGGCAACAACACCTGGCTCAACGACAGCTGGCAGCACGGTTCCGGCGGCACCTGGATGCCCGGCACCTACGATCCCGAACTCAACACCGTCTACTGGACCGTCGGCAATCCCGGCCCCAATTCCAACGGCGACGTTCGTCAGGGCGACGATCTCTTCACCTGCTCCGTGGTCGCACTCGATCCCGACACCGGCGTCCGCAAGTGGCACTACCAGTTCACTCCGAATGATACGCACGATTGGGATTCCAACGAAGACACCATTCTTGTCGACCGCGCGTGGCACGGCCAGCAGCGCAAGCTCATGCTGCATGCCGACCGCAACGGCGTCTTTTACGTTCTGGATCGCGTGACCGGCAAGATGCTTGCCGCCACTCCCTACGTTCGCACCACCTGGGTCAAAGATTGGGATGCCAACGGCCGGCCCAACTTCATCGATGGCTGGCGCGCCAATGCCGAAGGTGTGACCGTCTACCCGTCGCTTGGCGGAGGTACGAATTTCCAGGCCCCGTCGTACAGCCCGAAAACCGGCTTGTATTACCTCGTTTATCACGACTCCCCGGGCAACTTCTCCGCCGGACCTCAGGCCTATGAAGCAGGACGCCAGTATCAGGGCCGCGGCAATGGCGGCGGCTTCGGAGGCCCCCCCGCGGGCGCTGCGCCGAATACCCAGGGCGTCATGGCCATCGATCCCGAAACCGGCAAGGTCCAGTGGAAATTCGACCTCTCCTCGGCCGCGCTGCCTCCAGGTCTCGTCGCGACAGGGGGCAACGTAGTCTTCGTTGCAACCACCGAAGGCTACTTCATCGCACTCGACGCGACCAACGGCAAGCTCCTCTGGCGCTACAACACAGGAGCACCGATTCCCGCCTCGCCGATCAGCTACGCCGTGGATGGTAAACAATACGTCTCGGTCTCCGGCACCGGCGGCGTGTTCACCTTCGCGCTGCCCAAATAACGGGCTGGAAGATATATCCGCGGCGATCGGCCGCTTGACATTTGGTGTAACAAGGGCCATAGTACACATGTGGTCCCGTTCCACGTCGTCATCCAGCCCGGAATACCCGCGTATGAACAGGTAGCCTTCGCCGCCCGCAAGGCCATCGTCTCCGGCCGCATGCGTCCCGGCGAGCCTTTCCCGTCGGTTCGCGCGCTCAGCAAAGCAGTCAAAATCCACGCCAACACGGCGCAGCGGGTCATCGCCCAACTCCAGCAGGAAGGGCTCCTCGAAGTGCGCCCCGGCATCGGCACCGTGGTCGCCCAGCCGCCCTCCACCTCGCGTCCCGAACGAACCCGCCTCCTGCGCGCCGATATCGAACAGCTCACCGTGGAAGCCATCAGGCTTGGCGTCAGCCTCGAAGAATTGCAGGAATCCATCGCGGAACAGTGGCGCCGCTTGCAGTTGAAGGAGGCACCCAAATGAAGACGATGTTGCGCACCAACAGCCTTGCGAAGAAGTTCGGCAAAGTCGAAGCTCTCGAATCGCTCACGCTCGAAGTTCCGGAAGGTTCCGTCTTCGCGCTCGTCGGACCCAACGGAGCGGGGAAGACCACCGCCATGAAGATCTGTCTCAACATGGTCCGCCCCTCGTCGGGTACCGCCGAAGTTCTCGGCGTCGATTCCCGCAGCCTCAGTCCCGCCGAGCTTGCGCGCATCGGCTATGTTTCGGAAACCCGCCAGCTTCCCGACTGGATGACGGTCAGCCGCTTCCTCGCCTACTGCAGGAATTTCTATCCCGCGTGGAACGATAGCGACGTGGCCGAGTTCGTGCGCGCCTACGAACT
Source organism: Bryobacteraceae bacterium (assembly GCA_025928545.1). GTDB lineage: Bacteria > Acidobacteriota > Terriglobia > Bryobacterales > Bryobacteraceae > BOG-234. Next base: position 112,463 of record JAICJH010000007.1, on the reverse strand, counting down.
CCCGCTCGACCGCCCACTCAAATCTCTCTCCCGCGGACAGCGCGTGAAAGCAGCACTTGCGGCCTCGCTGGCCTATCATCCGAGCCTGCTCTTTCTCGATGAACCGTTCAGTAATCTCGACGTCCTCGTGCGCGATCAGCTGATCGAAACCATCCTCGAAGCCGGTTCGGAAACCACCGTGTTTCTTGCATCGCACGATCTCGCCGAAATCGAAAGCTTCGCCACCCACGTCGCGTACATGGATCTGGGAAGCGTCCGCTTCACCGAAGAAATGGGCGCACTCTCCACACGGTTCCGCGATGTGGAACTTGTTCTCGACGCAGCAGCCCAGCTCCCGAACGACACACCTCCCGCGTGGCTGAACGTCGAGCAATCCGGGTCGGTAGTTCGCTTCACGGATTCTCACTTCGACTCCGCGCAGCACGAACAACAAATCCGCCGCTGCTTCCCGGCAGTCCGCGAAGTCAACGTGCGCCCCATGCCGCTGCGCTCTATCTTTGTCGCTCTCGCAAAATCCGCCAAAGGTCGGAGATAACTCTCATGCGTTTGGCCTGGCAAATCCTGCGAAAGGACGTCGAGAGGCTTCGATGGGCGATCCTGCTCGCCTTCGTTCTCCTCGCCATCTGGACGTATCAGGAGGCCGCCCGCCCGGCGTTCGTCTGGCCGAACGTCGAAGTCGGCGCCAGCTGGCTAAACCTGGGTCTGCCATTTTTCTGGAGTCTCCTGATCGCGCTCGTCATTATTCAGGACCCACTTGCGGGCGACCGCCAGTTCTGGGTAGCTCTTCCTTGTGGACGCGGACCCCTCGCCCTGGCCAAGACGGCCTTGATCGTGGCCTCCATCAACGTGCCGTATTTCCTGGCCACCTCGGCAATCCTGATCGCGCGCGGCTTCAATCCGCTGGAACACCTGCCTCATCTTTTTTGGAAACAGTTTGTGCTTCTCGGTTTCATGCTGCCTGCAATCGCCGTGGTCGCCGTCGTGAAAAATATTTCTCAGTATCTGCTGGTCGTCATTACAGTGGCAGCAGGCTTCATCTTCCTGAACAATCGTGTTAACCGTCCCGGCGCGCCTGACAATTTCTGGGATGTGCGCTGGACTATAGCGCTTGTGACACTGGCCCTCGGCGCTCTCGTAGTAGCACTCCTTCAGTTCGCGAAGCGCTCCACCAACTTCGCCCGCGCTGTTGCTCTCCTTGCCTTCGTGGCTGCCGCCGGCTTATACAACGAACTGTCACGCGACACTTCGGCAGCGCTGAAAGCAGCCATCGAACCGGCTCCTCCCGGACAAACTCCGATCTCGGCTCAGCTCGATAACAGCGAGACAAGGTATACCTCGTACGACCCCAGACTCACGACAGTTGCCATTCCGATCTCCTTCACGCAACTGCCGACAGGTGCGGCGACGCGCTTCGATCAGATCAGTCTCAACCTCATCCTGCCTTCCGGAGAACGCGTGGCAGCCGATTGGCCAACCTCGAATTCCGAATTCTGGCATCGGCGTATCCTGACCAGCATCCAACAGTTCCGCCCCGGTTCCTATTGGCTCGTAATCCAGTTCTACGACGCCGCAGTCTGGAAACGAGTCCGAAGCGCCCCGATCACGCTAGAAAGCCGGATTCTGGCCAGCTTCCATCAGCCGGGTCGGGCGACAACTCTGGTTCCCAACCAGCCGATACACGTTAATGGACTAGGCAACTGCACTGCCACCGCCAGGGACGGAACGGATCCGTACATGAGGGTCGAAACAATAGCATGTGAGTCACCCGAATATGGCTCGCGTGAGATGGGCGTGGGTCCTGCCGGCGCAGCGCCAATGGGCCTCGGCTATCTGCGTCGCAGAGACTTCTTCGACCGGTCGCCGTTTCCGCATGACCCCTGGTTATCGCCGCTGCACCGGGTTGGCAACAGCGTCGGAAGGATCGACGGACAATGGGCCGCCTGGCCGCTGCTGCCCCGCGGCAATGCCATCGTCGATTTGACGCTTCGGAATCTCGACCTGAACTCTTTCAAAAGGGAGCCGCCCAAATGAGACTCCACTTCATCTGGCATATCTTCCGGAAAGACGTCCGTCGCCAGTGGTGGATGATCGTCCTGACTCTGCTCCTTCTCGCCCGGCTCGCCCACTTCGATTCGTGGCGCAGCGATGCCACTCCCGGCTACGAAGAAGGTTGGCTGTACATTTTACTGCCGCTGGCGTGGAGCGTCCTGGCTGCTCTCGCTGTCCTGGACGATCCGGTTGTAGCCGAATCGCCTTTCTGGATGACAGTGCCGTGCGATTGGCGATCAGTACTCGCGGCCAAAGTCGTCTTCGTAATTACCCTCATACACTTTCCGTATCTGATCGGCTGCGCCGTCGTCATGCAGGCGCGTGGTTTCGCGCCGCTCGAATACCCCGACGCGTTACTTGAGAAGCAGATCGTCCTGCTCGTGGTAACGCTGACCTCCCTCGCAGTGGCCACTCTGGTCCGGAACCTTACCCAGTTCTTGATGATCGCAATTGCGCTGGCAACCGTAGCCGGCGCCCCGTCGCTCCCGCTCCGTCTGGGTGAAACATCGGCGGTTCATCACGTAAAGGAAGTCGTCGTTTTCTCCGTCATTACGCTTGCCGCCCTTTGGATTGCTTTTCGCCAATACGGACGCCATTCGGTCGACGCCGCTCGGGCAGCAGGTGTGATTTCCATCGCAATCGCGGCAATCGCCTGGTGGTTCCCCACGAAACCCTCCACCCAAATTCCGGCCAACGCGATATCGACTCCCTTGAAGCTGCAACAGTCAGGTTCTGACGAGCCGCATCCCGGTTTGACAAACTACCGCCCGGACGGAACGGTGCAGCTCGCGATCCCGTTAATTGTAGAAGGCCTCAAGCCCGGCGTTTCAATCGACCTCCGGCTTTTACGCCCGAACCTGGAAGCGACCGACGGCCGGTCCTACGGCACCACGCAGGCCTATTCGTATTTCACTCCCGATGAACCCACAATCTGGGAAATGATACAGGTCAGAACCTACGACTTCAAGGCAATCGGGGATTCGCCCGTAACGGTCCGTGGCAAGGCGTTCGAAAATTTCTATCGTCAATCGCGCATCACCTGGACGACGGTGGATAAGTCCCTGGTGCCAACCCCGTTTGCCACTTGCCAGACGCCGATCGTCGGCGATAACCCGGACAACCAGAATGTGAAAGTGATCTGTGAATCGCCTCGATCTCTGCCGAATGTTCAGGTCTGGCTCCTCGATCCGGCGAAACGCCGCCAGTGGAGCGGAAGTCTGCAACAGTCGGTTTCGCTGGATTACCCGACTGCCACGTGGCTCTCGCCTGTCAATCGAAAACAGACTTACTTTGCGGCAATCGACGAAGAGCACCTGGATCCGCGAAGCTTCGTATGGCAGATACCACGCGCGATTCTGCCATCACTGAAAATCGCCATTGCCTCCCGTTCGCCCGAAGGCGGATCCGCCATCGACTACAACCTGCCGGATATCAAACTCAGCCAATACCAGGTGATCCCATGAAATCTGCCGCGGTCGTTCTTTACTCCTCCCTTTGCCTGTATGCTGCCGATCAACTTCCGCGTTTCGAAGTGGCATCCATCAAGCCCAGTCCCCCGGGTGGCCAGTTCTGTGGCAACAGTTCGATGTCCTCCACGCAGCTCACCATGCACGATTGCGCGTTAAGCGATTTTGTCAAAATCGCCTGGAGCGTACCGAAATTCCTGTTCTTCACTCCTCCCGGCCAGCCATGGATCTCGTCGGCGAAATACAACATCGCGGCCAAAGCCTCGCGCCCCGCCAATTTGTCGGATCTGTGGCACATGCTCGCGCCGGTACTGGAAGACCGGTTCAAATTGAAGTGGCATCGGGAAAAAAGGGAGCTGCCCGTATACTTCTTATCCGTCACGAAAGGTGGCCTGAAGCTGCCCCCCACGAAGCCGGGCAGTTGCACCCCATGGGACAAGAAAGGCCCGCCGCCTCCGCCCGATCCCAAAAACCTGCCCACCTGCGACTACATCCTCCAGCCCGGAACACCAGACGGCCTCGGCCTGGCAATGGTAGGTACAGCCGTTCCGATGGCGTCCTTCGTCCAGCAGTTGACCGGACTTCTGGGCCGCCCGATTATCGACAAGACAGGTTCGACAGCCATATTCGATCTCCACCTGAAGTTCGCCCGCGACAGCTCTCTGGCCTACGGCGGCCGCCCCGACACGCCCGACCAGGTTCCCTCGGGCATCCCCAACATCTTCACCTCAATCCATACGCTCGGCTTGAACCTGGAATCAGGCAAGGCGCCGGTCGAAGTGTTCGTGGTGGATAGTGCCCAAAAGCCAACGGAGAACTGAATCGAGAGAATCCCGGTATGAGAACTCCAGTTTATCGTCGCCATTCTGGCCATTGCGCACAGTACAGGTAATGCCGCGGAAAAGTTTGAGGTTGCATCCATCCGCCCCACTGATCCCGCCTCTGAGAGATCCACCATGAAGGTCTTGAAAGGCGGAGAATTTTCAATCTCCGGCATGACCATCCGCAACGTGATTTGGCTTGCATGGCATCTTCCGCCCGAGCGCGTTGTCGGCGGACCAAAGTGGCTGGATTCGGACTTCTATGATTTTCGAGCCAAACCGCCGTCCGGCGCGCCGTCATCCATGGAGGCGCAATACCAGCGGCTTCAAATGCTCCTTTCAGAGCGTCTTCAGCTCAAAGTACATCGCGAAACAAAAGCGTCTCCCATCTACCTTCTGACGCTCGCGAAAACCGGCCCTAAAATGCGAGAGGCGAAAGCAAACGACCCGCTCGCGGACGGCAGCGGCTCCATCCTGAACTGGAGTCTCTTCGTCAATAGCCTTGCCCGGCTTGTCGGTCGTCCCATCGTCGATAAGACAGGCCTGACCGGAGCGTGGCACATAAAGCTGAGCTATACAAACGACGACGGAACTCCTGGTGGGATCGGAATCGGCCCGATAGATCGCATCCAAACCGGGGCTGCCGGGCCTTCCATCTTCACGGCCGTTCAGGAGCAACTGGGGCTCAAACTCGAATCGGCAAAAGGCCCGGTCGATACGCTGATCATCGATTCTGTCTCGCGGCCATCGCCCAATTAGATGGGTCGAAACATTGGTAATATACTTGCACCCGCTCGCCAAAATGAAAATAACGATACTCGCCCTCTGTGCACTCGCGCTCGCAGCGCAAACCTTTGACGTCGCTTCCGTAAAGCGCTCCGCAGCCGAAAATGGCAGTGGCGCCAGATCTACAGGTGCGGTTCCGCGGCAACAGGATCCTGGACGAATTACCTATCCTGCCGTAAAACTGAAAGGCGTCATCGCCCTGGCGATGGGTGTCGATCAGGATCAAATCAGCGGCCCGCAATGGCTGGATGACGAGCGCTACGATATCGTCGCGACATTGCCTGAGGGTAAGTCGCAGGCCGATGTTCCCGTGATGTTGCAGCACCTGTTGGCCGAACGGTTCAGGATGGTTTCGCATGAAGAGACGAAACCGCGCGCCGGACTGGTGCTGGTGGCTGCGAAGGACGGCCCCAGGTTGACGAAATCCACGGAAGCAAGCCGCCCCGGTTTCCAGACAAATGGCGGCAAAGTCACATTCACGAAGATGACTTTGCCCGAGTTTGCCCGTACGCTGGCCAGAATGTCAGGTCGGCCGGTGACGGACGGAACGGGCATCGCGGGTGAATATGACATATCGGTCAATGTCTCGATGGAGGACCTCGCAGCAGGTTCCATCGCGAGCGCCATTCAGGACCTCGGCCTCAGACTCGAAACCCGAACCGCGCCCGCAAAGTTCATCATTATCGACAAGGCAGACAAGATCCCGACCGGCAACTAGCCATTCGAATCGGCGTGAACCGGCGTGCATCGGGAGCCATCGTCTTATCCACGACGATAGTGGCGAATTTGCCGCCATCGCGGAACTCGTACGACTGGTCCGCCGTAAACTGAACGGACGGGTGCCGCGATTCATCCCTGGAAGCTCCGCTTACGGAGTTGCGGCGAAATTTGCGGACAGCTAGCTATAGGGGCAGTGGAAGCGGTAATCGATCTACACCGGGGCCTTTCGCTGCTTTGTCCATAAAGCCGTCTGGACGGTGCGGTCGTGAACTTCCGCCACGGCCCAGCAATTGCGGCCATTTCGCTTGGCCTCGTACAAAGCGGCGTCTGCAGCTTCAATTAGTGACGCCGGATCCGTCTCCGGCCCGGGGCGGATCAGCGCGATACCGATACTGACAGTCACGACAGCCTGACCTGCGACGCCATCGTGAGCAATGGCCAGCTGCTCAACCCCGAGGCGCAGCCGCTCCGCTGCAGCCTGGGCCAACGCAAGCGATGCCGCCCTGATTAGCACAAGGAACTCTTCGCCGCCGATCCGGGCGATGAAGTCGCCCTCGCGCAGGCTCGCACTCATGGCCGCCGCCACGCTTCGCAGACATTCGTCGCCAGCCAGGTGCCCGAAGCGGTCGTTGAATCGCTTGAAGTTATCGATGTCCACCATCAGCGCCGCCAGTGAGTCGCGCCGCTTCTGTGCCCTCATCCATAACAGCGGAAGCGTGACATCCAGCCAGCGACGATTGGCCAACCGGGTCAGAGCATCGGTCTCAGAGATCCTTGCAAACTCGTCGGCCGAGCGGAGGGCGGTCTCAGCGCGGAGTTCCTCGCGCAGGATCAGCAGGTAGGACTGCCGGCTCGCGTGCTCGACGCGGTAGCAGGCCATAACGGTGAAAACGCCTGTTCCCAGCATCAGCCCCAGTGCAAAGAGTTTCGCCTCGCTCGGCATGCTGGTTTGATCCAGAACAAAGGCCGCTGCCACGCCCAGCGCCAGAGCCGAGGTGACAATGGCCTCCCTGAAGCGCAGCGCAAAAGCGATGTTGCCTGCCATGAAGATCAGGCCGAACACAAAGGGATCGTAGTTGCCTGCCGGCGAAGTCGTGTGTCTGAAGATCATGCACGACGCCACCATAGCGACCACGATGCAGCTGGCCATTCCCGCTTCGCGCCAGCAGGGTCGTACCAGATCGTATCGAATGAGCGCGAGCATAGTCAGGCCGTAGAGTGTCATCACACCGAGGCGCCAGCACAAGGCTACCGCAAGTACCTGCGGGCGAACAATGAGGTCGTTGAAGAGGAACATGTTGTATACAGCCAGGCCAGCCAGGCCAGCCGTGACCAGGTGACGACTGCGGGCGCCGCCCGTATCTGCCTCGAAGCGCGCTTCGAGTTCCGGCGAGAAGCTGAGGTGCCAACGATGACTGCGAAACTCCTGGGCCGCCGATTCGAGATTCATAATTGCTGACAGTAACCGACTGCTGCAAGCCAATTAGCCGTCCACGGCTGTGCGCACCTCTGGATCAACTGTCGTCATCCGGGGACACCTCTGTCGAGGCCAACGAAAACCAGCCAGGCTGAAGTACCCTTCGATGCTGTCGCCTTCACGAACGTCACGATGAAGATAGCGTTTAATATGGAAGTACATACCGGCTCACCGCAATTCGCTCGCCAGGCTGCTAAACCTGTCGGTGATCCCGGTGCACTGGGCAGTGCATAATCCACCACAGTCCTGAGGAAGTACAGGATCTTAACCTTGACCTTCGTCTCGTGACCTGCTGGGCTTTTGCTGCCGAGCGCCTGAGCATGCCGTTTGGTTTTGGTCTTTGAAGTGCCATCACGAACCGCATGGATCAGTTTGTTGCACCGGTCGCGACAGCCCTCGGCGCGCAGCCGGAAACCCCGCCAGCCATTCCCGATTCCGGTTTCGCCCCTGTTCTCAAAGGGGATTTCAGCGAGCCGATGATGTCTGAAGCTCTGGAGTCGTTGGGCCAGCTTGGCGCTGAATTGGTGCGTCTGTCCCGTTCGGTTATAGACCGGGAGCGGGAATTCCGAACACTGATCAATCTGATTCAAACAGTCGGGCGCGGAGTTGGGCTGGAAGACGTTCTCGGCAGGATCTTCGACAGCTTCACCGGAGTTATCCCGTTCGATCGCATCGGTTGCGCATTCGTTTCCGAAGATGGCACGCGCCTGACGGCCTACTGGGCGAGATCGGAACTCGGGCCAATGCAAATTCAGGCCGGTTACGCGCAGCCACTTGCCGGCAGCAGCCTGGAACAAATCATCAAGACCGAGCAGCCCAGAATCATCAACGATCTGGAGGCGTATCTGACTGCGAAACCGGGTTCGGACGCCACGCGACGCATCCTGGCAGAGGGTGGGCGCTCCAGCCTTACCTGCCCTCTCATCGTAAACGGCCGTCCGCTGGGGTTTCTGTTTTTCACGAGTCGATCTCTCAATACGTACCAGGCGGTTCATCAATACGTTTTCCGGCAGATCGCCGAGCAGGTGAGCACCGTAATCGAAAGGAGCCGGGCCTACCAACGTATGATCGACTCCAATCACACTCTTGTGGAAGAGAGCCATAAGCTCGAAGTAATGGCTGCGCGGGATGGGCTGACCGGGGCGCTGAACCGTGGAGCTATTGAGAACGCCCTCGCGCAACACGCTCGGGCGCATCAGGGCTCAGCCGCGACGTTTGGCGTGATTATGGTGGACCTGGATCACTTTAAGAACATCAACGACACTTTCGGACATCCCATCGGTGATCTTGTCCTCAGGGAGCTCGTGAAACGGCTGAATGGCGCCATCCGGCAGTCCGATGTCCTCGGACGGTACGGAGGCGAAGAGTTTCTGATCATCGTCGGGGAGTCCGGGGCCGGGCAGGTGCTCGCTGAGATGGAGCGGCTGCGCAGAGCGATCAGCGATCAATGTTTCGAGCTGGGTTGCCGGCAATACGCCGTGACAGCCAGCTTTGGAGGCGCGATGTCGATCCCCGGAGCGTCATCGGGCGAAGACCTGATTCGCAGAGCTGATAAAGCTCTCTACGAGGCCAAGGCCAGGGGCAGGAATTGCTGCATCATGGCGGGCGAGTAGCCGCACCCGGCGATGAGTTCAGGACACGCGTGACGGTCTTTTGTTGCCCGAGTTGTCCTGTCGCGCTGACGCATGTCGACCAGCGCGCACAGTTAGGTCCACAAGTGTGCCCGCATTCCACATCGCGCCTTCGTATTTCCTTGATAGCCGCTCGTTCTGACAACCGCGTTCGTATCGACATCGCGTGGAGCGCTGCGTGCAATTTGCAATTCCTGGAGATTTCTCTATACCGACGGAAAAGAATCGCTTCTCCCGATGCCGGCTGTGTTTGGCATGCTCCTTCGCAGGCCGCAGGTAGGGCGGGTTATTCAGAGTATATTCGATGCACATATCGAAGGGCGGCCCGAGGTCAATTCCAGCATTGGGTCGGGCGAAATGAGTCGAGAACCCAAATCCGGCACGCCGGGCGATGAACGTGACTGAATTGCGCAAAGTTAAGACGGCCACGAGCGACAACGAAACAAAATATCTCGAGCTCTTCGAGGCCAGCCGTGACGCCCTATTTGTTCTGGAGCCATCCTCAGGGAAATTTCTTTCGGCAAACCGCAGTGCTTGCATACTCTACGGGGCGCAGGCCGAAGAGGACCTCCTTTCAAGGCAGCCGTGGGAATATTCTCCCGAACGGCAATCGGATGGACGTTTATCTGAAGATAAAGCGCTTGAAATGATCGGCACGACCCTCCGCGAAGGCTCCAATCTGTTTGAATGGACGCTCAAACGGCTCGACGGCACGGTCTTCGATGCTGAAGTACTGCTGACACGTTTCGCTGAGGGCGAAAAGACGCAGATTTTTGCCAGCGTCCGCGATATTACTGAGCGAAAAAGCGCCGAGAAGAAGATACGCCTTCAGGCCGGCCAGCATGCGACGATGCTGGCGACGACATCAGACGGGTTCTGGATTCTCGATTCGACAGGACAATTTCTTGATGCGAACGAGACCTTTTGCCGCATGAGTGGCTATTCACGCGAGGAACTCTTACCGCTGCGGATTCACGATATCGAGGCCCTCGAAACCCAAACCGCCGCGAACGGCCATATGGCGCTGATCAGAAAAGCCGGCTTTGATCGCTTCGAGACGCGGCTGCGGCGGAAAGATAACAGTTTCTTCGATGCCGAAGTCAGCACTTCCTTTTGGCAGGGCAACGGGCAGTTCCTGACCTTCGTCCGGGATATCACTGAGCGTAAACTGCGGGAGAGCATACTTCAGGAATCTGAAATCCGGCTTAAGACAGTCCTGAATACCACAGTCGATGCCATCGTCATGGTGGATGTGGAATCCATGAAGTTTTCATTTGCAAACAAGGCATTTTCAGACTTGCTCGGCTATAGTTCGGATGAGATCGCCAAAATGGGTCTTGCGGATATCCATCCGCCTGAACAGATGGCTCAGATACGTGCGGCCTTCGAACGAAACCTTAAAGGTGAAATCGGGGGGATTTCCGACCTTCCGATAAATCGAAAGAATGGCTCATTATTCTTCGCCGATCTCTCCGGTTCAGCGATGACCGTCGGCGAACGGACATATATGGTGGGTTGTTTCCATGACGTCACCCAACGTAAGGTCGCGGCGGATGCACTGGCTTATCGGGATCGGATCCTGCATGCGGTAACGATCGGGGCCGCGGAACTGATCGCCCACGAGTCGATTGAAACCGGAATGTCGGAGGCTCTCAGGAGCGTTGGGGAAGCACTCAATGTGGATCGCGTCCTGGTACTGGAGAACTCGCCCGATGTGAGGGATCCGCCCTTGTTGCGCTACCGCTGGCAGGTTCCGGGGATTGTATTGCCGATAGACCAGTCGGCGCTGGAGAACGGAAATCCGAATGACCCGGAGGCGATTGGCGCGTGGCTCGCGCCGCTGAGCGAGCGCAAACCGGTTATCACCCAGGTCCGAACCGCCGTAGCCGCGATCCGCCGGATAATGGAGAGGCTCGGGAACAGATCCACGCTGCAAATGCCGGTATTCGCAGGTGACCGGTTTTGGGGCGTGATCGGCATCGACGAGTGCAAGTCCGATCGCGAGTGGACATCGACAGAGCTCGACGTACTGGCTACGTTCGCGGAAATAATCGGCATCGTCATCTCGCGAGAGGGCACGCAGCGTTTACTCGGCGAGAGCGAAGAACGTTTTCGTACGGTGAGTGAGACCGCGCTGGACGCCATTATCATGATGGATTCCGAAGGCCGCGTGTGCTATTGGAATCGGGCAGCTGAACGAACGCTTGGGTACTCGGCAGACGAGGCAATGGGAAAGCCGATTCACGATTGGTTGGCGCCGCAGCGTTTCCGGGAGAAAGCCGCGCAAGGCATGAGGGAGTTCGCCGCCACTGGCCGGGGTCCTATTGTGGGGAAAACACAGGAACTGGTGGCAATCGGGAAAGACGGCCATGAGATACCCATAGAGCTTGCGGTCAATATGATGACCGTAGGTTCGGAAATATACGCACTCGGCATTCTGCGCGATATAGGCGAGCGCAAACGGGCAGAAGAGAAGATCCTCAATATGGCCCGCCGGGATAGTCTGACCGGACTGGCGAATCGTAATGTGTTTGCCGAGGCGCTCGAGGCGGCAATCCTTCGGATCGAGCGTAAGGACTTGCAGGGTTTCGCCGTTCTTTACCTTGATCTCGATCGCTTCAAGGACGTAAACGATACTCTCGGCCATCGTGTCGGCGATCTTTTGCTGGTCGCAGTATCTGCCAGGTTAAAAGCGAGCGTCCGTGACACCGACCTGATCGCCCGTTTTGGCGGGGATGAGTTTGCAGTTTTGGTATCGGGTATTGGAGACCCGATAGAAGCGGCTGGCGTTGCGGACAAGATTGCGAGCGCCATCGGAGAACCGTTCGTCATCGAAGGCAATGAAATCCACTCCAGCGCCAGCGTCGGAATCGCGGTCTATGGAATCGATTCGCCCAGCCTGCAAGAACTGTTTTCTCACGCGGATATCGCGTTGTACCGGGCGAAGTCGGAGGCGCGCGGCAGCCATCGCCTGTTTACTGCCTTGATGGAGGCCGAAGTCCATGCGTGTGTGGTTCTCAACAGCGAGCTTCACCGAGCTATCGAATCAAATCAATTCTTTCTCATGTACCAGCCCCAGATTGACAGCGACACCGGTTTCATCGTGGGGCTTGAGGCTTTAGTGCGATGGCAGCACCCGGAGCGGGGGGCTTTAGGACCAGGTCAGTTCATCGGCGAAGCGGAGAAGAGCGGATTGATCGTCACGCTGGGACGCTGGGTCATGCGAGAGGCATGCCGGCAGACCCGACAATGGCTCGACGCCGGCCTTGCGCCCCCGCTCGTTGGAGTCAACATGTCGGGGGTGCAATTCAGGAAGCCGCTGGAATTGAAGGACGATATCGCGGCGATTCTGGCCGAGTACAGCTTGCCCCCGAAGCGTCTCGAACTGGAGCTGACCGAAAGCGTCCTGATGGAGGTTTCAGAAGAGAACAATGACGTGCTGCTCGGCCTGCGCAAGATGGGTCTGCGGCTCGCGATCGACGATTTTGGCAGTGGCTACTCCTCACTGGACTATCTTCGGCGGTACCCGGCGGATCGCATCAAAATCGCCCAGACCTTTATCGGGGACATAGGCATGAGATCGGAGAACGATTCGATTGTGCGGGCGGCTATCGGCCTCGCGCATGAACTAGGTATGAAGGTTGTTGTCGAGGGTGTGGAAACCGAAAAGCAGCTCGCGCTGGTGAGATCGTGGGGGTGCCGAATAGTTCAGGGATACTATTTCGCCCGGCCTTTAAGTGTGCCGGGTGCTACAGCCGCGCTTCGCGCCGGAAAGATCACCCCGATTCATACCAATGAGGAGACGGCTGTCCTGGTCTGATCTCGCGGTTCGCGGCGGAAAACGTGCCGACGGCTCCGGCGAGAGTCGCCAGTTTCAACTAAATTCCGGGCATCCTCTTTTTCAGTTCAAGAAAGTGCGAACTCTATTTGCCCTGATATTTTACAAATTTAGCCCACTAAACCCGAATGGCCCGCATGCTACTTCTGTATCCAGGGAAGGTCATTATTCTGATCCACCCAACAGAAAGGAAGCAAAATGTCATTACCAATCGCCGAGCCCCCACCCGCACAGTCAATCCCAACGGCGGACCCAACACCGAACTGGGCAAAGCCGTTTCCTCGCGCGACATATCGGCAAATGCCTCAATGGAGGACCTCGCGGCAGGTTCCATCGCGAGCGCCATTCAGGACCTCGGCCTCAGACTCGAAACCCGAACCGCGCCCGCAAAGTTCATCATCATCGACAAGGCCGACAAGATCCCGACCGGCAACTAGCCATTCGAATCGCCTGCATCGCCGAACATTTTCGAACCATCGAATTATGTCATCATTAGAACCGCATAATGACATCGAGATGGGCGAGCAGCGCAATTATCTTCCTCTTCTGTCCAACCTCCTTCTGCCCTGCAGAGGAGTTCCCCGATTTTGATTCCTTGCTCCGCGACATCCGCGATCATGAAAAAGCCGCGTATGCTCTTCGCGAGTCTTATACCTTTCATGAGGTGCGCCGGACTGTAGATAAGAGGGAATCCATCGACGAGTCTGAAGTGTTCTTTGCGAATGGTTATCGAATCGAACGCCTGACCAAAAGGGATGGCGCGGCACTAAGCGCTCGGGAGAACGAACGCGAACTGAAGCGTGCGACGAAGGAGGCTCTGTCGCGCGTCAAGAGCGCTCGCGCAAAAGACCAGTTTGCCTGGGCAGGCGACGTTCTTGAGCTGATGACAATCGGCAATCCGCGACGTGCACTCTTCCGCGGCCGCTCGACGCTCGTTTTCGACCTGAGCGACAAATCGGGAACACCCCCGCACGGTTCAGATAAGAAATCCAGCCGCCTTTTCGAGGGGACAATCTGGATCGATGAATCCGACCGTCAAATGGCACGCCTCGAAGTGCGGTTTCTCGATAGCTTGCATTTAAAGGGAACGGGGGCGCTGCTGTCCCTGTATCAGAAGGGCTCAACCCTGGCGATCGACCAGTCCGCGATTGCCGGCGGTTTGTGGATGGAGACCGCTATCGATGCGAAGATTGGTTTTCGCCTCCTCCTGAAGAGTTTTTGGCTCGAGAGTCACATTCGCGACACGGATTTCCGGCGGTTTGATACCAACACGATGCAAACGATTCAGCCTCCGGGCGAGCGACCGTAATCGACGTCAAAACAGCAATTGCGGTAATCCAGGCCCGGTCGCGGATCTATCAAAAGTGTGGGAACCTTTCACCACATTTGGCGTCAAACGACCATGTCTCAAAACCTCTATCGCGTTTTTGCGTTGGTTCTGATGGCCGTTGCCCTTATGGCTCAGGAGCCGGACCCTCCCACATTTGATTCGACGGCGAAACTAGTGTTCGTTCCGTTCAACGTCCAGCGCGGTAAATTCTTCGCGGCGGACCTGCAGCCTTCGGACGTCATTCTCCGCGAAGACGGACATCCCCGACCCTTCACCACCTTCGAAGGCCCCAACACTCCGCATCCGCTTCCGCTCGAACTCATCCTGCTGTTTGATACAACCACTTTTCCGCCCAAAGCCATGGCCAACATATCCCACTGGAACCCGAAGGCCGATTACGAATTTATCGACGGCTGGGATGAGCGCCTCACCGGCGGGTTGTTACAGCAGAACGGCAGCGCTATCCGGATGTCTGTCTATCACTATTCGGGCCGCCAACTGGAGCGGCTCTGCGGTGCCACCAGTGACCCGCGCGAAATTGGCCATGCGTTTCAGGCGCTGCTGGATCCCATTCCACAGGGTAAAGGCGAACTCACGTTGTTGCCTGGCAGTTCGGTCCGGAAACCGATGTTTGAGGCTCCTTTCATGGGTTGGCTGGCGGAGTCGATTGTCACCACACTGAAAGATGCCACCGCGTCTCCCGTCCCAGCCCGCCGCCTCCTGCTTGTTTTCACCACGGGGATGAGCGGGACCGGGGAAAACGATCTAAGGGGAGATTACAACACTATCGTTGGGCCTGCCTTCGCGGCAAACGTCCCGATTAATCCGGTCATTATGAATCAGGACAAAATGCACGTGGTTTGGGACCGACCCGGACCGGGAGGAGTATTTACGACGGTTGACATGCCGGAGGCGCTGAAGAACAAGGCCGGGGTTGTGGGCAACACAGGGTACCAGAATCTTCCCTGGTTCGCGGCCGTGGGCGCACGAACCGGAGGTGAAGTCTTCGTTCCACATCAGCTCGATCGGGAGGCGTTGGCAGCTATTCTCAAGATCGCGCGGGATGTAACACTGTCGCAGTACGTTGTGGGATTTACTCCCGATAGCGCACAGAAGCCGAAGAAACACTCGCTGGGTGTGGCCCTCACATCGAAATCGTCGGGCAGGATCGTTGGCGGTGAGAAGAACGGGATACTCTATTGACGGATTATCGGAACAGGGACATTGGGACGAAAGGCGGGACTCGAAGTGCGCCCGGTAGTCTTCAAGGTTGGCTTGAGGCTACTCTGACGAACATGGGAAACCGACTTTGAATCGTGGAGGTATAGATGGCCAAACGAAATCGGAAACAAATAATCTGGGTATGTAGCTTCCCGATCTGCATGCCATCCCTGGCTCAGAACAAGCAGTTGCGCTTCGACGTCGCGTTGATTAAACAGGACAATTCATGAAAGTCGGCTTCCTGCTGTTATTGTTTTCGTCTTTCGCTTGCGCCAAATTTATGCGCGGAGAGAAAGTGCCACTCGATCGCCTTGTTGAGAATGTTACAGCCAACTTCGCGGAGTACGCAAATCAGGCTGACGCTCATTATCTTCTCGGTCGGTTGGAAAGCCTGGCGTTTAGCGGGGAGGCCGACTCTTTGGAAGTCTTCGGGCGTTCAGATGAGCAACAACTCCCGGTCGTTGCCACGTGGTCCTGGGTTCAGGAAAAGACCCAAGCGCCTCCTTCTGCAACAGTACTATCGACGAAGACCCAGGAGCTTTTCTTCTCGAGTGTCGAGCACTATCGTCAGGCTATCGCGCTCGATTCGAAAGAAGCGCTGTATCACTTCAGCCTTGGCTGGATGGCTGAGCAAGCGCAGCGTTTCGCCGCGCAACTCGGGCAGCCGCCACGCAATCTGACGGGGAGCGACCCAACGACGTGGCGGCTTCTGGCGATTCGAGAATATCGGGAGGCGTACCGGCTCTCGGAAATGGCAAAGGATCACATAGGGCCCGGGCCTGTTCTGTTTGTACAATCCGGGCAAGCCCTGATCGCAAACCTGCAAAGGGAGATCGCGGAACGAAAGTCAAAAGCACCCTCTAAGTCAGACAAGACTTTTATTGCGGAAGCAAAAACACAAATCGCGGCCGTGCAGGCCGATATCAATCGCACCAATCGGCTGCCTCGTGCCATAACGCCTCTGATTTTTTCGACCCGGCCAAATGCTCACCTCAGCGAACTCCTCTCTTCCTCTACGGTCACTTTCGACTTAGACGGATTCACCGAAGGCCGTTTATGGCCCTGGCTTCGCAGCGACACAGCCATGCTGGTTTGGGATCCCGCCCACGAAGGACACATCGTCTCTGGCCGTCAGATGTTCGGGTCGGTGACCTGGTGGATGTTCTGGAAGAATGGCTTCGAACCTCTTGCTGCGCTCGATAACAATGGCGACGGCTCACTCACCGGAGAGGAACTGGAGGGCATCAGTGTATGGCAGGACCGTAACGGTAACGGAATCTCAGACGCGGGTGAGGTCACGCCGGCACGCACGTTTGGGATCGTTGCGATCAGGGTTCGCGCGGCAGGAGAGGCGGATGGAGTTCTCGCGCATAGGAGTGGTGTGATTTTGAACGACGGTCACTCGCTTCCACTCTTCGATTGGATTCCGCGTGGTGTCAAACCCACCTGCAGATAATCCAGGTTTTCAGGCCGGGTCCAAGGCCGTGATCGACGTCAAAGCAGTAGGTTTGTGGTTTTATCGGCGTGAATCGGCGTGAATCGGCGGCCATTTTCTTTTTCAGTTCAAGAAAGTGCGAACTCTATTTGCCTTGTTTCCCATATCTTACAAATTTAGCCCACTAAACCCGAACCGCCCGCATGCTACTTCTGTAGCCAGGGAAGGTCATTATTCTGATCACCCCAACAGAAAGGAAGCAAAATGTCATTACCAGAGAACCTGCACATCGCCGAACTCCCCACCCGCACAGTCAATCCCAATGGCGGACCCAACACCGAACAGGGCAAAGCCGTTTCCTCGCGCAACGCCGTCACCCACGGCCTCTTCGCCGCCCACGATTTCATCCGCGACGGCGAACAGCCAGCCTGGACCGAACTTGCCGAATCCCTTCGTGTCTCACTCGTTCCCGAAGGTCCGCTTGAACTCAACCTTGTCGCCGAAATGCTCCGCGCCATGTGGCGTCTCCGCCGTTGCGGCCTGATTGAAGAAGGTTTCGCCTCCGCCGCCGATTCCCCCGACCCCATGCTCGACGAAGCCGCCGCCAAAACCCAGCTTGCCGTAGATCGCGCCCGCTCCCAGGCCCACCGCCTCCTCCATAAGTGCACCGCCGAACTCCGTCAACTCCAGACCGAACGCCGCTACCGGCATGAATTCTTCGAAGCCGATGCCGACACGTCGAAAATGGGAATCTGCAACACTTCCAGCATTCGCTCCGCGCTGGACAAGCAGATGGCAGCCCAACAACGCCGCGAGAAACTTACCGTGGAAGCCGAAATAGATGCAATGCTCAGTGCCCCCTACCCGCCTCCAGGTTCGTTTTGTAAAACGGTTCCGGTCGACCCTGCCGGGAAGCAAGCGGCCTAGCGGTGGCTGTCGCGCAGCCCGTAAATTCGGCGCGCGATGGCATCGCACAACACCGGTCCCGCCGGCAAATGCCCTCAATCCTGGTCTGCCGGGCTCCACGTTGAGTTTATTTCCCGAGTCTTCGGGAGAGCTGCGTTCATTCAAGAGCATTCGCAGGGACGAAACGGAGGGCTTGACTTCATTCTCGTTGGGTGGTACAAGTTGTACCATGACAAAACGTGCTGAGCCCGGCGTCAAAGTGAAATCGCCGCTCACCGAACTCGAAAACGAAGTGATGCAGGCGGTCTGGGATGCCGCGCCCTGCACGGTTGAGACCGTCTATGAGGCGGTTGCCCGCAATCGGGATATCAAGGAAACGTCCGTTCGCACGCTGCTCCGTCGTCTGGAACAGAAGGGCTATCTGCGCCACGAGGAAGAAGGCCGCGCCTACGTGTATCGCGCAGTCGGAACTGCCAGCGATTCCCGCAGCCTGGCCGCGCATGCCGTGCGCCAGATTATCGACAGGTTCTGCCGGGGCTCCGTTGAGGAACTCGTCAGCGGCATGGTGGATGCGCGGGTGCTCAGCAAAGGCGAAATGGATCGGCTGGAAGAATTCGTCCGCAGCAGAAAGCTGAAAAAGGAAGGTAAGTGATGGAAAATCTGATTCTGGAATGCGTCGCGAGATCGATACTGATCGCCGCCTTTACGGCTATCGCAATTCTTGTCCTTCAGGTGAAAGGGGCGCGAGTGCGCCACTCGATCTGGGCCAGCGTGGTCGTGCTGATGCTGGTCTTGCCCGCCTGGACGCTTTTCGGACCGAAAGCGATACTCCGCATACTGACTCCTCCGGCCGCGGTCGAAACAACCCAGTTAACAATGGCGGTCCAGACCATGCCCGAACCAGCCAGTTCGCCCGTGCCCGTAGCCGCTCGCAGCTGGAAGCTTGACGATGCGTTGTTGGCAATCTACCTCCTCGGTTTCGGCTTACTCACGGCGCGGCTGTTAACAGGTACGCTTCGTGCCCGTCGCCTGGTGACCCGGGCAGGGAATCGCGGCGGCCGCTTGACCAGCGACGCATGCAGCACTCCCATAACCGTCGGCTGGCTAATGCCCGCCGTCATCCTGCCTGCGGATTGGATGCAATGGAGCGGCGCTGAACTCGCCGCCGTCCTGCGGCATGAGGATGAACATGCCCGCCGGCGAGATCCGCTGGTGCAATGGCTGGCTCTCCTGAATCGCGCCGTGTTCTGGTTTCATCCGCTGGCCTGGTGGCTGGAACGGCGGCTTTCGGCCCTGGCCGAAGAAGCCTGCGACGATGCGGTGCTGATGAATGGACACGATCCCGTTCAGTACTCCGAGTGGCTGCTGACCCTGGCACGCGCCGTCCGCGACTCCGGGTCGCGCGTAAGCGCCATTGGCATGGCAATGCCCGGTGCGTTTCTGCCGCAGCGTATCCGGCGGATTGTGACGGGCACGCCTTTGCAGCGGATGTCGCGCGCCCGGATGATTTCTGTAGCCGTGGCATGCGCCTTGTTATCGACCCTGTCTACAGTCGTGACCGTAGGTTATGCGAATCCTCCGGCGCCGAAACGTGTGGTGGCAACTCACGCCGCCGTCGAATTGAGCGCACCGCTTGCCGATGCGCGCCCAGTCAACGTCGCAAGCGAAGTCCAGGTTCCGCGAAAACCGAAGCGGGTACTTATGGCCCAGGCGGCTCCCGCGCCGCTGCCTCCCGGTCCTTCTTCGGGCCAATCCCTTTTCGGCGTCTTACTTGATCCCTCCGGAGCGGTGATTCCAAACATACCCGTCGCGGTTGCAGGAGCCGACGCGGCCACGGTTACATTTACGGATAATCTCGGCCGGTTTCGCGCCGACAACCTTCGCACTGGTTCCTATACCGTCACAGTAAAGGCTCCCGGTTTCAAGGTACTGACGCGGACCGCAATTACCCTGTCTGACGGCGAAGCCCGTAACCTGGGAAATCTCGCCTTGACCCTCGGAAATGTTTCGGAATCCGTAAGCGTCAGCGCGTCGAGGTCGGTGCCTGCGACAGCGACCCCGACAGCCACGGCGCCCATCGGCAATCCACTCGGACCCGCCACCGCACTCGGCCCGTTGACGACCGTGCCTCCGGCCACAACCACGTTAGAGTACAAGATACCGTTGTTCCAGCCAGCTTCGGGCCGCCCTGTTCGCGTCGGCGGCATGCTTGAGGCGACGAAACTCATCAAAGCCGTGAAACCGGTATACCCTCCCGAACTACGGCGCCGGGGCGTGGAAGGAACCGTCCAGCTACAAGGCGTGATTTCGAAGGATGGCGCGTTGACAAACGTCCGCGTCATCAGCAGTCCGGACGCGGGCTTGACTCAGGCCGCCACCGACGCCGTGAAGCAATGGCTTTACAAGCCAACAATGCTGAACGGTGAGCCGGTGGAAATGCTCACCACCGTGGACGTGAATTTCGGGCTGACGGATTAAGGATGTCCTTTTGTGATAGTGTTAATTTCCAGCCCCGTATGCTGACCACTATCACTGAAAACGACCTCCTCTCCCGCGGTGTTTCCCGCCGCTCCTTCGGAAGGATCGCCAGTCTGCTGGCGGCAGGCTCGGCGCTGCCTTTCTCGACCGAAATGGCGATGGCGCAGGCGTCGAAAATTGAAGCCCCGGCGGGCGCCGTCATGATCAATGCGAACGAGAACCCGCTCGGGCCTTGTAAAGATGCGCTCGACGCGCTGCACAAGATCGCGGCCCAGGGTGGTCGTTATCTGTTCAGCGAAGGTGACCGTGTCCAGAAGCTGCTCGCCGATGGCGAAGGTCTGAAGACCGATCACGTCCGGATCTACCCCGGTTCATCCGCCCCGCTGCACCAGACGGTCCTCGCATTTTGCTCTCCCACGAAATCGCTCGTGATGGGAAACCCCGGCTATGAGGCGGGCGCGAGTGCGGCCGAGGTTGTGAGCGCAAAGGTCTATCGGGTTCCCTTGACGAAGAGTTTTGCCCACGATGTAAAAGCCATGGCGGCGGTGAAAGATGCCGGCGTTATCTACATCACCAACCCGAATAATCCGACAGGCACGGTGACTCCGAAAGCCGATATCGAATGGCTGATGGCCAACAAACCCGCCGGTTCCATCCTGATGCTGGATGAAGCGTACATGCATATCTCGCCCAATCCGCAATTCAATTCGGCGCTGGTCGCCGCGGATAAGGACATTGTCATCCTGCGGACCTTCTCGAAGATCTACGGCATGGCCGGCCTGCGCGCGGGCGCTGTGCTGGCGCGGCCGGATCTCATCGCGAAACTGGACCGCTTCAGCAACAACGGCATGCTCCCGATCACCGGCATGGCCGCCGCTGCCGCAAGTCTTCAGGCCAAAGGTCTGCTGGAGGAGAGGCGGAAGATCATCGGCGATACGCGTACGGACGTGTTTGCTTATCTCGACAAGAAGAAGCTCCACTACACGCCATCGGTGACGAACTGTTTCATGGTGGATACCGGCCGCCCCACACAGGAAGTCATTGCCGCGATGCAGAAGGAGAATGTCTACATCGGACGGCCATGGCCGGTCTGGCCAACCCATGTTCGCGTCACCGTGGGCACGCGCGATGAAATGGAGAAGTTCAAAACGGCCTTCAGCAAGGTGCTGTCCGTCTAACGATACTGAGCCGCGCGTCGTAAGCAAGCGGTTTCCCGGTTTTTCCCAGTCGTGGCTACCGACGTGCAATATACACGTCGGATAGGGGATTAAACAGCCATGACTCAAATACTTAGACAATCGGCAGCGAAACGGCGGGGAGTATATGCGGTAAGCTTTGCCGGATTCGCGGCAATGATATTGGCACTCCCGGTGTCATTACTCGCTCAATATGGGAGCCCGGAGCAATACCCCGCTCAGGAGCAACGGTATCAGGAGCAGAATCGGTATCAGGATCAAAATCAGGATCGCTTCGGCGATCGCGACAGGCAAGGGCCCCAACAGACGTTTTCGTGCCAGTCGATAGACGGCCAGCGTCAGTTCTGCCGCGCCGATACATCGCGCGGACAGTTGCAGATGTCGAGGCAATTGGGGGACGTTCGATGTATCGAAGGTGAGAATTGGGGCAGGCAGGCCGGTGGCGTTTGGGTAGACCGGGGATGCCGCGCTGAGTTCATGCTGCCCCCCGAGCCCAGGGTGGAAGCGACGCAGATCCAGTCGGGCACAGTCGTGCCCGTGCGAACCAACGAGCGCATCAGCACCGAGCGCGCTGACGGCCGGGTCTTCACCGGCACGGTCGATCAGGATGTCTTCGGCGACGGTGGTCGTCTGGCGATTCCGCGCGGATCAAATGTGGAACTGGTTGTTCGCGTAGCCCGCGATAACGATCTGATCCTCGATCTTGACTCAGTGACCGTGGATGGTCAGCGTTACGCGGTAAACGCGGCCGCAAACCGGGTCGAAGCCAAAGACAGCGTCGGCGCCAATGGCCGCACTGGCCGTTATGTCGGTGGCGGTGCAATTCTGGGCGCGATTCTAGGAGCGGCGGTAGGTGGAGGTAAGGGTGCAGCTGTCGGAGCTGGCGTAGGTGCTGCGGCAGGCGCCGGGACGGAGATTGCCACCAGTGGACGAGAGGTCAGGATTCCGGCGGAATCGCTGGTCACTTTCCGGCTCGATCGCCCGCTGACCCTCGGCGTTGCCGACGATGGAACGGACCGGGACGGAAACCATTACCATCCGTGGGACGACGATAACGGCGACCGCCGATGACGGAGAAATGCGGCGTCTGTAACGCGACCGGTCAATGCACCACGTGCAAGGGAACCGGCAACGGCGGCCAGTGCTTTAACTGCGCCGGAACCGGCCAGTGCCCACAATGTCAGGGCACTGGCCGCCGCCAAGTCCAGTCGACGAAGTAACAAAAAAGCCCGGCCAGGGGTCAAGCCCGGCCGGGCGCGTAATCGTTGGTGTGGTTGCTGTGAGACTAGCCTGACATCGCGGCCAGGAACTCGCTGTTCGTCCTGGTCTTACCGAGCTTATCGAGCAGCAGTTCCATCGTTTCCACCGGGGAAAGCGGGCTCAACACGCGGCGAAGGATATAAACCCGGTTGAGCTCATCCTTCGGCATGAGCAGTTCTTCCTTACGGGTACCGCTCTTGTTGATGTCGATGGCGGGGAATACGCGCTTATCGATGAGTTTCCGGTCGAGATGGATTTCCATGTTGCCGGTACCCTTGAACTCTTCGAAGATCACGTCGTCCATGCGGCTGCCGGTATCCACCAGCGCCGTGGCGATGATGGTGAGCGAACCGCCTTCTTCGATGTTACGGGCGGCGCCGAAGAATCGCTTGGGCCGTTGCAGCGCGTTCGAATCGACGCCGCCTGAAAGCACCTTGCCGGAAGGCGGCACGATGGTGTTGTAAGCGCGGGCCAGACGCGTAATGGAGTCGAGCAGAATCACGACGTCCTTCTTATGCTCGACCAGACGCTTGGCTTTTTCGATGACCATTTCGGCCACCTGTACGTGACGCGTTGCCGGTTCGTCGAACGTCGATGAGATCACTTCGCCGCGCACGGAACGCTGCATGTCGGTGACTTCTTCCGGGCGTTCGTCGATCAGCAACACGATCAGCGAAACTTCCGGGTGATTCGTGGTGACCGAATTGGCGATGTTTTGCAGCAACATCGTCTTACCGGTACGCGGCGGCGCCACGATCAGACCACGCTGGCCTTTGCCGATCGGCGTAACCAGATCCATGACGCGGCCGGAGAAGTTGTCGCGGACGGTTTCGAGCTTCAGACGCCGATCCGGATAAAGGGGCGTCAGGTTGTCGAAGAAGATCTTGTTCCGTGCTTCCTCGGGTGGTTCGAAGTTGATGGCGTCTACTTTGATGAGAGCGAAGTAGCGCTCGCCTTCCTTGGGCGGGCGAATCTGGCCGGAGACGGTATCGCCGGTGCGCAGATCGAAGCGGCGGATCTGCGAGGGCGAAACGTAAACGTCGTCCGGACCGGGAAGATAGTTGTACTCGGGGGCGCGCAGGAAGCCGAATCCATCGGGCAGGCATTCGAGAACGCCTTCCGAGAAGATGAGGCCGCTCTTTTCCGCCTGGGTTTGCAGGATCTTGAAGATCAGTTCCTGTTTGCGCAGGCCGGCGGCGTTGAGGACCCCCATATCCTTTGCAATGGTGTTGAGGTCAAGGATGCTCTTATCTTTGAGCTCCACGAGATCGAGCGTCGGCCCGTTCTGTTTGCCTCCCTGCTGTTGCTGTTTGCGGCGCTGTTCGCCTGGATGCAGGGCACGCTGCGCATGCGGATGATGTCCGGGGGACTGGCCAACCTGTACCGCGGGCGCTTCCGTTGCCGGAGTTGGCGGCGGCGCGGCTGCCGCCGGAGGCGTCACCGATTCGGGCGTGGCTGCTGCTGGCTCCGCTGCCGGAGCGGCTTCCGCCTTCGGGGCTTCAGCTTTTGCGGCTTCGGCTTTCGGGCTCTCGCTCCGCTCGCGAGGCTGGCGGTGCTCTCCTTTTGGATGGCGATGCGGTTTGGGCGCTTCGTCCGTCTTATCGGCTGCGGCGTCCCGTGCGGGCGTCGCGGCCGTCTTCTCAGGAGCCTGGTCCTGAGGTGGGGCACTGTTTGTTGCAGTGCTGGTTATTGGTGTGTTTTCGTTATCGCTTGCCAAATTTCCCTCACTCCGCGGCCTGTTACGGCCGAGAACGGCAGCGGCTCGGCATATTGCCTGATGGCCTTCAGTCCGCGCTGCTGCTCTGTCTGATTGAGTTTGTCCATTTTGGAGGCCACGACCACATATGGCCAACCGTTTGCTTCCAGCCACATCTTTAAATCGAGGTCTTTTTCCATCCATCCCCGCCGGGCATCGAGGACCAGGAATGCTGTTCCCCGGTTCTTTCTTTCCCGCAGGTAGTGTTCAATGAGTACTGCCCATTCGTTTGAAGCTTCCCGCGGCGCACGCGCGTATCCATAGCCAGGTAAATCGACAAAATAAAACCTGTCGTCTATGCGATAGAAGTTCAGAGACTGCGTACGGCCTGGTGTGTTACTGGTGAATGCCAGCTTGCGCTGTCCAACGAGCGCGTTGATGAGGCTGGATTTACCGACATTGCTTCTCCCCAGAAATGCCACTTCCGGCAGTCCGTCGGTAGGGAGCTGTTCGGGATCGTTAACGCTTTTGACGAATTCTGCTTTCAAGTGTACTACAACCAGGGGGGAATTTCAGGGGGAAGAACGCGTTCACGTCCTGCTAACAGAGTATCACGGATACCCGCCTGAGAACATGAAGGTTTGGAAAACGAAATGCAGTCGCCCGAATCCGTAAATAATGTGGTGGATATCACTCCGGTTCAGATCAGCCGCAAAGGGGCGGACCGGTTGGCCGGCGGGCATCCCTGGATCTTCCGCTCGGACGTGGTCTCCACCGGTGATGCCGCAGCCGGCGAGATAGTTCACGTGCTCGATTTCCGCGGGCGGTTTCTCGGCCAGGCGCACTACAGCACCTCCTCGCAGATTGCGCTGCGGATGCTGAGCCGCACTCCGGAGCGAGTGGATATCGGCGCACGCATCGCCGCCGCCCAACGGTATCGGGTAAAAGCCGTGGGCGACGCGACGGCCTACAGGCTGGTCCATGCTGAGGCGGATTTTCTGCCGGCGCTGGTGATTGACCGTTATGCCGACTGCTTTGTCGTGCAGGCGCTGAACCAGGGGATGGATCGGGCGATGCCGCAGATCGTCGAGGCCCTCCAGACTCAGTTTTCACCCCGTGCGATTGTGGCGCGGAACGATGCGGCCGTGAGATCGCTCGAACAGTTGCCGCGCGAAGTGAAGGTGGTGCACGGCGAACTCGAAGGGGCGGTCGCCGTCTCAATGAACGGTCTTCGCATGGAGGCCGATCTGGTGCACGGTCAGAAGACCGGAGTCTTTCTGGATCAGCGCGAGAACTACCTTGCGGCGGCGCGTTACTCGACGGGACGCGCACTCGATTGCTTTACCTGCACAGGTGGCTTTGCTCTCCATCTGGCGCGGACCTGCGAGCGGGTGGAGGCGGTGGATTCAAGCGCGCACGCTTTGGCCACTTCCCGTAAAAATGCCGACGCCAACGGCCTGACCAATATCGATTTCCGTGAGGCCGATGTGTTCGACCTGCTTTCGTCGTATTCTTCCGGCCGGCGCAGCTACGACACGATTGTGCTGGATCCGCCCGCTTTTGCGAAGTCCCGCAATCAGATCGATGCGGCGATGCGCGGTTACAAGGACATCAATCTGCGCGCGCTTCGGCTGCTGGGGCCGGGCGGAATTCTGGTGACGTGTTCCTGCTCGCACCATGTAAGCGAGGCAATGCTGCTTGAAATCGTGGCGGAAGCCTCGCTCGATGCGGGCCGCACCTTGCGCGTGATCGAACGCCGGACGCAGGCTCAGGATCATCCGATCCTGTTGACGGTACCCGAAACGCACTACCTGAAATGCGTGATTCTCCAGGTGACGTAGTCACACTGGCAACTCTTTGTAGCACCTGATTCCCTTCATTCCTTATCGCGAAACCGCTAAGCCCTTTAAAGCGTGAAACGGCTACGCAAGTGCAATTAAGCTCCTGACGTGGGAGCCGTCGCGGCAATGAAGAAGCTTGGTGCGGTTCTGCTCATTCTGTTCCCGTCTTTCCTGGCGGCTCAGAGTGAGAACCAGATAGCCGCGACAGCCGCCGTTGTTCCATTAACCCCGGCTCAAAAGATCGGTCGGAGCGTCCTCGGCGTCGTTGGCCCTGTATCGTTGCTGAACGGCGCATTCAGCTCTGCGATCGGCCAATGGCGCGACGTTCCTCATGAGTGGGGGCAGGGCGCGAGCGGTTACGGCGCCAGGTTTGCGTCCGCCGAAGGTTACACAGCAGTGCACAACGGTATTGCCCTCGGCTTCGACCTGGCTCTTCATGTCGATCCCCGCTATCACCGAACTCCGCAAGCCTCCGTTCGGTCGCGCATCTGGAATGCCGTCAGGCAAACTTTCATTGCGCGTACGGATTCCGGCGAGAGCATGATTAACGTCTCGGAAATAGCCGGCAGTTATGGTGCGGGTTTCGTTTCAAATACCTGGCAGCCGGAGGGTAATAACGACCCCGGCAGTGCGTGGACCAGAGGTTCATTGACCATCCTTTTCCATGCCGGCCGCAACGTCGCCCGTGAGTTTCTTCCCGACATTTTCCAGCGTTTGAAGCATCACCCGCGAAGCGACCCGTCAGACGACCGACACCCATGATTCTCCCTGTTTGGCAAGCGTCTTGCATCTACCCGATGGCGGGCAGTGTTGGGTTTGAAAACCCCGCTGAACATGCCCGGAAAATAAGGAGAGTTAGTCATGAAAAGGTTTATTTATTCTGCAATCATCGCGGCCACGGCAGTTATCACTCTTAGTGCTCAGGAAAAATCGCCGGTTGCATTTCAGATCGGGGGCGGATTCACGCAAGGTGTAGGGCGAACCGGAACCTACCTCGATACCGGCTGGAATATTACGGCCGGCGTCGGCTACAACTTTAATCAGTATGTCGGAATCCTGATGGATCTCAGTGACAATTCGATGGGCATCAATTCGGCGACTCTCGGAAACATTGGAGTTCCGGGCGGCAGTGTGAATCTGTTTACGGCCACTCTGGACCCCATCATTCATCTCACGCCGGCATCGCACGCCGATCTCTACGTGACAGGCGGCTTCGGACTGTTCCATCGCAACCAGGAATTCACCACGCCCTCGGCCGCTACCACCTTCGGCTTCAATCCGTTCTTTGGATTCTACCCGACAATCGTTCCAGCTACCCAGATCCTGTCTTCCTACTCGGTTAACAAGCCCGGTATCGACGTCGGAATCGGATTTGCGGTCGGGACGAAGTGGCATGGCAAGTTTTATGCCGAAGCGCGTTATGACCATATGTTCTACAACAGCTCGTTTCATACGGACTACCTGCCGGTCACATTCGGCTTCCGCTGGTAATCACCCGCAGCAAATATGAATGAGGGGTCGTCACGCGGCCCCTCTTTTAACGCTCGTCGGTCGGCCAACGCCAAAGGAGCACAACTCCAGTCGCGAGCAGGGCCAGAGATCCCATACAGAGCACGACGATGTCTTTATCCGGAGTGCCGGACTCCTCCAGGTACTTGAAGGCGTATTGCCCCCAGTTGTTTGACGAGCCGTGCGCGATTGCCACCAGCCAGATGCTTTCCGTGCGCAGCCAAAGCCACCCGAGAATCAAGCCGACGGCCAGGGTGCCGAGCGGAAGAGTCAGAGCCAGAGTAGTCGGAGAGACGCCGTCGATGTGCTGAATCCCCGATAACTGAAACGGTACATGCCACAGTGCCCAGACGACTGATGTGATCACGATACCGCGGCGAGCGCCCATCCGAGCCACGAGGCGGGGGAGCAACCATGCCCGCCAACCAATCTCCTCGAAAACCGCCAGAGCTGATACAACTAACAGCCCTACAACCGCCTTCAGCGCAATATGCGCGGCGAGTTCAGGCAGCGTGAGGGCGCCCCATCCGCGTGAATCGGGGGTGTGGTACACGCCATCAGCTTGCGCAACCAGCCAGCTTTGCCACTGCAATCCATGATGGATGATCGCCATGAGGGGCAGCATCGTCGCGTGCAACACGCACGGGATCAGAAAGAGCGCCACCGGAATATAGCTGAGCGGGAGGTAGTCCCAACGAGCAAGCGGAGCCTCATTCATCGTTGAATTCACGATCAGCGTCGCAACAGCCGGCAGGAACATGGAGACCCAGGCCAACCCGATGAGCGAACTGTCGTGTCCGCCGGTCAGGCCTACGATGAGACTGAGCCCGATCGACAGCCCGTAGACAGTCGTGACATAAACGAGAATTCCCCGCACGCTATATTATGCGGGTGCAGGGGCGGGAGTTTCGGGCTGCTCCTCAGTTTCAAACTGCAGCCTGTGAAGCTCGGAGTACAACCCCTCAGTGGCCATGAGCTCCTCGTGCGTACCACGCTCGGCTATCTCGCCGTTCTGGATCACGAAGATCATGTTCGCGCGTCGTACGGTCGACAGGCGATGCGCCACAATGATGCAGGTCTTGCCCTCCATCAGCCGATCCAGCGCGTCGCAAACGAGCTTCTCCGACATCGCGTCCAGACCTGAAGTTGGCTCATCCATAATCAGAATCGGAGTGTTGCGGATAACCGCGCGGGCAATGGCGATACGTTGCCGCTGCCCCTGCGAAAGCGTAACGCCGCGTTCGCCGACGAGCGTATTCAGGCCTTCCGGCATGTTGTTAACGAATTCCATGACGTTCGCAAGTTCGGCCGCTTTCAGGATTTCGGAACGGCTCGCTTCCGGTTTGCCGTACGCGATGTTCTGCCAGATAGGCCCGTGAAACAGGAGAGTGTCCTGGAGGACAAAGCTGATCTGCTCGCGCAGCGATTTTTGCCGGTAGCGGCGCACGTCCTTGCCATCGATCTTCACAATTCCTTCGCTGGGATCGTAAAACCTCGGAATCAAATTGATGATGGTGGATTTTCCCGCCCCGGTAGGCCCGACGAGCGCGGCAAGCTGGCCGGGTTCAATGGTGAGACTGACGTCGCGCAATGTCTGGTTGTCGCTGCCATAGCTGAAGCTGACGTGCTCGAACTCGATCTTTCCGCGCAGCTGCGGAGCAGCTTGTGCCTTCGGCAGGTCCTGCACATCGCGCTCGGTTTCGAGCACCTCACAGATACGTTCGTACCCGACAGCCGCTTTGGAATACGCGTCGGGCATTTTCGACAATTCCTGCATCGGCTTGTACATCTTCCCGAGGTACCAGATGAACATAACGAGGGAACCCGGACCGAGCGCTCCCTCCAGCGCCAGCCGTCCCCCAAACCACAGGACCATCGCAGTGCCCGCCGACACTATGATCTCGACGATAGGAGCCAAGCGACCTTTCAGGCTTCGCGCCCGGAGTGCGATCTCAACATTCTCCAGGCTCTGCTCTTCGAGACGATGCTGTTCGTAATCTTCGCGCGCGAAAGCCTTGACGATGCGAATGGAGGTCAGGACTTCCTGCACGGTCGAGACAATCTCGCTCTCCTTCTTTCTCACTTCGCGCGAAGCTTTCTTGATCTGACGGGTGTAATGGAAGACGACCAGAAACAATACGGGCGCCACCGATAGTGCGATCAGGGTGAACTGCCAGTTCACGTAGAACATCACCCCCACCATCCCGACAAGAGTGATGCAGTTGATCAATGCCCCCAACAGGCTGGAAGTGATGAAGCTCTGGACCGAGTCTATGTCGCTGGTTACCCTTCCGATCAAATCGCCGGTCTGCGAATGATCGTGGAAACCGAGGGACATCCGTTGGATATGGGAGTAGAGTGTTCGCCGAAGATCGTGAGTCACCCACTGGCCGACGCTGGTGGTCAGGTATTTTTCCGTGTAGGTGCACACCGCATCCATCAAAGCGATGGCGATGACAAGCGCTACAGCAAAGCGCAGTACAGCGAATCCATCGGTCCCCGCAATGGACGCAATCAGAGGATTCAGCCAGCCGTGCTTCGAGGAAGATTTCAGCGCATCGTCAAGCACAATCTTCAGCGGCCACGGTTCCAGCAGATTGGCAATGCTCTCACCGACGACAGCAAGAAGACCGAAGGCGAGGGCTTTCCTGTGTGGTTTCAGAAGTTGATTGATGGTCCAGCCGCGCGGCTTGCGCCGCTCCGAATTCGCGTCCGTGATATCGCTATTGGCCATATGGACAAATCCGCACAATGTCCGGAGCACCTGGAATTCCACTCGCGGGGCGCTTAGAAGAAAGAACTTAAACGGAAAAGGGCCTGGAATCCGTTGCCGGATACCAGGCCCGATGAGCACAATTGGCCTACTGGATTATGCTCGCCGCGGCTGAGACAACCGATTTATCGGGTGCGACTCCAGCGAGGACTTCATCGCTATTGTTTCTCGGCTGAAATTTCTGAACATAATGCTGGATCGCGAGTTGGTACCAACTCATACCCATGGACCGCGCTTCGGCCAGTGCTTTGGCGTTCTGCCAATGGTCGTGTTCCACGCGATAACAGGCGATGACGCCGCCAGTGCGGTCCGCGCCCCGATGGCAGTGGACGAACACAGGGCCTGTAGATGTGTTTTCCAGCAGCGCAAGTACCTTGGCCACGTTCTCGTTGGAGGGAGCCTCCATGCCGTTCATCGGAATGCTGACATACTTCATGCCCGCAGCCTCAACCCATTTGGCTTCGCTGACAGCCCGTGTATCACCCGTCTGCTGAAGATCGACGATCGTCTGAATTCCCAGCTTGGCGAGGTTCTGAAAACCCAGTTCTGTGGGCTGCGCGCCGCGATAGACGTGGTCGTTTACTTTCTGGAAGTTACCAACTCCTGCCAATCCCGTTCCGGCGGAGGCCGCAATAGGTAATCCGGCAGACACAATCAAAAGAGCAAACTTAGTGATATAGGTCACGTTTATATAGAAGTCCTTTCAGAGAATGAGGGGAGCTACTACATTAGACGCGGAACCACGGGTAAAGTTGCAGGGTTCGGGTGAGACGAAATACCTATATTCCGATGGCTGCCTACTGCGCGCTGCCGGTGCCCGATGCGCGTTTTGCGCGGTAAAAATCCTACTTCGAAGCTTTGATTTCTCCAACCCAGAAATCATCGCCCTGAACGAAAACAGTGGCATCGAAAGTTGTGTCGGGTTTTAGCGTGGCCAGTCCGGCATCGTCTTTGATGGGATAGTTCATCGTCATAGGTCCCATCCAGTCTCCAATTGCGCCCGCCTCAATCCGTGCGGATTTAGCCGGTGCATCGACAGAGATGATTTTGCCGTGCATGGGATACCGCTTGATGGCAACGGCTCCCGAGGCCGCCGAAGCTCCGGATGCCGCGGGGGCTCCCGTATCCGTTGTCTTTGCATCGGGTGTAGAAGTCGAGCATCCGGCGAGAGTCAGTCCCGCGGTCAGAATGAGGGTCTGGCTGATGAGAGTAAAGGTTTTCACGGTTCTCCTAACGTAACAGATCTTCCAGCTGGATTCGAGTGCCGGTCTTCTCGTCGCGGTATTTCACGATCACGGGCGTGTAGATGGAGATTCCCCAGTCTTTGCCGTGCCCGCTTGTTACTGCGCGCGAGCCAGCCACAACTACGGCGCCTTCGGGGATGACGAGCGGCTGTTCGTCCGTCGCGCGATAAACTTCGCCGCGCACCAAATCGTAAACAGGCGTCGAGCGATTGAGAATGGTTCCGGTGCCGAGCACCGCCTTCTTTTTCACAACCGTGCCTTCGTAGACGCCGCAATTCCCACCAATCAGAACCTCGTCTTCGATAACGACTGGCAGCGCGCCGACTGGTTCAAGCACGCCACCGATTTGCGAAGCCGCTGAGATGTGGCAATTCACTCCGACCTGCGCGCAACTGCCAATCAGCGCGTGCGAATCGACCATGGTGCCGTCTCCGACGTATGCGCCTGCATTGATATACATGGGCGGCATACAGGTCACCCCGCGTCCGATGAAACAACCGTCGCGGATGCTGGACCCGCCGGGGACGATGCGGACACCGTCGGCCGGCGTGACACGGCGAACCGGGTAGGTGGATTTATCCAGAAAAGGCTGGCGCACCGGATCAATCGACATATCGACGATGCCGCCGATTCGAAAGCCAATCAGGATGCCCTTCTTCACCCAGCCATTCACCCGCCAGCCGCTGACTGCGGAAGGATCGGGCTGAGCGGCTCGAATCTCACCGGCATTCAGGGCTGCCTTGAACGTGGAGAAAAGGGCAAAGTGCGCCGGAGTGTATTGGTCCGGTTTGTTATCGAACAGGTCTTCAATTGCGGCTTGCAACGGCAACTCCCTCACTCAGGTTCAGCGAATCCAGTACGCTCTCAATGCTCTTTCTCGACGCTTCGGACGGCAGAACCATGGGTAACCGGCAGATCGGTTCCAGCAGGCCCATGCGGGACATGGCATATTTCGCCGGAGCCGGATTTGCCTCAATGAAATTCACCTTCATGAGTTCGAAATACTTGCGCTGGATCTTACGTGCGCCGGCAAAGTCACCCGCCAGGGCAAGTCGCGCAAGCTCCCTCATGGGGCCAGGGATCTCGTTCGACACAACCGATATCACTCCGCGCCCGCCCAGCGCGATCACGGGAAGAGTGATGGAATCGTCACCTGAGAGAATACTGAAAGTTTCCGGAACGCGATGGGCCACTTCGGCGATCTGCGAGATATTACCGGAAGCTTCTTTCACGCCGACGATTGAAGGAATTGCGGCAAGCCGCACCAGCGTCGGGGTTTCTACATTGACGCCGGTTCGCCCCTGAATGTTGTACACAACGAGCGGCAAATGGACAGCGTCGGTGATTGCCTTGTAGTGCTGGTACAGGCCTTCCTGCGTGGGCTTGTTGTAGTAGGGAGTTACGGAGAGAATGCCATCGGCGCCAGCTTGCGCGCATTCTTCCGCGAGTTCAATGACTTCCCGGGTAAAGTACCCGCCTGCTCCGGCGAGGACCGGAACTTTGCGCGAAGCGTTCCGGCATTCTTCGACGGTGATTGAAACCACGCGGAGATGTTCTTCCAGCGTCAGCGTCGGGCTCTCGCCTGTAGTGCCGCAGGGAACCAGAAAATCTATCCCCGCTTCAATCTGCCGCCGCACGAGTTTCCGCAACGTTGCTTCATCCAATGCCCCGTCCGTCCGGAATGGCGTGACCATGGCTGTTCCGCATCCTGTAAACATGTACCACCTCCTGGCGTTTCCTTCGCCAAACAACTACTTTGCAAATAGAATTTCGCTGAATTCGTAAAAGCCCTGCTTGCCTTTGATCCATTCCGCCGCTTTGACGGCGCCGAGCGCGAAACCCTCGCGGCTACGGGCTGTGTGGCGGAGAGTAATTGTATCCGCCGGCGAATCGAAGCCGATTTCATGGGTGCCTGCAATCGCCCCGGCACGATTGGAGCCGACACTTACAGGCCGCGAATAACCTGCATGTTTCATGTCTTCGACGAGCTTCAGCAGCGTCCCGGATGGGGCGTCTTTCTTGGCTGAGTGATGAATCTCCCATGCCCATGCTTCGTATTCCGGTTCCGTTTCGAGCAGTCGCGCCGCCTCGGTAACGATGCGGAAAAACGCGTTTACACCCACGGAATAATTCGGACTCCAGACCATTCCGATCTCACGCCCGGCGACAACGCTGCGTACGTGGCTCATATGTTCCTGCCAACCAGTTGTGCCTACGACCAGGTTAACTCCCAGGGCGGCGATCCGCAGGATGTTCTCTACCGCCGCGGAGGGAATCGAAAAATCGATTGCCACGTCGATGCCCTCGAAGTTCTCGGGCGTAATTCCTTCGAAATGGGCATTGTTGAATTCGTCCAGCTTCAGTGCCACTTCGATGTTACGTTCGGCGGCAACCCTCTCGATAATGCGGCCCATCTTGCCGTAACCGACGATTGCAATCTTCATGGCTGGCTCCTCTGCGGATCTGAAGCGTCGACTTCGAAAACATCGGGGTCTAAGTCGCGGAAGAATTCATTATGCAACGCCTCGACCGCCGGCCGGAGATCTTTTTCCGCAATGACGAAGCTTAGATTCAGGAGCGATGCGCCCTGCGAAATCATGCGGACGTTGACGCCGCCGAGCGAACCGAACGCCCGCGCTGAAACACCGGGCGTGTGACGGATATTCTCGCCCACCAGACAGACAATGGCCTGATCGGGTTCAGTCGAGATTTCGGAAAACTCACTCATCTCTTTGACGATCCGCTCCAGATGAGCCGGATTATCGATGGTCAGAGAAACACTGACTTCGCTCGTCGCGATCATATCGACGGAGGTTTCGTAGCGGTCGAATATTTCGAAAATACGGCGCAGAAATCCGTGGGCCATGAACATCCGTGTGGAGTGGATGTTGACCAGCGTGATTTTCCGTTTGCAGGCAATAGATTTAACCGGGTTCCCGCCTCGCACGGTTTCCGCCACGATGCGTGTACCCGGCACGTCCGGCCGGCGCGAGTTCAGAATCAGCACCGGAATGTTGCGTTCGATGGCCGGTATTACGGTCGCGGGATGCAGGACCTTGGCGCCGAAATAAGCCAGTTCCGCGGCTTCGGCAAACGAAATGACCTTAACGCGGTGACCGCCTGGAAGAATGGTCGGGTCGGCGGTGAGCATGCCATCGACGTCGGTCCAGATCTGAATCTCATCCGCCTGAACGCCCGCTCCCACGATGGATGCCGTGAAATCCGAGCCGCCACGTCCCAGCGTGGAAGTGACGCCGGCTTCCGTGGCGCCGATGAAACCACCCATCACAACTACCTTTTGCGCGGCGAGTGGGGCAACCGTTGCCATGAGCCGCTTATAGGTTTCGGCGAAGATGGGCGCCGCCTGGGTGTGCCTGCCATCGGTGACGATGACCTTGCGCGAATCGACATGAACCGAAGGCACGCCGAAATGTTCGAATGCGAGCGATACCACGTAACTGGAAAGCCGTTCTCCATAGCTCGAGATCGCGTCAATCGAACGCGGCGTCAATTCGCCGAGCACCGCCAGCCCCTTGACGAGTTCAGTCATCTCCTGAAACTGCTCGTCGAGTGCGCGATCCAGATCGGCACGATTTGCCAACGGCACAACCTGACGGGCTTCACGTGAATGGAAGTCCCGCAGGTCATGCAACTGGCGGATGTACTCGTCCTTCCGGCCATGAATGGCTGCCTGAGCAAGCGCCAGTAGTTTGTTGGTTGTCTTGCCCATTGCCGAGACAACGACAATGGGGTGCCGATCGAGACGTGCTTTCACAATCTTCGCGACGCGCTCGATTGCAGCGGCGGATTCGACGGACGTGCCGCCGAATTTCATGACGATCATGTTAGTCGAGCAGTCCTTCGGATTGCATCAACTCGGCATTCAGGACGGCGGCTCCGGCCGCGCCGCGAACCGTATTATGGCCGAGCGAGACGAACTTCCAGTCGAATACAGGGCAGGGACGCAGGCGGCCGACGAAGGCAGCCATGCCACGGTCGCGCTCTGCGTCTTTGCGCGGCTGGGGCCGGTCGTTTTCGGTCATATACTGCACCGGCTGTTTCGGGGCGCTCGGTAGCTCACGATCCTGCGGCAGGCCTTTGAAAGTCTGGAAGGCGTGAAGCAAATCGGCGTGAGTCGGCTTGCTGCTGAATTCGACGGAAACCGTCACCGTGTGGCCATCGACAACCGGCACGCGGTTGCAGTGCGCGCTGACCGTTGCCGCCAGAGGGTCAATCCGATTACCCGCGAAGGTGCCAAGGATCTTCTGCGTCTCCTCCTGCATCTTCTCTTCTTCATTACCGATGTAGGGGATCACGTTGCCCATAATGTCCATCGAAGGCACACCGGGATAACCGGCGCCCGAGATGGCCTGTAACGTGGTCGCGATGATCTTCGTTACGCCGAACTGCATGACGGGTGCGAGACCCATCGTGAGGACGATTGTGGAACAGTTTGGATTGGTAACGATCTTGCCTTTCCAGCCGCGATTCTTCTGCTGACCGGCGACGAGCTTCAGATGCTCCGGATTGATTTCCGGCACCAGCAGCGGAACATCGGCTTCCATGCGATGGTTGCGGGAATTGGACACGACGACGTGTCCGGCGGCGGCGAAGGCCTGTTCGATTTCCGTGGCGACGGACGCATCCATCGCGGAGAAAACGAGCTTGGGCGCGTTGCCCGGCTTCGCGTCTTCCACCTTGCGGTTGGCGATATCGGCCGGCGGCGCGCCGCCCAGGTGCCACTTCGCGGCGTCGGAATAACGTTTACCCGCGGAACGCTCGCTGGCGCCCAGCCACGTGAGGTGGAACATGGGATTCCCGTCGAGAAACTTGATGAAATGCTGGCCCACCATTCCGGTAGCGCCGAGGATACCGACTTCGATTCTGCTCATGAGTTTTGTAGTTGCCTTACCATTTTTTGATAGATTTCCACTGCGTCGAGAAGCTGTTGTTTCGGCACGCGCTCATCGAGCGTGTGCGCCACGTGAATGGTGCCGGGTCCGAGCAAGAGCGGCTGGCCCCATGCTCCGTTGAAAGCCGGGATATCGGTTGTGTACGCGACGACGGTGGTGGGAAGTCCCGCCACTGCCTTCAGGTGGATTGCCGGAATCTCGAGAACATCGTTGAGTTCCACTTTGCCCGCCGCTGCTTCGGCAACCGCCTTCCTTATCGAAGTGGAATCGCAGACAAGTCGGATGAAGATCTCAGCGCGGGCTTCGTCCGGAATTACGTTCGGTGCGCGGCCGCCGCGAATGGTGCCGATGTTCAGGGTACTGGCGCCAAGAATAGGATCGACGGGCAGCTTCACGTTACGAATGGCGTTCAAGCCGTCGAGCAGTTTGTCGATGGCCGAATCTCCGAGTTCGGGATAGGCCGAATGCGCCATTTTGCCCCGTGCGATCAGTTCGTAACGGAGAGCGCCCTTGGAACCCAATGCGAGCTGGTTTTCGGTCGGCTCGCCATTGATGATGAATCTCGAGCCGCGCGGGTTCAGCGCTGCATGATAGGCTCCCGCGCTGTTCCGCTCTTCGCCGACGACGAAGAGCAAACCGAAGTTCCGTGTGCCGGCGGCGAGAAGCCTCTCGGCGGCGATGAGCATGCTGGCGATGATGCCCTTGGTATCGCAGGCGCCGCGGCCCCAGATGAACTCATCGTCTTCGCGGGAAGGGATGAACGGCGGGACTGTGTCCATGTGGGTCGAGAGCGTGACGATGGGCTCGCCGAACGACGCGAACACATTGTGCCGCTTCGGTTCCACTTCCATGGTTTCCACATGGCCGTTGTGCGCTGCGCAGAGTGCCGCGAGGTGGGTGTGCAGATAGGCGCCGACCTGTTCCTCTTCAGGAGTAACGGACGGGATGTCGATCAGTGCTCTTGTCAGTTCAAAGACGTGCATAATTGCTCATACAAGACAGAGCGCACGCAGGAAAGTGAGGGGAGGATACGAATTTCACTGTCCCGGAAGCGCTCCATCCGACCAAAGATCGAATGACAGTGGCGGAGATTCAACTCTCACCCCCAACCGCCGGCTGCCGATCAGCGCCTGCGATTTCGGCGATAAATCCCTCCTGGATGCGCTCCCTTTGATCGGGGGAACCGCGCACATCCGTTCCTGATTACCGCACCTCTACCAGAAAGTTCAGGATAACATGTGGGGGCTGGTCTTAGTCGACCGGGTAATAACCCTGCCGCGCCTGCACCACCAGATCCTTACGCCGGGCTTTCAGGCTGATGGCACGGTAGCCACCGCCGGCGGCAGGCTGGTCCGGTGTGTAACCGATGCTGTATTGATTGCGCAGTTCGTCTTCAATCCGCTTGTAGATGGCGTCGATGCTCATCTTGCGGGAGACTTCGAAGAAACCGCCTCCCGTCTCGCGAGACATCTTTTGCAGAACCTTGAAGCCATTCCCTCCGCCTCCCATCGGTGCGATGCCAAAGGGCCCAAAGCGTCCGCCGCCGCTCTCCTCGCCTTCGAACATGATGGAGTAGATCAGGGTGTCGGCCCGTTGCGCCTGCTCGATGGCCGTACTGATGGAAACGCGGCTGCCGTGATCGACGCCGTCGGTCAGAAGCACAACGGCTTTACGGCCCTGCTGCGTCCGCATGACCTCATCGGCGGCGAGGTATACGGCGTCGTAAAGAGTCGTCCCTCCGCCTCCGCCACCTGCGCCTCCGCCGATGCGTCCACGCCGCCACATGTCGGGCGTCTCCAGATTAGCGAGGGAGCGGCGAAGCTTCTCCTTCGACTGGGTCAGATCCTGGAGTAGCTCGGTGTCGAAGTCGAAATGGGCGAGGAACGTCTTGTCCTGATCCTCCCGCAGCACTTTATCGATGAACTTGTAGCTGGCGGTGCCTTCCTCATCCAGTACGTTGCGCTGGCTTCCGCTGGTATCTACCAGCAGGCCGAGGATCAACGGGAGATTCGTTTCGCGCGAGAAGTACCGGATGGTCTGCGGATGGCCTTCCTCCGTAAGGATGAAGTCGTCTTTGGTCAGGTTACCGACAATCTCGCCGGCCTTGGTACGAACCGTTGCCAGCACATTCACTACTCTGACGCCGCTCGAAAATACCGGGTTGTCTTTTTGTGCGTCCTGAGCCCACACTCGACGCGTGGCGAGAGCGAGAGCACTCGTGGTGAGGAAAGACCGTCGGCTCCTGTAGCTGCTCATGACCTGCTTATACATACGATGGCAGCACCCTGCCGCTTTTGCAACTGGCTGGCCGGGGCTATTCCATTGCGCTGTACGAGACGGGGGAAGGGAACTGACGTTTACCGCATCTGCTCCAGGCGTTTGATCCGTTCCTCGGTACTCGGATGGGTGGAGAACAACCGCATCAGCGAGCCTCCGGCAAGGGGTTTCATGATGTAGAGATGCTGGGTCGTCGGTGTCGCCTCCATGGGAATTCGCTGCGACCAGGTATCCAGCTTCTGGAGCGCGCCAATCAGCGGATAGGGCGAACCGATGTACTTCGCCGAGGCCGCATCGGCGCTGAACTCACGCGTCCGCGAGATTGCCATCTGGATCAACATGGCTGCGATCGGACCGAGGATCATCATCACGAGAGCTTCGAGTCCGCTGCCGCGATCCCGGTCATCGCTGCGGCTGCCTCCAAACCAGAAGGCGAATCTGGACAGGGCGGTGATAGCGGCGGCGATGGTGCCGGCGATGGAACTGATCAGGATGTCGCGATTCAGTACGTGGCCCAGTTCGTGGGCGACCACTCCTTCGAGTTCACGGTTATCCATGAGTTGCAGGATCCCCTGCGTGAACGCAACGGATGCGTGATTCGGATCGCGTCCGGTGGCGAAGGCGTTGGGCGACGGTTCCGGCGTGATGTAGAGCTTCGGCATGGGTATGCCCATCCGTTGCGCCAGTCCACCTACCAGCGGCGCGACGCGGGCGTAGATTTCCGGAGCCGTCTCCTGGGTCAGCGGCTGCGCGCCACTGGTCGCCAGCGCGATCTTATCCGAGAAGAAGTAACTGGCGAAATTCATGGCAACCGCTATTGCCAGACCGTACTCGATGCCTCTGTCGCCTGCCAGGGCGCGACCCCCGATGACGAGGATCGCGCTCAGCAGACCGAGCAGGGCGACGGTTTTCAATGCGTTATTCGAATGATGCATGTCAATCAGTTAGACGGTGACCGCGTCGGTTAGTTTGGTGAACTTCAGTTTACCGGCCTCGCCGTCCTTATCGGCCACCACGGTTTCACCGGCGAGGAAATCTCCGGCCAGTAACCGCAGAGCCAGCGGATCCTGCACCAGTCGCTGGATGGCGCGCCGCATCGGCCGGGCACCGTAGGCCGCATCGTAGCCCTCGCTCATGATGGCATCCTTCGCGGCGGCTGTCACTTCGAGCTTCACACCACGATCCGCCAGCATCTTGCTGACCCTGTCGAGCTGGAGGTCGATGATGATTCCGAGGTGTTCGCGGGTGAGCGCATTGAAGACGATGATGTCGTCCACACGATTGAGGAACTCCGGCCGGAACTGCTGCCTGAGCGCCTCCAGCAGACGCTTGCGCACGTCTTCCTGCCCGGTCCGGATTTTCTGGTTCACGGAGAACCCGATTCCGTTCGATTCGGGAATCACATGGCTGCCGACATTCGAGGTCATGATAATGACCGTATTGCGGAAATCGACTGTGCGGCCCTGGCCATCCGTCAACCGGCCGTCGTCCAGAATCTGGAGCATCGTATTGAAGATATCCGGATGCGCTTTTTCGATTTCATCGAACAGCACCACCGAATACGGCTTGCGCCGGACGTGCTCTGTCAGTTGTCCGCCTTCGTCATAGCCAACGTATCCCGGAGGCGCTCCCACCATGCGGGAGACCGCGTGCTTCTCCATGTATTCCGACATGTCGACACGGACCATGGCTTTATCGTCGTCAAACATGAACTCCGCGACCGCGCGCGCCAGTTCCGTTTTGCCGACACCGGTGGGGCCGAGGAAAATGAAACTGCCAATCGGCCGGTTGGGATCACTGAGGCCCGCCCTATTGCGGCGGATCGCGTTCGAGACAAAACCCACCGCTTCGTTCTGACCGATCACGCGCTGTTCGAGCCGCGTCTCCATGTGGATCAACTTCTGTACCTCGCCTTCGAGCATGCGCGCGACGGGTATGCCGGTCCACTTGGCGACAATCTTGGCGATATCCTCCTCGTCGATTTCTTCCTTGAGAAGGGCGTTGCCGGATTTCAATTCGATTTCGTGATTGGCAGCCGTCAATTCCTGCTCGATCTCGGCGAGCTTGCCATAACGCAGCTGGGAGGCCCGTTCCCAATCGCCGGCGCGTGTGGCGGCTTCCTCTTCGCCGCGCAGACGCTCCTGCTCTTCTTTCAGCTGCTTCACGCGGTCGATTGCGCTCTTTTCCCTGGACCATCGTTCTTTCAGAACGGCTGCTTCACCGCGCAGGCGTTCCAGTTCGTTCTCCGCGTGGCGCAGGCGATCCTTCGACATGACGTCGCTTTCGCGATTCAGCGCCTGGCGTTCGATTTCCAGATGGGAAATTCTTCGTTCGATGTTGTCGATTTCAATCGGCATGCTGCCGATCTGGATCTTCAGCGCAGCCCCGGCCTCATCCACCAGATCGATGGCTTTATCGGGCAGGAACCGGTTCGTGATGTAGCGATGAGAGAGGACCGAGGCCGCCACAATAGCGGAATCCTTGATGCGCACGCTGTGATGGATCTCGAATTTCTCTTTGAGGCCTCGCAGGATGGCAATCGTGTCGTCCACGGTGGGCTCACCCACCATGACGGTCTGGAAACGCCGCGCCAGTGCGGCATCTTTCTCGACGTACTTCCGGTATTCAGAGAGCGTTGTGGCGCCGATGCACCTCAGTTCGCCGCGCGCGAGAGCCGGCTTCAACATGTTGGCGGCGTCGATCGCGCCCTCTGAACCACCCGCGCCGACAAGAGTATGGAGTTCGTCGATAAAGCAGATGATTTCGCCGTTCGATTCGGTGATTTCCTTGAGTACCGCTTTCAGGCGATCTTCGAATTCACCCCGGAACTTGGTGCCGGCGACCATGGCGCCCAAGTCGATTGCAACGAGGCGCTTATTGCGCAGTTGCTCGGGAACGTCTCCTTTTATGATGCGCTGAGCGAGGCCTTCCACGATGGCCGTCTTACCGACGCCGGGCTCGCCGATCAGGACGGGATTGTTCTTGGTCCGCCGGCTGAGGACCTGCATGACGCGGCGGATTTCCTCGTCGCGGCCGATGACGGGGTCGAGTTTGCCGCGTTTGGACTGCTCGGTCAGATCGACCGCATAGCGTTCCAGAGCCTGATACTTGCTCTCCGGATTCTGGTCCGTAACCCGTTGCGTGCCGCGAACTGCAACGAGAGCTTTGAGGATGGCGTCTTTCGTCGCTCCCTGGCGGTTGAGCAGGGCACCGGCCGGGTCATACTTCTGATCCGCAATGCCTAACAGGAGGTGCTCGGTTGAAATGAATTCGTCTTTAAAGCTTTCGGCGGATTTCGCCGCAGCTTCGAACACCTGCTGAAGGCCAGGCGCGATGAACTGGCCGGTGGGTTGACCGGTAACCTTGGGAAGCGCCGCCAATTGACGCTGGGCTTCGTGCTCCACTCCGTCGGGAATCAAGCCGCACTTCTCCAGTACGGGGCGAACAATCCCTTCGGTCTCAAGCGTCAATGCCAGCAGCAAATGGAGGGGATGAACCGCCTGATGGCCGTTCTCGGCCGCATTCTGCTGCGCCTGCTGTAGTGCCTCTTGTGCCTTCTGTGTCAGTTTGTCGAATCTAAACGCCATGAAATATGCCTCTTACTTCCCGATTGTTCGCAATCGTTCTTCCAGTCGTTATCAGATACGAAACGGGGCAGAGAGGTTGTCCTCCTGCCCCGCTTCCCTTACTTTACTCCGCTTCGCCGCAGACTCGATGCCGATTATTGGATCGCGACTTTGACCTGACGCGGTTTCGCCGTTTCCTTCTTCGGCAGCGTGATGGTCAGTACGCCATTCTTATACTCGGCCGCTACTTTATCCGTCTCGACGCTGTTGGGAACCGCGAAACTGCGGACAAATTCGCCATAGCTGCGTTCGATGCGGTGGTAGCCCTTCGCATTTTCGTCTCGTTCGAACTTGCGGGAACCTTTCAGGGTCATGGTGCCGTTTTCGACGCGAATGTCGATGTCTTCCGTCTTCACATCCGGCAGGTCGGCTTTCAGGGTAACGGCGTCTTCGGTCTCGAAGATGTCGACTGCGGGGGACCACGGACGGCTGCCGCGGGGCTCACTCATGAGGCGGGTCACCGCATCCTCGAAGAAGCGAAGGCCCTGGAACGGATCGACAGAAACTGCTGTTGTGCTCATAAACTTGTTCTCCTTAGGTTGAGTTTGGCGACGAGCTTTATCTCATCTGCTATCGATAATAAAATATGCGTGCGAAGTTGTCAAGTAATATTATTTCCTACACAGCGTATCGGCCCGCCAGCCGATTTCGGATGCGAAATAAAAAGTGAAGTAACGAAACCAATTTCGCATAACTCATTTGTTTTCAGTATGAGCGCACTCGACCATCCGCCGATTCAAATATACCGCAGCGGGGCGAAAAACAGCCTAACGCGGAAGACCGGAATAGTCCGCAAATAGCAGATTCTGCAAACACTAAATCAATTTACGATTGTTGTGATCGGGTTCCGGGCCGTGCGCGTTGTGCGCAGAAGGGTTGCCGACAATCCGACGCCGGTCAATATGAGTGCGAGGCAGAGTCCATCCCATATTCCGGGTACGCCCCACCCGAGGCGAAATCCGAGCCACCATCCGACTGGAAGACCAACCAGCCAATACGCCCCGAGATTCCATAGCATCGAGGATTTGGTATCGCCCCAGCCGCGAAGTGCTCCGGTTGCTACTGTCTGGAGGCCGTCGAAAATCTGAAAAGCCGCGGCAATTGCGAAGAGAGCGACCGACAACTCGATTACACGCGCGTCGAGGGTGTAGAAGCGGGCGATTTCGCGGGGAAGGAGAAGGAACAGGAGAGCCGCGCAGATCTCCGCCGCAGTACCGATCGCCAGGGCTGTCCATCCGGCGCGGACTGCCGCGTCGCGATCTCCGGCTCCCAGCGCCCGGCCCACCGAAACCGCGGCCGCCGAATTGAGACCCACTTGCAACATATAGGTAACGGCAGCGGCGTTCAGCACGATTGTATGGGCGGCCAGGCTGATGGGACCGAGGATTCCGGCCAGCACGGTCGCAGTATGGAATACGCCGACTTCGAGGCCAATGGTTGCGGCGGCCGGGAAGCCCAGCTTTAAGAGCCGGACCACCAATGCCCGGCTCGTTTGCAGTCCTGCGAGTATCCCCCGCTCCTGGATCCATACGGCGACAGCCATGAATGCGGCCATATAGATTCGCGCCAGTACTGTGGAAAGTGCCGAGCCCCTCACGCCCATTGCGGGCGCCCCCCAGTGACCGAAGATCAGAATCCAATTGCCCAGAAGGTTGATGGCATTCGCTGAAATCAGCGCCACCGTAATCGGGCCCACGCAATGTATCCCCTGAAGATAACGGCGGCAACAGGTGTAGATCAGAAGCAGGGGCAAGCTCCAGACGAGAATTCGAACAAAGCCCGTTGCATCGCTACGAACCTCATTCACGACGCCGAGCCGGGAGAGCACGGGGAGCATGGCGAAGACAATCGCGATTACCGCGGGTGAAGCGAAGAGGGCGATGGCGAGACCGGAGCCGAGGGATCGGCGGGCTTCGTCGCGATTGCCTGCGCCGAAGGCGTGCGAGACCAGCGTGTCCAGCCCTGAAAATAAGCCGACCGCCGCAATTGCAAAAGGATAAAACAAGGCGGAGCCGAGGCTTGCCGCGCCGATTGCGTCCGCGCTGGAGGGCAGGCGGCCGACCATGATGACATCGACTACGGCCATGGCCATCCAGCCTAATTCCGCCAATGCCAGCGGCACTGCGAGGCGGAGCATGGCGCGAATGTCCTGAGCGCGGAGCATTCGT
Organism: Bryobacteraceae bacterium; assembly: GCA_025928545.1. GTDB lineage: Bacteria > Acidobacteriota > Terriglobia > Bryobacterales > Bryobacteraceae > BOG-234. The sequence continues at coordinate 67,802 of JAICJH010000007.1, read as the reverse complement.
CCAGTTTAGGACCAGAAGATGGTGCGGCTTGCTATTATGAGTCTCTCGGAAGGGATAACCGATTGCCTTCCTGCCGCGCAGTGAGAATCCCCGCAGTGCCAACAGCCGCCCGAGCCCGCATCGTTCGCTTCGTGACGTGTGCCGCATACACGATTGCCGCAATATCGGTAGGATGGGCTGCGGACAGCGTCGCACAATCGCTGTTCAACCGGGTCAGAATCGGGGTTCTCGATAACGTCAGGAATTTCCCTCGTTATATCTGCGTGCAGACGGTGGTCAGATCGCAGTTTGAACTGCCCCGTGCCGGGTCCAGTTGCGCAACCGCGATTGCGAACACGGAACGCAACGCCGATGAGCGCGTTCTACGCTGGCATGACCGGCTGCGTCTGGATGTCGGTGTGGGCGAGAAATCCGAAATGTATTCCTGGGCGGGCGCGAGCAAATTTGAAGCCAGCGATATTTCCGCCATGATTGCGCGCGGAGCCAGCGGCAGCGGCGAATTTGGCTCGTTCCTGGTCAGCGTCTTTGGGGGCGATGCCGAGGATTTCGTTTATCACGGGCTGAAGGAGATGCCGTTTGGGCGGGTCGCCTTTTACGACTTCAAAGTTCCCAGGAGTAAGAGCCACTACCAGTACAGTGTGGGCGCGTCGAAAGGTTATGCGATTACCGGTTATCACGGCTCGTTCTATGCCGATCCCGAATCGGCCGATCTCAGGGAACTCGATCTTCAAACCAGTGAATTTCGGGAAAGCGACCCGGTCTGCCGCGTGGAGGACAAGATCGAGTACGCGCGCACACAGGTTGGGCAAAAGACGTTCATGCTGCCGAAGGCCGCATCGATGGACGTGATTTATCGCAATTCGACGGAATCGCTCAACGAGACTTCATTCTCCGGGTGCAGGGAGTATGTAGGGGAGTCCTCCATCCGTTTCGATGTGGATGACAACGGAAATGTGCCGGAGGCCGAGAAACGTCCTGAACTGCGGGCGCTGCCACCGAAGACTCACCTGCGGGTTCGGATTAATCCGCCGGTCGATTCCGACAAGGCAGCGGCGGGCGATCCAATCACCGGAGTTGTGGATGCGCCGGTGAAAGAGAAGGGCGAAATCATTGTGCATGCGGGAGACAAACTGCATGGGCGCATTGTCCGGCTGGAGCAGACGATGGGCCCCGCACCGCGCTGGACGGTCGCGATTTTGTTTGAGACGATCGAGCGCAACGGCGTCGAACAAAAGGTTTCGCTCAAGCCCGACGACGATGGCGACCGGTCTCCGGCGAGTGCCCCGGGGGGCCGCTTCCGCATTTCACCGGTGGGCTCCGGGAATTCGATTACTTCCGAACGGCCCGCGGGCGGCGGGATTTTTTCTTTTCAGGAGTACGGGAACCTGGTGCTGGGCCAGAAATTCGTGTCCGAGTGGGAGACCCGATAACGGCGGACAGTTCGGCAGGCGCCATGTCGCGCCATTCGCCGATCTTCAGATCTTCAAACGAGACTGGACCGATGTGTGTCCGGACCAATTTCAGAACCTTGCCGTCAACCGCCTCGATCATTCGCCTCACCTGCCGGTTGCGTCCTTCGGTGATGGCGATTTCCAGATGCGTGTACTTGCCGGAATCGCGAACCCGACGCACCTGCGCGGGCCGTGTGAGGCCATCGCTGAGTTCCACGCCACGGCGCAATTGCTCCAGCGCGTCATCGCTCAACAGCGTGGAGCATTTCACCAGATAGGTCTTGGAAATTTTATGGTCCGGGTTGGTCAGCCGTTCGGCGAACTGGGTGTCGTTCGTCATGATGAGCAGACCACTGGTATCGAGGTCCAGACGGCCGACGGGGGAGACGAACTGGTCGATGCCTTTGATCAGATCGTAGACGGTAGGGCGGCCTTCGGGATCTTTGAAGGTTGTGATGTAGCCGGTGGGCTTGTAGAGCAGTATGTAGATGGGTCGCCGTTTGGTGAGGGGCTTGCCATCGAGAAGGATGCGGTCGCGTCCGAACGTGACCCAACGGTCCGGGTCTTCCACGACTTTGCCGTTCACCTGTACCTGGCCGGCGTGAATCCAGCTGCGTGCCTGAGTGCGAGAACCGACGCCGGCTTTCGAGATGACGCGTTCCAGGGTTTTCTGAATGCCATCGTCATCGAAGCCGTCGACATTGGCAGCCTCTGCACGCTGGCGGGCGACGGGGCCTGTCTTTTGACGCCAGGGCTTTTTGGGGATCCACTTCAATGCAGGACCACTTTAGCCAGGCCAGTATTGCCGGCCGAATCCGCTACTCTCAGAACCAACAAGAGTTCTCCCGCCTGGATGTTCGCGACATGTAATCGAAATTGTTCGGCGCCTGAGTCGAGAATGCCATCGACGGGGGCAATCGGTTGCCAGGGGCCGGCATCGAGCGACCATTCGGCGCGGCGAAGAGCCGAAGCGGCATCCTGCGCATCGAAGGCGATATCGGCGGTACTGCCGTTTCGTGCAGACGACTGAAGATGAATGACGGGCGCCGTGTTGTCGATCAGCACGGGGGAACTGATCAATTCCATTTCCTTTGCAGACCCGGCGGGGTTGGCTTCGCGATCCGATGCCGTGACCCGGAAATAATAACGGCCATCGGCGAGAGAGTCGCCATCGAGCGTGAGGGAAGTATCGTGAAGGTCGCGGCGGAGTGTTTGCCATCGATCTTCGCCCTCGCCGCGAAACGCGACATCGAAGACGAGCTTGTCGGCATCGGGATCGTCGGCGAGCCAGGAAATGAGGATTTGCTGGATGATGGCGCGCGACAACGTCTGCGTCGCGGTGCCGGTGGATGCGACCGGACCGGCGTCCCCGGTATCCGTAACTGTAATGCTGTAGGCCGGACTGGAAGCAGCCGATGCGGTAGTCTTCGCGGGAGCCGAGGGCGGCGATTGTTGAGTCACCGTGATCGCATGGACGACCGGCGGGTTGTTCTGCGGCAGATAGGCACTGGAGATGTTGTCCAGATGAGCGGCTGCCGTCGTCAGAGTGGCCTTGTACTGGAGGTAGCGGGCGTTCGGGCTGGCGATGGGCGAGCCGGAGGAGTCCGATAGAGCGGGGGACCAGTCGTTCCAGGAATTGTCCGGACGCAGGCTGTTGCCGGAACGGGTCTGAAGTGTCACGCCGGCGCCCTGCCAGCGCATTCGTCCCCATCGGGAAATACTGTTGGCGTCGAAGACAGGCGATTCATAATTTCCTTTTGCGCCCGGGGCACCGAGTTTGTACAGCTTGCCGCTGTTGGCTGTCGCGACAAGAATGGCGTTGTTCACATTCATCAGCCGCACTGCTTCGCCATCGTTGGTTTGGGCGATCAGCGTGAGTTTGCGATCGGGGGTGAGCCGGTAGACGCGCGCATTCTGGTCTGTGCCGAAAACAATCCCTTCGGCGGTGGGGAGGAGATCGTAGACGTTCTCTTCTTTCGAACTCCACAATGTATCGACGGTGTTGTCGGGATTGATTCGGTAGATGGCGCTCTTCTCCACGCCGGTGGTCTCGGTCGCGACTGCGGCGGTGGGAGGCGTGGCCTGCGGGGCAGGGGTCTGCGGCTTCACTTCGGGCGGCGCGGGTTTCAGTTCGCTGCCTGCCTGCGCGGTCACGGTGACAGTGGTGGAGATGGTGGGTACGGCATCCTGCGGCTGGGTCTGATTCTGTTGCGTTGCCTGAATCTTCTTTGCCAAAGCACCGCCGAGGCCGGCGGCGTAAACCGCGCCATCGGGAGTAGTAGCCAGCGCACGTACTTCGGGAAGAGTGGAATCGTAAAGCGCGAACGCTTTATCCTTTGCGGTAATGCGATAGAGGATTCCGTTGGGTTCGGTGCCAGCGAGCAGGCGGCCCTGCGGATCGAGCATCAGGCCTGTGACGTTTCCCTGGCCAGTTGCGTAATACAGTTCTCCCTGCGCCGGTCCCGTGATTCGATAAATTTTGCCTTCGTCGCCGGTGCCGGCGTAGAGTGTGCCATCGGGCGCCAGAGCAAGCGACCAGATGTAGTGGGCCTTTGGATCGAAGTACTCGGTAGCCTGGCCGTTGCGGATGCGGTAGATCTTACCGTTCGGCGAACTGGCGGCGTAGACATCGCCCTGTGGATTGGCGGCGAGCGCGAAAACTTCCGGGCGATCGGCGGTCCACAGCAGGGTGGATTTACCCGCTGCGTCGATCCGGTAGACTCGGCCGCGATGGCCGGTTGCCGCGTAAAGAATTCCCGCGGGACCGGGCTGCATGCTCCAGATCACGGGCTGGCCGGAATCGAATATGGTGTCGAGTTGGGGAGCCGGCGTCAGGTGTCCATCGCGGGAGAGCGCCACTCCATCCATCTTGCCCGCGAGGAAGTCGGTGAAACTGGACATTTCCCAAAATGAACTGGAAGATCCCGAAGCGGCGACAACTACAATTGACAAAATACACGCAACCCGAAAAGGGCGATTCACTCTTTCACCTCGACCTGCACCGTCTTCGAGCCCGAGACCATGTTCCCGCCCGCATCCATCACCAGTTCAGTCACCTTTGCGTTCTTATTTTGATTGATGGAAGCACTGGAACCAATGACGAGAGCCAAAGACGGGGGCGGGCTATCCATTTCTTCCCCCTGAACGGCATAAGATGGCTCCGCACGCCAAACCCGGACGTAAGCCTTGTCGCCGGCCCTGATATGGTTCACAGTCGAGACTAACTGATCGGGAGAGATGGGGCTGTCTGTAATTGTCTGCCGCATATCGGCAAGCGAGGCCTGCGAGCCATCGCAAACGGTGAAATTAAGGGTGCCGGGGGCTGCGCCGGGGGGAATGGTGTATTTCGAGGTGCGGGCGATTTCCACGCCGTCTTCACCATCGAGCAGCGCCGTGACCTCGATTGTGTCACCCGGTTTGGCTTCGCGTCTGGAGGTATAAACCTGGCCGATGTTCAGCGCCTGCTTGCGCGCGGAGGCTTCGAGCTTGAGCGAAATGCGCTTGATTTTGAGATTGTCAAAGCCACCCTGCAAAAGATATGACAAAGTAATTGCGGCATTTAGCGCAGCACTGGTTGCCGCCCCACCGTCCGTGGCGTAGACATTTCGGATCTGTACGGCGTCGGGTCGGTTCTCGAATTCGATGGAACCGGTCATGCCGACGCTGAGTACGCCGGTGGTGCGTTCGGTGGAATCCAATGCCGAAAACACCGCCATTTGTAAGAGATACGGAGAGAGCAGCCGGTCGTTCACGATCCGCATATGGTAGTCGCCGACGGGTTTGGATTCCTGTGTAACGGAGATATCGAGCGGCGTCATAGCGGCGCGGCTACCGAGCGACCCGGTTATGGCGGTGTCGCGGTCCTGCGCGATTACACCCATTAACTCGCGGGCGGAGGATATTTTGAAAGATGTGTTCGAGTTGGCCAGAAGGGTGATGACTTCGGAACGGGTAAACGGGAGTTGGGTGGCGCCCATGGAGAGAAATCGGTGGCCGAAGGCGTAGACATTGTTGCCATCGATGGCGGTCAGTGTGCCGTCGGCGCCCACGCTCATATCACCCATCATCAGTTCGACACTGATCATGGAACCGGGCTGGAGTTTTGCGGGATCACCCAAACGGTCAATGGGAGCACCGCCGACGGAGGTCCCCTGGCGAGGTTCGAGGCCCAGCCCGCGCAATTGGGGCGCGAATTTCTCGATGGCCGCGGAAGTAAACCCGCTGAATGAGATGGGTGTCGCGACATCCGTCATCTTGGCGTCGCCAAAACCTGCCGAGGGCGGCTTGAGATCGGCCAGGCGGAGAGGGGCGGGGGTTGACGGATAGGAGCCGACCCGCAGCATTTCTTCAATGGGACGTATTCCGGCTACCGGGTCTTTGGAATACGGGAATGCGAGGGCCACTGCTCCGATGAGCTTGCCATTAATATAGACAGGGCTGCCGCTCATTCCCTGCATCACGCCCGTGTGCTCGAGCGGACCGCCGGACAAGCGCCCGAGTATCAGCGATTGCTTGGGGCCGGTATTTTCAAGGATGCCGAGAATCTCGACGTCGAAGTCTTCGACCTTGTCGCCGGTGAAGACCGTTTTTCCGATGGCGTGCATGCCCGCGCGGACATCTGCGAGAGGCATGATGGCGAGAGCACCGGCAGCGGGGATCGCCGCCGGTATTGCAGCCAGTAGACAGACCGTCAGGCGGCGAAGGACAGACACTATCCCAGTGTAGTCTGCTTTATCAACGAGTTCGTTGTCCGCGGGCGGCGGCCTGAGGACGTACAGGCGCGACCTGGGCGACCGATGCAGCCGCTACGAGAACAGACGCTGTATCGATCATTTCGGCCATTTCGTAGCCAGGCATCTCTTCGGCGTCTTTGGTGAAGGTAAGAGATTCCGATATAGCGTCGAAGTCGACACTGATCAGGTCTCCCGCATGGATTTGATCCGAGGCGATCAAATTTGAAATCGGATGAACCAAACTGCGTTCGATGGCTCGCTTCAGGTGACGTGCGCCGTATTTGAGATCGGTGCCCTCGGCCAACAGATAACCGCGAGCCGCTTCTGTCAGGTTCATTACGAATGGCACAGAGCCCGCGGAACGAATGATGCGCTGTTGCAACTGAGCGAGTTCCAGACCGAGGATCTTCTTCAGCTGTTCGTTTCCGAGCGGCTTGAACACGACTACCTTATCGATGCGGTTCATGAATTCCGGAGTAAACTTCCGGCGCGCGGCTTCGACACCAACGCGGGAAAGCTTGCCGGTCATGGCTTCGTCGACTTCGCCCGTGGCGCTCAATTGTTCGATGGACGAAGTAGCGAACCCCAGGTGCGGACGCAGGAGCGAATTCATTTCGGATGCGCCCAGGTTGCTGGTCATGAAGATCAGCGATTGTGAGAAATCCACCTTTCGGTTGTCGCCGAGAGTCAGCGTCCCCTTGTCGAGGATGCCCAGGAGAAGGTTCCACAGTGCGTCACTGGCTTTTTCGATCTCATCGAAAAGGATGAAACTCACTTTCATGCCTTCGTGGTGATATTGATTGAGGGCTTCCTGGCAAAGGATCGCGTGTGTCTCGCGATGGCCCAGGTATCCGGGAGGCGAGCCAATCAGTTTCGCAATTTCATGGCTATGCTGAAATTCGGCGCAATCGACCTTGATCACAGCGCGCGCATCGCCTAACAACGATTCCGCGGTAGCTTCCACCAGCCGGGTTTTTCCAGTACCGGTTGGTCCCAGGAAAAGAAGATTGCCGATCGGGCGTCCGGGGCTGCTCATGCCGGAAAGATAGGTCTGGTAAATCCCGACGATCTGATTGACGGCCTCGTCCTGACCGACGATCCGATTCATCAAATCAGAATGGAGCTTCAGCGCTTCATGCCCCGTTTGCGATGGGTCAAGTCTCTTATTCAGGCGGAACATTCCAGACTCCTTAAACCACTTATCGCCCGAAGTTTGAGCGATTCTACCTGGACATGTGCAAGCGGAATGCCAATTCGGGATTGTGGCAGGATTAACGCAGATTAAAATTTGTACGCGCCTTGTTCAGGACTGTTTTCGCGGTGGTAAGGAGGGCTTTACGTCAATGCGACTGACTGTCGTTCTACGCGGCATCTGCAACAGCATGACGACCGCTTCGGCGATATCTTCAGGCGCTACCTTCCAGTCCGCCCGCCCGGGTCCGTTGAATTCGGTATCCGTACTTCCGGGCATCACTTCGGAAACGCGCACGCCATCATAGCGGTGATCGAGCATGGTCGCATCGGACAGCCCGTTGAGGCCTGCTTTCGAGGCGTTGTAGCCCGCGCCGCCGGCGAACGCGTTGTTCGATGAGAGGGAACTGACGTTCACAATGTCTCCACCGCCGCGCTGTTTTAAGATCGGTAAAATTTCGTGTGAACAATAAAACGCGCCGGATAAATTGACGCCCAGCATGCGATCCCAATCGGCTGGATCGAGATCGCTCACCGGCTGATAGGTGCGAATGCCGGCGTTGTTCACGAGAATGTCGACGCCTCCGAATTTATGCACCGCGGCGTTGATGAACCCTCGAACATCTTCCAGCTTCGAAATGTCCGCTGCAATACCGATCACGTCGCCTTTGGCGGAGAGGCTCGCGATGGCGGCATCCACTGAGTCCTGCCGACGGGCACAGAAAGCGACCTTAACTCCCTCTTCGAGTAAACGTTCGCCGATGGCATAACCAATGCCGCGGGCGCCGCCGGTTATAACTGCAATTTTGCCGGTTAATTTTTCCTGCACGCTGTGCCTTCCGACCTCGACAGTATGGTAACTCTGCCGTACCATAAAGATAGAATGCACGACGGCAGCGCGCCCGCATGGCGCCAATCAATGGACAGGAACTTCACGGCGCTGGTGGGCGATCTCACGGCGCAGGTGGACGCTGAAATCGCTCGTGCCGTTTCGAACGAACGCGAACAGGCTGCGGCGGGGTTGGCGCGCACCATCGAGGATACGCGTCGGCGTCTTTCCGAATCTCTCAATCAGACGCTGCGCAGAATCCGGCAAACACAGGCGGAACATGAAGCTCTGCAGTTGCTGGTGGAAGAGAGCGCCCCGTGGGCGGAGCGTGCGGTGGTGGTGCTGATTGAAAGCAACCAGGCGCGGCTATCGGCCTGGCGGGGTGTAACATTTCGTAACGAAGAGGAAGACGCCGCGCCGATCGAACTGAGTGAAGCGGCTGCGCTGGCATCGTGCGCAGGTACACGCGATCCGTTGGTGGCTCTGGCGGCCCCCGCTGAGATTTCAGCTGTGCTGGCGCGAACTCTTGGAAAAACAGGATCGGAGAAAGTTTATCTTTTTCCCGTCACCGTGCGTCAAAATACTGTGGCGATTTTGCTGGCTTGTTCGGAGGTGACTCCCGCGCCTATTGAGTTGCTGTGTGAGGCCGCGGGAATGAAACTGGAATCGCTGGCTGCCGCCGAGGCGGAAGTTCCGGTTGATGAAACCATGGGCGTGCCGCTGGTGCAGATTGCGGCAGCGGCGAACGGCAGTACGTCCGCTGAATCCAAAGCCACCACATGGACGAAACTCACGCCGGAACAGCAGGCCCTGCATTTGCGTGCGCAGCGTATGGCGCGCGTCAAAGTCGCGCAAATCCGCATCAGCGATTCCGAAGCGCTGCGAAAGGGCGCGCAGACTCGTGGGATTTATGCCGCTCTGCGGCCTGCCATCGATGCGGCGCGCCGTGAGTTTGCTCAGGCGTTTATCTCGCAGACACCGACGATGGTGGATTATCTGCATTTGGAAATTATTCGCAGCCTGGCGCATGAAGACAGCGGGCTGTTGGGAGAAAGTTATCCGGGACCACTTGCCTGATATGCGGAGCTTAAAACCAGTAACTCTTGCGATGGTGGCCATGACGGCCGCGCTCTGGACGGTGCCTCCTGCCGCTGCGGCGGCGGTCGATCCGGCTGTTGCGCGACTGGGGCAGGCTGTCACCGCTTATGAGAAGAAGGATTTCTTCACTACCGTGCATCTGCTGACGGCGGGTGATCAACCTGCGAAGCTGCGGGATTATGTGGCCTACTATCTGGCGAACGCCGAACTGATGACCAACAACGGCGATACGGCAGTCAAAGATCTGGGCCGTTACTTTGGTAATCCGGTAGCGGCTTCACCGCTCGCCGGACGGCTGGCGCTGCTGTATGGAAAGGCGCTGTTGGGTCAGTCGTCGGGCACGCCGGCATCGGCGGCGCGGGCACGGCAAATGCTGGAGACGGCATACACGCTGCTGCCGCAACCAGACGGCGATTTTGCTCTGGGGCAGGCGTTCGAAGCCACCAATTTCCCCCGGCAGGCCGCGGTCTATTATCAGAAGGCTTACTACCTGCATCCGGCAGCCGACCTGGCGGATAGAGCGAAAGCGGCGGCGGAGAAGCTGCGTGGTTCGCTGGGTGGCGAATATCCGGAGCCGACCGCGCGGCAACAGCTGGATCGCGCGAAGGCCTGGCTGTCGGCAAAACAATATGCGAAGGCGCGGCAGGAATATGCGATGCTCGCGGGGCAACTCAGCGGCACGGATCGCGATGAAGCACAATCCGGCGTGGGTGCGGCTTTTTTCCTGACCGGAGAATATACCAACGCGGCGAGCTACCTGGCTCCGCTTCAGCCCCAGGCGGCCGAACCTGCGGCGCAGCGTCTGTACTATCTGACCGAAGCCTACCGGCGGATGAACGACGATACCGCCATGATGGACGCGATTCATCAGTTGGCCGAGAAGTATCCCGTATCGCCGTGGCGGCTGAAGGCGCTGATTACCGCCGGTAATCGTTATCTTCTGACGCAGGATCGCAGGCAGTATGTGCCTCTTTATCAGGCAGCAGCGGAAAACTTTCCCGGCGATCCCGCGGCGGCGCTCTGTCAATGGCGCGTAGTGTGGGCCGCGTGGCTGGATCACAGTCCGTCGCGCGTGGAACTGCTGAAACAGCAGGTGGAGAAGTATCCCAACGATACTCACGTGAGCGATGCGCTGTTCTTTCTTGGGCGCGCCGCGGAACAGGATCTCGACTATGCCTCTGCCCGCACATATTACGAGCGGCTGGTCGACCATTATCCGCACTACTTTTATGCCGGTCTCGCACGAACTCGGCTGACTGAGCCGAAGGTGGTTGCGGCGAAAGTAAATCCTGCGCTTCACGGCTGGCTGGAACAGACTGGCGACGCGCACACCGGCGCGATCCCGACGGATATGGCCGCTACTCCCAATGAGGCTACGCGACAGCGCATCGAACGGGGCCGCCTGTTGATCCTTACCGGCATGACAACGCAGGCCGTCGAGGAGCTCGAGTTCGGAGCCAAACAGGGGAATGAGCAACCCACTCTGCTGGCGATGGAACTCTCGCGGGCGATGCCGACTCCCTATCTTGCGGTGAAGGTGATGAAGAAATTCAGCGGCGATTATCTGTCGCTGCCGTTCGAAAAAGCGCCGCGCTCGTTTTGGGAAATGCTTTTCCCCATGCCGTACGGCCCGACGTTGACCTCGAGTGCGACTGAGCGGGATCTTGACCCCTATGCCGTAGCGGGCCTGATTCGTCAGGAATCCGAATTCAATCCGGCGGCGCGTTCGGCAGTGGCGTATGGCTTGATGCAGCTGATTCCATCGACGGGGAGAGCTCTGGGCCGAATGGATGGGATCAGGGTGGGATCTTCGGGCATGTTGCTCGATCCCAATCTGAATATCAAACTCGGCACTCAATACCTGCGGGGACAGTTGAATCATTGGGACGGCGACTGGGTGAAGACGCTGGCGGCCTATAACGCCGGGCCCTCGCGGGTTCGCGACTGGATCCAGCAATATGGATACACCGACCCGGCGGAGTTCATTGAAAATATCCCGTTCAGCGAGACGCGCGATTACGTCCAGGCGGTTTTGCGTAACGGCCAGGTTTACCGCGAACTCTACGGGAATCAGAAGGCAGTGCTGGCTTCCGACGTGGTGGACGATTCCGAAGTGCCCGCGGCCAAAATAACGAACGCGGCGGCGGTGAGCAAAATGGTGGCGAAGAAGCCATTGCGCGTGGGCCGCAATAAACCAGCGGCAAAGAAGGGGGCGGGGAAGTCGACCGCAGTCGCAGGCACACGGAAATCCACGGGCAAGGCCTCCACTACCGCGAAGAAACCGGCTGCGCCCACCCGCAAGCATGCGGCAGCGTGAGAGCATAGCTTCATGTCTTCCGCTTTCGCGGTAAGGCGCTTTCAGAGCGCGCGAACCGCCGATTTCAAAGAATCTGTCATCCGCGAGATGACGCGTCTCGCGATCCAGAACGGAGCCGTGAATCTGGCTCAGGGATTTCCCGATTTTCCGGCGCCGATCGATATTAAGCAGGCGGCAATCGACGCGGTGAATGCGGATTACAATCAGTATCCGATTACCTGGGGAGTGAAGCCGTTTCGCGAAGCGATCGCAGGCAAATATCTGCGGACTTACGGGATGGATGTGGATCCCGAGCGCGAAGTCACGGTGTGCTGCGGCGCGACGGAGGGGATGATTGCATCGCTGCTTGCGGTTACAGATCCAGGCGACGAGGTGGTTGTATTCGAGCCGTATTACGAGAACTATCATCCCGATGCGCTGCTTTGCGGGGCGGAACGGAAGCTGGTGACGCTGCATGCGCCGGACTGGCGTTTCGATCCGGATGAATTGCGCCGCGCTTTTTCGCCGCGAACAAAAGCGATCATCATTAACACGCCGAATAATCCTACCGGCAAGGTATTCTCGCGGGAGGAACTGACGTACATCGCGGAGCTCTGCCAGGAGTTCGACGCGCTTGCCATTACCGACGAGATCTACGAGCACATCATTTACGACGGCCAGGTGCATGTTCCGATTGCGACGCTGCCAGGCATGCGCGAGCGAACCATTCTCATCAACAGCATGAGCAAGACGTTTTCGGTGACGGGCTGGCGCGTGGGTTGGGTCATTGCACCGCCCGAGATTACAAATACGGTGCGCAAGGTTCACGACTTCCTGACCGTAGGCGCCGCGACGCCGTTGCAGCATGCCGGAATCATGGCGCTGGGTCTGCCCGACGAATATTTTCGGGGACTCTCGGCGGAATATGACGGTCGGCGGAAGGCCGCGATCTCCATGCTGGAAGGCGCGGGATTTCGGTGTTTTGTGCCGGGCGGCGCTTATTACGTGATGACGGATATTCGCGGATTTGGTGCGATGAGCGATGTGGAATTCGCGAAGGATCTGGTGGAGCGAGTCGGTGTGGCAGGCGTGCCGGGCTCGAGTTTTTATCTGAATCCCGACCTGGGCAGATCGCAGATCCGGTTTTGCTTTTGTAAGAAGTATGAGACGCTGGCTGCGGCGGGCGAGCGCCTGATGAAGATTTAGCGGGTTGTTCGATTACTGGACAGCGATCAGCACTCCGGCGGGAGTCTGGATTCCGCCTACCGAGGCTGTCAGCGTTTGATTGCCTGCCGCTACCGCCGGCACCACCACATTGAACTGATAGACGCCCGATTGCGTCATTCCTGCGAACAGAACTGTAGCTGAGCTGCCCCCAATCGTTATGGTCACGGGTTTTGCAGTGGGCGCCGCGCCGCTGTAGGCTTTGCCCGCCGGAACGGCAGGCGCCGTTGCTCCGAAACCGACTCCGAAGAGCTCGATTGTTTCTCCCGGCTTCACAGGGCGCGTACTGAAGGCGAACTGGCCTGCCGGTCCGGCGAGATCGTAGGCGCCATTGCCATATGCTCCGGAATTGTTCGTTGTCAGGATGACTCCGGCGGCGTAATGGCTTGCCGGGAGCAGACTGAACGATGGACCATACGGTGCGAGCGTTACCGTGGAGGTCGTCGTCCCGGTTGGAGAAGTGACGACAACGTTGACGACGCCGGATGTGGTGTCGTCGGGCGCCTGCAGATTGATCTGCGTGGGACTGACGGACCAGAGATACGCGGCCTTGTTGTTGATCTTGACGGTGGTACCGCCGAGGGTCGTCGGGTAATCTCCCTTCCATGTATAAATGCCGTTGGCCAGGCCGGTTCCGTAAATCGAAATCCAGGATCCGGCCTGAATGCTGGGGATGGAACTGTAAAGCGGAACGACGCCACCCTGAGATATCAGCGGAGGGGATGCGGTGATCGGGAGCTTAACCGTTGCAGAAGCGACGCCACCGGGATTTACCGCCGCAATGTTCGCGTTCCCCGGTGCTACGGCCAGATTGGCGGGAACCGCCGCGGTTAGCTGCGTCGCACTTACAAACGTGGTGGGCAACTGGGCGCCATTCCACTGGACGGCTGCGCCGGTTATGAAGCCGCTGCCGGTTAGCGCCAGGGTGAACGACAGCCCCGTTCCTGCTACGGTGGCTGGATTCAGCGCGGAGATTGCAGGCGGCGCGTTGATGGAGAGTATCGACACAACAGAAGACACTCCGCCTGCGTTGACCGCGATTGTCGCCACGCCTGCCGTTGCGATCAGGCTGGCTGTCACGCTGGCAGTCATCTGTGAGGCGCTGACGAACTTCGAGGTAAGAGGTGTCCCATTCCACGTAACTACGGCTGCGGATACAAACCCGGATCCATTGACGGTCAGCGTGAACGCCGGCCCGCCGGCGGTTGCGGTCTCCGGAGCAAGACTTGCGATAACAGGTGGGCCCGTGATGGAGAGGGTTAGTGCGTTAGAGGAGACTCCGGCATTGCTGGCGGTAACCGACACGCTGCCAAGACCGGCGATGAGTGCCGTCGATATGGAAGCTGTGAGCTGGGTGGCGCTGACGAAAGTTGTGGCGAGCGCTGCACCGTTCCAATGTAGCTGAGTTCCGGAAATGAAGCCGGTGCCGTTCACCGTCAGCTTGAGCGCGGGACCCCCGGCCACAATCGATGCGGGGCTCACCGTAGCGATCACCGGTGGAGCGGTAATAGAAAAGCTGACTGCCGCGGAAGATGTTGCACCGGAGCTGACCAACACGGTAGCAGAACCCACCGATGCAATCAGACCGGCAGGTACGTAAGCAGTCAGTACCGTCTGGTCTCCGAAAGTGGTGGTTAGCGGTGTCCCGTTCCATTGAATCGTCGAAGTCTGGGTGAACGCCGACCCTGTTGCCGTCAAAGTAAAGGCTGTGCCGGTAGCGGTTGCCGACGAGGGTACCAGGCTGGTCACCACGGGCGGCTGCGGGTTGATCGTGAACGCAAAAGGAGCGGATGATACGCCGCCGGATGCGACGACTACACTGCTGCTGCCGGCGCCCCCGATCAGGCTGGCGGGCACAGGCGCTGTGAGTTGTGTCGCGCTTACGAACCTGGTCGCCAGCGGCGAATTATTCCACTGGATGACTGAACCCGACGCGAAGCCTGTCCCTGTGACTGCCAGCGTGAAAGTGGCGCTGTATGCGGTGACAGAGCCTGGGCTGGTACTGGTTACGGTCGGGGGACCACCGATGGTGAACGTCAACGCTGCGGACGGTGTGCCACCTGAGTTTGCAGTCAGGCCGGCAGTGCCTGCGCTACTAATCAGGCTCGCCGGAACCGTGGCTGTCAATTGCGTCGCGCTGACGAATGTCGTCTGAAGTGACGCCCCGTTCCAGGCCATCTGAGTCGATTGAACGAAACCAGTTCCGGTGGCCGTCAGGTTGAATCCAGGGCCGGTCGCCGTTACAGACGAGGGACTGACTTGCGACAGCGTCGGCGTTGGAGGATTCACCGGAAAGGCCACACTGGTGGATCTCACGCCTCCGGAACTAACGCTAATCGTGAAATTGCCCGGACTTGCGATCTGTGCTGCCGTAACCGGCGCGGTCAACTGAGTTGCACTGACAAATCGCGTCACAAGCTGCGTCTCATTCCATTGGATTATTGCGCCGGCGAGAAAGCCGGAGCCGTTGACTGTCAGGGTGAACCCCGGTCCCCCTGCGATGGCGGCGATCGGAGCTAATGTCGTGATAATGGGAAGTCGGGGATCGATCCTGAGGGTGAGTGTGACGGAGGCCTGCGCCTGTGCAGAGTCTTTGACCGTGAAGACAGGCGACGTCGTTCCAGCGGCGGTCGGCGTTCCAGTTAGGATGCCGCCGGAACTCAGCGAAATGCCATTGGGAAGTCCGGTCTCGGACCAGGTATAAGAGCCGGCCCCTCCTGTCGCGATCAACGCTGTGGCGGCAAACGCAGTACCGACCATTCCGGTGGGAAGAACTGCCGGACCGGTGATACTGATCGGTACGGGTGTCAACTGGCGTATACGGCTATTCCGCGAATCCGAGATGAAGATATTGCCCGAAGCGTCAACGGCAATTCCCGCAGGTCCGGCCAGAGCGGCGGCGGTGGCGGGCCCGTTATCGCCGAAGGACGTTCCTCCACCCGCAATCGTGGCGATGATGCCATTTGCAACCCGCCGAATCGTGTTGTTCATCGTATCGGCGATGAACAGGGTTCCGTTTGAAATCGCCACGCCAGCCGGACCCGACAACCGCGCACTCACTGCACTGGCGTTATCGCCGCTGTACCCCGGGACGCCTGTTCCCGCCACAGTAGATATCACTCCCGCTGTCACCTTGCGAATCCGATGATTGCCGGAATCCGCAATATAGAGAGCGCCCGACGAATCCACCGCAATGGCAAGCGGATAGTTCAACTGCGCACCGACAGCCGGTCCGTTATCGCCCGCGAAACCCGCCGTACCCGTACCTGCCACGGTCGTGATAGTGGATCCCGTCACTTTGCGAATCCTGTGATTGACTGAATCGGCAATGTACACGCTTCCCGATGCATCAATCGCAATACCGGACGGATGATTCAATCGGGCATTCACAGCAGGTCCGGAATCGCCGCTGAACCCAGCGACACCGGTTCCCGCAATGGCGGTGATGCTGCCTTCGGAAATCCTGCGGACAGTGTGGTTACCCGTATCGGCAACATAGAGACTCCCCAGTGCGTCAATCGCGACCCCAGCTTGTTGGCTCAACAGCGAAGCGGTTCCTGCACCCGCCAGCGTGTTGATCACCGCGTTGGAGATTCCACGAACACGATTGCTTCCTGAATCGGCGAAGTACAGGTTCCCAGGCAGGCCGAGCGCAATCCCCGCCGGAGTATTCAGTTGCGCGCCGATAGCGGGCCCACCGTCGCCGCTCACGCCCGCAGTGCCGTTTCCCGCTACCGTCACGATGCTTCCCGATGAGATGCGGCGGATGCGGTTATTGCCATAATCGGCGATGAAAATGTTGCCCGCGGCATCCACCGTAAGAACGAAGGGATCGTTCATTTGTGCCGCCGCCGCGGGACCGTCATCGCCCGCGAAGCCCTGCACACCGTTCCCTCCCACCGTTGTAATGACGCCATTTGAAACCCGGCGTACGCGATGGTTGTAGTAATCGGCAATCACGATATTGCCTGCGGCATCGATGGCAATGCCGCATGGCGTATCGACCTGAGCGGCAGTAGCAGGGCCGGTATCGCCGCTGAATCCGGGCACTCCATTACCCGCGACTGTGCCGATGATCCCCGCGCTGAGTTTTCGAATCCGGTGATTGCCGGAATCGGCGAAGTATATATTCCCGTTTCCATCGACAGCGACGCCGTGTGGCGCGTTCAATTGCGCGGAGAGCGCGGGCCCGTTATCTCCGCTGAAGCCCGCGCTTCCGATTCCCGCCACGGTGGTAATCACACCCGCTTTGATTTGCCGGATCCGATTGTTGCCGTAATCGGCGATATACAGGCTGCCTGATGAATCTATCGCGATACCAACCGGAGCATTCAACTGAGCGTTCGCGGCAGCTCCGTTGTCGCCGCTGAAACCCGCTGCCCCCGTGCCGGCGATTGTCGTGATCAGACCACCGGAAACTTTGCGAACGACATGATCCGTATTGGATGCAATGTACAGATTTCCGGCCGTATCCACTGCGAGTCCGTATGTGCCGCGCAGTTGCGCGCTGACTGCCGGTCCGTTATCGCCACTGTAGCCGGACGTTCCATTGCCTGCGGCAAGGGTCAGCATGCCTGTCTGGGCATCCAGACGAAGCACCGTATTGCCGTCGGCGAAGAACACATTCCCGGAAGCGTCGTTCGCGATGGCAGATTGCGGGCCCGCCAGACTGGCGCTGATACCCGGAATGTTCACTGGGAGCGCACCTCCGGCAAACGTGGTGATCGTATAGGTTTGCGCACTGGCCTCCGTCAGCAACAAACCCATGAGGACCATGCCCCGGAACGCGCGCCTCTCGGATTTCATGAAAGCTGGCGACATCGGTTGCGGCTGGTTGTTTATCGGCATCCCCGGTGAGTTTGAATAGTCCACATAAAGAATCTTTCGGGGTGTTTCCACCTGCCGTCTTTCGGCGATAATGAGGCGTGGACAATGACAACCTTGAAGTGAACAAACGCAACGCAAACCCGTGCGAAGTAACTGCGGAGGAATCTGAATCGCTTATTCCGGATGACGCCGATCTCGATCCGAACGACGGCGACACGGAACTGGATCAGTTAAGGGGCCATACCACACTTCACGCCAGACCAGCGCGGCTTGAAGACGAAGGTCAATCGGGCGGCTGATTCCCGCAGATGCTTATGGAAGGCCACGTGCATCGGCAGGGCCGGAGATCCGTCTCGTGCCCGAGCCAAAACTGCCCCCGCGTGATCCTGAACCCGACCCCCTCTACCCGGGCAATCCACGTCCCGATATAGATGAACCGGGTCCGGACGTTGTGCCGGAAGTTGATCCGCCGTCTCCGGCACCGCAAATCTGACGTCTGATCAGACGGTGTTGTGCCTGAGGAGAAAGAATGCCAGAAGGAACCATGCCGCCAGAAAAGCCAGGCCACCCAGAGGTGTGACGGCCCCGAGTAACGTCACGCCGCTCAGTGCCAAAGCGTAAAGGCTGCCGGAAAAGAGCAGGATGCCAGCCAGCAGAAGCCCGCAGATCCAGCTTCCGGAGGATTGTGACAGGAGACCGAGGCGGGGAAGGATGGAAACGATCAGGAGGCCGAGCGCATGAAAGAAATGATAGATAACGGCTTTTTCATAGACGCCCATGGAATATTCGTCCAGCCGCCCTTTGAGCCCGTGAGCCCCGAATGCGCCGATCGCCACGGCCAGTCCCAGCATAACGGCCGCCGCAGCGCTCCAGTTCATGGAGACAAGTTTACTCTGAGTGCACCAGGCGTCAGGCGGGCTGGTTATCTTTCCCGGCGACCACCTGAGAACGATTGAGAACGGAAGTTCAACGAATCAGACGGCTGCGCTGGAAAAAGTACGCAAGGTAAACCTGGGTAACCAGCGGCGGCGGAGGCGATGTGGGCTGATTGGCCGCGCCGGGTGCGCCTTCGTTCCGGTACGCGTAAGGAGCAACCGAAACCAACTGCCAGCCTTCCCCTGCGAGCGTCTGCAACTGGTTGGTATCCACCTGAGCAAACTCTCCGTTGGCGGATTCCTGCGGATAAACGGAAAGCAGCTCGAACGGCGCATAAACCGGCGTCTGGGATGAGTTTCCGCCTGTAATCCGGCCAGGACCGACACGCCTCGGTTGCTGCGCCAGCATCAGAGCCGCCGCCCCCGCAAGAAGACACACAAGTAGTATTCTCTTCATGATGAGAATGACGCCCCGGCATTCTATAACGTGCAGGGGAGTGGTGCGTCCAACCCTGTTATTCTTAGCAGTTGGTTTGACGGAACAGCACAGGAGAATCCATTGAGAATCGGCGTTTTTACCCCACTTTTGTCCCATTTGTCGATTGACGACGTCATGAAGAAGCTGAAAACCCTCGGGGTCAGCACTTTTGAGCTCGGAACCGGTAATTATCCAGGCGATCCGCACTGTAAGTTGTCGCTGCTCGAAAGCAAGACCGCCCTCCGGGAGTTCAAACAGAAGCTTGACGATAACGGATTCTCTATCAGCGCATTAAGTTCGCATGGCAATCCGCTGCACCCGAATCCCGCCATTGCAAAAAAGTACCAGGAGGTCAGCCGGAAGACAGTCTTGTTGGCCGAGAAGCTGGAAGTGCCGGTGGTGATCGATTTTTCCGGTTGCCCCGGCGACAGCGACAAAGCAAAATATCCGAATTGGGTCACGACTCCGTGGCCCCCGGAATACCTGGAACTGCTGGCTTGGCAATGGGATAAGAAGGTTACTCCCTATTGGAAAAAGCACGGCAAATTCGCCGCCGATCATGGTGTGAAGATCGCCATCGAAATGCACCCCGGTTTTGTGGCCTACAGCCCGGAAACGATGCTGCGGTTGCGCGAAATTGCCGGACCGTCCGTTGGCTGTAATTACGACCCCAGCCATATGTTCTGGCAGGGAATCGACCCAATCGCTGCCGTGCGCGTTCTCGATGGCTGTATTTATCACGTCCACGCCAAGGACACGCAGATTTATCCCCGTAATTTGCCGAAAACCGGTGTCCTCGATACCAAACTCTATACCGATGAGCGGAATCGTGGCTGGATCTTCCGCACCTGTGGCTACGGTCACGGCGCCGAATGGTGGAGCGAATTTATCTCCACGCTGCGCATGTTCAATTACGACTACGTTCTCTCAGTCGAGCATGAAGACACTCTCATGTCGCCCGAGGAAGGGCTGACCAAGGCGGTACGCTTTCTCGATGCGCTCGTTATTCGGGATAAACCGGTGGCTGCGTGGTGGGTTTAGGGAACCAGATCACGTTCCCGCGAGTAAAATTAAATAGAGGCTTCCATAACATGCCGAAAAGAGTCATCCTGTACGCCTTGCTAGTGGCCGGGGGCGCCATGGCCGTTCTGGGTCAAAGCACCGACCCGAGAGCGGGCGATCCAAACGGTAACGGCCCGCCCGCGGTCGTGCTGGGCGGCGGCGATAAGGGCAGCAGCAATTCCAAGGATAAAAAGAAAGCTGCTTCCGAACGGCCCGTCAGCGGTTTTGTCACCGATGCCGACGGCAAGCCCCTCGTGGGAGCGATTGTCCAGTTGAAGAACACGCGCACGCTTCAGGTTCGCTCCTTCATTACCCGCGAAAAGGGCGATTACTACTTCGCGGGACTGAGTAAGGATGTCGATTACGAACTGAAGGCCCAGTTGAACGGCAAAGCCAGCTCGGCGCGAACCTTAAGTTCTTTCGATCCCAAGGAACTGCCGGTCATCAATCTTCAGATCAAGTGATTTGAACGGCCGTTTTCGGAAGACAGCGCGCCGGGCGGCGGCATAAGATCAAACTATGCCCACGCCCCCCGGCAACAGCGCGCGCCCTCGGAATGGACAAGGTTCCGGGCCGTTGGCCGCGCGCTGGGATCCACTGAAGGATGCCGACGCGCTCTATCGGCAATTTCTGTTGCGCGATCCTGCCGATAACGGCAAGTTTCTGACCGGCGTCATCAGTACCGGAATCTATTGCCTTCCGTCTTGTCCGGCGCGGCGTCCGAAGCGCGAGAATGTTCGCTTTTTCCGGGTTCCTGAAGACGCGCGGAAAAGCGGTTTGCGGCCCTGCTTTCGCTGCCGGCCCGATTCTTTTTATCGTGGCGAGGAA
Organism: Bryobacteraceae bacterium; assembly: GCA_025928545.1. Taxonomy (GTDB): domain Bacteria; phylum Acidobacteriota; class Terriglobia; order Bryobacterales; family Bryobacteraceae; genus BOG-234. The sequence continues at coordinate 46,910 of JAICJH010000007.1, read as the reverse complement.
TTTCATGAGAGCCTCTTCGAACAAACCGTTGCGCGAGTGCTGCGGGACCCGGCCGCTTTTTCTGGAATTCCGCAGGTGGCGCGCGCAGCAGGCCTGAGCCGCACCGCCCTGAACGATCTGTTTCGCGAACACGGGCATGAATCGCCAGGGGCGTTCCTGCGCCGCGTACGCGTGGAGATCGCCTGCCGGTTGCTCGAAAACGGCGCGAAGCCGATTGATGCCGCCTCCGGCGCCGGCTATGGAAGCGCATCGGCGTTTCATGACCAATTCACGTCGCGGACAGGCGTCACTCCCGCCGCCTACGCCGCGTTGCGAACCGAAAGCAGCTTCACCGTGCGTCTCCCCGCGGATTACCGGATCCGCGAGGTTCTCGATTTCTTCGGCCGTGACAAAGAAAGCATCAGTGAGCGAGTCGCGTCCAACGGTTTCACCAAGTGTTTTGAGGCCGACGGAGAGACAGTTGCCGTGCACGTGGAATTCACGAAAGATTCTGCGATTTGCAAGACCGATCCCGGTTGTTCTTTTGCCGCCCACCGTGCCGTACGGCGGATGCTGGGATTTGAATCGGATGCGGCGGCTTTCGGCCGTCAGTTCTATCGCGACTCGGCGTTGGGAACCATGTTCCAGCGGCAAAGCGGCTTACGTATTCCGTGTACGCCCGAACCGTGGGAGGCGTTGGGTTGGGCAATCATGGGTCAGCAGATCAGCCTTCAGGCGGCGGTTACTTTGCGACGCGGTCTGATATTGAAGCTCGGCCGCGCCCATTCGAGCGGGCTGCGCGCATTTCCAATGCCTGAAGCGGTCGCGGCAGCCGACGTGGACTTGCTTCGCAGCCTGAAGTTTTCGGCTTCGAAGGCCGACTATCTGCTCGCGGCGGCGCGGGCGGTTGCGAGCGGTGAAGTTCCCCTGAATAAGTTTCGTGAGCTTTCCGCCCGCCACGCGGCGCGTCTACTCGGCAGCATTCGCGGTGTGGGGCCGTGGACCGTCCAGTATGTTTTCCTGCGCGGAATTGCTTTCGCCGATTGTCTGCCTGCGGGAGATGCGGGCCTCGCGCGCGGCCTGGCCGCAGTGCTTGGCGCCAGGCCAGACGAACGCGGCGTCAGGGAAGCGCTGGACAGGTTCGCGCCTTTTCGCAGCCTCGCCGCCTGTCATGTCTGGGCAAGCCTGGGCGATTCGAAGGATTTAAACAAGGAATAATCATATGAGAATTGAAACTCCCTTTGGCCCCATTCAGGCCTCGACGAATCATGAGGGCGCGTTAACGGAACTGAAGTTCGGCGCGGCGGACGGCAATGGTGATGGATTGAGTAACCCCGCCATAGCGCGCCAGTTGAATGAGTTCTTCACAGGCCGACGCAAAGTATTTGAATTGCCGTTGGCTGCCGCAGGTACGGACTTCCAGAAGCGGGTGTGGACCGAACTGATGCGTATCCCTTACGGCCAGACGATCAGTTATGCTGAACTGGCGAAACGGGTGGGAAGCGACGGTGCGGCCCGCGCCGTGGGTCGTGCGAATGCCACGAACCCGATCGCGATCGTCGTGCCATGCCATCGTGTCATCGGAGCCGACGGTTCATTGACGGGATATGCCTACGGCGTGGAATTGAAGCGCAGCCTGCTGGATTTTGAACGCGGCCAGGCTCATCTTTAGTGCCGCTGTGATGGGTCGGCAGTGACTCTCAATCAAAACCGAACCGGACGCGCAAACGCCCACGAACAGCTTCACTCGTCTTCCAGCCCTATCCCCTGGTACTGAATCCGAACCCGCGTAACCTGTTTTGCGCCGAAAATCGCCAGTCCGCAGTCAGACCGACTTGGAAATCCTGTATACTTGCCTGAACCGGTTTCTGCCGGGTCGGAGAAAACCATTATGGTGATCAGCAGGATTTCGCCTTTGTCCGCCGCTAAGATTGCGGGTCTGATGTATGCTCTCGCAGGTCTTCCGTTCGCGCTTCTGATATGGCTGGTGTCGCTGGTGGGCCTGGGAAATTCAGGGCTGTTCGGTTCGCCGTTCGGACCAGGAGCGGGCTTGGTGGCCGGTGCGGGCGCCGCGGCAATTGTCATTTTGCCGCTAATCTACGGTGTGGCGGGGTTCCTCATGACACTAATCGCCGCTTCGCTCTACAATCTGATGGCGGCCCAGGTAGGCGGTCTTCGCATTGAAGTCCGGGAGGAGGCGGTTTCCGATCTTTCGGGACACACCCTGCGCCATTCTTTATCCGATTGATCACTCCAGATATGTGCCTCGACTGGGCACAGAACGCCGATCGCTGGGCGTAATACAGTCAAGTCAACTTTCATGCGAGACACAAAAGCGTTCGACGAACACTATGGTGCCCTGAGCGACATTGAACTCTTGAAGTGTGCGGCGGAGGGCGGCTTCACAGCGGAAGCCGAGCAGATTCTCGGAAGGGAACTCGCACGACGCAATCTTACGTTCGACGAAGCAAAACGACACTTCGCTCCTGAATGGCTGAATAAAGCAGACGTTGGCGCCCTCGGTTTCCTGACACTTGCGAACGGCGAACGGATTAGTGTGCAAGTCGTCGGACTGAACGAAGAAGGCGATCGTCTCTCCGTTCAGATAATCCCTTCAGAACGTTTTACTCGAAGAGGCCTTCGGGCGCGCAAAAGTTATAGTGACATCCCGTTCCACAGCATTGCTTGTTTCGAGCCCCGACCCGATTTGATGGAGCAGTTGCCATACTCTGATCCGTGCCGGAGCAAAAGCTCGGGTCCACGCCTTTTGTTAATGTCAGCGATCTTGCTCTGCATGACAGTCGGGAGCCTGCTTCTCGTCGTGCTGCTGAAAGGTACGCCTTACGGGCTGGAGCTGGCGTCGCCGATTTTCTATACCTTTGTCGTTCTGTTCTTCACGTTCGCAACGACGGGTAGTAGAGGTGGCGGCAATGTCCCCGGCTACAAATTTACTTGCCCAGCCGTCGAGTCGCAGATTCCTCTTCTGCTTTGGCGCCATCTCATTTGCCTCGTTGCACTGTTGGTTCTGGAAACGGCTGGGCAGGCCGTCCATTCCTACTTGCCTGACTGGTGGAATATTCAGGACAGGAAAGAATCTACGCCATTCGAGATCGCTCTTTTGCTCATCGGGATGGGTCTGGCAATGGCCCAAATTCACAGCAATAAGTCTCTTCTCAACCGGGCACACCGGGACTTTTCGGCGTGACCCCCTGCATCTGCCACAGATCACTCCAGGTAACTGGCCGCCAATTCTTCGAAATCGGTCGGCGTCACCAGATGAAACCGGATTCCCAGCGAGCTGAATTGCCGCACTTCAGCCTGCATCTCATCACCCGGTATTTCGTCGCCCGCCAGATATAACTCACCGGCTGCGATACGGAACGGCAAAACGTGCCACTTTCTTGCGACTGCGGCAGGCAACGCGCGGGTCACCGGCAGCGATACCAGAGAGGGCTCCGGCTTCCCCATGGGAAGACCGTTCTGAAGTGCCAGTGCCGTGTAAAGGTCATCTTCGCCGATCAGCCCCATGTCCAGGAGATGCTCTCCCAGTCGCCGATTTGCGGGTTGAGAAGCAAGTGCGCTTTCCAGTTGCGCCTGCGTGACCCACTGATTGGAAGTGAGTACTTCCCCTAATCTCTTGCGATCGGCCAGCAGCGCCCGATGGCTGGGGTAATTGTGTTCCGTCTTGACCCATCTCAAAGGGTGGCCCCTCAATTTGGCCGTGGCGTATGTCGAAATCGCCCGGCAGGTCGCGAAACAATTGATCCAGTTTCCGGCAACCACCCGGACCGGAGTTCCGGCCGCGAATCTCCACCCATAGATTCGGCCGCAACAAAGAAATCTGACGGATGTATGCAGCACCTGGAGGGACAATCCGGCAACGGCCTGCGGCGCCAGCCACGCCGCCTGATTCGCGAGTCCCCATGCATGATGAGTGGAAACCGCCCACGCCAGAGTGGCCAGACCATATACGAAAATAAGATTCGTCAGCGGCCCGACAAGGTTCCCGATCACGCTCTTCCGGTCTCTCCAGAACCAGTACCAGTGCCTCAGCGTTTCCCGCGGCTGATGAAATTCCCACGATTGCAACCCGATTCCGGTAATCCAGCGGGAGCGCTGCCGGACGGCGCTCTGAAACGTCCGGGGAAAAAATTCCCGGGTCGCGATGGCGCGTCCGTGGCGAATGTGAATCGGTATGAATTTCTGGCGCAACCCGAGCCTCGCAATACGAAATCCATTCTCGTAGTCTTCGGTCAGGCAGCTGGGCTCGAAGATCCGGTTGTCGTGCGCGTTGGCGAGCAACTCCAGCGCCCTCCGCGAAAATCCAGTTCCAACGCCGTTCGATGGAATAAACCCGCCCAGCAGCGATCGCGCCATCATGTCTTTCTGCTGGTATTCGCAGAATTCATCGCAATAGACGCCGTGCGTGATATCGGAGCCCGGCGTCGCCAGCGCCAGCACCGGAATCTGCACCATGTCGTGCCGCTGCGCATAATAATTGATCCAACTGAGAGCATCGGGGTCGATAAGATCTTCGGCGTCGTGTGTCACCACCATGTCGAACCTGACCCCGTGAGCCTCCTCGTAGAGAATCATGGTCTGGTAAATCCAGTTGAGGCAATCGGCCTTCGAAGTAGGCCCGTCGTGCGGGCAGACGGACAAATGCACGTTGGGATGGCGCTTCATCGCCTCGCGCACCGCGGCAACCGTGGGGCCGTCGTTCGGATACGTGCCAACGAAGAAATCGAACCGCGGGTAGCGCAGCTTCGAAACGTTGTTATCCAGCATCTTCTGGATAACGCGATGTTCCTTCCATAACGCAACGTATACCGCCATGCGGAGTGGCGGCGCGGCGTTTAACTCCTCGTCGGACGGCGTCTTCAAGTCCGGATTCCAGAGGATTTGGAGCCAGGCGTATGCGGCAGCCATATCGATGAAACAGTCATCGACACCGCTGAGAATAATCCAGCATGCGAGTGGTGCCAGTAATAGCGCTACCCAATGATCCAATTTGGAATTCCGTTGATAAAGTGCCGGAATGGAACAAAGTTCTCAAGTTTTTTATCCCACCCGCGCCTGCAACCCACCCACTCTCAAGTTCCGCCCGCCAATACCGATGAGTGTCATGTGAGCGCAGAATCCACGAAAACCATCCTCGTCTGCTCCGCCCATCCTCTGCTGGTGGCCGGTTTCCGGTCATTGATCGCGGAACCGGCCGGATACGCCGTCCTCGAATGCACGGCGCCGGATCGGGTTCCGGTAACTGACCCTCCGGATCTCGCCCTCATTGATGTGGATCTGATTTTGATCCCCCAGTGCCTGAACCAATGGAAATTGCAATTTCCCGCCACGGCTCGGGTCTTATGGGCAGACGGAATTCGATCCGGCTACGCAAGAGATGCGCTCTACACCGGAATCCGCGGTATTCTTCCCCAAAAAGCCCCGGTCGAACTCTACCTGGAGTGCCTGCGGGAAACGCTGGCTGGCCGATTATGGCTTGAAAACGATCTGAAGCAGCAGCTTCTCTCCATCCCCGCGGTCCGGTTATCGCCTCGCGAGAGGGAACTTATAGGCATGCTGACTGAGGGGTTGCGGAACAAGGAAATCGCCTGGCGCATGAAGATCACGGAAGGCACGGCGAAGGCATACCTGTCGCGTCTGTTTGAAAAGACCGGCGCCAGCGATCGTTTTGAACTGGCCATGTTCGCCCTGCAAAATCTGGAGAAAACTCCCGCTGCCGGCCCCTCGCGCCCCAAAATATACCTTCCCATCCGGAAGGCCTGCTCGCGTCAGGCATGAGCTTCACCACAATTTGCGGAGCAGGGCTTTCGCTTCCTTGAATTCGGGGAATTGTTTTTCGTGGGCTTTGAATTCCGGGGTATGCACGCACCGCCGCGTTCCGGAATGATCCACCGGATAGCGCAGATGCAGCATCTCGTGGAACATGACGTACTCAAGCGCCAGACGTGGCGCACGCGGATCGTCGAAGATCCGGCTGATCATGATCATGTTGTGGGAGGGGTCGAAATGACCGAGCCGTGTCCGGGAACGAATGTGGCTCCACCCCAGTTCGGGCCGTGCCATCATGCCGCCGAAATGCTGCGTGTTAAGTTCTTCGAATATGGCCACCAGATCGTGTGTTTCCCCGGCTGATCCCTTATGCGCCTTGCGGCCGCGCGCCTGGCGCGTAGCATCGATCCGCCGCCGCATATCCCGCCTGTTCAGATACATCCTGTAGCGATGCTGGTGTTGCCGCTCCACCGGCTTCCGGTAAAGTTTGTTGATCAGAATATGCGCCAGCGCTTCCGTGACAGGCGCCGGAGCACCCTCCAGCAAATCCGTAATCGTCACCGTAATCCGTCCCCCTTCCAGACGAACCCGGCTGTTCGGATCTACAAAACGCTTGTATACGACATCGATGGGCGGAATTGCCGTGCGCGGCCGGATCTCCCGATGCACACGCGCAAAAATCTCCACCGCGGATTCGAAAAACAGCGAACTCGCAACATTCACCGGCCGCAAAAATCCGTCGTTGGAATTGTCCGAATCACCCCCGAACAAACTTCCGTCGGGCGAGTTGACCTCATCGACCATAATAAAAGATTACGCGTAAACAACTGATGACTGTCAAAAGAGCCAAGATTACTTCGATCGGGCGACACATCCCGCCACGGATCCTCACCAATGCTGATCTCGAAAAGCTCGTCGATACCAACGACGAGTGGATTCAGTCCCGCGTAGGAATCTCAGAACGCCATATTGCCGCTGCCGATGTTGCGACGTCGGATCTGGCCACCCTGGCCGCTAAAGATTGCCTGGAACGCAGAGGCATCGGCGCCGAAGAACTCGATGCCATTATTGTTTGCACCGTGACGCCGGACATGATGTTTCCGTCCACCGCCTGCATCGTGCAGGATCATCTCGGAGCACACAAAGCCTGGGGCTTCGATCTGGTGGCGGCCTGCAGCGGCTTCGTTTACGGGCTCACCACGGGCTCCAGCCTTATCGCGGCGGGAACACACAAGAAGGTGCTGGTGATCGGCGCCGATACCATGAGCCGCATCATCGATTATCAGGACCGCGCAACCTGCGTGCTGTTTGGCGACGGGGCGGGCGCGATGCTGCTCGAACCCGCCGAGGAAGGCGAGGACGCCGGCTTTATCGATTTCTTCGGTGAGATCGATGGCTCGGGTGGGCACTATCTGTACATGCCGGCGGGAGGCAGTCGTCAGCCCGCCAGTGCTGAAACTGTTTCCAGCCGCAGCCATTACGTGCATCAGGAAGGCCAGCAGGTCTTCAAATATGCGGTTCGCAAGATGTATGAGATGTCAACCACGCTGCTGGAACGAAACAACCTGACCACTGCGGATATCGATATCCTGATCCCGCACCAGGCCAATCGGCGGATTATCGACGCCACCATGGAACGCCTGGGCCTTCCTGCGGAAAAAGTAATGGTGAATATCGGCCGTTACGGCAACACAACTGCGGGAACAATTCCGCTGGCCACTTGCGACGCTTTCGATGAAGGCCGCCTGCACAAAGGCGGATTAGTGATGTTTGCCGCGGTCGGGGCAGGGTACACCGCAGGCTCAAGCCTTTGGCGCTGGGCTTTCTAGGCTCCGCGCAAATTTCGACCGCGCATTCCCGTCAACCAGTCACAGGCGGTTTTCCGAATCGCACCTGAGCACCCGCCGGCAAGCCCGGTAAATAGATAATCCCGCCGGTATCGGACGCCGCCTCCAGCATTCCCTCGCCATCCACTTCCACGTGATAGCGCCGCTTTGATTCCAGCCCGATAATGAACACATCGTCCACCGCTTCTGGCTCCGGCGGCGCATTTTCCCCCGCATTATCGCTGACCGGAGCAGGCTGAGGCTTGCGGGCAGGCACCATAAACTTCGTGGCTTTATTAGCGAAAAACACCGTCGCCTCCTGCACGTCCATCGGCTCATGCGAAGCCTGCGGATCCACTTGAGCCACCTCGCCATTGGCGAACAACTGCAACTGACCGCCGAAAAATCCCAGCCACTGCGCATCGTCTTCCCATGACGACCGAACAAAGAGTTCGCCGCCCACCGCGTCGTGCGCTACAAGCGGAACGTGATAGTAACTGAGCCCCGGCTGATAAGGATTCGCCCACATCAGTTCATACGTAATACCCAGCGTTCCGCGCATCAGGAACCGGTCGTTCATCAGGAAGCCCTGCAGCAGCTGCGTTTCCGCGGCATTCGCGTCGTAAGCCACCATCGCCAGTTCCGCAGCCCGTGACAGCGCCGCCTTGGTGACATCGGGACCGCGTTTATCGATCTGAGGGTCAGCCGGAATCCGGTATTCGTTTTCGGATGCGGGGAAGGGCTCCGGATAGTGCGCCAGTATATGCGTCAGGCCATAGTCCCTGTACCATTTTGAGAGCCCGTCGCGAAGATCGAAATTCAGATTATCGCGGAAAGCATGCATGAGTTCCAGCAACGCGTTCGCGTCCGCGTTGGATACATGCAGTTTGCCGCTGTGGATTCCAGAGACAAATGTTCCCAACCAGAATTTTTCATACACTTCGCGCAAAGCCTTTTCCGAATCGGCTTGCCTCGCCTCCGAGAGGACAATGGCCGCCAGCGTCTTCGTCCGCGCTTCCGCCAGCGTTGAGGGCATGCTCGCCATCGCGCGCTGTAGCCTCGGATAAATCGCGGCCTTATCTGCCGCCGAGAGCAGTGGCTCGCACCAGTCGGCGACAATAGCCAGTTGCCGCGTGACGCTGTCCGAAAGGGAAGCGCCCGGTGCTCCGGCCCTGCCTGTTGCCCACGCCACTGCCTGTCGGCCTGCCGCCTCGTCCTGCGCCAGTTGATACCGCAGAGCCGCCGTCCAGCCAAATTCCGGAAATTCCGCTCCGCCGCCCCAAAGCGCTTCAAACTGATCCCAGCGAAGCGACCGCCGCTCGCGCTCCCGTCGCAACAGCCGCAGCCGGGCCTGGCGTAGGAACAAACGGGGACTTTCCGTGTACGCGCGGAAGCCCTCCGGCCCCGCCGTCTGGCCCGAAGCCCGCAATGCGGGAATCAGCGCCGCCGCGCTCAACAAGTGCCGCCGCGTCATCTTTCCCCGCTGCCGACTCATTCTCTCCATGCCCCGCGCCGCTCCCATTCCCGATTCTGGCATATGCCCCGCCGATTATCCCTGGCCCGCTGGTATCATTGCTCTTAAGGTCCGGCAACAGGGCTCCTGAGATCTGGCGAGATGGCTCGGGAAGCCTTTTTTCCCGAACTTCGCAACGGTTTTCCGGAAACGGGCGTCTCACTAAAAACGAACCTGTGAAGTCGACCTTGATACTGAACGACGGTGCTTAATCTTAAATGAAAAGTTTCCAGACTGTTTGCCTGTTGTTGGCCACCGCGGGCCTCGTTGCCGCGCAACAATACACGATTTCCACCGTTGCCGGAATTCCCGGCGTGGCGGGGCTTTATCCTTTGCCCGGCGATGTTACCCCTACACTGGCAACCGTCGGCCATCTTTACCATCCCTCAACCGTGGCAGTAGACAGTAAGGGCAACTTTTATATTGCGGATTCCTACACCTATTCCATCCGCATGGTGACCCTGACGACCGGCAACATCGCTACTATCGCGGGTAACGGACAGCCCGGATCCGGCGGAGACGATGGCTCTGCCACTCAGGCCAGTATTTTCGACGTTCACGGCATCGCCGTCGATTCGCACGGCGATATTTTCATCTCCGACACCTCGACGTGCCGGATCCGCCGGATTGACAACCCTGCCACGAACACCACGCCTAAAATCGCGACCTTCGTCGGCAGCAGCAAGGGACCATATTGCGGAGCCTCTTCAACATCGCCGCTCAGTTCGCCCGGCGCTCTGGCGTTCGACAGCAAGGGCAATCTCTACGTCGCTGATTACAACAGTTCCACCGTGCGCATGATAACGACCGCCGGCGTTGTTTCCACCTTTGCCGGTACCGGCACCTACGGCAATACCGGCGACGGCGGTGCGGCATCGAAAGCAGCCCTCGCTTACCCGGTAACGCTGGCCTTCGATGCGGCAGGCAATCTTTATATCGGCGATGAGGGCAATAACAATATCCGTAAGGTGGATACCGGCGGCAATATATCCACGGTCACTACCGGAGTCAGCCCTCTGGGCCTCGGGGTCGATGGCTCGGGCAATCTGTATTTCGTTGACGGCGTCTCTTCCAGTGTTCGCAAGATCCTTCCCACCGGCGGTATCGTGGTGATCGCGGGCAACGGACTGCCCGGCGGCGCAGTGGTCGACAGCGTTCCGGGAAATCAGGCGTCGCTCGCGCTTCCCAGCGGCCTCGCTGTTGCACCCGATTCCGGCATTTACGTTGCGGACACGATGAACAATGTGATTCGCCGAATTGTTGCAGTTCCGGGTTCGCTCGGGTTCCAGGACGCCGCCAGCCAGCTTCCAGGTTCGAGTCTGGCAGGTGGATCAATATCCCCCGGCGAGATTCTGACGTTGTTCGGTTCGGGCCTCGGCCCCGCAACCCTGACTCAGGCCACAATCGGAACCAACAACACGTTCCCGACTCAGATAGCTGGTGCGTCGGTGACCTTTAACGGTATCCCGGCTCCCATGATCTTTGCATCTTCCAGCCTGGTAGCGGTGGCCGTTCCTTATGGCGTCTCTGGTTCGGCGAAAGCCGCGGTATCGCTTACCTACCAGGGAAAAACCTTCACCACATCGATACCAGTGGTTGCCACCACTCCGGCTGTGTTCACCGCGAACACCTCCGGCTCGGGACAGGCTGCGGCTCTGAATCAGAATCTATCGGTGAACAGTACGACGATTCCGGCGAAACTGGGAAGCACGATTGTTCTTTATGCGACGGGTGCCGGTTTCACCACCAATGCGGTGGATGGCCAGCAGGCGCCTTCCACTTGCGGAGTGCAACTCCCGGTGACGGTCAAGATTGGCAACCAATACGTCAATCCCTCGTACGCCGGCTGTGCCCCGACCTTGATAGCTGGAGTGATCCAGATAAACGCGCAGATTCCCGCGACAATCATTCCCGGCGCGGTACAGGTTCAGGTGCTCGTGAACGGTTACCCGTCGCAGTCCGGCGTAACTATCGCGGTTACCCAATAGACCCCGCGGCCTCCAGCCAGTGGACTTTCAGCTCTTCAAATACTCATCACCGGGCAAGGCGCGTCGCGAATAATGGCATAACCATTCGCCCGCAGCCGCCCCAGCAGGCCATGAGTATGGCTGCGGCCCGAAATGACGAGGTCTGCTCTCTGGCTCAACGCCGCCGCACGGATTACCTTTGCCGGGCTGCCGATCTCAATAATGGTCCCAAGCTGCGTGCCCGCCTCGAACTGAAGCTTCGCGACTAATTCACGCGTCCCGTCCAGCAGAAGCTGCTCAAGATCCGCATCCGCCATTCCCGGCGCAATCACACCTTCGGCGACGGCCGTCACGATTTCAAGCGTGGCGCCGGTCTCTCCGGCCAGTGCCACAGCCGTGTCGAGAATCTCACGCCCGCCGTGATCCGGATCGATCGCCACCAGAACATGCCGCGGCTGCGGGTGCGCGCGATGCGAGGCTTCCGGCGCGTGTGCGCTGATCCACACCGGAACGCCCGCATCGTGCAACACCTTCGCCGTCACCGAACCCAGCAGCGCGCGGCGGAAGGCTCCATGCCCATGCGTGGGCATACAGATCAGATCGATGCCGTTATCCTGCGCGTAAGTAAGGATCGAGGTAGCCGGATCGCCGACGTCGACAAAACTGCTGACGTCTGTCCCGGGCAGCTCTCTGGCGCCGAATTCGTCCAGATTCTTCAGTAATGTCTTGCGGCTCTCCGTATAGTCGAAGCTTTCGGGATAAACGGTATTCATGCCCCCATACAGCGGCGGCGGAGGCTGAATGATGTGCATCGCAACCACACTCGCGTTATGCCGCTTCGCCATGGATAATACAAACGGAGCTATGGCGCGCGAACGTTCGGAGAAATCGACAGGGAAGAGAATTCGACGGATTGTCATGCTGTCCTTTCCAGGACCCAATGACTGACCCAGAAACCATCCGGTGGCAGGGTAGGAGTGTTATTTGCGCGAGGGTCCAGTTCGCGGCAATCAACTACTCCTCCATGTTATCTGCGCACCGGTTGGCCGGGCGGATCGCGAAGCGCACCCGCTAAGCGATCTCAATGGCTGGCGGTTTGAGGGGAGTTACGTCCGCCAGCACTTTAGTTGTCCTTACTAGTGCAATAGGTGTGCCAATTGGTACGGTTTCGTAAAGTGTTGATTCTCAATGAGGGCGGGCGATCTCGGTAGCGTGCTGCTGCGTCATGACACTCAGTGGAAGAGTGCCTTACCTCAGGACTGCGCCAAACTCACTTTGTCGACGCCTCCGCTCCCGGCGGTTCACGAAACGGTTCCACCGAAATCCGCTCGTAACGCACATCGATGATGGTCAGATGTTCAGTTCCGGCGGGGGCCTCAAGATTCACGCAGTCTCCTTCTGCCGACTTCATCAGCGCGCGTCCCAGAGGCGATACAAAACTCACGTGGTTGCGGTTGAGATCGACTTCGTCGGTGCCAACGATACTCACCGTATGCTCCGTTCCCGCCGAGTTGACGTAGCGCACGGTCGCGCCGAAGAATATCCGCGTTGCAGCCTGGCCCGTTCTCGGCCGTTCCGGGTCCACCACTTCGGCGGCATCGATTCGCTTGGTGAGGAAGCGAATCCGCCCATCAATCTGGCGCAGCCGCCGCTTTCCATACTGATAATCGGCATTTTCGCTTCTGTCGCCATTGCTGGCAGCCCACGCCACCACTTTTGTCACGGCCGGGCGTTCCCTCGTGAGCAGAAACCGATGCTCCTCCTTGAGGCGCTGCAGCCCGCCCGGCGTTATGTAGTTCTTGAGTTGCGTCGCGGGCTCGTCACTCTGTGGTCTTCGTGTAAACCCTTTACGCATGTCCCTGCGGGCAGGATAGCAATCATCATTCGCGATGACAAATCCGTTGCTGCCATGGCAAGAGTTGTACCGGTAAAGAAGCTGAATAAACCACTGAACGGTGAAAGGTCTGGCCGCGTTTGGCAGGCAGAGCAATCACTTCAGGCTTCCCCGGCACATCCACAAAAGGCGACGCTCATTGCACTGGACATCCAAGCCCGAGCGCCCCATTAATGACTTTCTGCACATCCGAAACATTCACAGTGCCGTCATGATTCAGATCATGGACCGCGAGGTTCACGCCGAGAGCTTCGTTGATGATCAACTGAACATCGGAAACATTCGTGGCGCCGTCGGAGTTGATGTCACATGCAGGCAGCCGAATCGTTCCTGCTGTACAGGCGGTCGCGAGGGCGGCGCTCAGCCCATCGGTCGAACTGCATCCCCTCGGTGTAATCGTGCTCGTGCTGAATGGAGAACTTAGCGTGAACGATGCATAGGCTACTGTCCCGTTCGCGATCACATTCGCGTTAAACCCAACCGCCAGAAGCCGTATGTCCCCGTTGGGCTGGACACTGGTGGAAAGGCTCTTGCCCGCAGCGGTGAGCTGCGTACCTGCGCGGGCGGACTTGTACGTTAGTTTCGTCGGGTCGAAGTTCAGATCGAGCTGGAACCCGGATAGCGCGGGAGACCCGGTCGATGTGAGCTGAATCGGGATTTCCACTGTTTCGCCCGCGAAGCCGCTGCCATCACCCACAGCCAGTGTGACCGCGGATGAACTGGCGCCCACCTGGGTCACCGTAAAGGCCGTTCCCAGGATCGTGATGATTCCGATGCGCAGAGAGGCAGACGTGTTGGCCGCAAAGCTGTAAGTAATTGGACCGTTACCAGTCCCCGTGAATGCGGATAACGTTAACCATGCCGAATCGCTCGATGCTACCCATACGCCGTTGTACGGTGCAATCCCGAATGTAATCGTGCCGCTGCCGGCATTAGCTGGTTGTGACGCGCTGTTCGCTACCAAAGAGACTTGGGGTGTGAAAAAGTCGATGAATCGAAGCTTGTTATTCGAGCTATCTGAAATATACAGGCCGCTTGGATTCACCGCGATAGCGCCAGGCGTCGAAAGCCGCGCCTGCAAAGCCGGAATACCGTCAGCTCCCGAGTTGCCCGGTCCCGCAACGGTCCTGACAACGGGGGTAGGGACGTACGAGACATCAATCTTTCGGACATAGGAGTTGCTGGAATTTGAAAAGTAGACATTTCCTGTGGCATCGATCGCGATGGAGGCTGGTCCGGATATCGCGGCATCTGTGGCCAGAGCATCCGCGAGCGACTGTCCGCCCCCGGCGAACGTCGAAACCAGGCCAGTGGTCCGGTCGATCCGGCGAATCCGGCCATTGTCTCCGACATATAGATTCCCCGCCGAATCGAAAGCCATGGCATAGGGGTATGAGAACTGAGCCGCGAGCGCCGGGCCATTATCTCCGGTGAACCCGTTCGTGCCTGTCCCCGCATAGGTGGAGAGGATCCCGGTTACAGCATCGATCCGCCGGACCCGGTACGTGAAATTCTCTGTCAGGAAGATGTTGCCCTGACTATCGATTGCCATGCCCACCGGCGATACAGGCGCCGTGGATGCCACCACCCCATCCGGCGAGATGGAAGCACTTCCGTTGCCCGCGACCGTGGTGATAATCCCGGAAACTGCATCCACGCGCCGTATCCTCTGACTGTCGATCATGAAGAGATTCCCGGATGAGTCGAGCGCCAACACCGATGGATAACTCAGCGTGGCCGATGTCGCCAGGCCTCCGTCGCCGCTATATCCGTTCGTTCCGTTGCCGGCATAAGTGCTGATGCTGTGGGTGACCGTGTCAATCCGGCGAATTCGCGCGCTCTCGGAAATGTAGACATTTCCGCTGCCATCGACCGCGATGCCGCGCGGACCCGTTATCTGAGCCTGCGTGGCTAATCCGCCGTCGCCCGACGATCCCTCCGTGCCATTACCCGCAATCGTCACGATTTGCCCGTACGATGTGGTCGACCAGGGTGTAAAAGATGTTCCGGTGCCGGCCTGAACGATCGTGGCTGTCTGCCCGGCGGCAAACACAGTTGCGGTTCTGGCTGTTACCCCCGGATTTGCTGTCCAGCTCAGATTGAGCGTGCCGCCGGAACTCCCGCCTCCAGGCGTCGCGGTGAGCCATGCCGCGCTGCTGCGCGCCGTCCAGGTGAAGGCTGGCGATATCGACAACGTCAGCGTTCCTGTGCCTGCGGACGCGCCCTGCGTCTGAACTGCCGGGAGCAGAGTAATTGCCGGCCCGGACTGGCTGATCGTAAACGCGCGTCCCAGAATGGTAATGACAGCCGAACGCGGCGCAAGCGTTGGGTTAGCGGCGAACGTGTACGTGATAGTCGCTCCACCGGTTCCGAATGCCGGCGTCAACGTCAGCCATGCGGTATTGCTGGATGCCGACCACGAAGCCGTAGACGGACTGATTGTAAAAGTAAACGATCCTGTGCCGCCCGTCGCCGCAACTGTGACAGCTGCTGCGGAAAAACTGACCGCGGGACTTGCGTAGTCTACGAAACGAATTCTTGAATTGCCGCTGTCAGCCAGGTAGAGATTTCCTTCCGCGTCTATCGCAACGCCGTTAGGATTGTTGAGTAGCGCGCCAGTTGCCGGCCCTCCATCGCCCGCGAAGCCGTAACCGCCATTTCCAGCCACGGTTGAGATATTTCCCGAGATTGCATCGATTCGCCTGACTCGGTAGTTGCCCCTGTCTGACAAAAATAGATTTCCTGCGTTGTCTGCCGCCAGCGAAATTCCGCCCCCGAATAGCGCCTGCGTTGCCGGCCCCCCATCGCCATTCGATCCGCAGCAACCATTTCCCCCCACGGTAGACATATAACCAGTTGCCGCGTCGATTCGGCGGATGCGGTAGTTGCCGGAGTCATTGATGAACACGTTTCCCGCCCCGTCCACCGCCAGGCTATTGGGTGCGCTCACGGCAGCCTGGCTGGCGGGCCCGCCGTCGCCCGTATAGCCGGCGAGCCCCGTTCCGGCCACAGTTGAAATAATTCCGCTGCCGGTATCGATAACCCTTACCTTGTTCGACTCCGTGAAGTACAGATGGCCCAATCGATCCATTGCGATCGAAGTCGGGTTATTGATGAGTGCCGCGGTTGCCGGGCCGCCATCTCCCGTTGAACCCGCACTCCCGTTTCCGGCAATGGTCGTAATGAGACCGCTCACTGCGTCGACACGCCGGATTCGGTTGCTGGATTCGGAGATATAAAGGTTGCCTGGAGTGTCCAGCGCAAGACCATTCGCTAAGTAGAGGTAGGCGGACGTTGCGGGACCGCCGTCACCCCCACCGATGCAGCAATTGCCATTTCCCGCCACGGTCGTGATAATGCCGGTTCCGGAATCGACGCGCCGCACCCGATAGTTATCCGTGAAGTAAATATTGCCGTTGCCATCGGCGGCCACAGCAAGCATGGAACTGCTCAACTGCGCCGACGTTGCCTGCCCGCCGTCACCTGGCTGGCTACCTCCTCCGCCGGCAATTGTCGTAATGAAACCATTCCCGGTATTGCCCCAGGGAGTGAAACCTCCCGACGCCCCTAACTGGATAACAGTAAAAACCTTTCCGGCAATCGACAGTGTGGCAAATCTTGCGTTGTTCCCCGCATTGGCGGTGTAGTTCCAGCCAATCAGTGCGCCGCCTGTACCGCTCGACGTGACAGGTGTGAGCCACGTGGCGCTGCTCGATGCCGTCCACGGAATTCCTGCCGCTACGGTAAGCGTGACCGAGCCGCTGCCCGTCGTAGAATCTACTGTCGCCTTCGAAGTCGAAAGCGAGGCGGGAGCACCGGCCTGCGTGAGGGACAAACGGCTGCCGAAAACCGAGACCGCGGCCGTTCGGGGAAATACGGAATTGTTCGCCGTGAAACTGAACGCAATGTTGCCGGCGCCTGTGCCGCTCGATGTGGTCAGCGTGAGCCACGCGGCGCCGCTCGTCGCACTCCACAACGATCCCGCGGGACTGGTCGCAACTCCGATGGTGCCGGTGCCTGCCGCGTTTGCCAGAGCCGGAGTGCCCGTGTTCAAAGTGATTTGTGGTGTGGCGAGATCGATGAAACGAATACGGGTGCTGCCGTCCGAAACATAAACGCCACTCGCATTCACCGCTATAGCGCGCGGTGAATTAAAAGTAGCCTGGCTTGCCGGGCCGCCGTCTCCTGAAGTGCCGCAGCATCCACCGGAGAAAGTCGTGATGATTCCCGTTGTACCGTCCACCCGCCGGATCCGATAGTTGCCGGATTCCGCAATATAGATGTTCCCGGATGAATCGACTGCAACACCAGTGGGAGTTGAAAGGCCGGCGGAAGTTGCTGGTCCGCCGTCTCCATTGGAGCAGCAAGTATTGCCGCCCGCTACCGTCGTGATGATGCCCGTGGCGGCGTTCACTTTTCGAATTCGTGAATTCTGCGAGTCGGCGATCAGCAGGTTACCCGCTGAATCCAGAGCCAGCCCGCTCGGCCGGTATAGCCCGGCGGCGGTCGCCAGTCCGTTGTCGCCCCCATAAACGCCGCTCAGATTTCCAGCCCACGTCAGGATGATTCCGGAGAGCGCATCCACTCGCCGGACGACGTTGTTCTGGGTGTCGGCGATATAGAGATTTCCCGCAGCGTCCAGGAGAATAGCGGTAGGGCCGTTCAGGCTGGCTGCTGTTGCCAATCCGCCGTCGCCCGAGAAACCCGCCGATCCGCCACCCGCCACTGTGGAAACCAGGCCGGTCAGGGCGTCAACCCTGCGAACGCGGTTGTTTCCTGTATCGGCAATATAAATATTGCCGGCCGCATCCACCGCGACGCCGGAAGGATTTGAGAAACTTGACGCTGTTGCCTGGTTTCCATCCCCGCTGAAGCCGGTGGCCGAGAGACCGGCGACTGTCGCGATATTTCCGGTTGCCGGATCCACGCTCCGTATGCGGGAATTCCCCGCGTCCGCAATGTACATGACGCCGTTACCATCGAACGCGATCGCCTGAGGATTGTAAATGGACGCCGCCGTCGCAGGACCTCCGTCGCCCGAATAACTCGTGCTGGCGCCCCCGACGATGGTACGAATCTGCCCTGCTGCTCCCGGGCCCCACTGCGAATATTGCAGCCCCGTTCCCAATTGGCGAATGACGAATGCTTGCCCCGCCACCAGGATGGCCGCGGTCCGCGGGATCTGTGACGGATTTGCGGTCAGCGAATAATTTATGATCGCGTTGCCGCTGCCCGAGGCAGTACCGGGCGTCAGCCAGGCGGCGCTGCTCGTCACGGTCCACCCGATCCCGGCGGGTGCCAGCAGCGCGATGAAGCCATTCCCTGCATCGGCGCTGAGCGTGACAAAAGACGGGCTGAGCGATGCTGTTGCGCCAGACTGCGTTACCGTGAGCGTCTTGCCGAAAATACTGATCCCCGCGCTGCGCGAGCCGAATGTATTGTTGGCTGCATAGCTGAAGGTGAGTGTGCCGCTGCCCGTTCCGCTCGCAGTCGACGGCGTGAGCCATGACGCGGAAGAGGTCGCGATCCAGGCCGTGCCGGAGGGCGCAATGGTCAGCGAGGTACTGCCCGAGCCCCCACTCGCGCCCACGCGAACATCCGCCGTACCCAGCGAAATTTGCGGCGTGGAGTAATCCACGAACCGGAGCCTGTACGATTCCGATATGTATAGATTCCCGATACCATCCACCGATATATAGTTTGGATAATTCAATGCGGCAAGCACTGCCGGCCCGCCGTCGCCCGAAAAAGCGTTGCAACATGTTCCCGTTCCGGCGGCAAGGGTAATGATTCCTGAGATAGCATCGATCCTGTAGGCCGAATTCACATTGTTCGACAGGAGATACAAATTGCCCGAAGCATCAGATGTGAGGCCGTTGATCCCATAGAGACTCGTAGCTGTCGCCAGTGTTCCTGTCTGAATGCTGCAACAACTGCCATTGCCGGCAATAGTTGTGATCAGTCCCGTTGCGAAGGATACCTTTCGCACTCGGTAATTGTTGCTGTCGGCAATGAAGATATCGCCTGCGGCATTGAGCGCAATTGCGGCAGCCGTGCTGATCTGAGCCTGCAGCGCCGCACTGCCGTCGCCCGAAAATCCGGATATTCCGGAACCTGCGACCGTGGTGATAATTCCACTGGCGGGATCGATTCGCCTGATCCGGTAATTGTTCGAGTCCGCAATATAGAGAATACCGTTTCCATCCACCGCCACGTCACGCGGAGAGGATAAGAATGCCGCGGTTGCCGGACCACCATCCCCGCCGAATCCGGCCGTTCCCGTGCCCGCAATCGTAGTGATGATTCCGGTCACTGCGTCCACACGCCTGACGCGATGGTTACTGGTATCGGCAATGAAGAGGTTTCCGGCAAAGTCCACTGCAACGCTTTGCGGACTGTAGAGCGTTGCGCTTGTCGCCGGTCCGCCATCTCCGGAAGCTCCATAGTTCCCGTTACCGGCGACTGTCGAAATGATACCAGTGGACGCATCGATGCGGCGCACTTTGTAGCCGTTTGAGTCGGCGATAAATATGTTGCCGTTCGCATCCGTGGCTACGTGCGAAGGAGCCAGTTTCGCGGCCGTTGCCAGGCTGCCATCGCCGCTCGATCCGCTCTGACCGTTTCCTGCTATTGTCTGAATGGTTCCGAAGGGGCCGGCGTCCCACAGAGAATAGCGTTTCCCCGAACCTGACTGGAGCAGCGTATATTTTTGACCGGCCGCCAGAATGGTGGCCATTCTCGGCGCGGTGCCTGCGTTTGCCGTCCAGCTGATAATCAAATTACCGGATGTTGTCCCGCTCGCCGGGCTCACAGTGAGCCACGCCGCACTGCTGGTGGCGCTCCATGAAACCGCCGGGCTCAAGGTCAGGCCGATCGCTGTTGTCCCTTCGATGGAATCGACTTCGGAGCCGAATGAGGACAGATTCGCGACAGCTCCCGGCTGAGTCACAATCAGCCTCTGTCCCAGCACCGTAATCGATGCGGTCCGTGCGGCCAATGAAGCATTAAGGGTCGCCGTGTAATTGATTGCCGAGTTTCCTGAACCGGAGGCCGTCGTAACAGTCAGCCACGCGGCGCTGCTGATCGCAACCCAGGCCGAGCCCGCCGGCGCCACTGTAATAGTGAATGAGCCATTCCCTCCACCCTGTAAAGCGTTGACGGTCTTCGTGGACAAAGTTACTGAAGGCGTCGAATAGTCGATGAAACGTACCCGTGAGGTATCGATCACGTAGATATTTCCGCAGGAATCGACAGCTATGTTCGCGGGACCCATCGACGCCGACAGCGCCGGCCCTCCATCTCCCGTTGCGCCGGAGCAGCATCCTGTCCCCGCGATGGTGGCAATAATCCCCTGTGTATCTACTTTTCTGACTCTGTAGTTGCCTGAATCCGCGATGAACAGATTACCCGCGGCGTCCACTGCAATTCCAACCGGATTCATGGAAGCGTTCAAAGCGGATGAGCCGTCGCCCAGAGTGCAACAACTGGAGCCGGAACCGGCGGCTGTCGAAATCTTGCCCGTGACCGCGTCCACCCGGCGGACCGCATAACTCTGTGCGTCGTCAATATAAAGATCACCGGCCCGATTAAGCGCAAGTTGTCCGGGATATTTCATCGTTGCGGACAAGGCCGCGCCGCCGTCGCCCGTATATCCGAATACTCCGGTGCCGGCAACTGTTGTGATGGTTCCGGCCTGCCCCTCGATGCGTCGAACTCGCGCGTTGCCCGCGTCTCCTACATATAGATTTCCCGCGGCATCGGCAACAAGCCCCAGGGGCGTTTTCAACGCTGCCAGGATGGCCGGACCGCCATCTCCGCTAAAACCGGCCGTCCCCGTCCCGGCAATTGTCGTGATCGTACCGCCGGAATCGATCATTCGGATTCGATTGTTCCCGCTATCGGCGAAATAAATATTCGATCCCGCAAAGGCGATGGAAGTTGGACTGCGCAACTGCGCGCTGGTCGCTGCCCCTGAGTCGCCGCTGAAACCCTGTACTCCGGTTCCGGCCACCGTGGTGATGATTCCGGTCACCGCATCCACGCGCCGAATCCGGGCGCTTTCGGCAATGAAGACATTCCCATTCGCATCGATTGCCACCGCATTGGGAAACGCCAGCGAACTTTGCACTGCCGGGATGTTGTCTCCACCGCCGCCTCCTCCTGCAATCGTCGAAATCTGGCCGTTCGCTGTTAGCCCCCAGGCCGTGTAAATTCCCGCGACGCCGTATTGCAACACCGAGAACGTCTTGCTGCCCGCCGTGATGACGGCTGTTCGCGCGTTCGCACCTCCGTTTGCGGCAGCGCTCCACGTGAGCGTCGCGCTTGCCGAGCCACTCGAAGGCGAGACCGTCAACCACGCGGCACTGCTCGATGCGGTCCACAAGGCCGACGGAGTCACCGTGATATTCAGCGCGCCGCCTCCACCAGCGGCGGAGACAGTCGTCGACGCCGGTGAAAGTGTGACCGTTGAACCCGCCTGATTTACCTGTATGATCTTGCCGCCGATCAAAATCGCCGCGCTGCGCGTCAGCGCCGAAGTGTTCGCTGTGTACGAGTAAGAAAGACTGCCGCTTCCGCTGCCGTTCGTAGTGGTGATGGATAGCCAGGCGGAACTGGAAGCCGCTACCCAGAAGCCTGCGGCAGGTGTGACCGTGAATGAGACCGTGCCATTACCTGCCGGAGCCGTGACGTTGATCACTTGGGACGCGGGCACGATCTGGGGCGTAGCGCGATCTACAAAGCGAATCCGCTGGTTGTTGTAATCGGCAATATAGAGCGACCCCAGAGCGTCGGTTACTATATCGCTCGGATAATTCAACGATGCCGAAGTCGCCGCTCCTCCGTCACCGCCAAATCCATAACCGCCGCCTGCCACTGTTGAAATAATGCCGGTGGCCGTGTCGATCCGCCGAACAGAATAGTTTCCCGCGTCGCCGACAAGAATGTTGCCATTGTTGTCGATGGTTAAGCTGTACGGATTCATCGACGCTGATGTTGCCAGTCCTCCATCGCCACCCGAGCCGCCCCCCGCTATGGTTGAAATGAGCCCGGAAACGCCGTCCACTCGTCGAATCCGGGAATTGAGCTGATCGGCGATCAGAAGATTTCCAACCGCGTCGAATGCCAGCTTCTGCGGGGAATTCAGGGATGCTGACGCCGCCGGTCCGCCGTCCCCTGCAAATCCCGCCGTGCCGTTCCCGGCAGCCGCAGTAATGATCCCGGATACCGCGTCCACGCGCCGAACGCGGTTTGTGTGGTCGGAAATAAACAGATTTCCTGCGCTATCCACCGCCAGTCCGCTGGGAAACGGGACATTCGCCGCCGTCGCGAGACCGCCGTCGCCCCCATTGCCACCGAACGTAGCGTTACCTGTTCCGGCGATGGTTGAGATGAATCCGGTGTTCGCATCCACTCGTCGAATCCGGCCATTGTTGTAATCGGCGACATAAATATTTCCCGCCCGATCGAGCGCAAGGGCGATCGGGTTGTTCAGGGTAGCGGAAACCGCCGGCCCGCCATCCCCCGAATACGATCCACTGCCCGTACCCGCAACAGTTGTAATGATTCCGGTGCCCGTATCCACCCGGCGTATCTGATTGCCTCCTCCGCTGGCAATGTAGAGGTTGCCATTGGCATCCAGGGCTACAGCACTTGGGCGGTTGATGCCAGCCAGCGTGGCCGGCCCGTTGTCCCCTGTGGTGGAGGATATGCCATTACCGGCAATAGTGCTGATGGTCCCGTATCCGGGCGAACCCCACGGCGTATAAGCTCCGCCGGATCCGATCTGAATCACGAAAAAGCTCTTCCCCGCGACATCGATCCGGGCCTGTCGCGCGGGCACGGCGGTATTCGCCGTCCACGAATACGTAATCACGGCACTTGCCGAACCAGACGTCGGGCTCACCGTTAGCCATGTAGCGCTGCTCGTAGCGGTCCACGCAGCAGCGGGTGTCAATGTAAGGGAAAAACTGGAGGAACCTGCCGCTGTCGCAACCGTCGCCGATGTAGCCGACAAGGTCGCCGAAGCGGAAAGGCCCTGGACGGTAAACACCGCAAGGGCCAGAGCGAAGAATGTTTTCACGCCATCACGCAATTCATATTTGCAAAGACTATCGCTGTAATCAGTAAAAGTGTTAATAGCCGCCGGAACCGGGTAACGCTACGCCTTCGCCTCATTACACTACTCCACACTACTCCGGGCATCATGGGACTACGCAACCCAGGCCCAACGCGGCGTTGATGACTTTCTGGACGTCAGCCACGTTCACGGCTCCGTCGCTGTTCAGATCGTGAACCGCGGGGATTACACCGAGCGCTTCGTTGATGATCAACTGGACGTCCGCCACATTTACGTTTCCATCGGCAGCGATGTCGCAGGTCACGTAACGAATTGTTCCCGCGCTGCACGGAGTCACCAAAGAGTTGGCCGCCGGATTCGCGGCGCTGCAATTCAACGGCGCGATGCTTGTCGTGCCCGAGTTGAACAGAGGAGAGATCGTAAACGTCGCATATGCCGCCACCCCATTCGGAATCACGTTCTGATTCACTCCTGCAACCAGTATCCGGACGTCTCCTCCTGAGATGCTGTTGCTGGAAAGACTCTTTCCTGCACTTATCGCCTGTGTTCCCGCGCGCGCCGACGTAAACGTCAGTTTCGTGGGATCGAAACTCAGATCTGCCTGGAACGTCGCCGGATTTGCGGTGCCTGTGGCGGTCAGTTGCACCGGTATTTCGATACTCTGCCCGGTGGTGACCGTCGCGGAGCCTATCGCCAGCAGCACGGAATCGAGTGGTACCGAGATAACGAAGCTCTGGCTGACAGGAGGTGCGGCTGTGAAACTCGAGTTTCCCGGCTGGCTGGCAACAATTGTGCACGTTCCCGGCGTCAGTATCGTCACGAGACCGCCCGCGATCGAACACACGGACGGAGTCGTCGATGTCAGACCCACAGCCAGACCTGAACTGGCCGTCGGTTGGATGACAAAGGGCGAGGCTCCGAAGATTTGATTGGGAATCGCCGCGAAACTGATTGTCTGAGAAGCGGTACCCGGGACTGTAATTGTAAACGGGTATTGATTCGACAATGTCCCGACTCCATTGGCAATTGCAACTTGTGCCGTGCCGGCCGAAGTCAGCAGCGTGGCGGGAATTGTCGCGGCTAGTTGCGCCGCCTGAATCGCGCTCGGCGTGATCGTTGCAGCAGACTGGCCTGGAGGCGTGAAGACGATTGTAGCCCCACTGGTGAAATTGAACCCATTTACGGTTAACGCAGCCGGTGCGCTTCCGGCTGGAGTTGATCCGGGATTGACTGAAGTAATGGTTGGCGCCACGATCTGGAACGGCATTTGATTCGACAGCGTTCCACCGGAATTCGCAATGGCGATCTGCGCGGTTCCCGCCGAAGACAACAATGTCGCGGGTATCGTCGCCGCAATCTGAGCGGCTTGCACTACGCTCGCGGTAATCGTGATCGCCGTCCGGCCGGGGGGAGTGAAGACGAAAGTTGCTCCGCTGGTGAAATTCTGCCCTGTCACGGTGACGGCCGTGGCCCCGCTTCCGGCGGGCACGATGTTAGGCGTAACGGAACTGACGGATGGCGCCGAAATGGTAAACGCTACTTGATTCGAGAGCGCTCCCACAGCGTTCGCGATCGCAACCTGCGCGGTTCCCGCCGATGACAACATCGTCGCCGGTATGCTCGCGCCGATCTGCGCCGCTTCAAGCAGGCTGAGCGGAATGCTCGTTGGCGCCCCACGCGGCGGCGTGAAAAAGACCGTGTTGCCTTTAGTGAAATTTGAGCCGGCCAACACTATCGCCGTTGCCGGGCTTCCCGCCGGCACGTTATTCGGAGTAACGGATGTTACCGAAGGAGTGGGGGGGGGATTGCCCAGGAGCACGGAAATATTGTTGCTGCCGGCGTTTGCCACTACCAGATCCGGTCGTCCATCACCATCGAAATCGCTGATCGCAATTGCGGCCGGCGACGTTCCCGCTCCATAACTGGTGGCTGCCTGGAAGGTTCCATCGCCATTCCCCAACAACACGTACACGCTGGTCCCGCTGTTATCCGCCATGGCCAGATCGGCGTTGCCGTCTCCGTCGAGATCACTCGTCACAACCATCTGAGGCGCCGTGCCGGCGGTATAGTTGACACGCGCCTGGAAAGTCCCGTCGCCGTTACCCAGTAAGATACTGATGGTTTTTCCGGCCTTGTTGGCGACTGCAAGATCCGCTTTGCCGTCGCCATTGAAATCTCCGGTCGCGATCGAGGATGGTTGCGAGTCGGCGGAGTAGTGAACGGCGGGGGAAAAAGTACCGTCCGCGTTGCCGAGCAGGACACTGACGTCGTTGCCAATTGCATTGGCTGTCACGAGATCCACGACGCCATCTCCATTGAAATCCCCGGCTGTCAACGAAATTGGTACGTTCCCGACCGGATAATAATTGGCAGCCTGCAAAGTACCATCGCCGTTGCCGCGCAGAATGAACAGACTGTTCGAGGCGCTATCCGCAACTGCCAGATCCGCACGTCCGTCGTGATTGAAATCGGCGGCTATCACACTCGTGTTCCCTACCGCCGGCCAGTAAGCGATCGCCGCCTGAAATGTGCCATCGGGATTGCCCAGTAATACGTCCACTTTTCCGAGCTGGGCTCCTACGGCCAGATCCGTGATACCGTCGCCGTTGAGGTCCACGGCAACCACCGGGGAATGTATTACATCTGTTGCATACGCAACAGCCGCCTTGAACGTTCCGTCGCCATTGCCGATGAGAATATTCAGGTTGCTGCCCAGATTGTTTGCTACCGCCATGTCAGGCTTACCATCGCCGTTGAAATCGGCAACTGTAACGGCTTGGGGCGATTGATTCGCACCGTAATTCATCGCCGCAGCGAGGCCAGGACCTGCAATCGTATTCACCAGTTGCGGCAGAGCCGCGGAAGCGGACGGAGCATGGCTCACATCGCCCAGGTAGAAGGCGCTGAAATTCTGACTGCCCGATGGTAATAGCCGCGTAGTCAGCGATGCCTTACCTCCCGAAAGCGTTGCCGTTCCCAGTACTGAGCTGCCGTAATAAAATGTGACCTTGCCGGTCACCCCGGCCGGCAATACCGTTGCGCTTACCGTAACGCTGTGCCCGAACACCGAGGGGTTGGACGAACTGCCGACTGTAACCGTAGTAGCCGCGGCCTGGCTCACCGTGAAGCTCTGAGTCACCGAAACCGCAGCCGTGTAATTCGCGTTTCCCGCCTGGCTGGCGGCGATGGAACAAGTCCCCAGACTGACCATCGAGGCCGTATTGAGCGAAACAGTGCAGACGGTTGGGGTCAGCGAATTAAAACTAACCGGGAGCCCCGAACTGGCCGTTGCATTGAGAGTGATGGGGGGGGCGCCCAAAAAGCCGGCGCTCAAGCCGGCGAAAGCAACCGTCTGGGATCCCTGAATGACACTGAAGGTTTGTGTCACCGGTGTTGCTGCCGCATAAATTGCGTTACCCGGTTGTGCGGCTGTAATGGAGCAGCTTCCCACCGCGACAATGGTCACAGTCGTTCCGTTAACCGTGCAAACCGCAGGCGTGTTTCCAGTGAAGGTCACGCCAAGTCCCGAACTGGCTGTCGCGGCGAGAGTAATTGTGCCAGCGCTGAAACTTACGTTTGCGGGGGCGCTAAAAGTGATCGTCTGTCCTGGCGCAGCCGTATTGGTCAGGTCGATGAAACGTACCCGCTGACCTGAGTATTCGGTGACGTAGAGATTGCCGGCGCCGTCCACCGCCACACCAGTCGGAAAGTTGAGGAATGCGGCGAACGCCGGCCCGCCATCGCCTGACGCGCTTGTAGCTCCGGGACCAGCCAAAGTCGAAATCACTCCGCCCGTTATCTGCCGGACTCGCCGGTTCCCGTCGTCAGCGATGTAATAGTTCCCAGAGTTGTCGATCGCCACATCCCAGGGCGCGCTCATTTTCGCCGATGTCGCCACGCCGCCGTCCCCGGAGAATCCTGCTATTCCACTCCCGGCGAACGTCGAGATAGTCCCGGTTGCCCCGTCAACTCGTCGAATTCGGTTATTGTAGTACTCCGCAAAAAACACATTCCCGGCTGGATCCACGGCAAGTCCCACAGGCGCATTGAGCTGCGCCGCGATTGCCGGACCGCCGTCGCCCGAAATTCCGGCAGTTCCTGTGCCTGCAATTGTCGTAATCAGCCCCGATGCCGCGTTCACGAAACGAAGCCGGTTGTTCGCCGTATCCGTGATATAAATGTTGCCGCTCTGGTCAAGAGTTACTCCGATCGGGCCGTTCAGTTGGGCTGAAGTTGCCGCTCCCCCATCGCCGAGTACCGACCCGCCTCCCGCAACCGTGGAGATCTTCCCGCTCACCACATCGATCCGGCGAATGCGATTGTTTAGCTGGTCCGCGACGAACAGGTTGCCGACTGTATCGAAAGCGAGTCGCCTGGGATGGTTTAACTCGGCCGCCGTTGCCGCAGCGCCATCCCCGCTGAAACCGGCGGCCCCCGTTCCCGCAATAGTTGAAATGTTTCCGCTCGCTGCATCCACTCGCCGAATGCGGTTGTTGAACGCATCTGCGATGTATAGATTGCCGTTCGCATCCACAGCGGAACTTGTGGGAGTGTTGAGCGTCGAGACCAGCGCCGACCCGCCGTCGCCGTTGAATCCCGCAACGCCAGTGCCCGCCACTGTAACAATGTCGCCATGGAAAGTGGTTCCCCACGGTGTGACGATGCCACCGGTACCCGCCTGGTAGATCGTTAACTTTTGCCCGCCAGCCAGGATGGTTGCCATCCGGCCGTTGGTCCCGGTGTTTGCGGTATAAGAATAAGTCAACGTGGCATTGCCGATCCCGCTTGTAGAGCTCAGCGTAAGCCAGGCCGCGCTGCTTGAGGCCGTCCATGACGCGGGCTGCGTCAGTGTGAGTTGGACTGTGCCCGTTCCGGCTGTGACGGGCGCCGCCGCGGACGAGGGGGACAAGCTGGCCGAAACGCCGGCCTGCACCACAAACAGAGTTTGTCCGTAAATGGTGATGGCTCCGGTGCGGGAATCCGTGCTGGTGTTCGCGCTGAAACTATAGGCGAGGCTTCCATTTCCCGTACCGCTGGTAGTAATGACGGTTAGCCATGGAATGTTGCTCACAGCTATCCAGCTTGCGCCCGGTGGCAATGTTGTTACCGTTGCGGTACCGCTGCCGGAAGTTGCCGCAACATTCGCATACGTCGGAGACAGAATCGATCTCGCTGTCGAATAGTCGACAAAACGAACACGATTGCCATCGGCGATGTAGAGATTCCCGTTTCCGTCAATCGCCAGTCCCTGCGGTTGCTGCAACTGAGCCGCGATAGCCGGACCGCCGTCTCCCGATGAGTTGCAGCAGCCGCCCGTACCCACCACTGTGGCGATGACGTGCGTAACTGCATCTACCCGGCGTACTCTGTTGTTCGAAGCATCGGAAATGAACAGATCGCCCTGCGCGTCGAGGGCGAGTCCGAGGGGATTGAAGAGCTGCGCCGTGGTCGCTGGGCCACCGTCTCCACTGAAACCGCTGCCTCCATTGCCCGCGACAGTGGAAATCAGACTTGATAAGGCATCGACGCGACGTATGCGCTGGCCGTCCACGAAGTAGATGTTTCCGGCAGCGTCCGACGCGAGCGCGCCGGGACCCATCAGGAGGGAGGCTGTGGCAGGCCCGCCATCTCCGGAGTATCCCGATGCACCGCTTCCGGCAAACGTCGAAATCACCCCGTTAATCGCATCTACGCGGCGAATACGGTAATGCCCGGTATCCGCAATAAAGAGATTGCCCGCGCCATCCAGAGCGAGTCCGGCCGGGCTGCTCAATCCGGACCCGGTAGCAGCTCCGCCGTCCCCGCCAATGTCCGTCGATCCGTTGCCCGCCACTGTCGTGAGCGCTCCGGTGACGGCATCCACTCGCCGAATGCGATGATTCCCGGTGTCCGCAATATAAAGGTTACCCGCTGCATCCAAAACAACCGCGCCGGGACTTGCGAGCGCTCCGGAGGTTGCCGACACGTTGTCGGCGAAAGCGTGTGTGCCGTTCCCCGCAACGGTGGTAATCACTCCGGTTGCGCTGTCCACCCGGCGGATGCGATTGTTACTCGACTCAGCGATGTAGACATTTCCATTGGCGTCAACCGCAATTCCACCGGGCGTCAACGCCGCGGCCGTAGCAGCGCCGCCATCGCCGCCATAGCCCGAATTTCCGTTTCCCGCTATGGTTGTGATGGCGCCGTAAAAACTGGTTCCCCACGACGTATAGGCGCCCGAAGCGCCGAGTTGGAGAACGGAAACCGTTTTGCCCGCTATTAGCAGAACAGCTTCGCGCGCATAGGCGCTCGTATTTGCCGTGTAGGCATAGGTCACCGTTGTGCCCGTAGAACCGCTCGCCGGACTCACGGTCAGCCACGATGCCGTGCTCACGGCCGTCCACGGCGCGGCCGGATTCACGGTAAGTGCTAAGTTCCCGCTGCCGGCCGCCGAGCCGAGGGTCACAGTTGCGGAAGACAAACCGACCGTGGCTCCCGATTGAGTGACTGTCAGCCTTTGTCCGTAGATCGTGATCGTTGCGGAGCGGCTACTTGTTGTATTATTTGCTGTGAAAGAGTAGCTGAGGATGCCACTGCCTACGCCGCCGCTGGAGGTGAGTGTTAGCCACGGAGCGCTGCTCGCCGCTTGCCAGGGAGAGCCTGGCGGCGACAGTCCGACTCCTACATTTCCGGTACCCGCGACCGCCCCAACACTCGCGGATGCGGAGGTCAACGTGACCTGTGGCGTCGCAAGATCCACGAAGCGAACCCGGTAATTGGTGGAATCGCCGATGTAGAGGTTGCCCATGCCATCGAGAGTGATCCCTGCGGGATAGTTCAGTAGCGATGCCGTCGCAGGTCCGCCATCGCCCCCAAATCCTGCAACGCCGGAACCCGCTGCGGTGCTGATCTTGCCCGTCGCGCTGTCAACCCTGCGGATCTTATAGCCGTAAGCGTCCGCGATGTAGAGGTTGCCCCCAGGGTCGACGACAACTCCCTGTGGCGAACTCAAATAGGCTGCGGTTGCTAACCCTCCGTCTCCGCTGGACCCGCAGCAGGCACCACCGGCAACCGTCGTAATCTTTCCGGTGATCGCGTCTACCCTCCGTATCCGGCCATTGCCGGTATCCGCGATGAAGAGGTTCGTGCTGCTATCGAGCGCCAGGCCCCTGACACCAGAGATTTGAGCGAAGATTGCTGAACCTCCGTCTCCGCTAAAGCCCGGCGCGCCGGTTCCAGCCAAGGTGCTGATCACGCCCGTAATCGCATCGACCCTGCGGATGCGGCTATTGCCGGTATCCGAGATATAAAGATTGCCGATGCCATCTATCGCGATTCCAGCAGGTTGATTCAATTGCGCGGCTATAGCTGGCCCGCCATCTCCGGAAAATCCACCGGTCGCACTTCCGGCAACCGTGATTATGATGCCGCTAGCCGCGTCTACGCGCCTGATCCGATTATTATTGGTGTCCGCTATATAAATATTTCCACCGGCATCAACCGCCAAACCGGACGGATAGTACAAGGAGGCCGAAGTCGCCTGGCCGCCATCTCCGTAAGAACCGCAGCACGGGCTGCTTCCGGCTACCGTAGTAACAGATCCGGATACAGCATCCATTCTGCGGATTCGAAAGTTATTGGCGTCAGCAATGTAGACGTTACCCATTGGGTCTACAGCTATGGCCGGCAGGCCGGATCCCAGAGAAGCAAGCGGGCCAGGTCCGCCATCTCCGCTATAGCCTGAAGTCCCGTTTCCAGCGATGGTCCTGATTTGCCCATAGCCGCTCGATCCCCAGGCCGTATACGCTCCGGATGTGCCAAGTTGTAAGACGGTGAAAATCTTCCCTGCGATCACAATTAAGCCCGTGCGTGCGCTGACGCCGCCGTTCGCGCTGTATGTGTAGGTGACGGTCACCCCAGTTGAACCGCTCACCGGCGATACCGAAAGCCATGAACTGTTGCTCGAAGCGCTCCACGTACCCGGCGGCGTCACAATCAGGTTGACGGTACCGCTGCCTGCCGATGGACCCACCGTGGCCGAGGACCCGGACAAAGCAACTGCGGCTCCCGCCTGCGTGATAGTCACGGACTGTCCATAGAGCGAGATCGTAGCCGCTCTGCTGGTGGCAGAGCCGTTGGCAGTAAAACTGAAGTTGATGGTTCCGCTACCGGCGCCGGACGGCGTCGTGAGCGTCAGCCACGCTGCGCTGGAGGTCGCCTGCCATATTGCCGCGGCCGGCGATATGGTAATACCAACCGTTCCGGTTCCGGCAGCCGGACCGACCCCCAGACCGGGGCCGAGCGTCACTTGTGGGGTACTCAGATCTACAAATCGAATTCGGTTATTGTTTGCATCGGCGACATACAGGTTGCCGGCACCGTCCAGTGCCACGCCTGAGGGAGAACTGACAAGACTCGATGTCGCGGGTCCGCCGTCACCGCCAAACCCGCAATAACCCGAGATCAGGCTTGTAATCACCCCAGTTACTCCATCCACGCGGCGGAGCCGGCAGTAGTGGGTATCTGCGAGATATAGATTACCCGCGCGATCGACCACGACCCCTCGCAAGTCGGACAAAAATGCCTCATTTGCCGGGCCGCCATCTGTTCCGGTTCCCCCGCCCGCCACGGTCGTGATTCCCGATGTGAGGGCGTCCACACGGCGGATCCTGTTGTTATTACTATCCGCGATGTAAACATTCCCGGAACTGTCGAGCGCCAGGCCAGTGGGAAAGTAGAGTTGCGCGGATTTGGCGGGACCTCCATCCCCGGCAAATCCGGGCACCCCGGTTCCGGCGATCGTGGCAATCAACCCCGTGACCGCATCCACACGGCGAATCCTGTAGTTAATGCTGTCGGCAATATAAATATCGCCTGTGTTTGTGACCGCCACTCCATTGGGGGAATTGAGCTGCGCCAATGTCGCGGCGCCGCCATCCCCGGAAAATCCTCCCGCGCCGGTTCCTGCCACGGTGGTGATCGTACCGGTGACCCCATCGATGCGACGGATGCGGTTGGTTCCCGTATCGGCAAAATACAAATTACCTGCGCCGTCCACCGCCAGGCCATTCGGGCTCGAAAGTTGTGCGGCGTATGAGGTGATAATCCCCGACGAAGCATCGATGCGCCGAATGCGGTTATTATAGGTATCCGCAACATACACGTTGCCATTGGAATCGACCGTAACGCCGGTCGGAAAGCTTAGAGAGGCCAGGGTTGCGGCCCCGCTATCCCCGCCATAGGTTGAAACCCCGTTGCCTGCAATCGTCCGGATCTGGCCATAAGCCGTGGAACCCCACGCAGTGTAGGCTCCGGTCGCACCCAGTTGCAACACGGAAACGCTCTGCCCAGCAGCCCGAATCGTCGCCTGTCTCGCATTCGGCGACGAGTTTGCCGTGAAGGTGAAGGTAAGGCTGGCGTTGCCGCTGCCGCTGGCCGGAGTAACCGTCAGCCATGCCGCACTACTCGCCGCTGTCCAGGCGCTGGCCGTAGTTTGCGTCAGCGTCAAGCTGCCAGTTCCCGTTGCTGCTCCAATCGTAGAGGTCGAAGGAGAAAGCGTCGCTGCCGACGCATCGAAGGACAGCGCTGTAAGGACGATGACGAAATATAGCCTGCTTTTGCCGAGCCGCACCAGCCGTCCACGCTCCATTCGGCGGAAATAAGATTTCGCTACTGTGAATTTTATCACCCTACAATGAATAATTAGTGGGATTTGAGACATCGGCGGGAAAATGGTTAAGAATGGAATACTAGTCTGAGATCCGCAGCGATGACAGTTTACCGGCCAGAAGCCCGCTCAGCGCCCCGCCTCGAAGGCGGCCTTCTTCGTAGCGGCCGCACCACACTTCCGGAAAATGCAATGAAAACAGCACTCCTGGTTGCACTCGCTGTTACGCCGGTATGCATGCTCAACGGAGTCTTCCTCAGCCATGACGTAATCCCTAAAGTCCTCACCGAGTTTTTCGCAACCACAGCCCTGCTTTTCCTGCTCCCGCATTGGTCGCGCGGAATTGGCCGCCTTTGGAACTCCACTGCAGGCAAGCTTTTCCTGCTCCTTGCCACCGCCCAGTGCGCATCGCTTCTCCTCTCAACAGTCGCCTCGCATCAACCCGGACTCTCGGTTTTTGGCAGTGTCTGGCGTCGCTTCGGCGCCACGCAACAGCTTGCCGTATTAATCGTGGCGCTTGCATTCGCCGGGACCGCAGCTCTCGATCGGCAATGGCCTGACACGCTCTTCCGCGCGACCACGATCAGTGGTGGAGTGGCATCCATATACGGAATTCTGCAATACCTTGGAATAGATCCTTTTCTCGACCGCGCTCTCTACAGAATCGAGTATTTGGGCGGCATCGTTCGGCCCCCGGCCACCATGGGCCATGCCATTTATTTCGCAGCCTGGCTGACGCCCGTCTGTCTGATTGCCATCGCATGCGCGACGAGCGACGACAGCGCGGCGTGGAGGAAGTTGCATGCAGCCGTGGCATCCTTATCCGTCACTGCAATCTTTTTATCCGGAAGCCGCGGGGCTCTCCTTGCCCTCGTCATCGGCGGTCTTTTCTTCATGCTTCGCATTCAGGGCCGGCACGCGCGCTCGATCAGACGCCAATTGGCGGGTGCGGCGTTGATCGTGCTCGTTGTTATCTCCGCTGTTACGTTTTCGCCTGCCGGACAATGGATCCGGCACAGATTCGTCCAGTGGCGCGAAGATCCAGGCGGTCCCAGGCTCGCCGTATGGCGGGAGTCTGCCCGGATTGTGGCCGCGAACCCTGTCCTCGGTACCGGGCCGGAGACTTTTGGGGGCGAATTCCGCAAAATTGAATCGGCGGAAACCTCCCGGGCTTATCCGGATTTCTATATGGAGACGCCTCACAATGCATTGCTGGACGCCGCCTGCGCACAAGGGCTGCCCGGCGTGCTCATCTTGGCTGGCGTCTTTATCCTCGGACTTGCCGGACCGAGCCCCAGGTCGCAGTCAGGACACGTGACCCAGGCTGGTTTACAGGCAGCTATTGCAGGAATTCTGATTAGTTCGGCATTTGTTTCGCTGACTATCGTGGAGGCGATTTACCTCTGGTCGATTACCGGTATTTCACTCGCTTTATCGCTCGCTGATGTTCAAACCGCAGCCATGCCCGTGAACCGGATGGTGTCGCGCGTTCTTCTGTTGCCCGCCATGGTACTCGCAGTTATTTTTCTAGCCACAGGTATCGCCTTGAGTGTTCCCGATGCCCTCTATGCGGGACTCCCCATCGCAATCGCGCGCAGGGATGCGGATCGGGCCGGCTGGATCTATGCCAAAGCGTCGCAATGGACTCTCGGACTTCCCGTACCGGGCTACGAGCTCTCCATATCGCAACAGTTCGCGTCGTTAGCCAGAGCGTTGGTAAACACTCCCGATACAGCAAAGGCGTGGACGTTGTCCGCAGACGCCGCACAGTCAGCGGAAAAGTACGGCGATCAAAGGTACAGCGCAGCCTATCAGGCATCGATGCTGGCGATCACCAGCGGAGACATCGTGCGGGCTGAGTCCGAGGCAAGAACTTCAATAGCGCTGGCGCCAAACTGGTACAAGCCTCATCTTTTTCTCGGAAAGATTCTGGACGCCACAGGCCGCAAACAGGAAGCCTTCACCGAACAGCAACTCGCCATTCAACTGGGACCCGGCCGCTGATTCTTTCCGCGTTCAGGTTGTGGTCACAGCAATTTGCAACTTTTAATCCCAACAATCTAAACCACTAACAAGCTTTGCAATGCAAAGTTGACCCCCTCCCATGGTCTACTAACCATCGGAATGATAAATAACGCCAGGAAACGCGCCTCCGGTACCCGCAATCCCGAATTCCCGAAAAAAGTGAAATTTACCAAGCGAAGCCGCCAGGTCGTTGATAACACAACAGGAGTGCTGGTTCGAAACCCATTCCGAACCCGGTTTCCGGTGGCCTCGACAACGTCCCGCCCAAAACCATCCAATCCTGATAATCTGGAATCTCCCCTATGAAAGTCCTCCTCAGCGTCACCGACAAAACCGGTGTGGCCGATTTCGCCCGTGATCTCCATGAGCTGGGTGCCGAATTGATCTCCACTGGCGGCACCGCCAGGCTTCTCCGAGATTCCAACATCCCCGTTCGCGACGTCTCTGACGTGACCGGCTTCCCTGAAATGCTGGACGGTCGTGTTAAAACGATGCATCCGAAAATCACCGGGGGGATTCTTGCCATCCGCGACAATCCCGGTCACATGGCGTCCCTCGAACAGCACGCCATCGAGCCCATCGACATGGTGGTCGTAAATCTCTACCAATTCGAGAAAATCGCGGCCCGCGCGGACGCTACGACCGAAGAGCTCATCGAAAACATCGATATCGGCGGACCCACCATGATCCGCTCCGCCGCCAAGAACTGGCAGGATGTGGCCATCGTGACCTCGGCCGCCGATTATACTCTCCTCCTTGACGAACTTCGGCAATTTGGAAAGCTCTCCCGCGAGACGAAGTGGCGACTCGCGTGCGACGCCTTCAAAGTTACCGCCGACTACGATCGCGCGATCAGTCACAAACTTTCCACCATTGGAAAGGACGTCGAAGCGCTGCCCGCCACACTGGATATCCGGGTTCCGCGCCGCATGAGCCTTCGCTATGGCGAAAACCCCCACCAGCAGGCCGCACTCTATTCGAAAGGCAACCTGGGCATCGCCGGCTGCGAGCAACTCCACGGCAAGGAACTCTCCTACAACAACCTCGTCGATCTCGATGCCTGTTGGCAGCTGGTTGCCGAGTTTTCCAATCCGGCCGCGGCAATCATCAAACACACCAACCCAGCCGGTTGCGGAGAACACGAATCGCTCGCCGAGGCCTACCGGATGGCGCTCGCCTGCGACCCCGTTTCGGCGTTTGGAGGCGTAATCGGCCTCAACCGCGAGGTCGATGAGGAAACGGCGGGCGAAGTCGCCAAACTCTTTGTGGAAGCCATCGCCGCCCCAGGCTTTTCGGAAGCGGCCCTCGCCATCCTGAAGGCCAAAAAGAACCTTCGCCTCGTCAAAATCAATCACACCGTCGATCCGCTGGTTGTGAAGAGCATTTCAGGCGGGTACCTCGCCCAGACCGCCGACCTACCCGGCTTTGACCGGGCGTCCACCGTCGTAAAGACAAAACGAACCCCCACCGAGGACGAGTGGAAGGCTCTCGAATTCGCCTGGAAAGTGGTAAAACACGTAAAGTCGAATGCCATCGTTTACGCAAAATCGGGCCAGACTGTGGCGGTCGGGGCAGGGCAGATGAGCCGCGTCGATTCCGTGCATATTGCGGCAATCAAAGCACATCTGCCGCTCAGCGGCAGCGTTGTCGGGTCCGACGCCTTCTTCCCGTTTCCCGATGGTCTGGAAAAGGCGGTGGCCAACGGTGCAACCGCATTTATACAGCCGGGTGGCTCCGTCAACGATGGCGATGTCATAGCAGCAGCCGACCGCCTGGGAGTAGCCATGGTCCTTACCGGGGTCCGGCACTTCCGCCATTAGATTTTGTTAATAAGCGCCTCCGAGGCTAAATTCTTCATAGAAACCGAGTGAAAATGCCGGATACTGTGTTTGTGTATCCAGTAGTGTGGGGAGGGTTCCATTGCATCGACGTAACTTGTTACTAACCGCTACCGCGGTTACGGTTGTTGCCGGTAGCTGCGGCTTGTTGCTGAAAGCCCAGAATCTCGAAGAGCTCAACCCGCAATCAAGCTTCGCCGAAGCTATCTGTACGTTCTTCGGACCCGACCACGCTAAGTACGCCCTCAATGAAGGCGTGGGCAATGAACGCGGTCCAAAACGTCAGGCGCTCGCGAGTCCCAACGCGACGCGCTTAGCTGCCATGACATCCATCGTCGCCAATGCCATGCCCGGCGTTCCGGGAGGTACCCGGACCGGCGGCGCCATGGCTGAAGGCCAGCTTGGCATGATCGACCAGTACATCTTCAGCGCAATTCAGGATGCGGGTGTCCAGCCGGCCGATACCACAACGGACTTTGAGTTCATCCGCCGCGCCTCTCTCGATCTCACAGGTCGCATTCCCGACCCGGCTAAAGTGCTTGCCTTCGTTGCCGACACCTCTCCCACTAAGCGCGCCGCTCTGGTCGATCAGCTCATCGCCTCGCCTCAATGGGTCGATAAGTGGACGATGTATTTCGGCGATCAGTACAAGAACAATTCAGCGAATTCGCAGATCCGCCGCGAACGCGCGGGCGTGCTGGCGTTCCATGACTACATCAAGAATTCACTTGTAGCCAATAAGCCCTACGATCAGATGAGCCGCGAACTGATCTCCTCCTCCGGCGATACCAGTTACACCACCGGCGAAATAAATTACAACGTGGGTGGCGTCGTTACCGGAGGGCCCCAGCAGGATATTTTCGACCAACAGACAGCCAACATCGTCGATACATTCCTCGGCATCGCCCACCAGAATTGCCTCCTCTGCCATAACGGTGCGGGCCACCTGACAACTCTGAGTCTGTGGGGCGGTCGCCAGACGCGGGTGGGGGCATGGGGCATGGCTGCTTTCCTGTCTCACACTTACACTTTTGCTACTCCGATCGCCACCGGCTCAAACCAACGGTACTGGACAGTCACCGATACCTCGACCAAGGCCAGCGGCGTTTACTCGCTGAATACTACGACAGGAAATCGCCCGGCCCGGCAGCCGGTCGGGACAGTAAAAAGTATTCCTCCCGCCTACATCTTCACCGGCGAAACACCGCAAGCCGGAGAAAACTACCGGGCCGCATTTGCCCGCATGATCACGGCGGATCCTCAATTCGCCCGCGCCACAGTGAACTACATGTGGGCGTATTTCTTCGGTGTCGGCCTGGTCGATCCGCCCGATACCTTCGATCCCATGCGGCTCGATCCCGATAAGCCGCCACCCGCGCCGTGGACGCTCCAGCCCTCTAATCCGCGCCTGCTGAATTCACTGGCACAGGCGTTCATTGCCAATAACTATGACCTGCAATGGCTGATGCGCCAAATCGTGAATTCGAAGGCCTACCAGCTTTCCTCCCGTTACAACGGGACCTGGAACGATTCCTGGTATTCCCTCTACGCCCGCAAAATGGTTCGCCGCCTCTGGGGCGAAGAGATTCACGATGCGGTAGCTGTGGCCAGCAATATCCTGCCAACCTACAATCCGGCCACTTACGGCACCCTGAACTTCGCGATGCAATTTCCCGAGCCGCTTGGAATTCCCGACGGCACGAGCGGCAACATCAGCACCTTCCTTGATTCGTTCCAGCGAGGCAATCGGGACGATCAGCCGCGCACCGAAGACGGCTCCATCCTTCAGGCTCTGAACCTGATGAATAATTCTTTCATAATGACCCGGACGAGCACCACCACTCCGGCGACAAGCCTGCTTGTTACCAATCTCAAGCTGACCAATACACAGCTTGTCAACAATCTGTTTCTGGCGGTGCTTTCACGCTATCCGACGTCCCAGGAAATGACCGCTGCGATCGCCAATCTGTCCAACACAGCCACCCGGACGACCGAAGCACAGGATCTGCTGTGGTCGCTGTACAACAAAGTCGATTTCGTCTTCAATTACTGAGGGAACTGATCATGACCGGACAAGACAAATTCAACAAATTCGTCAATCGCTACCCTCACCCGCACCAGACCTTCTTCAATCGTCCGCACATCTCTCGTCGCGGCTTCTTTGAAATCGCGGGCGCCGGAGTCGCAGGCTCGTTCCTGACAGCGCAGGCGGCGAAAGGCTGCTCCGTCCAGGTTGCCCAGACAGTCACGCCCCAGAACAAGGCAAAGAACGTCATCTTTATCCTTCTGGCGGGCGCGCCAAGTCACACCGATATGTTCGACCTCAAGGTCGTCAACGGCACTACTCCGGCGGCATTCAATCCGACCATGGTGAATGGAACGAACTGGCCAATGGGCATCCTTCCCAAACTCGGTTCACATCTCGGCAACATGGCGATCGTTCGCTCCATGAACGCCTGGGCGCTGGTCCACAGCCTGGCTCAGGAATGGACGCAGATTGGGCGCAACCCGGCGGCGGCACTTGGCAACATCGCCCCCAATATCGGCAGCGTCGTGGCGATTGAAACTGCCGCGCAACGCACTAAATCGCAGGTATTCCCCTCGTTCCTGGCGCTCAACTCCGCCACTTCGGTTGGTAATGGCTATCTCCCGGCATCGTACGCTCCCTTCCGGATCGTGCCCTCCACAGCCGGCCTTCCCAATACGACTAACTCCCTGGGACAAACACGCTTTGCCGACCTGTGGAGCCGCATGCACACGCTTGATAATCCGCTCCGCATTCAGTCGCCGCTCGGCACGCCAGTGCAGGATTACAACGAGTTCTACAATTCCGCCAATCAACTGATGTACAACCCGGTCGTGCAGCAGGCGTTCAGCTATACGGCAGCCGACAGCACACGCTACGGCGGCACCAGCTTCGGTAACGCCTGCCTCGTAGCCAAGCAGGCGCTGGCGGCGAATCAGGGCACTCGTTTTATCCAGATCACCCTCGGCAGTTGGGATATGCACCAGGATATTTACGGCACGGCCAACGCCAGGGGCAATAACCTGTTTACGATGTGCCCGACCCTGGATAACGGAGTCGGCGCATTGCTGAGCGATCTCGAAACCGCTGGAATGTTGAAGGACACTCTGGTCGTGATGGCTGGTGAATTCGGCCGCACGGTTGGTGCGGTTACCTCTGCGGGTGGACGCGACCATCATGTGCAGCAATCCATCGTGTTTGCGGGTGCGGGGATCACCGGCGGCAAGGTGATCGGCCAGACCAACGCGACCGGCGCGACCACAATCGATTATGGCTGGAGCCGGCAGCGGCTGATCAAGCCCGAGGACGTGGAAGCAACCATCTACTCGGCCATGGGCATTAATTGGACCACTATCCGCTGCGACGACCCTCTACAGCGCGGTTTCGAATACGTACCATTCTCCGATCAGAACCTGTACGGTCCAATCGACGAACTCTGGACATAACGAAATGCGCATCCTGCGGCTTGCTCTCGTGTTTGCGCTGGTGACCGGTGCTTACGCGCAAACCCTCACTACGTCTGCCCTTACCGGTAAATACTTCGTGCGGCACATCCAGTTCACTACGGATGCCTCCAATGCCGTCACGGATTCCCGCAGCATCGTCGGCCTCATTACCTTCAGTGGCAGCGGGTCCTGGGGCTTCGTTGGCCAGCAGGTAATAGGAACAGGCGCGGCCGCTTCCTATACGGCTAGCGGCACTTATACGATGAGCCCAAGCGGACTGCTCGCAATCAGTAACCCACAGAAACCGGCACTGACCATCAACGCCCGCTATGCGGCAGAGGCGGTGATTGGTGCGAGTACGGAAGCTTCCGACAACACGTTCGATATGTTCGTCGCCATCCCCGCATCGGGCACGCAGACGAACGCGGCGCTCACCGGAACCTTCTACGCGACCGATTTCGAACTGCCCGCACGCGATTCGCTTGTGACGCTCGTGATGGATGGCGCGGGCAAGATCACTTCCGCCAACGCAACCGAACATGGGGCGGCTATCATCACCGAAAATTCGACAGCGGGCAGCTACAGCGTGACCGGGTCCACAATGACGATCCCGGGCCTGACGCTGTTCAACAGCGCGCCGCGCACTCTTGTAGTCTCGGACTCGGGCAACGTCTTTCTGGCCGCGACTCCTGGCGCACATGACATGCTGATCGGCATCAAAGCCGCCGCTTCGGCAAGTCTTACGCCAACTTTTTGGGTCTCGGGGCTCCGTGTCGATTCCGCCGGATCCTCCGCCGACTTTGCAGGCTCCGGCGAAACCATCAACGGTGTCTCGATCACTTCGACGCAGCGCCTTCACGAGACCGGCGCGATTCTGAATGCGACTGAATCAAACAGCTACACGGTTGGTTCCGATGGAAGCGGATCGTTTGGTCCGGCGAAGATCGGCCTCGGTGCCGGCGGCAATCTGATGGTGAGCGCCAATCTCAATACCCTCCTCGATCCAACCGGCTATCAAATCGGTTTCGCCGTAGCCAACCCTTCGCTCACCGGCCCGTCAGTTTTCATCAATCCACGGGGAGTCGTGAATGCAGCCAGCGGAGCACCGGGGGTGGATGCCCTTTCGCCCGGTGAGTTCATTGCGATCTATGGCTCGGGACTCGCGGCCGCGGTAGCCAGTTCACTGCCACCCTATCCGCTCTCCGTCGGTGGTGTGAGCGTTAGGATCGGTGGTATTCAGGCCCCCATCTACTTCGTCAGCGGCGGCCAGATCGATTGCCTCGTGCCGTATGGAGTCACCGGAAGTTCGGTCGACGTGATCGTAACGAATAACGGCACGGTCTCGAACACAGTCACAGTGCCCCTGGCAAAGACCTCGCCCGGGGTTTTCTCGCTCGACTCCACAGGCACCGGCGACGCAGCCATTCTGCATTTTCCAGATAACCTCGTAGTGAGGGCTTCCAATCCCGCTGCCAAAGGCGATACGGTCACAATGTACATGACCGGCCTGGGTGCCCTGACCACGCCGTTGGCGGATGGACACGGAGCAACGGCCGCGGACTCGGCACTGGCGCCTCTCCTGCTGTTTGTGAATGGGGTACAGGCGACCGTGCTGTATGCGGGAGTATCCAGCCTACCCGGGCTCTATCAGATCAACTTCAAAATACCAACAAATTTAGTGGTAAGCGGGGAACTGCCTCTCGCCATTCTGACCAACGATGCGTATCACGATCAGGTCAGTGTCGCGGTGAGGTGAATTCGACGCCGTACTTTTTGAGTTCTTCCGCATAGTATTTCTTTTGCAGAATGTCGAACTCTTCGCTGCCTTCGGGAATGTCGCGCTTGACGGAACGTACTTTATCGCGTGACGCTCGGTCGGCTTTTTCTTCCACCTGAAGAATCTCTGTAAACGCCTTTACGATATCGAGCCGTACATCGTTCTGATCTTTTTTCAGACGCAGGTCGCGGGACTTGCGCATGATCGCCACCAGCTTGTGCGAGATGTCGGTGATCTTATCGCGGGAGAGCTTCATCCCGTCACCCGTATCGCGGCCCGATGCGCGCACGATCTTCTTCTTCTGTACCAGGGTGTTCTTGATCTTGCGGAACATGTCCTGGTAGCTGATGCTTTCGCGGCGCATGTAATCGCTGTACTCTTCGAGTAATTCGCGCACTTCGTCGTTGAGCTTATCCTCGGCGGCCATCTCGTCGTTGATGAGAGTGTCGACGATTTCGACCACGCGCTCGGGCGCATGTGTGTCGATCGCGGTGCCGGTGATCCGCTGGACTATCTGGCGCGAGAGATAAGTGACGAATTCTCTGGGAAGAAGCATTATGTGGAAAAAATCGTTCCGGACGAGGTCAAAATCAGTGTATCATCGTGAGTTATTTCGACCCCCAATCCACGCTGGTTGCCCGCCATCTCGATGCTGCTGGTTTCGCTGCTCAGCTACATCGACCGGAACGCGCTGGCCATCCTGGCGCCCACCATACTTCAGGAAACTCACCTTTCCGGAGAACAGTACGGCATCATCATCGCGTGCTTCTCCTATGCCTACATGCTGGGGAATCCGCTCTGGGGACATCTGCTGGATCGAATGGGCGTCCGCCGCGGCATGACCTTCGCGGTAAGCATCTGGACAGTGGCTTCGGCGGCACATGCCTGGGCGACGGGGTTCTGGAGCTTTGCCGCCGCACGTGCGGTGCTCGGGGCAGGGGAGGGAGCTACCTTCCCCGGCGGTCTGCGAACTGTCGCTCAAACGCTGCCGCCTTCAAAGCGCGGCAAGGGTCTCGCGGTCGCTTACAGCGGCGGCTCG
This sequence comes from Bryobacteraceae bacterium, assembly GCA_025928545.1. GTDB lineage: Bacteria > Acidobacteriota > Terriglobia > Bryobacterales > Bryobacteraceae > BOG-234. The sequence goes on along the minus strand of JAICJH010000007.1, from coordinate 4,067 downwards.
TTGGGCGCGATGATCGCACCGCTGATCGTCATGCCTCTTGCGCTGTGGTTCGGCTGGCATGGAGTGTTCCTGGCCACCGGCTTCTTCGGTCTGTGCTGGCTGCTGTTATGGCGCAAGGTGGGAGCCAACGTAGATACCGGAATTCAGTTTTCGCGTGAGAGGCTTCCATGGGGCAGCCCGGCGCTGTGGGCCTATATCCTGCTTTATGGCGTGGGCGCTTTGCCTTTGGCGTTTATCCTCTACGATTCCTCGCTCTATCTGCACACACGCTTCGGCTGGAGCCAGGCCACGCTTGGCAAGGTGCTTTGGATTCCCCCTTCGGCCTGGGAGGCCGGGTACTTTGCATGGGGCGCAATTCTCGACCGTACCGGACCTCGTTATCGAGGCCTTATCCTGGCCGCGACGCTGGTCGGCCTGCCTCTCTTCTTTACTCACTCCATGACCAGCGGCGCCGCGGTACTGGCCGTCATGTGGCTGGAGATGTTTTCCTGCGCGGGGCTGGTGGTGTTGTCGGTCTCTTATGTGACCAACGCGTTTCCATCGAGCCAGGCAGGCCTGCTGGCGGGGTTAGGGGCGGGCTCGTGGGGCGCGGTGGTTGCTCTGATGATGCCGCTGTTTGGCCGCATGTTCGATCATTCGCAATATGAGCCCGCATTCCGGATTGCCGCCGTGTTTCCGGTCGCCGGGTATCTCTTGTGGCGAGGGTTAAGTCCTCTGGCACGGCAGCGATAATTCGCGCGCCGTCCAAATCAGGCTCGTCCGGCGAATTCCCCTTTTTCGGTGGACACTTTTACCTTTTCGCCTTCTTTAATAAACAACGGCACTCGAATTTCCAAACCGGTTTCGAGGCGGGCGGCCTTCGTGACAGTGCCGCTTGAGGAATCGCCTTTCGCTCCGGGTTCCGAGTAAGCGATTGTGAGATCGACGAACATCGGCAGCTCAAGCCCTATCGGATTGCCGTTGTATTTTGTCAACTGAATGATGGCGCCTTCCACCAGATAATCCAGTGCATTGCCGATCATGTTCTCGTCGAGAGTCAGGGTTTCGAACGACTCCTGATCCATAAAGTGCGAGCCGTCGTTATCGGTATACAGATACGACGCCGGCACGGCCTGAATGTCGGGTTCTTTGAACTTGTCGCCGGCCTTGAAAGTCTTTTCAAAGACAGCGCTGGTGAGCAGGTTGCGAACCTTCAGACGAACGAGGGTTTGTCCGCCCCGGGCAGTGGGAGTATTAACTTCCCAGTCCAGACAGACAAATGGAGTGTTCTCATGCTCGAACAGAGTCCTTTTCTTTACGCTGATTGCATCAATGAGGGCGGCCATAATTCACCTCAAGTATAAGCCGGAGCTCAGCCGGAGCGGGTCGTCTCAAATCGCACAAAGAGCATCGGCTATCATCGTTGTTTACGAGGAGGCCCGCTGGATGGCCGTTACAGTAGGACTGCCGGGAGAAACTTTTCCCGGCGAACGCAGAGTAGCTCTCACACCACGCGCATGCGAGACGTTAAAGAAAGCCGGCTTCGAAGTCATAGCCGAATCGTCAGCCGGTATGGAAGCCGGATTCACGGACGACGACTACACGCGACGCGGTGTCACCCTTACATCCCGAACTGAAGTCTTTCAGAAAGCCGATGTCATCGTCCAGGCTCGTACGCTGGGCGCCAATCCGATAAACGGACAGGACGATCTCACGCTGCTGCGACCCGGACAAGTGCTGATCGGCTTCGCCGAGCCGCTGACTGCGACCACGGAAGCCGCAAAGATCGCGGCCACCGGTGCAGCGTTGTTCGCGCTCGAATTAGTCCCGCGAATTACACGCGCTCAGAGCATGGACGTGCTTTCGTCGATGGCCAGCATCGCCGGCTATGAGGCTGTTCTCCTTGCGGCCCTCTCGCTGCCCAAGATGTTCCCCATGATGATGACGGCCGCGGGCACAATTGCAGCGGCCAGGGTTCTGGTGCTTGGCGCGGGTGTTGCCGGACTCCAGGCTATCGCCACCGCCAAACGGCTGGGTGCGATGGTTTCCGCTTACGACGTACGGGCGGCGGTGAAGGAACAGATTGAAAGTCTGGGCGCCAAGTTCGTGGTTCTCGATATGGGCGAGAGCGCCGAAGGCACGGGCGGTTACGCGAAAGCGATGGACGAAGCGTTTTATCGGAAACAGCGGGAACTGCTGGGCAACGTTCTGCGCGATCAGAATGTTGTGATTACGACAGCGGCGGTGCCTGGCCGCAAGGCTCCGGTGCTGGTCACCAAAGAGATGGCGGAGAAGATGATGCCCGGCTCGGTGATCGTCGATATCGCGGCGGAACGCGGCGGCAATTGCGAACTGACCTGTGCGGGCGAAACGGTAGTTCACAAGGGTGTCACGATTCTGGGACCCGTCAATATGGCGTCGCTTGCCCCGCAGGATGCGAGCCAGATGTATGCCACCAATATCATCAATTTCCTAAAGCCGATGGTGAAAGACGGCGCCCTGGCTATCAATCGCGAGGATGAAATTATTCGCGAAACACTGGTGACCTGGGAAGGCAAGGTAGTCCATCCGCGAGTACTCGAGGCAACGAAATAAATGAATTACGAATTTGGACTCTACGTTTTCATGCTGTCGGCGTTTTTGGGCTTTGAGCTGATCCGCAAAGTGTCGCCGCTGCTGCATACGCCGCTGATGTCGCTGACCAATGCGATTTCGGCAATTTCGGTAGTCGGCGCGATCATGATCAGTGGCGAGAAGGATGTTCCGACGCTTTCGCGCGTACTGGGCTTCATCGCAATCGTATCGGCAACCACCAATCTGGTGAGTGGGTACATGATCACCGACCGCATGCTGAAGATGTTCAAGAAGCGGGAGCCGGCAGCTAAATGAGCCCCTACCAGTTTCTCTACATTCTTGCGGCGGCCGGTTTTATTCTGGCGCTGAAGTGGATGAGTTCGCCGGCGACTTCGCGGCGCGGCGTGTTCGCGGGGCAGGCTGGCATGCTTCTGGCAGTTGTCGGCACGTTGATGCGGGCGGAGATTTTCAACTACCAGTGGATCGCGGTGGGCATCGTATTGGGCGCGGTGATCGGCGCTCCGATCGCTATCTTCATGCCGATGACAGGCGTTCCGCAAAGAACGGCCATTTCACAGGCGTGCGGCTCGCTGGCGTCTGCTTTGATTGGTACGGCCGAGTATTACAAGCTGAAGCCTCATGGCTTTGTCATGAGCGCTCTGATTGTGGAAACTTTGCTGGGGTTTGTGACCGTTACCGCCAGCATCATGGCATGGGGCAAGCTTCAGGAAGTTCTGCCGGGCCGGCCCGTCACATACAAGGGTCAGTTCTTTATCAATATGGCGGTGTTGGCAGCCGCAATAGCGCTGGGCATTTACCTGGTGCTGAATCCCGAACGATCGGATCTGTATCCGATCTTCGCCGCACTTGCGCTGACGTTCGGAGTCTTCCTGATTCTGCCGATCGGCGGCGCCGATATGCCGACGGTTATTGCGCTGCTGAATTCCTACGCCGGGCTTTCCGCGTGCGCGATGGGTTTTGCGCTGGATAACAAGCTGCTGGTTATTGCCGGCGCTCTGGACGGTTCATCCGGGCTGATTCTGTCCATCATCATGTGCAAGGCGATGAACCGGTCGTTCGCGAATGTGCTGTTTGGCGGGTTTGGGCAGGTGCAGGCGGCGGCCCATGGCGTAGAAGCCCGACCGGTGCGCTCGGCAACCCCCGAAGAGGCTGCGCAGATTCTGGAGATGGCCAGCAGTGTCGTCATTGTTCCTGGCTACGGGATGGCCGTTGCACAGGCGCAGCACAAGATCCGAGAACTGGCGGATGCGCTCACGAAGAAAGGCGTCGACGTTAAGTTCGCAATTCATCCAGTGGCGGGCCGCATGCCTGGTCATATGAATGTTCTGCTCGCCGAGGCCGATGTTTCCTATGACAAGCTGATCGAGATGGAAGACATCAATCCGGAAATGGCGAATACGGATGTCGTGCTGGTGGTGGGCGCGAACGATATCGTCAATCCGGCGGCCGAGACAGATCCGACGAGTCCGATCGCCGGGATGCCGATTCTGGAT
>JAICJH010000049.1 GCA_025928545.1 Bryobacteraceae bacterium | reverse complement strand
TGAGATGAAACTGGACTTCCGGTTCCTGAATACCACTTCGGGATTTACTGTTCGTTGCCTCGGAGGCATCGGGTTGACGGAAGAACTTTCAGGCTGGCCTGAATAAGATCGGATCGCGGTGAAAACGGTGCCGCGGACGGTACCAGAGAGCGGGGCGATCGAAATGGACCATGTCTGCGGGACGGCAAACCGCAGGCTGCTGGTCATAAAGACGCCGCTCAATTCATTTGCGGCGGGCAACGGCGTTCTAACAGAGCGACCCACCCGCCGCAACGACGTTCTAATCGAACGTCACTGTTCTTTGAAAATCGAAAATTTATCTCGTTTCGTGGGATACGTGTCTTCGTACCTTTCCTGTTTCCGGCGCTAGCGGCCGGTTGGGCTGGTGGCTCGGTGACGCCAGACCAACACACCGTACAGCACGGCAAAAATGGCTACAGCGTAACCCACCAGCTGCCAAACGTGGGTCTTCAGAAATCCGGTTGATTCGTGGCCAAGAGCGACGCCCAGCCAGACCTCTCCGAAGTAACGGATGATCCGCGCGGGCACAACGACGCCGAGAAATTCCGCGAGAGGCGTACCAAAGACTCCCGCGGTAATGACGAATAACTTCAGCGGCATTGGTATCGGAATCATCGCAGGAATGAAGATCGTCAGCAGACCGAAACGGAGGAACCACGCGCGGAAACGCATGGCCCGGCCTTCCGACGCGGACTTCTCAAGGAATGCCCTGCCTCCCTTGCGGCTGATCGTGAAGAGGATGATATTGCCTGCAATGGAACCGCACACCGCGAGGCCCGCGCACCACCAGGCGATGGAAGGTCGCTGCACGGCGATGAGAATCAGAAATGCGTCAAAAACGCCGGCGACGGGAACACCGGAGGAATCCAGCGCGGAAAGCAGCAGGATACCCGCGGGCCCCCAGGCAACCAGGACTTGGGTCAAATGGCTGAGCAATTACCAATTATCGCGCGCCGCTCTTGAGTTTTCTAGCGCGGCGCTTTCGATATGAACCGGCCGATTTCATCGGAAAGAATGTCGAGAGGCAGGCGGCCTTCGCCGATAACGGCGTCATTAAAGTCGCGTATATCGAATTTGCTTCCCAATTCCCGCTCCGCCTGAGCCCGCAGAGACCGGATGCGCAACTCACCCATTTTGTAAGACAGCGCCTGCCCCGGCCAGGAAATATAACGGTCCACTTCCGCCAGGGAGTTTTGGGGGGAATGCGTTTTGAAATAGTCGATGGCCTGTTGCCGTGTCCAGCCGAGGTCGTGAATGCCGGTATCGACTACCAGGCGAACCGCGCGGAATCTCTCGCTCGCAAGTTGGCCAAAGCGGCTGTAGGGATCTTTGTACAAACCCAGCTGCGAACCGAGCGATTCGGCATACAGCGCCCAGCCTTCCCCAAACGCACTGTTGGAATAGAAACGGCGAAGCTCCGGAAGCCCCTGCTGCTGAGTTGCAACGGCGCCTTGAAAAATATGGCCGGGGATGGCTTCGTGCAGTACCAGCGATTCCTGATCGTAGCGGACCTGCTTCTCGGGCTGGTAGGTATTCAGATTGAACCAGCCTGGTTTCGAGAGATCGGCCGCGGCACCCTGCGCATTCGTCGCGGTGGCCGCTTCACGGTCGGAAGGAATCGGGCGAACACCGAAAAGCAGCGAAGGGATGTGGCGAAACTGCCTGGGCAGTTCGGGCTCGATGATCATCGCAATGTTGCGGGAGTTGGTCAGCATTTCCTCTTTCGATTTGAAATGCTGAGCCGGATCGTCGTCCATCTTCTTCTGAAACTCCGGGATGGAACCCTGAAAGCCGGAGTCCTTCATAATCGCCACCATGGCGGCTTCGATGCGCACCACCTCCTGTTCACCGAGCTTGTGAATATCGGCGGGCGACATGGTGGTAGTGGTGAACTCGTGGATCAGCGTTGCATAGGCCGCCTTGCCGCCGGGCATGGAGGAAAGACTGTCGGCGGGGCGGACCCTGGGCAGATAGGTGTTCGCCATGTAGTCGCGCGCTTTGCGCCATGCGGGCAGGAACTGGCGGGTATAGGTATCCTGCGCGGCGCTGCGCAGACGCAGTTGGTCGGCCTGTGAAACGCCGGTCGGGAAGCTGCGGAATGCCTTCAATAATTCCGTTTGTTCGGCGCTCTGGTTCAGTTGCGCGTCGAGCTGTGCAATCACCAGGTCGACGACGACTTTGGGCTGCATCACCTTCGCCGCAATCGCCTCATCCAGAATTCCGAGGTTCTGATCCAAATACGAAGGAATCGCGCGGATTCGGGCGATAATGTTTTCGTAATCGTGAACAGTGGCGGCCGGCATGCCGTCGATCACGTTATAAACCCGGACGTGAAAACCGGACTGCTGGCCGACGCGCAGCAGCAGCGTGTCGAGATCCCAGGCTTCCAGTCTCGCTTCGAAGTCGTAGCGGACCACTCGCTTTGTCAGCAGATCTTCCGCCCTGTCGCCGACCGGCTCAGCGGTCAGACGCGCGAGGCGTTCCCCGAAGAATGCCTTGCGGCGGTCGCGGCCGGCTTTGGACCAGTCGGTCCAGCGGTCGTCGAATTCGTGGCGGCCGACTCCCGTTGCGTACTCGGGATTATCGCGCAGCATCTGTTCAAAAGTGTCCTTGAAGAAGCTGTTGGCGGGTTTAGCTGAAGTTTGCGCAGAAGCCAGCTGCGAAAGGCAAATGAGGCAAACGGCAAAGAAACGCATGAGCCAGTGTAACTGAATGAGCGTGCGGCGCCGACGGCTGCGATAAGCTGAGGGGCGGTAAATCCAACTATGACCAAGATCATCGCAGTACTCTTCATTACATCCGTTCTCGCATTTTCGGCAGGAGACCCCGCTGGTTTCCATATCTGGAAGGCCAGCGACATTGCGGCCAAGGGGAAGGAATTGGCAACGAAGCTTGACGCCAATAAAGTCGCCAGCGAAGTAGTGCAAACCACCGGCAATCGAACGTTCATGGTGGCCCACCGGGAAGGCTCGGGACAGGCCGAATGGCATGAGAAGCAGGCCGACATCATTATGATTCAGGCTGGAGCGGTGACCATGGTTTACGGCGGCGAAGTCGTGGACGGCAAGACCACAGCACCCGGAGAGATTCGCGGGGCGTCCATCAAAGGCGGAACGGAAGCCCTTCTCGGCCCCGGCGACATTCTGCACATTCCGGCGAAGGTGCCGCATCTGATGAAGCTCGCGCCGGGCAAGAAAGTTACGTACTTTGTTGCCAAAGTGGTTGAGTAAGCTCTCTTCGTAGTCTTCGCTGACGACCGGACTGGCACCCGATGTGCAACCGCCGGATTGGCGTGGTGCGTCACCGCGCCCGCCAATTCCAGGAAGGTTGACTAAAAGTATGGGTGAATGTGCCCTGTCCGTAGAGAATGCACCCCTTCGCGCACCGCAATCGCTGCGGAAAAGCAGAACTGACCGAAGCGCCCCGGCTGTGCTGTTGATCGATTGCCCGGATTCGCTGGGCATCGTGGCCGCAATCGCAAATTTTCTGTACCGGCACGGCGCTAACATTCTCAGTTCGGACCAACACCGAGATAACGACTCCGGCCTGTTCTTTATCCGCGTTGAGTTTGACTTGCCGAATACGCCGCAAATCCTGCAATCGATTTCAGCGGAATTCGAGCAGGTGGCGGCTGAATTTCGCATGCGGTGGCGGCTGGAATCCACTGAAAGGCGGCGGCGGGTCGCGATCTTCGTATCGCGTTATCAGCATTGCCTGGTGGACCTTTTACACCGCAACCAGATCGGCGAACTCAAGTGCGAGATTTCCGCGATCGTCAGCAATCACGAGGACGCCATGCCTCTGGCGGGATATTACGGCGTGCCGTTTCACTGCGCCTCGCCGGCCGTTCTGCGAAAGCCGGAACTGGAAGCGGAGCAGCTGGAATTTCTGGCCAAATCTTCGGTTGACCTGATTGTGCTGGCGCGGTACATGCAGATCCTGTCGCCCGGCTTTGTGGCGCAGTATCCGTTCCGTATCATCAACGTACATCACTCGTTCTTGCCTGCATTCAGCGGAGCCAGGCCTCACCACGCCGCGTTTGAGCGTGGAGTGAAGCTAATTGGCGCCACCAGTCATTATGTGACCGACGAATTGGATGCGGGGCCGATTATCGAACAGGATGTGGCTCGCATCTCTCATCGGGATCAGGTGGAAAACCTGGTGGAAAAAGGCCGGGACCTCGAAAAAGGCGTGCTCTCACGGGCCGTCCGCTGGCACCTGGAACACCGTATTCTGACGTTCGGGAACAAGACTGTCGTGTTGGATTAGCTAATACTTACACCGCCGCATGAGCCGCTCCGCGCAGAATAAGCAGTGTCGTCCATGGCAGGTTCTGCCCTTGTTTGGTCACAGAAGTGGGAGATTCCTTACCACAATTGCCCTGCGGTGGCACACAATTACGCCAGTGCCAGCACTTGTACACCATCTAAGTACCGTCCCGGAAACACATTGTTTTGGAAGTTGGATTGCAAAATCCCGAGAGTGCTGAACGATATAACGGCCTCCCGCGCTTCCGTCCTGGAGGTTCCCGCTGTTTCCGATGTGCAAACGGAAAATTTCCCATCGGTTCACCGTTTGACCGATTATCTGGCGCGTCAGGCGGAACTCCGTCCGGATGCTTGCGCCATCGTATCCAACACAAGAACCTTCACTTACAGGCAGCTTGACGAGGCCAGCAATCGCCTGGCAAGTGCCCTGAAAGCCGCCGGGTGCTCCCGTGGAGACAGGGTAGCGCTTTTGTTACCCAAATCGATTGAAGCGCTGGTCGCGATGTTCGCCACGCTCAAGGCGGACTGCATCTATGTCCCGATGGATACATCCAGCCCCGCCGCGCGGCTGGAGCGGATACTGCGCGTTTCCGAAAGCAGTTGTGTCTTAGCAGTGCGTTCAACTGCCGCCGTATTGGAGGAAATCGCACACGCCGCTGCGTTTGCCGATCAGGTCTCCGTCGGCTGGATGGATGAAGGCAGCGCCGAGAGTCGCGAGACCCGAACGGCCTTCCGCTGGAGCGATGTCGAAAAAGAATCGGCGGAGCCGGTCGATACTTTGAACAAAGATTCAGATCCTGCGCACATTCTGTTCACCTCGGGGTCAACGGGACTGCCCAAGGGCGTGGTGATCACACACTCCAACGTCATCCACTTCGTGGAATGGGCAAACAAATATTTCGGGCTGCGGCCGACCGACAGAATTTCAGGGCATCCTCCGCTGCATTTCGATCTCTCCACCTACGATGTTTACGGCACGGTGGCGGCTGGCGCGCAGATCCATCTTGTGCCGCCGGAGTTGAATCTGATGCCGCAAAAGCTTGCGGCGTTTATCCGCGACCGCAAGCTGACCCAGTGGTTCTCGGTGCCGTCAGTATTGAATTACATGGCCCGCTTCGATGTGATTCAGTGGGATGATTTTCCGGATCTCAGGAGATTGCTGTGGTGCGGCGAGAAGTTTCCGACTCCCGGTCTGATCCACTGGATGCAGCGCTTACCGCAGGTTGAATTTTTCAATCTGTACGGCCCCACTGAAGCAACCATCGCCAGCAGCTGTTTCCATGTCGCCAGCTGTCCCGAAAGCGAGACTGCGGAAATATCGATCGGCGGCCCATGCGAAGGCGAGACGCTGCTGGTGCTGAACGATCAGTTGCAGCCAGTCGCGGTGGGAGAAACTGGAGATCTATTTATCGGCGGCGTTGGTCTGAGCCCGGGGTATTGGAGAGATCCGGAAAAAACGGCACAGGTTTTTCTGAAGAATCCCGCGGCAGGGCCAAACTCGCCCGAGCGAATCTATAAAACCGGCGATCTGGCGAAAGTCGGAGACGATGGTCTGATTTATCTGCTGGGGCGTTCGGATTCGCAGATCAAGAGCCGTGGATATCGTATCGAGCTGGGCGAGATTGAGGCTGCGGCGCACGCCATTCCGGGCGTCCAGGAAGCCGCGGTCGTGGCCATTGAAGTCCCAGGGTTTGAAGGCATGGCAATCTGCTGCGCGTTTGTCCCCGCCGAAGAATCCATGTCGGCTCTCACTCTCAAAGAGAAGCTCGGCAAAGCGGTGCCGAAATACATGATTCCGGCATATTGGATGGCGCTCGACAAAATGCCGCGCAACGGGAATGGCAAAGCCGACCGGCCCTGGTTGAAGGAAGAGTTCCGGAAGCGGCAAGGTGAATCGAAGCAGGGCGAGACCAAAGCGGCGAGCGAAACTCCGTTAGGAGCACCGCCGTATGGAGCAATGGGAGGGCTCGCCGGAAACACAGTGGCAAGCCGGGGGACAGTCTGATATGACGCATGAAGTGGATCTGCCCGAACAGATTCAAACACTGTTGAGGGAAAAGCTGCTGATCTCGGTCGAATCGCGGGACTTCGACATTGTTGAAGCTGAAATGCTCGATTCGCTTGCTTTCACGCAGCTCCTGATGGAGTTGACGGAACAGTTTGGCTTTAACGCGCCTATGGAAGAGATGGATATCGATGACTTCCGCTCGGTGAACGCCATCAGTCAGCTGGTCGCGGAGAACATCCGGGCGGGGCAGGCGGCATGAATGCCGCAACCGCTGAGATCGCGGCCAAAAAGAGCAAGACGAGCGGCCCCCCTATCCGCATCGTTCCGTATACGGATTGCTGGCGCGCCGCGGTAGTGGAATTTAACCATCGCGTGCGCGATGGCAAGCCGCCCTTCGAAGTCCCCTCGACACCGGCCACGCACTGGATCCCGAAAACCGACGGCGCGCGGGTCTACCAGGAAATGTTCCTGGCTGTGGAAGGCGATATCGTCCGCGGCGCCTACACGTTTAAACATCAGGAATTCGTGATCGGTGGCGAAGTGCATGAGGTCGGCATGTGCGCCATGCCGATTTCCGAAGGCATTGTCAATAAGCGCTACGGCTTCATAGCCCCGTCGCTTGTCAGCAATGCGACCCGGCGGCAGCCGCTCCTTTATGGGCTCGGGTTCGGCAATCTCGATGCGCCCGTAACTCAAATCCTGTTCGCGATGGGTTGGCAACTGAATCGGGCGGTGCCGTTCTATTTTAAGGTTCTGGACGGCGGCCGTTTCCTGCGGAATATCCGCTATCTGCGGACATCGCCTCTGCGCCGCTTTCTCTGTGATGCCGCCGCGCTCAGCGGTCTGGGCCGGCTGGGTGCGGGGATTGCCAACGCGTTCGCATCGAAGAGAAAGAAATCTGGCGTAACCGCCGTCGAAGTCGCCGATTTTTCCAGCTGGGCGGATGAGATCTGGGATGTTTGCCGGTCGCGCTATTCCCTCATTGCCGTGCGAGATGCGCAGGTCCTCGAAACGTTATATCCGCGAAGCAGCGACCGATTTATTCGTCTCAAGGTTACGGCCGGACAACGGGTCCTGGGCTGGGCAGTTTTGCTCGATACCCCCATGCACGACCACAAGCATTTCGGAAACATGAGGGTGGGGTCGATCATCGATTGCCTGGCGACGCCTGAGGATGCCAATGATGTAATTGCAGCGGCCACCAATTGGCTGGAGAGCCGGGGGGCCGACCTGTTGGTTTCGAATCAGAATCATCCGGCATGGTGTGACGCTCTGTCGGGAGCCGGGTTTGTTTCCGGCCCATCGAACTTCTACCTGGTCACTTCCCGGAAGTTTACAGCTCTGCTGACTGAAGCAGACTCCACGCTGACGCGCGCTCATCTGAATCGTGGGGATGGCGAAGGTCCGATCCATCTCTGACGCCGGCATGACCCCGACCGCGAAATCTTCGGAATTCGAACTTGAGGCAGCCGCGCCAGGGCATGTGGCCGAACTCGGCCGGATCCTCTTCGAAGCGTTTAAAGGTCTGCACGAATCGCACGGCTATCCACTGGAATATCCGACTGAGGCGATGGGGCGGCAGACCATTTTCATGCTGGTGAACCGCAAAGATTACTACGGTGTCACGGCGTTGCTCGATGGGCAACCAGTGGGCTCGGCTTTTCTTCTGCGGTCGGACGAGGTCGGTGGAATCGGGCCGGTCACGGTCAGTCCAGCGGTCCAGGGACGTGGCATTGCCAGAGCGTTGATGGAAGATCTGATCGCGCAGGCCGGACGACAGGGGCTGACCAGAATACGGCTCATGCAGGAAGCCTGCAATACGCACTCGCTGGCGCTCTATGCGTCGGTCGGGCTGGAAGCGAGAGAAGAAGTAGCCTATATGCAGGCGCACGCGGCGGAGAAACCCGATCCGTTCATCCGTCCGGCAACGGTTGAGGACCTCGCTGTGATCGACGAACTCTCGGTGCGGCTTTATGGAGTGAGCCGCCGCAATGAAGTTGCCGCCGCTCTGCGCCGTGGTTCGGCGCCGCTCATCCGGTTGAAAGACGGCAAAGCGACCGGTTATCTGCTGGCGGGAATCAATGGTCACGGTGTTGCGGAAACGGACGACGACGCGATTTCCCTGACAGGAGAAATGGCCCGGCGCCAGCCTGCTTCGAATGCGCGGTTCTTCTGCCCTCTCAGCGAAGCGAGTCTGTTACGGAAGACCCTGAAAGCCGGCAGCCGGATTATCAAGGTCTGGACGCTGATGGCGCAGGGTCCATACGAAACGCCTCCGCTTGTCTGGATGCCATCGAGTACATACTAGGCGGCCGGTTACATGAGACAGGAACCATTTCAACAGGGCATCGCGATTCTATCGTTCGACACCGAGCAGATCTGGGGACACCTGGACATTCTGAACGAGGAGCAATTCCAGAAGCACTATCCGGGAGCGGTGGAAGCACATGACAAACTGCTCGACCGGCTCTCGGACGCAGGCGTGCGGGCCACCTGGTTCATTGTGGGCGGCATGACGCTGCCGCAAAGCGCCGGCGGCTCCGATGCGCGAATGATTGGCCTGCCGTCGGCCTGGACTTCGAGGATACCCGCGGGCAGTGAGCAGAGCGCGCCGCTCTGGTACAGGCGGAACTTCCTGAAGCGCTTGCTTGACAGCAGCCCCGCACAGGAGATCGGCCTGCACGGAGGACTCACTCACCTGATCTGGACCGACCCTATGGTGACGCCGGAAATCGCGGATCGCGAACTGTCCGAGGGCATCAAAGCGCTCGGTGAAGCCGGCGTTCACCCGTATACGTTCTCGCATCCGCGCGAGGGAGAGAACTATCACCATCTGCTTCCCAAATACGGAATTGGATGCTATCGCAGTAAGACACCGACGCTGGACTTCAGGCTCGGCAGAACGCTGCCGGGCGCGGTGTTGCGAATCCTGAATGAAATACGGCAGGGGACTCCGCCGCCGGTCTGGCCGTCGGAGACAATGCCAGGGCTATGGGCAATCCCGGCGTCTTTGTTCCTCTATCCCATCGGTCCATCGCGCACCCGGTTCGCCGCGCTGAAGTCGCGCGTCGAGCGATTCCGGCGCGGTCTCAAAGCCGCGGCGCGCCATCGTGGAATCTTTCATTATTGTTTTCACCCGGACAATCTGACTGAATCTCCGGACGGGTTTTCCATGTTCGAGGACATGCTGGAACTCCTCACCCGTGCACGCCAGGCCGGCGACATTGAGGTGACGGGAATGGGAGACGTCGCCCGCACAATGCAACAACGCCGTTTTGCAGCGCAGCCCGTTGCGACGAATTAGAAACTGCGGCTTTACCTCAGCGCCACGGTCACTGTATTCGACTGAACGAATCCGCCCGCCTGCGGATTGGTCATCATGATGGCGACGGGGATCGCATCGCCCGAAAGTCCGTCTGAAGGCACGCGAACATTCACCTGATAGACCCCGACAAGCCCGGGGGCCAAACCGGCGAATTGCGCTGTCTGATGGATTCCACCGATTGAAACGGTTACGTCCCCCAGGGTGCGGAAGGCCATATCGAGGGGCGCCGCAGAGCCGTCAGCGGGCGGTGGTTCGCCGTTCGGACCTGCGACAGGACCCAGCCCGTTGCAGTAGATCGTCAGGTATTCACCCTGCGTCGCGGGACGTGCACCGGCGCCGAACGCCGACGACATGCTGGTTGTTCCGGCGATCTGGATAATTCCCTGACCTGATCCCGAGGCATCGAGAGAATAAATGGCCGGCTGAACCGAAGCAATCGTGACCGATATCGGATCCGAACTGTACCCGCCATTGATCACAACCAGCGGGTAGGTTGCGCCCGGGGTAAGACCCTGCGGCACCACGCCGTTAATCTGATTGGATGCCGCATAGACGAGCGTCATCTGGGACGGCCCGATAAAGACCTGTGCTCCGCTCAGAGTTGTCGGCAGCGGCGTGGTGATGGCGCTGGCCGGGTTTCCGGCGAGATTGGTTCCATAGATCGAGATGTAGCTTCCTGCCGTAACGAGACCCGGAATCGCCTGCGAACCGGCAGCCGCGTCGACTGCGACCTTGACGGTCCCCTGGCGCGCCACTGGTTGTACATTCACGGCGATGTGGGTTGAGCCGCTGCCAGCGGCCGAAGCGGCGGAGATGGTCAGGCTCACCTGACTTCCCGGATTGACCGGCGTCCAGCTTCCGGTCCAGATGCCATTGCCCCAGTCCTGGAGGGTGACCGCAGGATCTCCGTTGTCGAAGGTTACAACTGCGCTGCCGCCGTTGGCAGCCGCCAGGATGGCCGCGCAGCTATCCACGGCCTTTACCTGAACGGTTTGCGGGATGCCGACCTGGAGCGCCGCCCACACGGAGGGCTGCACCATGGTGACGTTAACTCCGGAACACGTTGCAGTCTGCGCGGGTGTGCTCGGAGCAGTGGTGGCGGGCGAGCCTCCGTTTACCTGATTCAGTTGCTGCCCCAGTTGTTCGCGGACATTCAGTAACTGATTCGGATCCTGTGACCAATAGGTCCAGTCGGGTCCGACTTTCCCGGCCAGTTGCAGGGCAAAGGCGCCCTGTCCGGCGGCTTTGAGCATCTGCACGTACTCGTAATCCTCCACGCCGTCGCGCAACCATTTCAGCCGCATGGAGGGCGCTACACCATCGATACCGACCTGATAGCCGGGATAAACGAGCATCCCTTCGCCAGGATAATTTCCGGCACTGTAGAGGCCGATGTTGTTGACCTGATTCCACGGATCCGAAGACCAGCTATCGACCTTCCAGTACATCATTCCGGTGAGCCCCAGGCTCTGGCTGATGAAGCCAGGCTGAATGCGATAGTTCACTGGCGCGAAATCGATCAGCCACTTGGGAGAATAGGCATCCTGCACCAGAGCGTTGTAAGACCATATGGCATCGCCTTTCGCCAGAGCAGCCGCGTCGAGGCTGGGGGACAAATTGTAACCGTAGGGAAGCACGGACCAGATATCGACTGCTGAACGGCCCGATCCGGTGCCGTCGTCAAACAACGCCGAATTCGGCGCCATGGTGACCAGGTTTTTGATGCCGGCGGCATGGAGGTTCTGCGCCCACAGCTTGATAAGAGGAGTCAGCGCCGGACAGTATGTTGTCTCGTCCGCACTATAGATCAGCGGTATCAAACCGGGTTGCTGGGCGGCAAGCAGGGCGAGCAGATCGCCGATTGACGGCGGGAGGCCCATTGTGCAGTTTTCAAAAGTTGCACCGCTGTAATACGGCAGCCCAACGGTGCTGAGGCCGTAGTTTGTCATGAGGCTGGTTTGGTTCGCCGGATCGGAATGAAGCGGAGAGATTTTGTTCCGAAGTAATTCCTTCTCGCTGGCCAGATTGGTCGAATTATAGGCGAGAAACGCGGTTTTGAGGCTTGATTGCACGGGCAGCGTGAAATTCCAAACGGTGAGCGCAATAGGGCCGCCGTTGTTGCCCTGGTCGCTCGTAACCGTGTACCAGCCCGAATACTGCCCGGCAACGGTGCCACGGGGCACGAGGATATCTACCCAAATCGGCTGATTGGTTGAAGCCTGGAGATTGAACGGAACCGCCTGAATCTGCGCACCCTGAATCGGCCTGCCTGAATCCTGATCCGTGAACGGAATCAGCGCGTCGGGATACCAGCCGGCGCCCTGCGGCTGATTGGAACCGCCCCAGTTCGGACTCGACTGGCTGACGTACACGTAGTGTTCGCGAAAAAGCGAGAAACTCGAACGCGGGATAATGGCCCCGCCGGGCCCGACCAGATCGGTCACACTGACATTCACGTTGGTGAGCCCGCCGGGCGGCGCCTGTATCGCGATCTGAAAAGATTCGTACTCTCCGCCCGCGGCGGATATGGTGGCCTGGGCGCCGCTTCGGGCCGAATCGTTAATGCCGGTGCGAACCAGGGAGTTAGTGGTCCAGACGATGGGCTGTGCAGAAGCCAGAAACGGTACTGAGAAAAATACGGATAAGAAAAGTTCGCGGCGCTTCAGTCTGATTTTCATTCTGCCTCGAAAGTTAATTTGGGTAGTTGCCGATTTGGGTCGGCAGCGGAGGATCAGGGGTGGTTCAGGACTTCAAGTAAAAGTGGCCGGTTTTCGTCGAGCAACTCTCAAGGTATTCCGAATTGATCTGGCAGGGGTATCGGGCACCGACCTTAAATCACTCAGGCATTCGCCTGAGTGACGGAAATTACACCTGTAAGCTGCTGATTCTAATGGGCGTGACTACGGGACAACAGTGTGCGATTTGTCTCCGGACGCACGCGAACCCAGGCTTTCGAGGGCAATCGCGAGAGCTTGTTCCCGGGTTGAAACGCGACCTTCCAGCTGGGCATCTTCTGCTTCTCTGAGAGCGGCTGCGAAGGCAGGTCCCGGCTTGTGACCCGCGGCGATGAGATCGTGTCCCGTTATCAGCGGCGCAGGCCGGAGTTCTTCCGGGGGCACTTCGCTTTGCTTCGTGCGGGCAAAGTTGTAATTCGCCAGACTGCCATGGCTCGAAAGGCAATCCAGCCGATGCAGTTCCAGGTGTTGGTCGAATTTCGGCATGCGCAGAAATCTTTTGATTTTGCTCTCGCGCATTTTAGGAACATCTTTGAAGCGCATGTGGTTGGCGATGAGAGCCTCCACCTGCTCGATCACGCTGTGCGGGTAGCGGAGCCGCATGAGCATTCGGTGGGCAAGCTCGACGCCTTTTTCGACGTGGCCGTCGAAGCGGATTCGCTCGGCAATCCGAAACGTGGCGGGCTTGCCGATATCGTGCAGCAGCACGCCCAAGGCGAGGTCGAGGGCCGGCTCCTTCAGGCCTTCGAGCATGATCATCGTGTGGGTCCAGACGTCGCCTTCGGGATGAAATTCGGGCGGCTGCTGCACGCCCTTCAAATCGGCAACCTCCGGGAGCACCTGCCGCAACAGGCCGGATTCATCGAGTAATTCGAAGCCTCGCCTGGCGCCTCCTTCCGTCAGAATTCGCGAGATTTCGTCCCGCACGCGCTCGATCGAAATATTGCGAATAGACGGCGCCAGCGCCTTCATGGCGGCAAAGGTGGCCGGCTCGATCGTGAAGTTCAGTCTTGCTGCGAAGCGAACGGCCCGCAGCAGGCGAAGATGATCTTCCCCGAAGCGCGTGGCAGGATCACCGATCGCCCGAATGATTCCGGCGGCAAGGTCGGCCCGGCCTCCGGCGTAATCCACCACCTCGCCGCTCTCCGGATCGAGCAGCAGCGCGTTAATGGTGAAATCGCGGCGGAGGACATCCTGTTCGGGGCTGTTCTCGAACTGAACGGACGAAGGGTGTCTTCCGTCGACGTAATCCATGTCGCGCCGATAGGTGGCGACCTCAACCTCGGCTTCGTTTTCGTGAACGAGTACGACCCCGAAATGCGCCCCGACCTGTCCGGCCCGTGGGAAAAGTCTTAATAATTCAGCGGGTTGGGCGGAAGTGGCGACATCGAAGTCGTCGGGCTCACGGCCGAGCAACAGATCGCGGACACAGCCGCCGACGAGCCATGCTGAGTATCCTTCGGCTCGAATTTGTCTAACTATTGATCCAGCAAGACTATCGTTAGTCACGTTCCACACGCTTTCCGTGGTAATCTGAAGGAGCCGAATTCTTCGCGAGACTCTTCGCGATGCAAGCGGGGGACCCATGCCGCAAAACGCGGTATTTCACAGGGGGCTAAGTCCGAAATTCCGGACGGAGTACTTTCAAGCTCCAGCCCGTCAGCTAACCCCGCAGGCCAAATTTGAGAGTTGTTTTCCGCTATGGAAACAGGAAACAGGAGAATCTCTTGACACAGTCTGAACAGGCTCGCGCGGAGCCCCGCAACGTAGCGCGAGTCGTGGTGGCAACCACGGTTGCGCTGGCTTTCATATCGTTCTGGCGCGCGGCATCCATCGTTTTGAGCGATTTGGCCTCGTCGGCTTTTTACGCCGGCGGCATTGCCGAACACGCCGTAGGCCGGAGCGCGCCGTGGTTCGTTCTGGCGGTTATGCTTTTCAGCTTCGCGGTGCGGTCGGTTTACATGGAGAGTTCGTCCATGTTCGTCCGCGGGGGCGTATACGTTGTGGTGCGCGACGCCATGGGGCCGTTTGTAGCCCGCATTTCGGTATCGTCGCTGCTGTTCGACTACATCCTGACGGGGCCCATCAGCGTGGTCAGCGCGGGCCAGTATCTGGCGGGATTGACGAATCAGATCGCTAAGATGATGCACTCGAATCTGAGTGTATCGCCGAACTCGTTCGCGGCCGGATTCGCCGTGCTGGTGACGATGTATTTCTGGTGGCTGAATATCAAAGGCATGCATGAATCAAGCGGCAAGGCGCTGCGGATCATGCAGATTACCACCGTAATGGTGGTGATCTTCATTGTCTGGTGTCCGCTGACGCTGATCCTGCACGGCCCGGCGCAGATTCCTCCCGCTCCCACACCTCACAATCTGCAATTCACGGATGAATCGCTCGGCTGGTTCAAAGGAACGATTTTTCCGGCAATCTCATTTGTCGCGGTTATCATCGCTTTCGGTCACTCTCTGCTGTCGATGAGCGGCTTTGAAACGCTGGCGCAGGTCTACCGCGAAATCGCTTATCCGAAGCTCAAAAATCTGCGGATCACCGGCAACATCGTCTGCATTTACTCGGTGGTTTGTACGGGCGTAATCACTTTATTCGCGGCGATGATCATTCCCGATGCAGTACGCGGGCAATATGTGGACAACCTGCTGGGCGGGCTGGCCATGCATCTGGCGGGACCGGAAAGTCTCCGCCTGGCTTTCCAGATCTTTGTCGTTTTCGTCGGCGTCATTATTCTGGCGGGAGCCGTGAACACGTCGATGATCGGCGCCAACGGCGTGATGAACCGGGTCGCCGAAGACGGCGTCCTGGTGGACTGGTTCCGCAAGCCGCACAAGAAATACGGCACAACGTCGCGCATCATCAACCTGATTTCGATTCTGCAGATCCTGACCATCGCGATGAGCGGCGGCAACGTCTATCTGCTGGGCGAGGCGTACGCGTTTGGCGTGGTGTGGAGTTTCTTTCTGAAGGCGCTGGGCGTGCTCGTGCTCCGCTATCACCGTAAGGATCAGGAATACAAATTTCCCGGCAACCTGACAATCGGCGGCATTGAGATTCCGGTCGGCCTGGGGATGACCACGCTGCTGCTGGGGATGACGGCGGTGGCCAATTTGTTTTCCAAGAAAAATGCCACAATCTACGGCATCCTGTTTACCATTATTCTGTTCGTCATCTTCACCGTCTCCGAACACATCAACCGCAAGAAACTCGTGGGTGTGAAGCATGGACTCGAAGAGTTCAATCTGGAGCTACAGCCGGAAGTTGCGACCACCAGCCTGAAGGCGAGGCCGGGATCGATTCTGGTGGCGGTGCGCGAAGCCCATAATCTGGCGCATCTGAAGATGGTGGTGGAAAAGACGAATCTGCGGCGGCACGACATTGTGGTGATGACCGTACGTCAGATTTCGTCGGGAGCCGGCGAATACCATCTGGCTGAGAACCAGCTGTTCACCGACTACGAGCGAGAACTTTTCACCAACGTCGTGAATCTGGCTGAGAAGGAAGGAAAAACAGTCGAGTTGCTGGTAGTGCCGAGCAAAGATCCTTTCGAAGCGATTGTACAAACGGCGGCGAAGATCCAGGCGACACGCGTCGTGGTGGGATCGTCACTGCGGATGGATACGGCCGATCTGGCGCAGCGCATTGGTCTGGCATGGGAGGCTTTGCCCGAACCGAGGCAGCCGTTTTCGCTCGAAGTCATTTCTCCGGACCGGAAGACTTTCTTCGTCAATCTGGGCCCACATCCACCGCGGCTGTGGCCGGAGGATCTGGATCGCCTGCATGGTCTGTGGCTGAAGCTCACTCAGAATGAGTTCAACGCAAAACTCCACCATCGCGATGTGGTGGGAGTGGCGCTACAGCGGTTGAAACGGGACCTGGAAGATCCGGACCGTTATATGGAAGCGGTGGCGGATATTCAGGAAGAGCTGAAGCACCACTAATCCGGCGTATCGTCAGCGCTCTACTTCATCAACTCGGCAAGCTTGTCCTTCACGGCGGTACCCCAGATGTCGTAGCCCTTCGCCTGCGGGTGCAGGTTGTCGCCGCGGAACGTATCCGGAAGGAAGAAGCCTTTTTCGTCCAGAAATTTATCGCCGATATCCATGTAGAAGACATGGCGCTGATCGTCGAGCTTCGAAATGATCTTGTTTACGTCGGCGAGTTTGGCCCGGACCGGGTCGCCCGGTATGCTGCGCGGAAAAATCGCCAGCAGCAGGATTTTCGCATCCGGAAAGTCTTTGCGCATCTCGAGCACAATGGCCCCGACGCCTTCGGCGATTTCGGGCGCGGTGAACGTGCCGGAATTATTAGTCCCGATCATCAGCATGATGGCTTTGGGCTGAAAACCCTGGCCCTCGCCGTTGTGGAGTCCCCAGAGAACGCCCTGGGTGGTGTCACCTGCGATCGCGAAGTTGGCCGTTCTCATACCGCCGAAATACTTGTCGAACATGGCCTTGTTGGCTTCGCCCTGCACCCACCAGTCGGTAATGGAGTCGCCATCGAGCAGGAGGTCGATATTGCCTTTGGCCGCGGTTTCGACAAAACCGAGATGGCGGGGTCCCATGCGGAGTTGCGTCTGGGTGTAGGTGGCGGCGACGTTGAGGCGGGGAGCCTGCAGCATCAGCAGCGATTGATATTTGTCCAGCAACGGTTTGGCGGACGACTTGTCGGAATTGATCCAGGCCATCATGGCTTCGTTGATTTTCACAACCTCGCCCGGGGTGGGACGTGGGATGGCGACTTCGGGTGGAACAGGTGCTGACGGGCCAGTCACGACTGGGGGAAGGGCGGGGCCACGCCCAGGGCCTCCCGGGGCGCCGGGGGGCGCTTGGGCGAAAGCATGGCCAGTCAGTATCAGGAGAGCGACGGAAAGAAGTGCACGCGGCATGGGGGAAATTCCTCAGAAGCTATGGTATATCACTTCCAATCGAGAAGTTCGGAACGGTAGCTGCGATCGGTTTCGTGTTGGCGGGCGGGGTCGCCGTTGGCCCTGGGGGAACATCAGGGCGTGGAGGCGCGGGGCAAAACAAAAGGGGGACTGGGAGAGTCTCGCAAGGCGGCGAACTCTTCCAGTCCCCCTTTGAACAGTCGTTTAGAAGGTCGATTTGACTTCTGAGTAGGCCCAGTCGAGCCAGGGCAGCAGCGCCTGGAGATCGGAGGTGTCTACTGTCGCGCCGCCCCAGATTCGCAAGCCAGCGGGCGCATCGCGGTAGGCGCCGATGTCGAATGCCACACCTTCTTTATCGAGCAGAGAGACAAGCGATTTTGCGTGCTTTTCCTGCGCCTCGGCGGGGAGAGCGGTGTAGGCCGGATCCTTGATCACCAGGCAGATGGAGGTGTTCGAGCGTGTGGCAGGCTCTTTCGCCAGGAAGCCTGCCCAGGATGAGGCTGAGACCCAGTCCGAGATTGCGGCGAGATTGGCGTTCGAACGCGCGATCAGACCGGACAGACCGCCTACGGATTCCGCCCACTGGAGACCATCGAGCGCATCTTCGACGCAGAGCATGGAAGGAGTGTTGATGGTTTCGCCGACGAAGATTCCGGCGATAAGTTTGCCGCCCTTCGTCATCTGGAAGATCTTGGGGAGCGGACGGTCGGGCGTGTAGGTTTCGAGGCGCTTCACAGCGCGCGGGCTGAGCGCGATCATGCCGTGGCCGCCTTCGCCGCCAAGGACTTTCTGCCACGACCAGGTGACGACGTCGAGTTTGTCCCACGGAATATCCATGGCAAATACCGCCGAGGTGGCGTCACAGATGGTGAGGCCGGCGCGGTCAGCTGCGATCCAGTCGCCGTTGGGCACTTTAACGCCGGAAGTGGTGCCGTTCCAGGCGAAGACGACGTCGCGCTGAAAATCAACCTGTTTGAGGTCGGGCAGTTCACCGTAGCCCGCTTTGAGAATGCGGAGATCGGAGAGCTTGAGTTGGTTTTTGCAGTCGCCGCCCCAGCCGGAACTGAAACTTTCCCATGCGAGAACGTCAACGCCGCGTTCGCCGAGCATGGACCACATCGCCATTTCAACGGCCCCGGTGTCGGAAGCGGGCACAATGCCGAGGACGTAATCGGCGGGTATACCGAGAAGCTTTTTGCTGCGGTCGATTACTTCGGCGAGCTTCGTTTTGCCGATTTTGGCGCGGTGGGAACGACCGACTGCGGCTTTCTTCAGAGCGTCCAGGCTCCAGCCCGGGTGCTTGGCGCAGGGGCCTGAGGAGAAACAGGGGTTTTTCGGGGTTTGAGTTGGCTTCATGGGGTCGGAAACTTTGATGATACCGGATCGATTTTGATGCCGTGGCGGCGGGAAGGGAATAACTTTCCACACTTCCCGGGATTCAAGCGTCTGATATCCCGAGGATGGTGAACATGCAACTCGCACGCAGACCGATCGCGATCGCCACGACGGTGACCGGGGCACTGATTTTACTGGTGTCCACACTCAGGACTCAGCCGCTGCCGGCGGTGGGGCCCGTGTGGGAATACGTCACAGTCACCAATTCGGCTGTCGGTGGCACTGAGACTTGTTTTGCGGCGGCCAGCGGTTGCAAATATGAGCGGGAAGCCGGGCGTTCATCGGAAAGCGTGGCGAGCGCGGCGGCGAGACTTGGCGAGAAGGGCTGGGAATTAGCCGCTGCGGCCGACTTACAGAACGGCAAAGGCACGGTTCTTTACTTCAAGAGGCTGAAAAGTGTCATTAATCGAGGCGAATCAGCCGCAAACCGTTAGCGGGATGGCGAAAAGAAGGAAAATGGGGTGCCGATACCCCCCAAGGGCGGCATGAGACGTTTCGGGGGCCAAAACTGCGAAAGGTGGTCTCCGGCGTGCAACGTTCCCGATCAGGGGCGAACATGTACCGGAAATCGGTTGGCACACTGGTTGTTGTTCTTGTAAGTCCTTTGTTTGTAGTCGCGCAGGAGGCGTCGCCCGCACCGGTCAGCGCCGCCGATCAGGCGCCGCCTGAACAACACGCGACCCTGAAGGTGGAACCTGGCGCGAAAGTAATCAAGCCGAAGGACATCTATGAGGCTTCCGGCTACTTCCATCCTTTTGTGCGCATTCCGAAATACACATTTCGGGATCAGAAGGCGGCCTGGACAAGTCCGTTTCATACCGACAAAGTCAATGCGAAATGGTGGCTTATTGTGGGCGGCGCGGCGGGAGGTTTGATTGCCGCGGACAAGCACATCATGAATCAGCTGCCGAATACCCCGGGGCAGTTTACGGTGAGCAAGTGGGCCTCGCGGTTCGGATCGTCTTACTCGGTGATTCCGATCAGCACGGCATTTTATCTGTACGGTACGCACACGCATCAGGAGAGGATACGGGAGACCGGACTGATCGGTTTTGAGGCCCTTATCGACGCCAACATCACGGTGCAGGCGTTCAAGCTGATCGCCGACCGGGCGCGACCGTTTGAGTCAGACAGCACCGGGCGTTTTGAAGACAGCGCCAGAGGCAGGTGGCTCTCCGGATTCCCTTCGGGGCATTCGATTAACTCATGGGCGCTGGCTTCAGTGATTGCTCACGAGTACCGGCACTCCAAAGTGATTCCGATTATTGCTTACGGATTGGCGGCGACGGTGTCGATGGCGCGGGTGGGGGCGCGGCAGCATTTTCCTGGAGACGTTGTCGTGGGCGGGGCGATGGGGTGGTTTATCGGAGATTACGTGTTCGCCAAGCGTCATAATGACGCTCTGGATACGGTCAGCCACTGAAGCACGGAACTTCCGAAAGGCTGACAGCGTAGATCTTTCCGGAGGTCAAAACCGATGTATTGCAGCCAATGTGGCGTGGAACTTCGGGGCGAGGGCAGATTCTGTTCGGATTGCGGAGCCCGGGTTACCGGGGCAGGGGCGACGGGGGCAATGCCGCCTCAGGGAGAACGTGTTGCCGCGACTTTAATGCTGGACAAGCGGAATAATAAGCTGGCCGGGGTTTGTGCGGGATTCGCGCGTTATTTCGGGATTGATGTCGTGCTCATGCGCGTATTGTGGCTGGCTTTCGCATTTTGTACAGGCATGGGGTTCATCGTTTACATCGCAGCGTGGATTATCGTTCCGAGCGATCGCGGGTATGAGATGGGTCGGAATGACGCCGGCGAATTGCGGGTGGCGCGGACCTGACGAGGGATCGATAAAAAAGACTGCGCCGGGCTGAAAAGTGGTTTATAATCCAAAAATAAAGAGAATGGCGGTGGAGTCTGCCGCGAATCCCTCTCGGAGGACCACTTGAAGCGATTACTTTGTTTGGCCGGACTGTCGGCCATCATGGCGGCGGGTTTATCCGCGTCAGTTATTACGTTTGAATTCGACGGTACGGGCAGTGGATTCCTGGGGGAAACGGGCTTCGAGAACGCCGCCTTCAGTTTGACGGCCGTGGCCGACACTGCAAACGTTTCGGAAGTTCGTACGGGGCTTTTCTCAACCGTTAACGATTCGGTTTCGATTACGATTGCGGGGCTCGGTACCTATTCCTTCGTGACGCCGACTGAAACATTTACCGGCCCGCAGTTCAACCTGGCTGGAATTTCGCGAGTCTCGGATGGATCCGATCTCGCTTACTCCGTCGTCGATGCGAGTTTTGGAAATTGGGACCTCACGACTTCGTTCGCCCCGATCACAGGTACGGGCCAATTGCTGCAGTGGAACCGTGCAGACGTGGTGACTAGCGGCGGAATTTTGTTTTTTAATACCAGTCAGCCCTCGATGACGTTTCAGGCCAGTCTCGCGTCCACGCCGGAGCCTGGATCGGTATTCCTCCTGTTGACAGGTATCGGGGGGCTCGCCGTATTGGGCGTTTCGCGCCGGAAGTCATCCCTTCCACTGAATTAACTTCAGCGAATCGTGAAAGGCACGTTGACCGACTTACGGTCAATTGTCTTCGATACCTTTTCGAAGATGTCGATATCGAAGGCTGCTCCGATGTGATTTCCGGCCAGATCTTCGATGCCGGTATCGACCACCAAGTGATAATCGCCCGGTTGCCAGGGTGCGTCGGGCACGAAACGCCACTCGGTCTCATGGCGGTCGAGCGCAATTTTTCCGGGCACGAGGGTTTGACCGCGAGCTACCTGGATCATCTTCAAAAGCAGGGCATAGTTCATCGGGTCGGGAAAATCGACGGTCAGGGGGTTCGTGGTTCCACCGGCCGGTGAGGTTACGCGCCACTGGGCGGGATCGGGCTGAGTCCGGTCGGGCGGGCCGCCGGTAAATGTCTTCGTGAATCCTTCCATCAAGGGAACGCCGCGGGCGTCGGGCCAGTCGCGATCGACGACCAGTTTGTAATGCCGTCCTTCGGTGATGGGTGGACCGATGGCCTGGTTGGAAGTGAGACCACGCTTGATGCGGCCAGGATCGAAAGTCATGGTGAGGCGGCGGAACTCGGGGTCCCAGAGTTCCTGCCCGGGCAGAAGCTCATCTGGCAGCACTTTGCCCTTGTCGTCTTCCACGTGAATATGAGCCGCGGCTTCTCCCCGGCTCATGGGAGCGGAGAAAACGATAAAGAGGCGGAGCAGATTGGAAGGCAGGACATAGGCGGTGGGATAAACCTGTTCGACGCGTGCGACCGGATTGACGGGGCGTGCGGGACCATCGAAATCTCTGGCGATCATCGTGCCGGACGGCGGACGAAAAACAGCGTGATAGTGCACCCCGGCGGTGACCGGATAGCGCGGATGAAAAACCAGGGTGCCTGTCTCAACTGAATACGAGCCAAGCAGCGAAGGCACTTTACCGGTTCCGGCATAGACCAGAAACACAGTACCCCAGCCACCGGAGGGCTCCGTTTCAGGAGCCTTCCAGCCGTTGACGCGAAAGGCGTCGTTTTCCAGTTCGATGTCGGGGGATTGTGCAAACGCGGCCACACCCGCAAGGAGTGTGGCCGCGATGGCGAGGACGAATTTACGCACTACGATCCGGAGTTAGGGCAGAACGATGGTCTTCAGGTTCATCGGTCCAACAGACGGACCCGGGTTGAAGGCCGGGCCGGGGCCGGGAGTGGCGGTGAGTACCACTGCGTTCGATGAATCCAACTGCGCAAGCTGCTTCACGTTCGTGACGCTGGTGATCTTGTCGAACGGCATGCCGGCGGTGCCAGGATTTTTCGTGGGCGAATCGATGGTGGCGTAGGTTTCGAGGTGATCCGCCTGGACTTTCAGCAGGCCGAAGGCGGAGTTGGCTACGAGAATAAATTCCTTGCCGTCCTTCTTGTAGGGAACCATATCGAGGGGCTGATTTCCCGCACCGAGATCGGCAATCGTCTGACCCTTCACTTTGGCGCCGGCTTTAAGATCGCTGACCGGAATTTTGACCAGCGGCGTGCAGGTGTAGGCTGCGATCACATACTGCTGACCGCCGATTGTGTAAGGAACGAAAGTGCGAACGGGCGATTCGGTTTCATAACGGCCATGCGAATCGTGCCAGATCTGGAGGGTTGCCCCGGGCGCGGCAGTCTTGAACGGCACCGGAATTGAGCGCAATGCGGAGGTCCACTCTTCGTTGGACATACCCGCAACCAGGAGGTTGCCGTTGACGTAGTTCATGTCCGTAATGGTTGTGGTTCTGGGGTCCTGACGAGCGGCCGGATTCGAGGCCGGGGCGTCGACCAGGCTGACCTGCGCGAATTTCACGTTATCGAGCGAGAGGTTCGAGACTGCGCCGGCGGTATCGACTTTGACGATGAGAGGCTGGGCGTCGGGGCCCTTTCCGCGCGAAGCCGAGAGGTAAACATTCTTCGACAGCGGATTGATCTTCATATCGTTGATGACGATCTGATCCGCGGGGGCGCCGACCATGGCGGCGATTTTCGCGTCGAGACCCTCGACGTTGATGGAAGCAGCGCCTTTTGGGGCCGCGTGGTCATTGGTATCGATAGCAGCAACTGAGCCGCCGAGAGAATCGCCGACGAACAGGACGCCATCGGTTCCGAAGGCAAGAGCGCCGGCGGATTTGAGCTGGAGTTTGCCTGGTTTGAGTGTGGCGGTCAGGTTGGCAGGGGTATCGGCAATGGCGATAAATGCCACGGCGGCGACAGCGACGCCAGCGAGGGCAATGCGGCGGAAAACTGGACTTTGAATCATTGTTCTCTCCTCTTTATTTCAGGTGCGATTTGGTGGACCGAAATCAGGAGTCTATCACTAAACGGGAGGAAAGATGTTGAGGGGGCGGGAAACTCAGAATGGCCGCCGATTCACGCCGATTCACGCCGATAAAAACCGCCGGAAAACTACAGCCCCGGCACACCCATCATCGCTGCAATCGCCAGAGCGTTGGTTTCGCGGGTGACTCCGGGTTTCAACAGATAGTCGAAAGCCATTGGGTCGTTGCCTGCCCCGGCACCCATGTGCACGTTCAATCCCGCCATTCCTGCCAGGCTGACGATCTCTGTCAAAGCAAGATCATGCGTTGACAGAGCGCCAATCGCGCCATTGCCTACCAGTTCCCGGATCACCGCTTCCGAAGCAACCCGACGGTCGCGCGAATTCGTCCCGCTGAGAATTTCGTCGATGAGGAAGAGCACCGGCGCTTCGCGCGCGCACTCCAGCATTTTGCGGATTCGCTCCACTTCTGAGAGAAACTTCGATTTGCCTTCGAGAATCGAATCCACGATCGACAGCGACGCAAAGACTTCCAGATGGCTCAGGCGCAGCCAGGAAGCGCGCACCGGAGCACCCACCTTCGCCAAAATCACATTCAGCCCTATCGAACGCAGCAGCGTGCTCTTCCCCGCCATATTGGAGCCGCTGATCACGTAAAAACGATTGCCGGCGTCCAGTGTCACGCAATTCCGCACGCAACCGGCGCCAGGAAGCAGAGGATGTCCCAGATCCCTCGCCGCGAACGATGTTCCCTCGTCCGCGAATTCCGGAAACGAGTCGCTTTGGTGCTCCCACGCGTAGCCGGATATTGCCATCAGGGCCTCGAATTCACCCCATGCTTCCAGCCAGCCTTCCAACTGTCCGGCATACTTCACCTTCCATTCCACGATGGCGAAACAGACCTGTGTCCGGAGGGCCAGTGCCTGTGCGGGCAGACTAAACCACTCTTTCTCGAATTCCGCCAGTGCATTCGTAAGGCGTTCCAGTTTTCGCAGAATCGCGGCCGCCCCGGCATCGCTCAATCTCCGTTGAATTGCGAGCAGTTTCTCCGATTGCAGCTTTGAGCCGGCAATCAATTCCATCCCCTCACGGACAACTCCGATCTCCACTCCGACCCGGCTGGCGGCGGAATTCACCCGGGCGGTCTTCGTGCGCAACGACCAGGCAAGCGCCATTTGGCTAGCTGCCACAGGCAGGATCCAGGGCGTCAGCATGCTCCATGGGACGTTGGTTGCAAAGCCCGCGAGGGTCATACAAAACAGCGAAACAGAACAAAAAAGTGCGATCGCGCGTATCCAGCCCGGCGCGATCACTTCCGGCTCGGCCACCCAATCGGCGAAAACACCCCACGTCGATTCCTGGAAGGCAAACTCACCCAGCAGTTGAACGCGTTCCCGGAGATCGTTTTGCGGAGCCAGTTCGCGCACTGCCGCTTGCCGCGCTTTGGCCTCATCAATACCGCAGGGATTCAGTAAGTATCCGGCAAGCTCTCTTCTGCCGATTTCGGTGCGCGTCGTGCAGATCAATTCGAACAGCGACCCTTCGCCCAGCACCTGAAGATCGACGTCGTAAACATGGTGAGGGACCCGGAAATCCAGCCCTGAGTAGCCGTTGCCTGGCCAGCGGTCTTCCATACGTTCCACGGCGCGTTCGTGGAGCTTGCGAAGGCGGATCAACCGCAGCCATTTTCCGCGATTCTTGCCGTGCCACCTTCCCGCGGCGAGCGCCAGCGGCAGGGGCAAGAGAAAGCTCCAGCCCGGAACCGTTTTACGGAAAGCCGCATAGAAGAGCCAGCCCATAGCCGCGAGGGCCGCGATGAGCGCCTTCAGACTGTTGGCGTTGGCGGATTCGGCGCGGCCGATGCTTTCCGTCGTAACGTCATGCATGACCGATGATAGAACTACTTCCCACCGGGAAAGTAGCCTTCGGGCGCCTGCACTGTGAGGCTGCTTTTCTTCGTGGTCAGCGTGATGCGGCGAAAGCCGGTGGCGGCTGCGCCCTGATCGGAGACATAACCGATGCTGTACTGATTGCGCAGCTCTTCTTCGATCCTCTTGTAGATATCGGCGATCGGCTCTTTCTTTGAAACTTCAAAGAAGCCTCCACCGGTTTCGCGCGAGATCCGCTCGAGAATTGTTTTTCCGCTTGAGCGTTGGGGGGCTGCCGGCCCTCCCTGTCCGCGCCCGCCGCCTCGTCCGCCGCGCGCCATACCGCCCAGTCGGGTCAGGACGGCATTCACCCGCGGATCGGTAAACAGGATGGAATAGACCAGAGTGTCGGAGCGCTGCGCGGTTTCGATGGCATTGCTGAGCGAGGTCTTGCTTCCCTGATCCATGCCGTCGGTCAGGAGGATGAGCGCCTTGCGTCCGTGCTGCTTTTTCATCAGTTCGTCGGCGGCGAGGAAGATCGCGTCGTAAAGCGTGGTGCCGGCCGTTTGCATTCTTCGTCCGCCGTTGTTGGGATAGCGGCCGCCGCGCTGTTGTCCCATGTCGTCCGCAAGCCGGACCGAATCGAGAGCCTTGCGAAGGTCGGCGCGCGATGAAGTCAGATCCTGAAGCAGTTCCGTGTCGTGATCGAAATGGATCACGAAGGTCTTGTCTTTTTCCGGCCGGAGAACCTGATTGAGGAAACGGTAGCTGGCGTCCTTCTCCTCTTCGAGAACGTTGCGCATACTCAGGCTCGTATCGACGAGCAGGCCAAGAGTGAGTGGAAGATCGGTTTCGCGGGAAAAGTAGCGAATGGTCTGGGGACGACCGTCTTCAGTCAGGACGAAGTCGTCTTTCGCCAGGTTGTTGACGATTTTCGATTGCTTGTCGCGGGCAGTGGCAAAGACATTCACGACGTTCACGTCGGTCGAGAATGTCGTGTCCTGCTGGGCGCAAAGCACAGCGATTGTCAGCGAGGCCACAGCCGGGAGCAATGCTGAGCGAGTTTTCATGCTACTCCCGTGGATTGCCGGCTGTGGCCGGAACGTTCCATCTTTTTGATGGCGGGCTAATTTGCCGTCGCGGAACGTTTGGCCCGGTTCGTCATGATGCGTTTGGCCCGTGCGTTTGTAAAGTCGGAGCCCGGCGTTTTCGCCAGCGCTCCCGGTTGCGCTTTCAGGGAGGCACCGGCGCCGAATGGAATCTGGATCTGATTGACATCGGCAGCGTCGGTGAAGAATTCGACGTAAACGTTATCTCCCGCCACCAGGCCAGTGGTCGGAACCTGTACGTTGATCTGGTAGAGCCCAGCCAACGTCGGAGTCAATCCGGCAAACGTGACATTGCCCTGATTGCCGGCGGTTCCGTTGGTGTAGTCGTTAAAGTAGACGGAGAGATTGCCGGCCTGATATACGTCGGACCAGCTCAAAGGACTGGACGGTCCGAGCGCGCCGTCGGACACAGTGGGAGTTACGGTTCCGAGGCCGGTCAGGTACAACGAAATAAATTCACCAGGCTGCACGGGATTCGCAGAAGTGATGATTTGCCCGGTGGCGGCATGAGTGGCCGCGGCATAACCGATGCCGTTTGCGCCCTGCGAAAACGCTCCAGGGGCAGCATCGGTGAGGTACATCTGCACTATGTTTGAAACGACGCCGTTATTGGTGACCTGAATGTTCGCCAGACCGGTTTGATTGCCGGTGAAAATTCCGTAGGGAACTCCCACGGCCAGCTGCGTTCCGCTGACATAGTAGATGGGGCAGGGAAGGTTGTTGATGGTGACCGAGACACCCCCGAGTTTCGTCGGGAAGACCTGGCCGCCCTGAGTGATGACGGTTGACGATGCGAGGCCGGTCCCGAACAACACAATTAATTCACCCGGAGAGATGCTGGCGGTCACAGGTTGCCAGCTCGCGGCATTCACGACGCCGATTGGATTGAGAAACACGCCCGGTCCCGTGAACGTTGCCGCATGCAGACCAACCTGCAAGGCAAAATTGCCCCTCGTCCCGATGGAAACAAACGCCTGGCCCGCGGCACCGAATGCGTACTCATACCCGTTCAGATCGGTGAACCCATTTGACGCGGTGCCCGTTGTACCGTTCGCGTTAATAACGAGCGTGTCGTCGATGCCGAAATCGAAGGAGAGTTCCTGAGGGAAGTTCAGGCGCTCATGCACGATGGCGTCGCCTTTCGCATTGCCCGAGTTGCTGATGGAGCCGTAGAACGAGTCGGTGCCCGAGAAATTCACCAGGTCTTCGAGTGCGGTCGTGAAATAGAGCCCCTGTGTTGTGGTGGTCGGGGCGGGAGCGGCGAGGGTTTTCACGCCAAAAATAATGTCGTAGCCGGTGGCGTTCCAGCCGAGAACGAAGTTGCCGTCCGCAGACTGATACATCGTGCGATTGCCCGTCAGCAGGGCGTTGGCAAGGGTGACGTTGGTGGGCAACGGGAACGTCATGGTGGCTGTGCCATCGGCGGCGAAACTGTAAGTTGCGCCCGTCGTCGACTGGGTCAGCGTTGTTGCGCTTTGATTCGATGCCTGTCCGTTCAGAGTGATGCCGCCCAGGGCGCCCTTGCCGTCGGGTGTCAACGCAAAAAGGGCATTCTTAATTGCAGCGCTGCCAGCCGCCGTGAAATCGAGTAAGCCAGCCTGGTACGAAGTTGTAAAGCTCGCGGTCGTCGCAGGAGTGGCGCTCACCGGAATCGCGACAAAGATATCGTTGAAGATGTTGCCGTTGCCGAAGGATTCCGTGGAACTGCCGGCGAACACGCTCTGCGACACGGCGCCGTAGATGAAGGCCTGATTGTCTGTCGGATAGATAGGATTTGTGAGATACCCGCTGCCATTGGAACCAATAGCGTAACTGCCGGAGACGTTCAGGGCCTGCGGTAAGCCAGTGGTCGCAATGTTATCCAGAGTCGTGCCTCCGATGGTGTATTTTCCGGCACCGTCAAACGTAATTGTGCCGTAGCTGGCAGTAATTTCAGTCGGGTTATAAAAGCTGTCGACATTCTGCACCGCTACATGACGGAAGCGATAGCTGCCTTTGAGCAGAGCGTTCTGGCTGTTGTCCTGAATTTGTGCGGATGCGACAGCAACACCGGCTACAACAAGCACCGCGGTTGCCATTAACACTGATTTGATTTTCCGTAAGTTCATGAGGCCTCTGGATTTGTCCGTCGATACATACTGCCAGCCCGCTGCGGATCTGCGAGCCGCGCAAAATCTATCAGATGCCGGGGCCTGTCAACGCGTTCCGCCAATGGCAGCGAATCACAATGCTTATTCTGACATCACGTGCAATACCGAACAATTTGGGAACCCCGGGGCGCAATTTTCCCTGCTTTCATCAACCCGGCATATTTTGTTCAGTTGCGTGGATTACCGGGCAACTTCGCTATGATCTATACATATCCTCATGTTTCGCATTTACCGATTGTCAGCAATCATACTTTTCGTGTTTTTTCTTGTTATTGTAAGCAGCCTGGTTCTCTTTTCGCAGACGCGGAGCCGCAGCTTGATTCGAAGCCGGATCGATGAATCCAGAATGCTGATTTTGCGCGGCAACACGCGTCCGGAAGCGACTCCGGAAAACGACCAGGGGGCGGTTGCCGACGATCTCGTTCTCGAACATATGATGCTTCAGTTGAAGCGCTCGCCGGAAATGGAAGCGGAAGTGGAGAAGTTCACGACCGAGCTGCAGGATCCGAATTCTGCCAACTTCCACAAATGGCTTACTCCGACGGGGTACGGCCAGAAGTTCGGCGCTGCACAGTCCGATATCCGCACGATCAGCGACTGGCTCGAATCGCACGGATTCAAAGTTAACGGCGTGTATCCGAGCAACATGCTGATCGATTTTTCGGGAAATGCGGGACACGTACGGGGTGCGTTTCGCACTTCGATTCACAACCTGAGCGTGAACGGATCGCATCATATTGCCAACTCCGCCGATCCTCAGATCCCGGAAGCCCTGGGCGCGGTGGTGGCCGGAGTGTTGTCGCTGAACGATTTCAAACCGCACAAAATGAGCCGCGCGAAGCGCACGAATGGAAACCCGCAATACACTTACGGACCCACCGGACGCCAAACGGAAGCCGTAGTTCCCGCCGACCTCGCGACGATCTACAATTTCAATCCGCTGTTTGCGAACGGGATCACCGGCAAGGGACAGACGGTGGTCGTTGTGGAAGACACCAATTTGTATCGGACGTCGGATTGGACGACGTTCCGCACCGCTTTCGGGCTTTCGCAGTACACAACAGGTGCGCTGACAACAGTTCATCCCCCGGCGGCCAAAGGGGTCAACAACTGCACGTCGCCCGGCGTGAATGGAGACGACGAGGAAGCGATTCTGGATGCCGAGTGGGCGAGCGCCGCGGCTCCCGGAGCGACGATTGAAGTCGCGTCGTGCGCGGACACGGCCGTTTCGTACGGTCTGCTGATAGCGATGGAGAATGTGATCAACGCGACGCCCCCGCCCGCGATCGTCAGTATCAGCTACGGCCAGTGCGAAGCATATAATGGCGCCACTCTGAACGCGGGATTCAACTCGCTCTTCCAGCAGGCCGTGACAGAAGGCATCTCGGTTTTCGTTTCTTCCGGAGATTCGGGCCCGGCCGGTTGTGACGATTTCGCGCCGTCTGCAACCCATGGCATTGCGGTCAGTGCATTTGCCTCGACGCCATATAACGTCGCGGTGGGGGGCACGGATTTTTCCGACGTGTACAACGGCACAGTCGCGAATTACTGGAGCCTGGTTTCGAACACCGCGACTTATGGTTCGGCGCTCTCCTACATACCGGAGATCCCGTGGAACGATTCCTGCGCTAACGGCCTCCTGGCAAAATCCAGGGGATACTCAACGACCTACGGAGCGGCGGGCTTCTGCGGCAGCGCCGCTGCGAAAAGCGGCGGCTTCCTGACGGTTGGCGGCGGCAGTGGCGGCCCGAGCGGCTGCGCATCGGGAACTCCTTCGGTTTTGGGTGTTGTCAGCGGGACGTGTAAAGGCTTTCCGAAGCCGTCCTGGCAGGCGGGCGTTGCGGGAATTCAGGATGATGGCGTGCGCGATATTCCCGATGTCTCCATGTTCGCCTCGGACGGATCTGTGTGGGGTCACTATGCGGTGATCTGCTTTACCGATACATTCAACGGCGGCGCGGCGTGCGGAGGCAACCCTTCCAGCTGGTCGGGAGTTGGCGGCACGTCGCTTTCGGCTCCGGTGGTGGCCGGCATTCAGGCCCTGGTTAACCAGAGCACGGGGAGCATTCAGGGAAATCCGAATGTGATGTACTACTCCATGGCTGCCAAGTTTCCGGCGGTCTTCCACAGCATCACCGATGGCGATATCGACCAGAACTGCGGGGGTGATCGGAATTGTTTCGGCTATGTGGGAACTGTGGAATATGGCCGCGGGGGGCGCATTTACGGCACCACCATGGGCGGCGTACTCTCGCTGTCAGCCACTTCTTTCAAGCCTGCCTATGCGGCAGGGGCGGGTTGGAATTTCGCAACCGGCCTCGGCAGTTTCGACGTGAATGCCCTCGTGACGAACTGGGGCAAATAAGCTCCCTGCCCGGTTTCGTTCGGCTGAGCCCTCGGGCTTCTGCGCGCTGACGAGTCCGATTGTCCTGGACAGTTCATCTTCGGGGGAGAACATGGTTCCGCTTCCGGCAGATTTGTGATATAAGTATCCCCAGCCGAAACTCGTGACATATTAGATCGAGTTGCGGATTCATCAAGAGGGGTAATCGAATGAGATTGACGAAACTGAACGCAGCCGTCAGCGCTATTTGTTTACTGGCCATTTCAGCAGCAGGTCTGATTGGTCAAACTGTTTCCAGTACCCTGGTGGGTACGGTCATCGATCCGGCCAACGCGGTGATTGTGGGTGCCGAGGCTACCGTGAAAGCCCAGGACACGGGCGCGCAGCGAACCGTGAAAACCGGCGCGGAAGGACTCTTCCGTTTTGTCGATATTGGCGCAGGGACGTATACCCTGACGATCAAGGCGACAGGTTTCAAGACGCGCGTTCAGAGCAATATTGAAGTTCAGACCAGCGCCACCCGCGATGTGGGCCGGGTCGCGATGGAACTCGGAAACGTTTCCGATCAGATCACCATTACCGCCGAAGCGGCTGCCATCGAACTGTCGAGCAGCGAAAAGGCGCACGGAGTGGACGATACGCAGATTGAGAACATGCCGTCCAAAGGACGCGATATCTTTGCGTTCATCGGCACGCTGCCTGGCATGATCGATACGAACAATACGAATCCGAACGCCGGCACAGGTTCTCACGATTTCCGGAACGCGTATTCGGTGGGTGGCCTCAGCATGAACGGAAACAGTTCCATGATGAATGTCACGGTCGACGGCCTGAGCGGAATGGACGTTGGTTGCGGCAACTGCCTGCTCGAAGGCAATCCCAACATGGATGCTATCTCCGAAGTGAAGGTGATGAGTTCCAACTACTCGGCCGAATACGGCCGCAATTCGGGCGGTACGATCACTCTCGCTACAAAGAGCGGAACTCAGGCCTTTCACGGGAGCGGCTGGTGGCAGCACCGGCATGAAGAGTTCAACGCCAATACCTTCTTCAACAATATTTCCGGCGCGCAGCGTCCGAAGTATCGCTTCAATATCAGCGGGTACAGCATCGGCGGACCGGTCTACATCCCGGGCAAGCTGAACCGCAGTAAGAACAAGCTGTTCTTCTTTGCCTCTGAGGAATGGAGCGCGCTTTACCCCGGCGCTTCGCTGGTCCAGAAAAATATGCCAACCGCGCTGGAGCGCGCCGGCGACTTCTCGCAAAGCGTCAAGGGAGATGGAACCGCAACCATCGTGAAAGTTATCGACCCGCTGAGCGGTCAACAATTCTCCGGAAACCTGATCCCCAAAAGCAGATTTGACCCGACAGGGGTGGGTTCAGCGATTCTGAATTTCTTCCCGCTTCCGAACTACAATCCGCCTCCCGGCAACACGAATTACCTCAGATTCAACTATCAGGCTCTCAACGGCGGTCAGCACCCGATTCGTAACGATGTAGTCCGGATCGATGCCAATCCGACTTCTAAACTCACTGTTTATGCGCGCATGGTGCGAGACAAAGACACCACGAGCGATCCGTTTGCCGGCTTTGATTTCATTTATTCACCGCAACTGCATCCGGTGCCGTCATTCAATTACTCGGCCGCGGTCACCTATACGATCAAACCAACCGTGGTGAATGAATTCAACATCGGCAAGGCAGGAAGCGACTGGAACTACGCATATGTGGATCCTTCGAACCTGGTGCGCACAGTATTTAACAACCCGCCCAAGCTTTTCCCGGTGAAGTTCAACGATCCTTCCACGGTTTCCAGTCTGGACGGCTCGAACCTCCACATGTACAACT
This sequence comes from Bryobacteraceae bacterium, assembly GCA_025928545.1. Taxonomy (GTDB): domain Bacteria; phylum Acidobacteriota; class Terriglobia; order Bryobacterales; family Bryobacteraceae; genus BOG-234. Next base: position 20,015 of record JAICJH010000049.1, on the reverse strand, counting down.
TCATTCCGAACGTCAGCTTCAGTAACAGCAGCGCGACTCCTGCGAACACAACTTCGGTGTCGCTTGGACGAGAGACGCCGAATCCGGTCCATAACTATTCGATCGTGGACAACATCAGCTGGATCAAAGGAAAGCACACACTCAAATTCGGCATCTACGAAGAATATGCGTGGAAGTACCAACCGGGCGGCGTCGCCTATGCCGGCAGTTACAATTTCGGCAATGACGGTAACAATACTTCGTTCGGATCGCAGAATGGATACGGGAACGCCCTGCTCGGATATTTCTCCAGCTACAGCGAACAGAACCTGCGTCTGGCGAACATTGTGGACTACTGGAACAGTGAGTTCTATGTTCAGGACAGCTGGCGCGCGAGCAGGCGGCTGACGTTCGATCTGGGCGTCCGTTTCTATCATCAGACCCCGCAGGTGGACGAAAACGGAACCTGGGCGATCTTCGATCCCAGCAAGTACAGCGCGGCGAACGCACCCCGGCTCTACGTGCCGGCGATTGTCGGTGGCCAGCGACTCGCGCAGGATCCGGTGACGAAGGCAACTGCGCCGGCTTCGGCAATTGGCGCATACGTTCCAGGCACTGGCAATCAGGCGAACGGCATGATCCCGCTCGGCAAGGGCGAGCACGCCTATAATCAATCGCCGGGAGTGGTGGCCGCTCCCCGGCTTGGGTTCGCTTACGACCTCTTCGGAGACGGCAAGACCGCTCTCCGCGGCGGCTTCGGCATTTTCTACAACCGAGTGGACGGCAACAAGGTTTACGGTATGACGGGCAATCCGCCGAATACGACTACCGCAACGGTTTATGACTCCACCATCAGCACTCTGACGCCGGGCCAGGGCTTCAGTTCACCGCCCAACATCGGCTGGTACAGCGATGGCCAGTGGGACTCCGAAAGAAACGCGAGCCTGGGTGTCCAGCGCAATCTCGGCTGGGGCACGTCTCTCGATGTTTCCTATGTCGCCAACTGGGGCGTCAATCAACCGTGGACGATCAACATCAATCCCATCCCGCTGGGAGCCGACTTTGACCCCAAGAATGCCGACCCTACAAAATCGGGAGCAGTACTGCCTTCCGTGTTTGAACGGGTGGCCTATCCTGGCTGGGGTAATCTCACGAAACAGGCATGGGGCGGACACACCAATTATCATTCGCTCCAGACTCAGATTCAGCACCGCCTCCGCGGTGGATTTGAATTCAATGCTAACTACACCTGGTCGCGGGCGATGGGGACAACCGGCTTTCAGCCGCTGGTCGCCGACAACGAAGCTTACAATTACGGGCGGACGGGAACAGACCGACGGCACGTATTCAGCTTTAACTACGTGTACAACATTCCGGGTCTCGGCAAGAAGCTGAACAACCGGTTTGTTGGCGCGTTTGCGGATCACTGGATCCTCTCCGGAATCGTTCAACGGCAGTCAGGCTCGCCGTTTACTCCAGGCTACAGCACCGTTTCGGCATATAACGTCACGGGCTCCGGCAGCCTGGGGGCGCGCATCAATGTCATTGGGGACGGCACGGGTACGTCTTCAGTCGCAACGCTTAAAGGCCTGCCCGTCATGTTCAATATCGGCGCTTTTGGTGTGCCCGCGGTGGGTACGCTGGGCAATGCCGGCGTCAATATTCTGACCGGCCCCGGCTTTACAAATTTCGACTCGAATCTCGCCAAGCGCTTCCCGGTTGGCCATAGCGAGCGGCGCGCATTCGTGGTTCGTGTGGAAGGATATAACATTTTCAACCATACGGAATTCAGCGGCCTGAACACGACGGCAACGTTCGATGTTGCAAAGGGTACGCAGACTTCGACTTCGTTCGGGACGCCCAGCAACACGCGTCCCGCGCGCATCCTGTCGGGCGTCCTTCGCTTCGAGTTCTAAAGCCGCATACTCAGGCGTGTCGCATTACGGGGTGGACCGACAGGAGATTACTCCTGGCGATCCACCCCGAAGTTTGTCAGCCTCCGGTTAGCTGAGCGCGATAGACTATCTGTGGTTCGTATAAGGAGAAAAGAAATGCGTCGTCGAGATTTCCTTCCGGCTGTTGCAGGGGTTCCCGTTTTGCTGGCTCAGGCTCAGCCGCCGGCCGGCGGAGGTTCCGGACGAGGCGGGTTTGGGGGATCGGGACGCGGTGGTGGACGTGGCGCCCCTCCCGGACCGCTGCCTCCGTCCGATGTGAAAGTCGCGCCGCGCAAAGGGCGTATCAAGCAGGGCGTAACGGGGGGCGTGTTCGGACGCCTGGGCACGCTTGATGAACAGTGCCGTGAAGCTGCGCGCCTCGGGATTAAGGGCTACGATCTCATCAACACTCCCGAGCAGTGGGCCATCCTGAAAAAATACGGCATTACGCCGACGATGTACCAGCCGCAGGCCGGAGCAGGCATCGGGAACGGTCTTAACAAGAAGGAAAATCACGACAGGCTTGAGGCCGTCATGAATACAACTTTGGACGAGGCCGCGGCGAACGGTATCCCGAATATCATCACCTTTTCCGGCACACGCAAAGGTCAGGCCGATGCCGAGGGTGCCGATAACTGCGTCGCGTTCCTCAATAAGGTGAAGGCGCACGCCGAGGATAAGGGCGTGACGATTTGCATGGAATACCTCAACAGCAAGGTGAATCATCCGGACTACATGTTCGACCACATTGCCTGGGGCGTCGACGTGATGAAGCGCGTGAATTCGCCGCGTGTGAAGATTCTCTACGACATCTATCACGCCCAGATTATGGATGGCGACATCATTCGCAATATCCAGACTAATTTTCAGTGGATCGGGCATTTCCACACCGGCGGCAACCCCGGGCGTCACGACATCGATGAGAGCCAGGAACTCAACTACGCCGCCATCGCGAAAGCCATCGCCGATCTGAACTACACGGGTTTCATCTCGCATGAATACAGCCCGGCGCAAGGTCACGAGCCGATTGCGGTGCTGGAAAAGGCGATGGAAATCTGCGACCAGTAAACAGGAGAAGAACCATGAAGATCAGCGTGAAGTGGTTGGCGATTGGCGCCCTGGCACTCTCCGCAGTCGCGGTGCTGGCCCAGCCCCCCGGAGGCGGCAGAGGCGGTTCCGGCTTCGGAGCGCTGGGAGGCTCGGGACGTGGCCGCGGCGGCGGTGGTGGCTTCGGAGGCGCGGGCTTTGTTCCAAATCCGACCTTCGACAAAGATCCGCCGGTGTTGCCTGCAGATCTGAAGTCGGGCGGCGTGCTGATCTACTCGAAGACCAACGGCTTTCGCGAAGAGGCCGGCGTTCAGGCTTCGGACACGGCCCTTGCTGCAATCGCTCACGAGCGAGGCTACCCCTATTTCGTCACGGAAAATGGCGCGGTGATGAACAAGGAGCAGCTCGCGAAGTTCAAAGTTGTGATCTGGAACAACAACAGCGGCGATACCCTGACGCCCGAACAGCGTGAGGCATTCAAGACCTGGGTGGAGAATGGCGGGTCTTATGTGGGAACTCACGGCGCCGGGGGCGATCCGAAATACGATCCGCCAAACGGACGCAGTTCGCTGGCAGATTGGCCCTGGTACATCGAAACCCTGCTGGGAGCTCAATTCAAGAGCCACTCCCCGCAGCAATTCGGCGATGCTCATGTGGAAGATCCGAAGAGCCCTCTCACGAAGGGGCTGCCCGCGGTCTTCAATCGCAGGGATGAATGGTATTCGTTCACCACGAATCCGCGCAAGCTGCCGGGCTTCCATATTCTGATCACGGCGGACGAGAAGAGCTACAACCCCGGGAGTTCCACGATGGGTGACGATCATCCTCTCGCGTGGTGGCATTGTGTCGGGAAGGGCCACGTGTTTTATTCCGCGCTCGGGCATGGCGGAATGATGTATGCCGAACCGGTTATTCTTCAGTTGTATGGCAACGCTATGGCGTGGGCGCTCGCGGAGAGCGGCCAGAACTGCGCCGCCGGAAAGTAACGGTCGCCGCGTGACGCGCGCGCTGTGCTGCCTCCTTGTGGCATGCTGCTCGTGCGCTGCCGGTACGCTGTTCACCGAAGGCCTCGAAGCTCTGAAGCGTGGAGACTTCACCACCGCCGAAAGCAAACTGCGGGCGGAACTGAAGTCTCAGCCGAATGAAGTGGAGGCGCTGAGTTTCCTCGGGGTTGCGCTCGACCGCCAGAAGAAATTCACCGAGGCCGATGCGGTACATCGCCGCGCTCTGGCTTTGTCGCCGCGATCCAACAGCATTCTGGATAAATACGGCAGTCACCTGGTTGCATCGGGAGATGCGGCCGCGGCTCGTAAGATATTCCTGCGGGCTGTTGCGCTGGATGCTGCCGATGGTTACGCCAACCTGCAACTTGCACAACTGGAATTGCAGGCGAAGCATGGCGCCGAGGCTCTGGGTTACCTGGAGCGGCTCTCGCCGGAACAGCAGAACGATCCGGCAGTCGCGGTGCAGCGGTTAGTTGCGCTCGATTTGACTGGCCGTTATTCGGAAGCAGGCGAGCTTGCCGCGCGTTTCCACAACGATGCCGGCTGGAGTGCCGCCGCGGGCCGCGCGCTGGCTGATGCAGGCGATATGCAGCGCGCGGGGACTCTGCTGGAAGCGGCGCTGGTTGCCCATCCGAACAGTTTTCCGCTGCTGTACGATCTGGGCGTTTTGGAATCTCAGGCCGGCCATTTTGCACGCTCACGCGAAGTGCTGGAAGCCGCGGTGCGGCTGGAACCACGAAATGCCGATGCGATCTACGCCCTTGCGTATACGGTCGACTCGCTGAAGGAATCGGATGCGGCTTTCCGTCTGCTGGCACAGGGGGCGCAATTGGCGCCGGGTCGGGCGGACCTGCAAAAGTCGCTTGCGACGGCCGCCGGGAATCTTCGCGAATATAAGGCTGCTGCCGACGCGTGGAACAAGTATGTTCAACTCGAACCCGGCGACGATATCGGACGACGCGAGCGCGGCTTTGCGCTGGCGCACATCGGGCAGCTGGATGCGGGTCTGGCTGACCTGCGCTGGTATGTCGCGCGCCATCCAAACGATGCCGAGGCTTACTTCGAACTCGGCGTGGAAGAGAACGCGAAAGATCCGGCTACGGGGCTCGCCAGTCTGGACAGAGCGGTGAAGCTGAAGCCCGATTTCGCGGCAGCGCTGTCGTCGCGCGGCTATATTTATTACCGACAGGGGAAGGCCGAGGTCGCTTTGCCGGATCTCGAGCGCGCCGCTGCCATTGAGCCTGACAGCGTGATGATTCAGTACCGACTGGGCCAGGTTTATCTGGCGCTTGACCGGCTCAATGACGCGCTGCGGTACTTCCGCCGGGCGGCCGAGATGGCGCCAAACGATTATCCCGCGCAGTTTCATCTGGCCAACGCTCTGGCGGAAGCGGGCAAGACTGCGGAAGCCGACGCGATTCTGGAGCGCATCCGGACCTGGCCCGTAGCGACGGCGGCGACTCCCGATTTGATGAAGTAAGCAACCGGAAGCCGTTTAGCCCTGTAAATATCGCAACAAGTCTTCGCTGCGGAAGCAGTGCGATAAGGCAACATCCCGATGTATCTTGCCGTTCTTCACCATTTCGGCCAGCGACTGTTCCATCGAAATCATGCCGTCGTTTCGCCCGGTGGAGAGTGCGGAATAAAGCTGATGATCGTCGCCTTTCCGGATCAGGCTGCGAATGCCGCTGGTGGCCATGAGGATTTCAACTACGGGATAACGCGCGGGATTATTGCCTAACGCCGGCACGAGTTGCTGCGCCACCACCGCGAGCAGCGCGAGAGACAGCTGTTGCCGGACCTGGTGCTGATTGCCCTGGGAAAAGGAATCGAGAATCCGGGACACAGCCTGGGACGTGTCATTCGTGTGCAGCGTGGAGAGCACCAGATGCCCGGTTTCCGCAGCGGTCAGAACGGTGGCGATGGTTTCGGGATCGCGCATTTCGCCCACCAGGATGACGTCGGGATTCTGGCGCAGAATGCTGCGCAGCGAACCGGCGAAATCGGGCGCGTCGTTGCCCGGATGCGGGCCAACCTCAATTTGCTCGATGATGGATTTGCGGTTGGAATGCACGAACTCGATCGGGTCTTCGATGGTCACCACGTGATCGTGACGCTGGGTATTGATTGCGTCCACCAGAGCGGCGAGCGTGGAACTCTTCCCGCAGCCAGTCGGGCCTGTGACCAGCACAAGGCCCTGCCGTGCTTCGGCGAGCCTGCGAAGTCCGGCGGGAAGATGCAGCGACTCAAGCGTCGGCATCTTGTCGGGCAACAGACGAACGCTGCCGGCCAGCGTGCCGCGCTGGTAATGGATATTGGCACGGAAGCGGCCGATGCCCTCACGGCTGAAGCACAGATCCAGCGATTTATTACTCTGCAATTCCCGATACTGAGCCTGCGTCAGCAGCGAAACCAGCAGGTTCCGCACAGTTTCGGCGGTGAGCTGCGGCCCGGTGGAGTGCGAAAGAACGCCGCCGACGCGAAGGGTCACGGGGACATTCGCAATCAGCAATAAATCGGACGCTCCGATGCGTGCCGCGTGGGTCAGGACGGTATCGAGCGAGGATGGATCGGGGGGCAGGTCGGTGCGGATTTCCTGCCGGATTTCGCGGGAGCCGCCAGGCATCGACTGAGCCGGCGCGCTGTTCGAGCCGGCGGCGCGGTTCAGTTCCGCGACAAGCTCCGCCAGTTGATTCTCATATCCCGGCATGGTTTTAGTATATTGAAGGCGACCATGAACTTATCCAATGCAGTTGCTTTAGTCACCGGCGGCAGTTCGGGCATCGGCCGCGCCATCGCCAGGAGTCTGACAGAGGCGGGCGCGCGAGTTGCGATCACCGGCCGCGATAAAGCAAAGCTGGAGGAAGCGGCGCGCGAACTGGGTGCGTTTGCGATTCAGGCCGATGTCGCCGTGGAAGCCGATGTGGAACGGACGTTCGGGCAGGTGATGGCAAAGTTCGGCGACCTGGATATTCTGGTCAACAACGCCGGGATTGGCACGTTCAAGCCGCTGGTGGAAATGGATACGACCGCATTTGAGCGCGTCTTTGCGACCAACGTGACCGGTGTGATGATGATGGGACGCGAGGCAGCCAGGATTTTCAGTGCGCGCAAGCGGGGCAACATCGTCAACATCTGTTCCACCGCCGGACTGCGCGGTGGGACAAATGGCACCGCTTACTACGCGAGCAAATTCGCTGTTCGCGGCATGACGGAATGCTGGCGTGCCGAGTTGCGCAAGCACAATATCCGCGTCATGCTGGTGAACCCCAGCGAAGTTGTTACCGACTTCTTTGCCGCCAACGGGCTTCAGCAGAACGTCAACGATTCCAAGCTCCGCGGGGAAGAAATCGCTTCGGCCGTCAAGGCGATCCTGGAGATGGACGATCGCGGCTTTGTGCCGGAGCTTTCGGTGTTTGCAACCAATCCGATTGATTAGATCGGGAGTGCACGAGGTTTCGCGCTGCCCCTCACCTATTGCCCGTATTGTTTGACGGCTTTGCCGATACTGGCGCCGGCCTTCGCAAGATCCTGAGGGTTCATTACCGGCCGCAGCGATACCTTTGCATTGAAAGCCAGAAACCACGGCTCGGCGACAGAAGGAATCTGCGACGAGTCCTTCAGGTCAAAAACGATCGAGCCGGCTCGCTGGCCGTCATCATCCGCGAAGAAATAGGCAGCCTCGGGCTTGAGGTTCGCGAGAATTCCTTCGATCGTAGACCCTAAAGTTCCTGCTTTGGCGGCGGCGTTTCCAGTGTCAATGGGAATCGAAACTCTTAGCAACATTCTCATAGATTTCTCCTTTCGATGAGCCGGATGGACGATGATTCGGCTGACAGTTCTCGGGTAGTATACATCCGATTGAACATCTTCGGACGCACTTTTCTCTTGCTTTTCACCTTTTGTTCGCCTATCCTATTGTCAAATGGCCATCACCCGCAGACAGAAGGAAGTGCTGGATTTCATTGCCGAATACCAGGTTGAAAATGGCTTCAATCCGAGCTACGAGGAAATTGCGCGCGGCCTGAAGGTTTCTTCCATCGCGACGGTTCACAAGCATATCTCGGCGCTGGCGAAGAAAAACTATCTGTCGCGGGGCGCCAACCAAAGCCGGTCTGTGGAAGTCGCGCCTCGTTACGTGCAGGAAAAGAGCCGGAACAAGTTTGAGGCTTCGCTCGAGATCCCGATCCACGGAACCATTGCGGCGGGACAGCCTGTGCAGGCCTTCGATACGGCGGATTCGCTGAGTTTTTCCGATTTCGTGGGACGCAAAGAGACCTACGCTCTCCGGGTGCGGGGCAATTCCATGGTGGAAGACCACATCTGCGATGGCGACATGATTCTTGTGGAAAACACCGCCGACGCGAGCGACGGGCAGATCGTTGTCGCGCTGGTTGGCGACACGGAAACAACTTTGAAGCGGATTTACCGCGAACAGGGAAATATGATTCGGCTGCAACCTGCGAATGAGACGATGAGTCCCATTCGCGTTCCGGCGAACCAGGTAAAGGTTCGCGGGCGGTTACTCGCCGTGCTGCGAAAGTACTGAACTAGGCTTTCCGAAGATATTCCCGCTCAGCGCGAAGCCAATCCTGTTCGGGAGAACCGGGCTGGAACCCGCGTGCTTCCCAGTATCCATAAGCGATCTTCGCGATTTGATCGTGAACGCTGATTTGGGCGAACTCGCCGATTTTTGCGGCCTCGAATGTGGGCTCAACGGCCTGTACGGGCGCCTTGCTGTGCTTTACTGTCTTGACCCTGGGGCTGGAGGCAACTTCAACAACGGGGGTGGTTTTGGCGGCTTTGGTTCTCGCGGCGCGTGGTTTGGTTACGGCTGCGTTTTCGTTTGCGATGGTCGGTTTTGCTGCTGGTTTGCTGGACATATATTGGTAGAAATTCCATTATAAACCGGGCATATTACATTCTGGCTAAAAAACGTTTTATGCGTCCGATAAGCCCGCCAAGACGTTGATCATAAAGGCGCTATAGTGAAAGCGCTTGCGACTTCTCTCCGGAATCGGTATTTTCCTGTTTGCCGGCATGCTTTCGGCGCATGTCGAGCAGGTGGATATTGCCGGAATTGTGCATCCCATTACAGTGGAAGTAGTTTCCGCGGCATTGGCTCGGGCACAGGTTGAACACGCCGACGCTGTGATTATCCACCTCAGTACTCCGGGCGGATTATTGGATTCCACGCGTGAAATTGTGGAAGCTGTGCTGCATTCTCCGGTGCCGGTCATTATGTGGGTGGGTCCGGCAGGCGCGCGGGCGGCCTCCGCGGGCTTCTTCCTGCTGGAAGCCGGCGATGTGGCCGCCATGGCTCCCGGCACCAATACCGGCGCGTCGCATCCGGTCACCGGCACGGGTGCGAATCTCGATTCCGTGATGAATCAGAAAGTCGAGAACGATACGGCGGCGCTGCTGCGGACCATCGTGGGGCATCGGGGCCGCAACGTGGATGCCGCGGAAAAAACCGTCCGCAGCAGCGTTTCGTACACGGACGGCGAGTCGCTGGCAGAACACCTGATCGACCTCACGGCTCCCGATACAGCCGCGCTGCTGAACGCCCTGAACGGGCGCGAAATTACACGGTTCGACGGCAGCAAGCAGACGCTGCATTTCGCGGACACGAGAATCGACATGTTCGAACCGACGCTGCGGCAGCGCATCCTGATGGCGATTGCGGATCCGAATATCGCGCTGCTGCTGCTGGTGCTGGGCGCGCTGGGAATTTACGCCGAATTCTCATCGCCGGGCACGGTGCTGCCAGGAGTGCTGGGAGCGATCAGTGTACTGCTCGGCCTTGCAGCGCTGGCAATGTTTCCAATCGGCTGGCTGGGGGCGGCGCTGACGCTCATGGGGCTGGCTTTTTTCGTGCTGGAGGCGAAATTCGTGACGCACGGGATCCTGACGGCAGGCGGCGCCATCGCGCTGCTGCTGGGCGCGCTTCTGTTGATCGATACCAATGAGCCGGCTCTGCGGATCCGTTTCGGAATGGCTCTGGCGCTGACGCTGCCGTTCGCGATTGTCACGAGTTTCCTGTTTTCCATTGCGGCAAAGGCGCGCCGCAACAAAGTGGTCACCGGAGTGGAAGCGATGGCCGGGCGGCAGGCCGTTGCGGTCGGTGAATTAAATCTCTCGGGAACGGTCGTCTTTCAGGGAGAATATTGGAGTGCGGTATCGACGAGCAGGGTAGGGCCGGCGGAGTCAGTGAGAGTGACGGCGGTTGAGGGGCTGACGCTGAAAGTAGAACCGGTGCGGGGGAACGTTTCCGGGTAAAGGAGCAAGACGTTATGCCGGCAGTGCTGTTAATTATTCTGATCGTGGCTTTGTATGCGATCTCGTCAGTGAAGATTCTGGCGGAATATGAGCGGGGCGTGATCTTTCGACTGGGCCGCCTGCTGCCGGAGGCGAAGGGGCCGGGGCTGATCCTTGTGTTCAAGCCGTTGGACCGCATGGTGCGGGTCTCGCTGCGCGTTGACACGATCGAAGTACCGCCGCAGGACGTAGTGACCCGCGACAATGTCACCGTCAAAGTGAACGCCGTAATTTATTTCCGCGTCGTGGAACCGCGGCTGGCGGTTGTGGAGGTTTCGAACTTTCTTTATGCCACTTCGCAACTGGCGCAAACTACGCTGCGCAGCGTGTTGGGGGAAGTGGAACTCGATGAACTGCTCAGCAAGCGAGAAGAGCTGAACGTGCGGCTGCGGCAGATTCTCGATCAGCATACGTCGCCCTGGGGCGTGAAGGTTTCGATGGTGGAAGTGAAGCAGGTGGATCTGGCGGAACAGATGATCCGGGCTCTGGCGAAGCAGGCCGAAGCGGAGCGCGAACGGCGCGCCAAAATCATTCATGCCGAAGGCGAATACGCGGCATCGGAGAAACTGGCCATGGCTGCGCACGTGATTCAGCAGCAGCCCGCAGCCATTCAGTTACGCTATTTACAGACGCTGGTGGAGATTGGCGCGGAGAAGAACACGACGATCGTGTTCCCCCTGCCGGTGGATCTGCTGGTTTCTTTCCAGAATCTGATGAACAGTGTGACGGCGAAGAACGACATCGGCAGGAACGACAGCGGCAGGAACGACAGCGGCAAGAGTGAAGCTGCGAAGATCTGAATTATATGAGCAATAACGGCGGGGACCGGGAGTTGGTATTGGGCAATAAGCAGTTGCTCGCCATATTTTTCGTGGCGGCGCTGCTTTGCGGAGTATTTTTCGCGGTGGGTTATGTGGTGGGAGGAAACTCGGCGAAATCGGGCATGGCGTCCGGGCCGGATGCCGCGGCGCCTGCCACCGAGGGCAAACGGGAGGAGCCGACCAATACGCAGACGGCATCGGAAACACCGCCCGTGTCAAGTCCCGCGCCTGCACCGACAGAAACCGGGGGCTTCCCGGCGGCTGAGCCGAGAGTGGCGGATGATCCGGCTGCTGCCGGTTCCACTCCGCCGGTACAGACTGCGTCCGCGCCTCCTGGGCCGATCCAGAGCGTGCCTGCCAAGGCTCCTGTGCAGCCGGCGCCGTACACGTCCGCGGCGGCAACCGGTGTCTTCATTTCCGAACCGGAGCGAGGCACCACTTACTGGCAGATCACCGCAGCCAAACGGCCCAATGCGGACGATCTGGTGAAAGCTCTGCGTGAAGCAAGACTGCCCGCTATCCTCGCGAATAGTTCGAAGCCCGAGTACTTTGAAGTGCTGGTGGGACCGTACCGCTCGCCGCTCACTCTTTCCGAAGCGAAGAGGAAGCTGACGGAACTCGGCTACAACGGTATCGTGATTCATAAACAGTGACGCCTCTCGTCAATATTGAGAATCCGCGCCCGCGCCTGCCCGAGTGGGCGCGGCGAAGCGCTACGCGTTTTGAATCGCTGAATACGCTGAAGACGAGTCTGCGCGCGCTGAACCTGCACACCGTCTGCGAATCCGCGCGGTGTCCGAACATCCACGAGTGCTTCCATCGCGGCGCGGCCACGTTCATGATTCTCGGGAATCTCTGCACGCGGGGCTGCGGGTTCTGTTCCGTGCCGAAGGGAAATCCGCGAATCCACGATATGCGGCTTGACCCTTTGGAGCCGGAGAACGTCGCCAGGATGGCCGCTGAGATGAAGCTTCGTTACGTCGTTATTACCAGCGTGAATCGCGACGATCTTGCCGACGGAGGTTCCGCTCATTTCGCCGAGACCGTCAGGCAAGTGGGTGAGGCCGTGCCGGCGGCGCGCCTGGAAGTGCTGACGCCGGATTTCGACGGCAACATGGAGGCAGTCGCGCGCGTTTTAGATGCGGGCCCCCACGTTTTTAATCACAATATGGAAACCGTGCCGCGGCTTTACAGGCGTGTGCGGCCTCAGGCGAATTACACGCAGTCGCTCGATGTGCTGGCCTTCGCCCGCCAACATCGTCCCGAAGTCATGACGAAATCGGGCTTCATGGCGGGCCTGGGAGAAACGCCGGACGAAGTTGCGCAATTGCTGCGGGATCTTCGTGAACGGGACGTGGACGTCGTGACCATCGGTCAGTATCTGCAGCCGACTCGCCGCAATCTGGCAGTGGCGGAATACGTGACGCCGGAACGCTTCGACGAATATAAGAATCTCGGACTGAACATGGGATTCAAAATGGTGTTCAGCGGGCCGCTGGTGCGGAGTTCGTACATGGCGGACATTGTGAACGAACAGGCACTTCGCGCGTGATCGTCAATTGGTTTCTGGCCTTGTGCTCGGCGGGCCTTCTGGTGTTGCTTTTCCCGCCGTTCAACCTGGCCTGGCTCGCACCGGTCGCATTGACGCCCCTGTTGGTCGCGTGCGCCCGCGAACCGAACTGGCGCTGGCGATTCGCGTTCGGGTATGCGGCTGGTCTGGTGTACTGGTTCGGAAGCTGCCACTGGATTCAATGGACGCTCGAACACCACGGCGGCATGGGCGGCGCGATGGCATGGTTCTGTTTCGTGTTGTTCTGCCTGGCAAAAGGCCTGCAAACAGGCGTGTTCGCGGCGTTATCCGGCATGGTGCTGCGGCAATGGTACGCGGTGCCCGCAATCGCCACCATGTGGACAGCAATTGAATGGACGCACTCCTATACCGGTTTCGAGTGGCTGAATCTGGGTAACGCGGCGAGCGATATGCCGCTCCTTTTACGGCTGGCGCCGGTGACCGGCGTCTGGGGAATATCTTTCGTGCTGGCTTTGATCGGCGCAGTCGTCGCGACGCTGGTCAGCCGGTCGCAAAGGCATCCCGCGGTATGGCTGCTGATGCTGCCGTGCCTGATGCTTCTGCCGGATCTGCCTGCTTTACGGAAGGGCACGGCGGGCGCCGTTGTGGTGCAGCCGAACATTGATGACGAGTCCGTCTGGTCGCAGGATCTTCTCGACAGCACCGAACGGCAGATGCGTTTGTTTTCACTCTCTGTAGCCGGGCGCGACCATGCAACGTCGATCATCGTGTGGCCGGAAGTCCCGGCGCCCTTCTATGAATCCGATTCGGCGTTCACCGGTATGCTCGCTTCCATTGCGAAACAGGCGCAGGCCGCAGTGCTGGCTGGCGTGGTGGCTCACGCGACTCCGAAGGGGCCGCCACTGAATTCCGCACTGCTGCTCGACGCCGACGGCAACCGGGTAAGCCGGTACGACAAGGTGAATCTGGTGCCTTTTGGAGAGTTCGTGCCATGGCCATTCGGGCTGATCACGCAAAAAATTTCGACCGAAGCGGGCGATTTCGCGCCAGGAGACAAGGTTGTAGTTTCGAAGCTCGACGGCCATGGCGTCGCGACATTCATCTGCTACGAGTCGGCGTTTCCCGGTTACATCCGGCAGTTCGCCGCATCCGGTGCGCAGGTGCTTTTCAACATCTCGAATGACAGTTGGTTCGGAAAAACGGCCGCTCGCTATCAGCACCTATTGCTGGTTCGCATGCGTGCCGCGGAGAACGATCGATGGATTGTACGGTCGACGAACGACGGTATCAGTGGAGTGGTGGATCCGGCCGGCCGCGTAGAGCGGACGTTACCGGAATATCAGGAAGCTTCCGCGAGAGTGCCATACGATTACGTCACCGAACGAACGTTCTACACGCGCCATGGCGATTGGTTCGTCCTGCTTTGCGCGTTGGCTTCCATTGCCGCGATCACCAGCGCCGCGCTGCCTGGTCGTTACAAACTATAGCGGGACGTCGATCTGCGAAAGTATTTCTTCGATTACGCGTTCGCTCGCAACCGCCCCGAATGCGCCACGGCGGTTCGCCATGGGTGACCGCGAGGCCGCAACAACGCGGTGCGCCAGTACTTTCGGAGCCAGGATTTTGACATCGTCCGGCAGAGCATAGTTCCGGCCGCAGAGAACGGCATGGGCCTGGGTGGCACGGAACAGCGCCTGCGATCCGCGCGGACTGACTCCAAGAATCAGATTCTCGTGAGTTCTTGTGCGCTCCACAACGGCCAGCATGTAATCGACAATGGCGCGATCCACGTTGACGGCCGTGACCGAGGCCTGCAATCGGGCGAGATCGTGCCCGTGCAGCACGCATGGAGTTGTTTCGCCGTGATGGCCGCCTGGCTGGCTGATGATCTGGCGTTCGCTTTCGAGATCGGGATAGCCGATACGAAGGCGCATGAGAAAACGATCCAGCTGCGATTCCGGTAAAGGATATGCTCCGTGGTGATCGGAGGGGTTTTGCGTCGCGATCACCATGAACGGCTCGGGCAGCGGCAGAGTGCGGCCATCCACGGTCACCTGCTGTTCGTTCATGGCTTCGAGCAGCGCCGACTGCGTTTTCGGCGTGGTGCGGTTGATTTCGTCGGCCAGCAGAAAATTCGCGAATACGGGCCCCGGCTTAAACTCGAATTCTTCGGTGCGGGCATTCCAGACAGTGACGCCAAGAACATCGGACGGGAGCATGTCGCTCGTGAACTGAAGGCGGTGAAAACTGCCATCCACCGCGCGGGCGAGCGATTGAGCAAGCGTGGTTTTGCCGACGCCTGGAACGTCTTCAATCAACAGATGTCCGCGGGCCAGAAGGCACACCAAGGCCATGCGGACAACCTCCGCCTTCCCGCGAATACTGGCTTCAATCGCGGTTTCCAGATGCCGAAGTGTAGCCGGTGAGACGCCGGCAGCGGTTTCAGCCGGTAGCGTGGACATGAAACTTCAGAATACAACGCAAACAGCCCGGAATGTTGACGGCCCTTTGGTTTCAGCCGGATGCGGTCTATAATGGAGCCACGCCGAGCAGAGATCGGCGGATTCGCCTAAATGCTCCCCAAGTGGAAGATTGCTCTGATTGCGCTGTTGATCGCCGCCGGCGCATCCACCGCTGTTTGGTATTCGTACAACCGGTACCGCGAGGATCCGGCGATCAACAAGCGCCTGGATGAGGTTACTACGGACTATCGCCGCATTTTGCTGCTGATGAACGGCGCAGATTCGCTCGACGAGGCCACGCGCGTCCGCTGCCGCACAGCCGGACGCCGCATCTTTTGGGCAAAGCAGGAAGCTGTCGCGGCGTTGGCACGCGACATGGCCGGGCAGCCGAAGAAACTGGCGCAGGTGATCCGGTACATGACGGCCACTGTTCCAATACCTGGCATGCATCGGCTGCGTGACGCGGATAAGCTGGCGTTCCTCGATCTGTTCGAAGAACTGGCGGCTGACGGCGGAAGTCAGTCGAACGATCTGAAGAACATCCTCGACGATCTGCACGCCATTCAGAATTCGTATCGGGAGGAAGTTTCACGCATCTTTTCGCAATTCGCGACGCGTGGGCAGCAGGGCAAGCGAGAGAAGTGGGATTCCTATATTGCGTGGCTCAGAACGCTGGATAGCCGCGACCGAATTCTGACTCAATACGATGACGGTGTTTCCGAGGTGCCTGAGACGGGTTTGCGCAGCAAGTCGTTTCCGAATGAAATCTCCGGCATCGATTTCGCGCCGAAGACCGTGGCGCTGACGTTCGACGACGGGCCGCATCCGAAGTACACAGAAGAAATTGCCGCTCTGCTGCGGAAATACGGGCTGCGCGCGGGGTTCTTCGAGTTGGGTCAGAATCTTGGCACCGTTGCCGGCGACAATGTAACGCTGCTTCGGAACGCCGCCATCGCGAAGCGCCTGCTGGATGCGGGGCATACCATCGCCAACCACACATATTCGCACCGCGTGCTTTCGAGCCTCAGCGAAGAGGACCGCGCGAAGGAGATCGAATCCACCAATCGAATTCTGGAGAAGATCACGGGAGTGAAACCGCTGCTTTTCCGGCCTCCCTACGGGGCACGTAACAAGGAAATCTTCAAACAGATCACCGACGAGGGCCTGCAGGACGTGCTGTGGACTATCGATTCGGAAGACTGGGCCGATCCGATTCCGGAATCGATTGCGATGCGGGTCTTGCATCAACTCAACGAGCAGCACAAGGGCGTCATTCTTTTTCACGACATTCACAAGCAGAGCGTACTTGCGCTGCCGTTGGTGCTGAATGAACTGACGGCGCAGAATTACACCTTTCTGACTTTCGACGGAACGAAGATGGTGAAATCGACGCCGCCCGAAGGGGCAGACCGCGCCGCTCCTCCCGCCGCGGCTGTGCAGACCGCCGCGGGTGAAAAACTGAATCCGTATCGCAAGAGCTGGGCAGTGATTATCGGAATCGACGATTACCAGAGTTGGCCGAAACTACGGTATGCGGTGAACGACGCCAGCGCCATCGAACAGACGCTCATCAATAAATTTGGTTTTCAGCCTGAGAATATCCGTAAACTGCTGAACGGCGACGCCACCCGCCAGCGCATCATGCAGGTGCTGGGCGACGATCTCGCCGACGCCAACAAAGTCTCGCACGACGATCGCGTGTTCTTCTTTTACGCGGGCCACGGCGCCACCCGGAACACTGCCGATGGCCGGCAATCCGGCTTCCTTATTCCGGTGGATGCGGATGAGAACAACTACTACTCCACCGCGATCAGCATGACAGCGCTGCGCGAGGCGGCCGATCTGATTCCCGCCAAGCACGTCTATTTCGTGATGGATTCCTGCTACAGCGGACTTGCGCTCACGCGCGGCGGCGGTACGTTTTCGCGCGATCGGGGCTATCTGGATGAAGTCACCCGCCGCGATGCTCGCCAGATTCTCACCGCGGGTGGGGCGGACCAGCCAGTCTCCGACGACGGACCCGACGGGCATTCCGTCTTCACCTGGGCGTTTTTACAGGGGCTCGAAGGCAAGGCGGACCTCGACGGGAACGGCGTGATTACGGCATCGGAACTGGGAGCCTATGTCAGCCCCATCGTGGCTGGCTTCTCAAAGCAGACACCCGCCATGGGAAATCTGATCGGCAGTCAGGGCGGGGAATTCATCTTTGAATTGCAGCCGGAAGCACTCACGCAGGCAACCCGGCAGTTCGAGGGCAAGGCCGCGACACTGAACGAGCAGTTGGCCGCGCTTGAAAGTCAGGTGGCCGCGAAGCAGGCCGAGTTGCTGAAACTTCAGCAAAGCGTGCAGACCGAAACTGAGCGGCTGGCCGGACGCGGTGAGGCCGCCGCAAAACCGGTTGCCGTCGCGCTGCCGGCCAATGCGCGGGCGTACGACCTGGACCGCATCGGCAGACAGGCGTACCGCGAAATGAAGTATGAGGACGCGGAGAAGGCGTTTGCAAAAGCCGTAGCACTGAAGCCGAACGATCCGATTCTGCTGAATAACCTGGGCTTCGTTTATTACCAGTTAGGCCGCTACGGGGACTCGGTCGCGTGGCTCGAAAAGACGCTGGCTGCGGATCCCAATCGCAAAGAAGCGCACGGCAATATTGCTTACGCATACCTGAAACTCGGGCGCAATGCCGAGGCCAGGAAGCATTTCGACCGGTACCTGGAGCTTTTCCCCGCCTCGCCCAAAGCCGCTGAGATCCGCGGTATTCTGGCTACCCTGTAAAAGGCTCAGACATCCAGACCGGCTGCGCGCATCAGATCGAGAGCGTTGCTCCGCGCGACTACGCCGGGACGCATCCTGTAATCGAACACCAGGCGGCCATCTTCGAGGCGGTCTTCGAAATGCACATTCGCGGCAGCAGGCGCGAGTTGATCCGCCACAGCGGCTAAAGACAGATCGTGCGTCGTCGCCAGACCTATCGCGCCGCGAGTCAGCAGAGCCCGCACGATGCCTTCGGCTCCGATTGCCCGGTCGTGCGAGTTGGTGCCGTGGAGGAGTTCATCCAGCAGAAACAGAGCGGGTGCCGGGAGTTCCAGAATCTGCTTCAGCCGAAGGATCTCCGCCATGAATCGCGACTGGCCTTCTTCGAGCGAATCCGTAGTGCGGATCGACGCGCCCACCGAAAGGCGCGAGAGCGTCATGCGGCGCGCGCGCACCGGACCGCCCGCCAGCGCCAGAACCGCATTCACGCCGGCTGCGCGCAGCAGCGTGCTTTTGCCCGACATGTTCGAGCCGCTGATAACGAAGAGGCGCACCGGAGCGGTGAGGCGCACGCTGTTGCGAACCGCGCGAGCTTCGGGCAGCAGAGGATGCGCAACATCTTCCAGATCGAAAACGGGTGGCCCTTCAGCCAACTGCGGGAACACGTCCGCCGGGTGCTCATAGGCATAGTTGGCGAGCGAAGACAGGGCTTCCATTTCCGCCACCGCATCGAGCCAGGCGGGAATCAGTGCTCCATTTTCGGCCCGCCAGTTTTCAATTGCCATGGCGAGCTGGGTGGTCCATAGCAGCGGCGGGCCGATGATCCGCACGATGAAGTTATCGCGCGAATCGATCAATTCCATGAGCCGGCGCAGGTGTGCGATGCGCTTGGAGGCTGTGTGTCCGTCTGCTGTGTGAATTGCTGCGCTGAGCTTCCGAAGGCGTTCCGACGCGAAGGTCTGGCGCTCGAGGAGAGCGAGAATCTCCGACAGCAGATCGAGATCGTGCGCGGGCTCGTTCAGATCTTCCGTGATGAGGATGACTCGCTTACGGATAGTGAGCGCGAAGATGCCCACTATCGCTCCGATTGCCGCGGCGAACGGCGTGGCGGCGAGGTCGATAAAAGATCTGGCGAACCACCAAAGTAAAGCCGTCCCCATGATGACGGACAGGATGAAGGCGGTGAGGCGCTGCGGAGTATGGAAGGCACGGACGGGCGCGATGGCCCACGCGCTCAGATGGGTTGGATTGACACCCACGCGATAGTCGGCGCCCAGTACGGCGAGTTGCTCACGAAGATCGAGCAGAGGGCGTAGTTCGGCAATTGCGGCGTGCCGCTCGCGAAGCTCTTCGGGCTTGCCGGCCGATAGCAGCCAACCGGCAAGTTTGGCTTCGCCGCCGCGCGTACGTGCGATCGAAAGGAGTTCGAAGAGGCTGCCGCGTCCGAAGATGTCGAGATCGAGGGAATAGGGATGGTGCGGGTCGAGGAAGCGTTCGCCGGTTTCGCCGCCGCCCTGCCAACGGTGCTCGATGCGGGCCATGCCGCGCTCATAGAAAGCACTCGCGCGGCGGACGCATTCCATTTCGCGTTCGATGCGGGATTGCCACCAGACGAGTGCGATGAAAGCTGCGACTGGGAAGACGATCAGCCAAGGGGATATCTGGCCACGGATCGCAAACCAGATGGTAGCCGCGGCTGCGACGAAGATCAACAGGCGCAGCAGGCCGAGGCGATGGCGGCGTGAATCGAGAGCGGAAAGGATTTGGGATCGGTCGGCCAGGCGCTGCCGGTAAGTTTCCGAGGGAGAGGTGTCGGCGGCGGAGCGATCGGGGCCAGGAGCCATCAGTGTCAGCTTATCGGACCAGAGTGCGCGATGTACTAAACTTGGATTTGTCCCGCCTTTCGGGGGCGCGTAGCTCAGCTGGTTAGAGCGCCTGCTTCACACGCAGGAGGTCCGGGGTTCGAGTCCCTGCGCGCCCACCATTTTCAACACCTTACGAGTTACGAGGCATATTTCCAACGATGGCTCTACACACTTAGTGGGGGCAAGCTTTGCCTCCGACCGATCTAAGAACACAATACCTTAACCCTGAGCCTGTAGTTGTTGAAGTTCCTGAATCCGTAAGCCTGCCGCTGCAAAACCTCCATTTTGGTATGAAAGCCT
>JAICJH010000089.1 GCA_025928545.1 Bryobacteraceae bacterium | reverse complement strand
GCCGGAGGGGTGGCCGGAACGATTCTCACCAATACCGCGGTTGTCGGAGGCGGTGGCGAAACCAATACGACGAACGACACCGCAACCGATCCGTTGACGGTGGCCGGAGTTCCCGACCTTCAGGTGGTGAAGTCCCACACCGCGACGAGCCTGGCGCCGGGCGGAACGGTGACCTACACAATCACTCCGAACAACATCCTCGGAACCGCCGCGACCACTGGCACCGTGACCATGACAGATACGCTGCCCGCAGGTCTCACCGCCGTTTCCTTCGCCGGCACAACAACCGGCTGGGGCGCCTGCACGTTAACTCCGCTTTCATGCAGTTCGAACGGCGCATTTACGGCAATCCCGGCAGGCGGCACCGGAACCCAGACGCTGACCCTGGTTGCGACCATCAACGCCGGAGGGGTGGCCGGAACGATTCTCACCAATACCGCGGTTGTCGGAGGCGGTGGCGAAACCAATACGACGAACGACACCGCAACCGATCCGTTGACGGTGGCCGGAGTCCCCGACCTTCAGGTGGTGAAGAGCCACACGGCAACATCGCTCGTACCCGGGGCAACGGTCACCTATACGATTACACCAAACAATATCCTTGGAACCGCCGCGACCACGGGTGCGGTGACCATGACTGACACTCTGCCCGCAGGCCTGACTGCTGTCTCGTTCGCGCCAACGACGAGCGGCTGGACTTGCACAGTGACGCCGCTATCGTGTACTTCAAACGGCACGTTCACTGCGATTCCGGCAGGTGGAACGGGAACACAGACACTGACACTGGTAGCCACGATCAACGGGGGAGTGGCAGCGGGAACGATTTTGACGAATACCGCGGTAGTCGGAGGCGGCGGTGAAACAAATCTTCTGAATAACACCGCAACGGACCCGCTAAGCGTAACGGCTCCGCCGGTCATAGCCTTGCCCGACCTCACGATCACCAAGACCCACACCGGCACGTTCACTCAGGGCCAGACTGGTGCAACTTACACGCTGAC
Source organism: Bryobacteraceae bacterium (assembly GCA_025928545.1). GTDB lineage: Bacteria > Acidobacteriota > Terriglobia > Bryobacterales > Bryobacteraceae > BOG-234. Next base: position 20,710 of record JAICJH010000089.1, on the reverse strand, counting down.
GATTTCCAACATCCTTCCAACCCAGACGCTCGGCACCACTTACGTTGTCGACACGCTCCCCGCCGGGCTGACTTTCGTCTCTATGTCCGGCACAGGCTGGAATTGTGTATCCGGCCAGCCTTCCTGCTTCCGCTCGGATATTCTTCCCGGAAATTCCAGCTATCCGCCAATCACCGTAACCGTCAATGTCTCACCAACTGTGACCGGAACCTTAACCAATGTCGCCGTTGTTTCCGGTGGCGGTGAAATCAATACCACCAATGACACCGCTTTTGACCCGGTCATCATCACGATCGTTCCGGATCTTACCCTGACGAAGACTCATACCGGCGCCACTTTCCAACCGGGCGGCTCCGTTACCTTCACACTCACCGCAAATAACCTCGGTCCCGGCGTCACCAGCGGAGCCGTCACGGTATCCGATACACTTCCTGCCGGATTGACGGCAACCGCAATCACCGGCCCCGCTCCATGGGTCTGCCAGCCTCTGCCCGCGCTCTCGTGTTCACGCAGCGATTCGCTCGCGTCCGGTGCAAGCTATTCCCCCGTCACTCTCACAGCCAGCATCGCGGGGAATGTGACCGGCACGCTGGTGAACAATGCGGTCGTGGGCGGCGGCGGTGAGCTCAATCTGACCAACGACGCAGCGTCGGATTCCATCAGCGTGAATGGCATCCCCGACATGACGATTACCAAGACCCATGCGGGAACGTCATTCCTGCCCGGCGGCTCAGTCGTATTTACCCTTACGGCCTCCAACGTCGGAACTACGGCCACCGGCGGGACCGTCACCGTGAGCGATACGCTGCCTGCCGGACTGACGGCAACTGCAATCAGCGGCCCCGCGCCTTGGGTCTGCCAGGCGCTGCCTGTGCTCTCCTGTTCGCGCAGCGACGTCCTCGCCCAGGGCGCAAGCTATTCACCCATCAATGTGACCGCCGGCATAGCCATCAACGCAATAGGCACTCTGGTGAACAACGCCCTGGTCGGCGGCGGCGGCGAAACCAATTTGACAAACGATACCGCATCGGATTCTATCGTCGTCACCGGCCTGCCGGATCTGACCCTGACGAAGACCCATGCTGGTTCCAGCTTCACGCCGGGTGGTTCCGTAACGTTTACTCTGACCGCGAATAACATCGGCAATGCCGCCACCAGCGGAAACGTCACCGTTACAGACACGCTCCCCGCCGGGCTGACCGCGACTGCAATCGCCGGCCCCGCGCCCTGGGTTTGCCAACCCTTACCGGCACTTTCCTGCTCACGCGGTGATGCTCTGGCCGCAGGCGCGAGTTATGCGCCCATCACACTTACAGCCGGCATCGCGGCCACCGCATCCGGCACTCTGGTCAACAACGCGCTCGTCGGCGGCGGCAGTGAGGTCAATCTTCTCAATGATCCGGCGTCCGATTCCATCACCGTGACAGGTCTGCCGGATATGACGATCGCGAAATCGCACACCGGCACCTTCACCAGAGGCGGAATCGGAACTTACACAATCGTCGCTTCCAACGTAGGCGGAGTTTCCACCAGCGGCACCGTTACTGTGACGGATACACTGCCCACCGGACTGGCCGCCACCGCCATCGCCGGAGGCGCAACCTGGTCCTGCACTCTCACTCCTCTCCGCTGCACCACCTCCGCCGTTCTGGCGCCAGGCGCCGCGTACCCGCCGATCACTCTCACGGTCCTCATCGCAGGCAACGCACCGGCAACCGTTATCAACACAACCAACGTGAGCGGCGGCGGTGAAACCAACACCACCAACAATGTCGCCACCGACCCGGCTACTCTAACCGGCGTTGCTCCGGTACTGACGTTGACCAAAACCAACGGCGGCAACTTCATCCAGGGTGGTTCCGCCTTCTATACGATCGTCCTCTCGAATTCAGGGACAGGTCCCACCTTCGGCAATGTCACCGTCACCGACCCGATGCCTCAGGGCCTTACCGCGACATCAATCTCCGGAACCGGCTGGTCCTGTAGTCTGACTTCGCTTTCCTGCACGCGCAGCGACGTTCTGGCGGTGGGCGCCAGCTATCCGCCGATCACAATCACCGTGACCATCGCCGCCAACGCCCCCACCAATATCGTGAACGTAGCGACTGCTGCCTGCGACTGCGCCCCCGTCTCCGTGCCGGTCACAGCGCAATCGGGCGTGGTGCTGACAACCGTTCTTTCCAGCTTCGTTCTCAACAAGACCGCCGACCGCTCTCAGGCGGAAATCGGCGATGTCGTCGTTTACACGCTCCGCGTCTCCAACAACTACACACAGGATTTCGCCGGAGCGCAGATTCAGGATGTAATGCCCCCCGGCTTTGTCTATGTGCCCGGCAGTGCGCAGATCGTGATGGGTGCCGGTGCCCCACAGGCCATCACCCCCATTACAACGACTCCCGGAACCCTGATCTTTGCGCTCGGCACAATCGCCGCCAAACAAACCGACGTCATCACTTACCGGCTCCAGGTTGGCGGCCAGGCTCACATCGGCGCCAGCGTAAACAGCGCACAAGCCACCGGCAATCCGCCTGCGGGCGCGCCCGCGGCTACCAACACCGCGCGCGCCATCGTGGAAATCGGAGCGCGGCTCTTCAGCACCCGGCAGTTTCTGCTGGGACGCGTTTTCGAAGACAGCAACGGCAACGGCGACTTCGATAAAGGTGAGCGCCCCATCGCGGGAGCCCGAATCTATCTTTCCAATGGCGGATCGGCAACTACCGACTCCAACGGTCTGTACAACATTCCCGTCGTTGCCGCCGGATCCGTCGTCGTGGCTCTCGATTCCGCAACGGTCCCCAAAGGCTACACAATTTCAGGCGGGGACCGCTTCGATGAACAGAACTGGTCGCGCCTCGTTCGGACGCCGCTCAACGAAGGCATGATGTTGCGGCAGAATTTCGGCCTCAAACCGTGCCCCTATTGCCAGGCTGCTGCTGCGACAGCGCCGCCGGCCGGCGCCGCTCCCGTCATTTCCAGTCTGCCTGCCGCGAAGCTCGAGTTAATTCCGTTGCAGCCCTCTCTCCCGGCAGACGGGCGAACCTCCATGCAGGTACGTGTGCGCGTTCTCGACGAACAGGGCAATCCCGCGAAGGCGAAGGAAGTCAGAATCCGAACCTCGTCGGGCCAGTTCGTGAATGAAGGCAGTTCGAACGGCGCGGCCGTTCCAGCGGTAGCCCCCGCAACCTCCGGCCCGCAATCAGCGCTGCTGGGCAAGAATACCGAATTGCAGGGTGGCCGCTCCGCGGAGCAGGTTCCCGAAACCATGCAGGCCGGCGTTGCGCACGACGTGAACGGCGAAGCGACATTCCTCCTGCTTGCGGCGCACGCTACCGGCGAAGCTCTGCTGGTCGCGGAGAGCGGCGACCCGGATCGGTTGATTTCGACCGAAGGCTCCATCTGGTTTACGCCCGAAAAACGTTCCGCGATTTTGGTCAGTGACGGCGAAATATCCATCGGCCGCGCTGCGCCGGAGTTTCCGATTCTCGGCCAGTCCGGACAGGTCTCGAGGCGCGGCGATGCATTTCTCCAGGCGCCCCTGAGCGGTACCTACCTGCTCACCCTCGGCTATACAAGCCATGTGACACTCAACGACTCGAACGGCAATCCCGGCATGTTCCAGTTGGACCCGCTCAATCGCGTCTATGACGTCTACGGCGATTCTTCCACCCAGTACCAGGCTGCACAATCGAACGCCCACGCGTACGGTAGGCTCGAACACAATCAGTCCTACCTCTTGTTTGGCGACCTGCGCATGACGTCGGCTCCTGCCGATAACGGACCCGTTCCTGGCCCTTCCGCGTTTACATCGCAGCGCAACGTCCCCCAGCAGATTTCATCCACTGTGGGCGATTACAATCGCAACGTTATCGGCGCCGCCCTGCATCTGGAGGACGCGCATCACGATTCCATCACGCTCGAAGGAGCCCGTCCGAACACTTCCTTTTCGCGCGATGTGTTCCGCGGCTCCACGTTTGGGCTGATTCAGCTCAGCCACTTCAATATCATTCCCGGGTCTGAGTCGGCCGCCATCGAAACCCGCGATATCCATAACCCGGAAATCGTTCTTTCCCGCGAACAACTGGTTCGGTCCGTTGATTATTCCATCGATCCCTTTACCGGCGCCGTGTTCTTCCTTCGCACGTTCAATACTTTTGACAGCGCACTCAACCTCAATCAGATCGTTTTCACTTACGAATTCGAGAACACCGTCGGAACCTCGAGCCTCTATGGCATCCGGGCGCAGGTCCGTGCGGATTCCTTCGGCTTCCGCCTGGGCCTTGGCGTAACCCAGCAGCGCGATCCGGTGGCCGGTTCATATTATCTGGGCGACGTGACCCTCCAGCAGAAACTGCCAATGGCCGGGCGGCTCAGTCTCGAAGTACCGGTAAGCCACGGCTCAGCGCTTTCCGCAGGAGTTGCGGGAGGTGCCTCGGCTAACGTCAACGGAACAGCGATTCGCGCCGATATCGATCAGCCCTTCGGCTTCCTGACCGGCCGCTTCCGGGGCAGCTTCTCGAAGACCGATACGGAATTCTTCAATCCTTTCGGTACCACCGTGCTTCCCGGCTCGCAAACCACGCGCGCTTCCGTGGAACTGACGCCCGTCAAAAAGAAGACCAGCGTCCGCTTCGGTTTCGGCGACGAACGCAACAAGACCAGTCTGGTGAACAACCAGCGCCAGACCGGCTCGTTTGAATGGAAGCAATACCTCACCGGGACTCTCAACCTCACAGCCGGTTATGATTACCGCGATTTCAGCGATACGTTCAACGCACGCGAAGTGCAATCCAACGAAGTCAATGCGGCTTTGGAATGGAAACCGTTCGAACGCTTCACAGCCTCCGTGCGGCGGGAACAGAATCTTTCCGCCAGCGACCCGACATATCCGAATGAAACCCTGCTGACCGCGCGCTATCAGGCGTCTGAAACTGTCCGGCTCTTCGCCACACAACGCCTGGCATCCGCTCCCATCACGCCAATCGGCGATCTCAGTAGCAGTGGCTTTGCGGCCCTTGCAGGCAAGAATGAGACCAGTATCGGCATTGAAGACAAGTGGAGCAAATATGCATCCCTTCAATCCAAATACCTGATAGAGAATGGAATCAACGGCACCGATACCTTCGCGGTAATCGGTCTGGTGAACCGCATCCCCATCCACGAACACCTGAAACTCGATCTCGGGTTGGAACGCGGCGAGTTGCTGACCGGTAAAGACCGCAGCTTCGATGCAGGTTCCGTCGGCTTCTCCTGGCTGCCCACGAAAAACTTCCGCACCTCCACCAGGTACGAAATTCGCGATCTCGGCGGCATTGGCCAGATCTTTACCACTGGAGCCGCCGGAAGACTTTCCGATGGTTTGACCATACTCGGCCGATACCAGCATTCCTCGGCGGCCTTCGAGCCGGGTACCGGCGCCGTGGATCTGTTGAATCCGCTCGCCACCAATAGCCAACTGTCACAACAGACTCGCGCCAATCAAGGCACGGCGGCGCTCGCGTGGAGGCCGTGGAAGTCCGACCGTGAAGGGCTTCTTTTCTCCTACACGCAACGGGACGCAACCCTGAATGGCCTTCCGTCGACGACGCAGACGCAGAACGACAGCGTCAGCCTGATTTCCGCCGACGGCTATTATCAACCAGCGCGCCGCCTCGAACTTTATGGCAAGTTCGCCATGAGCGACAGGACTTTCAATTACACGGGCGCGCCTTCCGTTTCGAATTTCACCTACCTCTGGCAGGCTCGCGCACAGGCGAGAATCAGCAGCCGCTTCGATGCGGCCATCGAAGGTCGCTCCATTTATCAGCCGCATACTGGAATCACCCAGTCGACCGCGGCCATCGAAGGCGGCTTCTGGGTCATGAAGGATTTGCGCGCCGGCGTCGGCTTCAGCTTCCGATCGGCCGACGAGATTTCTGCCAACTTCCTGACCGATCCGGTCAAACGCGGCGCCTACTTCGTTCTGAGCAGCAAGCTTTCGAATCTCTTCAATCTCTTCGATCCCGGTGTGACGTGTGTTTGCGCCGCGGTGCCGCCGCCTCCTCCTCCGCCTCCACCCGCTCCGAAGCCGGTGGCCAATATTCAGATCTCGGCGATCACGGGCGCGCATGACGTTTGTCCGAGTGACGACCTCCGCCTCCAGGTCGTTGCCAGCGGCTGGCTGGCGGATCAGACGCCCGTCTACCAGTGGTACATCGACGGCGTTGCCGTCACCGGCGCAACCGGAACATCGCTGATGATGCCGACCTCGCGAGGCTCGGGAACCAGATCCGTCACCGTATCGGTGACCGCCGGCGGAATCGTGAAGACCTCCGCTCCGGTTTCCGTCCTGGTGAAGCCGACGCCTCCGCTCACCATCCGATTTGTTGTGACGCCTTCGACAATCGAATACGGCGCGAAGCTTCCGTTAGCCGCCACTGCCACCGCATCGGAATGCACCACCCCGGCCACAATCGTCTACACCGCGAGTGAAGGCAGCATCGCCGGCGACACGTATGACTCGGCCGGAGTAGTGTTCGACACCACTGCAACCCGGGCTCAGACCAAGGTGATCCATCTGACCGCGACAGCCACAGATCGCATCGGGCAAAAGGCAACGGCTAACGGCGATGTCACCATTACCCTCACACCGAAGCCGCGCCGTCTGGACGATATCGTCTTTACCACCGACAACGCCCGCGTCAACAACTGCGGCAAACGCCTCCTGCTGGAAGAATTGACGCCGATGCTGCGCAATGATCCGAATGCCAAAGTGATTCTGATTGGTCATCGCGACACCAGCGAGAAAGCAACGTCCGGCAAGGCGGGTCCAATAGACGAACAGCGCGTACTCAATGCGGCAGCGGTCTTAAGTGGGGGTCAGGGTATTTGTCCGCAGCTCGATTTGAGCCGCATCCTTCTGAACTGGGTAGGCACTGCCCAGGATTCGACGCCAAGGCCGAGCCTTTGCGGCGCCTCGGCCGCAGTCAAAGAACGCGCCGGTCAGGCAGTGAAGGCCTCCGACGCCCGCGCGGAATTCCGTCGGGTGGAAATCTGGTTCGTGCCGGGCGGAGCCGAACTGCCCGCCGGGATGTCCGACCTCAAGCCCGCCCCTGAAAAAGAAGTGAAGGTCCTGGCCTGTCCAAAGTAATCGTGACTCAGGCCAGATCGGATTCAAGGACAACCGGGTCTCCGGCCTGAATCATGCCGGGCTGGATAATCCGCGCATAGAATCCGCCATGCGCCCAATGCGGCGAACCGGTGTCGCCGGCCCTACAGAGCGAGTCATACAGTTCGTCGGCGATCGGCGGGCCGTAGACATCCAGGTTTCCACACGGGGTCCGCAGTCTGGTCAACTCGATCAGCGCATCGGACCCAACACGGTAACGCTGCCCGGATCGCCATAAGTGCGGGTCAAGTCCGGAAACGGTGAAGTTCTCCCCGATCGCCCCGTAGAACACCGGAAAGCCCCGCGCCGCCAGCTCGTCAATCAGCTCCGCCGCCACCATCAGCACCGCTTTCATTGGACCGCCATGAACAAACGTGTTGCGGCAGCGATCGCCTTCCACCCGGTCCTCCAGCAGCATCACCGCTCCGCTGACTGCACGTTTCGGCAATCCGCCGTTCGAACGATTGATCTGTTTCAGCAAGCCCGCCATGACTTCCATTGTCCAATACCGTTCGCTCACAAGACTGCACGCGCTAACCTCACAATTTGGATAACCTGACGCATTCGCTGGTTGGACTTTTCCTCGCCCGCGCCGGGCTCAAAAAGGCCACACCCTGCGGGACCGCAATCCTGGTGCTGGCCGCGAATGCCCCCGACGCCGATGTCATCTCATGGTTCTGGGGACGTCCAACCTGGCTGCACTGGCACCGCAACATCACGCATTCCCTGGTGGGAATGCCTCTTATGGCGCTGTTGACGGTCGCTCTCATCGCTCTGCTTTGCAGGAAAGAAAAGGTCCGTTGGTGGCCGGCTTTCCTGATCGCCGTTGCCGGTATTGCCTCCCATCTTTTGCTCGACCTCACGAACGTATACGGTGTACGACTCCTGCTGCCGTTCTCAGGCCACTGGTCACATTTCGACATCACTCCGGTTGTCGACTTCGCGATCTGGGCCATCTTACTGCTCGGTATCGTCGCGCCCGCGTTGTCACGCCTCGTTGGTTCTGAAATCGGCGAAACCAGGCCCGGTAGGGGGAATGCCGGCTGGGCAGTAACAGCCCTTCTGCTCCTGACCGCTTACGACTATACGCGAAGCGTTCTTCATCGAAACGCCGCCACAATCGTCGGAGCGCATACGTACAACAAACTCGCACCGCGCCGCGCCGGCGCATTTCCTACGTCGAATCCGCTTGTCTGGCGGGGCATGGCCGAACTGAGCAACGGCTACGTCGACGTACCGGTCGACCTGCGCGCCAATTTTCACGTCAGCGACGCCGTGACCTATTACAAGCCCCCTCGCACACCAGCCATGCGCGCCGCTATGGAAACGTACCCGTTTCAAATGCTGCTGGAGTTTGTTCAGTATCCCCTCTGGGTAATTCAGCCGGCACTCGATCGGGAGAACAACACTCGCGTTGCGCTGATTGATCTTCGTTTCGGCACTCCGACCCAATCTGGTTTTGCCGCGACGGCCATTGTCGACAGAAACAACCAGGTGCGCGAAGCCGAGTTTGGACTGGGCGAGGTAAAGCCACGTTGACGGACCGCCCGACGCGCGCGAAAAAGGGGGGCTGGGTTCGCGCCAATCAGCTGGAACGAAGCCAAACGGGCCGTCCACTCTGCCGCTGGTGCCGTGCCGAAACGCCGCCGCGCCGCCGCACATTCTGTTCCGAGGCCTGTGTGCACCAATGGAAACTTCGAACCGATCCAGGTTATCTCCGCGAGCAGGTTCTCAAACGTGACTGCGGAGTCTGCGCGAAATGCAGAGTCGATACAATTGCACTGCGCCGCGACATGCGCCGCATGGATTATGCCGCCCGGCGGAAATTCCTCCGGGACTGGGGCCTCTCGGAGCGCAGTCGAAAATCACTTTGGGACGCGGATCATATTGTCCCCGTAGCGGAAGGTGGGGGGCAGTGCGATTTGGCCAACATGCGAACGCTTTGCCTCAAGTGCCACCGCGAGGCCACGGCGGAACTGCGGGTCCGGCTCAGGACGCGCCCAGCCTCACAGCAAGCTACTTCTTAAACAGGCGATCGAAAGCGTCGCGCGCATCCATAGCGTTGCGCGGAGCGGGTGTGTTCATTCCAGGAGTCGGGGTACGCCCGGCATTCTGACCGGAAACTTCCCGGGCCACCGTCACACGCGGGGAAAACAACGCGCACTCATTGGCCTGATCTTTCACCGGAATCCGAATCGGGATCGGCTTCATGCACTGGAACCGCGTGGAAGATTCGAAATGAACGCACTGCTTGCAGCAGTGAAGCGCTACTCCGCATTTCGGGCACGGGCCAAGGAAGTCTGTGCCCGGAGGCAATGTCGCAGCGCAACTGTAACAGCGGGACGCCGTCACGGCCTGAACGAGCCGGGGCAAGCGGGGGCCGGTGATATCCAGGGGTGGACGCGGACCGGACGGCTTGGGACGCTGTCCGTTGCCATTTCCGTTTCCGTTGCTGTTGCCGTTACTGTGGTAGTCGCTGTCGCTGTAGCCGTGCTGTCTGTATTTGCGGTCGGAGTCCATGAAGGCTCAAACTCCTGGTTGGAGATTCACTATCGGCGCTGGTTTGGACGGGGAGCCAGACACGAAGTAATTGGATTAAAATTCGTTAATGCTTCAGGCAAATCATCGGGCACTCGGGGCGGTTCCGCGTCGCGTGTCCAGTGACTACACCTCATATTTACCACGGAAAGTTCGCGCTGTACAGTACACCCTTGTAAATATTGATTGGTCCTCGATAGATATAGTTACAAGAATCTTGCAATCGCAACACGCGAACCCTATAAAACCTCTGCAAACGCCCTATAAGGTACTAACCGGCAGTACCATGCCATTTTTGAACCGCACGTTAGGTTCCCTTCCGACTAACGCCAAAGATGCCGAGTATCCGTCCGGGGCGTCCAGATCGCAAACGCCGAAGTCGGCAGTAAGCCGATCGAATAACCTTCCTCCCACGGCCTTGGACTTCGCTTCTCGCCGGGTCCAGACGCTGTAGAGACTAGTGCATCCATCCGGCAGATCCGTTTCGCCCAGCCGCTTGAGAAGCGCGGCAATATTCACCCCTTCGCGTCTGCGTTCAATATCGACTCCCACCTGCACCCCGCGCGTCACCGCAATCATCGCCCAGCTTCCCGAATGGGAGAGGCTGAACTCGATGCCATTTCCATCTTTCACAAATGGCTTTCCATGAACTCCGACATCAAATTGGAGCTGAGGCGCGGCTATGCCGGAACAACTGGCCAGAATAATTCGCAAAGCGGAATGGGCTCGAATCCAGCGCGCCCGGTCGTGTTCGAAATGAAATCGCGCGGCGCGGCTCCGTTCATCCGCCGACAGGACGATATCTCCATCCTTTTCCAGCGTTATCAGCCAAACATCAACGTCGCATGCGAGTCCCAAACCTCATGGTACGGTAAAAAGACCGATGAAAATCTGTGTAAGTTTCACGATTATCACGGGCCTGGTGTGCGCACAAACGCCACCTTCCGCGCCAGCAACCCCGGCGCTACCCGCCCCCATTTCGCAAAGTATTATCGTTACCGGCGTTGCACAACCCGCTCCGCTGGATGAAGCGGATCGCGATGTCGCCATCCTCCCGCTGCCTGAAAAAGAGTGTCCACTCTACGACTCATGGTTCAATCTGCTCGGCCTCGACGCCGCACTCGATCTCCAGCAACGAGCTTCGGGTGGCTTCCTGGCGGATCTATCGATCCGCGGCGCAACCTTCGGGCAGACCCTGGTCCTGTTGAACGGGATGAGAGTCAGCGATGTCCAGACCGGCCATTTCAATCTCGACCTTCCCGTTCCCATCGAAATGATTTCCGCCACCGAGGTCCTGAAAGGCTCCGGCTCAACGCTCTATGGATCGGATGCCATCGGCGGTGTCGTCAACGTCCGCACCCAACCCCTGGAGTCGCCGGATTTCCGGCTCTACACAAGTCTAGGCAACTTTGGTACCAACGAACAGCACCTGGTAACTAACTTCGGCGGGCCGCGTTTTTCGGAAGAGCTCTCTGCCGCGCGCGATTTCTCCACTGGCTTCGCTCCCGATCGCGATTACCGCAATCTGGCGCTGAGCTCGCTGAGCACAGCCAAGTCGAAACTCGGGGCATCCAGTCTGCTGCTGGCATACAGCGACCGTCCCTATGGCGCCAACCAGTTTTACGGCAACTATCTATCCTGGGAGCGAATTAAAACCTGGCTCATCTCGGCGCATCAGAATATCGGAGCCAAAACCGAAGCCAGTTTTGAATACCGGCGGCACACCGATCTGTTTGTCCTCTTCCGCTACGCGCCCCAGATTTACACCAACCGGCATCTCGACAACAACTGGCAGGGCAACCTGCGCCGGCACGATGATCTCCCCCGCCATGCCGTCCTCAGCTACGGGGTGGAAGGCTTGTCGGGCGAAATTCGCAGCACTAATCTCGGAGTCCGCAGTCGGACCCGCGGCAGCGCATACGCCGTCTACGAACTGCGCTTTGCCAAACGCTATTCACTCTCCGCGGGTATTCGCGAAGAAGTTTATGGCCCGCGCCAGGTCGCAACCAGTCCGTCAGTCAGCGGCGCTGTCTGGCTGAACTCGCGCTTCAAACTCCGGGCGTCGGCCAGCCGGGCTTATCGGATGCCGACTTTCACCGAACTCTATTATTCGGATCCCGCCGATCTGGGCAACCCCAATCTCAAGCCCGAAAGCGCCACCAGCTACGAAGGCGGCATCGACTCTTACGTCAGCCGAAAACTTCACGCCGCCGTCACCGTGTTTCACCGGCGCGATTCGAATGAAATCGATTACGTGAGACCGAACCCAACGGCAATCTGGCAGGCTACGAACTTCGACAAACTGCATTTCACCGGCGTAGAAGCTTCCACGGATTTCGCGCCGGTGGCCGGTCAATCCATAGGTGTTGCCTTCACCGCCCTGCATGGAGTCAGCACCAGCGGCAGCTTGTTACTCAGTAAGTACGCCTTCAACTACCCCGTGCAAAGCGCGGTCGTGCAGTGGCACGGTTCTGTTGGCGGACATATTATTGCCCGCTCACGGATCGGCATTGTGAACCGGCTGGCTCACGACCCATATGCGGTTTGGGACGCCTCAGCTGCCTACGGAGCGGGCAGAATCCGCCCTTATCTGCAGCTCACGAACATCACCGATACCGTCTATCAGGAGATCCTCGCGGTCGCGATGCCCTCCCGGGGAATTATCGGCGGCATCGAGTGGGTGCTCGCCGGCTCAAAGCATTAACGCTATTTGCCGGTCCAGACCGGCGCGAGCCACGCAACCGGATTGGCGGGGTCGGCGCCAGGCGCGTCGCCTCCGCCCGCGGTCCATACCCGAACGAAGAAGTACTTCTTGCCAGGAGAATTCACACTTGTGGCCCAGTGGATCGTGTAGTCCGGGGTGGGAGTGAAATCCGAAACGGTCTCACCGCCGTCCGTCACGATATCAATTTTTGTGATCTTATCCTTTGGGTTCGTTGTATCGGGATCGGAAACCGTGATGTCGAAGTGCAGCGGCCCGGCTTGTTGCAATGTTGAACCCATGATTTGACCATTCAGGGTGTAGCTTGCCTGAAGGTTCTTATCGAGCGACGCGTAGGTGCGGCGGTTCTTCATCGCATCGAGGAGATCCGCCTTACTCCTGCTTTTGGCAAGGAGAAATGTCCTGGATGTTTGCTTCGGGATGCCGGCCAGGCCGTGATTGTCGTTACCGCAGATCGGCGACACTTTCCAGCCATGATCCAGCGCGTTGATGAAGGCTGGATAGTGGATCTTGTTGTTGGAGTTGATCACTTCCAGCGTTGTCAGAATGTCCGTAACCTGCGGATCGCGATGACTCCAGTTGTCATACTGCGTGGGATCGGGATGGTTGAAGCTGGCGACTACCGGTCCATCGCCATTCGGTTTTGCGGCCGCCAGCCACTTATAGAAGTAGGGCAGGTCAATTCCGGGCGCGAGAGCATTCAGGATATCTGCCGAATTGTAGACGTTGAGGTGACCGGTGCCGCCGGGGCCGTCGTTCTCGGAGTACTCGAATCCAGCCAACGCGGTGAAGCGATCGTCGGTCGCGGCAACGGCCTGCTTCTTACTCTCCAGCCAAGTGGGATTCATCGGGCCCGGAGGCTGAAAACCGGCATCCTGCGAGTGGTCCGTGGCGGCATAGAAATCGTAACCAGCCGCCTTTGCAGCCGCATAATGCGCCGAAGGCGGGCCCTGGAATTTCTGCCAGTCCGGCTTCACGGTGACACCCGGAGCCGGAATCTGGGAACCGTTGATCACGTAGATTCCCGCGCAGCCATCGCCTGCCGTTTTAACGTAGCCATCGTTCCACTTCGCGGCGGGGGATGCCGGATCCTGTGTGTAAGTCAGAATCCCGGCGCAGCCATTGGGCGCGAGGTGGTCACCGTGCGACCAGGTGTAGGCGGTATGCGAATGAGTATTCCCGGCATAGATGTGATACTCGGCGGCCGGAGGGCTGGTTTGCCCGACGAGCAGAGCCGACGCCGCCACGAGCAAGGCAAATCTTCGCATAACCTCAAATCCTTTCGAGCAACACGACTGCCTGCGCTTCCGCCGACCGGCCTTCACCAACAGGCCCAACCCGTTCCGCGGTTTTGAACTTCACGGACACACAATCCGGTGGCAGCCCCATGCAGCCTGCCAGCGATTCGCGAATGGCCAGGCGGAAATCCTTCAATTTCGGCCGTTCCAGGATCACGGTCGAATCGACGTTCACGATGCGGTAACCCGCCTCGGACGCCAACCCGCAAACGTGCCGCAGGAAGACGAGGCTGTCGGCCCCCTTCCATCGCGGGTCGGTATCCGGGAAATGCATCCCGATATCGCCCAGGGCAACAGCGCCCAGAATTGCATCGGTAATGGCGTGAGAAAGAACATCGGCGTCCGAATGCCCTTCGAGGCCAAATTCGGACGGAACTTCGATGCCGCCGAGGATCAGCTTACGGCCGGTTGCGATCCGGTGCACATCCCAACCCTGCCCGATGCGCAATGGGCGAACTTCACTCAACGCTTCGCTGTCTCCCTGGCTCGTTCCTGTTCCAGAAACAGTCGCGCCAGATCCATATCGCCGGGCCGGGTGATCTTGATGTTGCGATCGCTGCCGAGCACCACGCTGATTTCCACTTCCTCCAGGCGTTCCACCAGACTCGATTCGTCGGTGCCCGAGAAATTGTCGCGCCGGGCAGCTTCGAAGGCGCGGGCGAGAATATCGCGGCGGAAAACCTGCGGCGTCTGGGCCAGCACCAGGCGCTCGCGGGAAATGGTGCCACGCACTTTTGCGCCGCCAGCCTGAGCGCCGCTCACCTGTTTCACGGTATCCACGGGAACGATGCCGACAATCGCCGCGCCCGTGACGCGGGCTTCTTCCACCACGTGCTGGATTGTCTCCATATCCACGAAGGGCCGTACCGCGTCGTGAACGGCAACCAGATCGACCGCGGGGTCAAGAGTGGCAAAGGCCTTTTCCACCGATTCCTGCCGGGTATTGCCGCCTGCGACAACGGTCAGGTGGCCCAGCAGGCCGCGCACCTCGGGCTGAAGGAGATCGTCGGTCCACGCGATATCCTCTTCCCGGACCGCGACCACGATATCGGTGAGGAAGGGCGATGCGGCAAACTTTCTGACTGTGTGCACCAGAATGGGCGCCCCTTCGAGCAACATGAATTGCTTGCGGCTGGTGCCGGTTGTTTCGGGGGCGGCGGCGCTCCGGCTCATGCGGGTACCCAGCCCCGCCGCCGGCAGTATAACGGCTAGTCTCACGTTAGCTTTCTCCGACTACCTGTTCGCGCCGCACAGCCGGGCGGTCAGCGCCCTGAGTCGCGGCCGCCGCGTGCGTAGACACCGTAGCCGCCGACTGATTGCGTTCGTCAAACTTGCCGAAAATCATCTTGCCTGCCGTAGTCTGGAGCACGCTGGTAACCGAAATATCGACAGTCTTCGAGATCATCCGCCGTGCGTTATCGACCACCACCATCGTACCGTCATCCAGGTAGGCCACGCCCTGGTTGTATTCTTTGCCCTCTTTGAGGATAAAGACGCGCATCAGCTCGCCGGGCAGCACGACCGGCTTGAGTGAATTGGTCAGTTCGTTAATATTGAGCACTTCCACGCCGCGAACCTGAGCGACCTTATTGAGGTTAAAATCGTTGGTCACGATTTTGCAGCTGTAGGCCTTCGCCAGTTCGATCAGCTTCATATCGACTTCGCGGACCTGGGGGTAATCTTCTTCTGCAATCTTCACCACGACTTTGGGCATCTTCTGTATCCGCTGCAGTACATCGAGCCCGCGGCGCCCGCGAGTCCGCTTCATGGAATCCTGCGAGTCGGCCACCATCTGTAGTTCGTGGAGGACAAATTGGGGAATCACCAGCACCCCATCGAGAAATCCGGTTTCGGCTATATCCGCAATTCGGCCGTCGATGATGACGCTGGTATCGAGGATCTTCAAAAGGCTGTTGGCTTCGGTTTCTTTGGCAAAAACCCCGCCAATGGCCCCCAGATTGAGTAATTCGCCTTTCGACGCGCCTGTGACGGCCCCGAAATAGACCAGGACCAGCATGCACACAATCTGGATGAAATGGATGGCTCCTGAGTTATCGCTGCCCAACTGGCTCAGCACTACGCTGATGAGGGCCGAACAGAAAAGCGCCGCAACCACACCCACTGTGATTCCAATGGTGCGCTTCAGATTGACGCGGGCGAAACGGCGTTCGAGAAAGATAGCGAGCACTGCGCCAGCCGCTCCGTAGAGCCCGGCGGCCCAGATATTTTCGTTCTGGGGGCGGAAGTACGCCGCAGCAAAACTAAAGCCCACGACAAAGATAGAGCGAACAAGAATAAAATCCAACACAGTAATGAGTCCTTATCGCCGCGCCCGATCAGGGACGCTTTCGCAGTCCTACGACTGTCAATTTTATCACCTTTGAGGCGTATGAACCCATCATTGCTTTGGTAATCATCTACTTAGCCAAATCCGGCAGCTGGTTAGGAATCATACCGTACCCATAGAATTTCTGTGCGATATGTGACGAAACAACTTCCCCAATGCGAAGGCCGGACGGATCTTCGCCGAGCGGGCGCCCGGCGGCCGATGTTTCGAACAATTCAAGATCGCCATCGGTGCCGGCAGCGTTTTTATGCAGATGGCCGGCAAAAGCGTAGTGGACGCCGTATTGATGGAAGAGCGCGAGTAAACGGGCGCGGATTTCCGGCGGAAGGTTCTCACCCGCAGGTTCGCCAGGCAATGCCACGAACAGCGGGTGGTGCATGAACACAACGATCACTGCGCCGCTGGCCTGAGCTTTGGGAAGTTCGGTCTCGAGCCACTGAAGCTCCTTCGCCTCTTCTTCCGCTACATGGCCAGGCGACTTGAACAACGTGGAATTGAGAACGATTCCGTAGAGACCGGGCTCGCGGAAAGAATAGTAGTCCGATCCATAATTCCTCCGGTAGGCCGCCACAGTTTCCGGAGTGGGGTCGTTGGTCTGATCGTGATTGCCGGGAACGCTGTAAAGATGAATTGACGGGTCGAGTCCACGATTGATGCGTTTGTACTCGGCGATCTGGTCGGCATCTCCCGCTTTGTTGGTGAGATCGCCGGTTACGACAAGAAACGCCGGATGCAGGCGGTTCACGTTCGCGATGGCGAACTCCCAGTTGGAGGTTTCCTGGCGGAAACCCTTGTTATCGGTGAACATGCCGAATTGCGGGTCGGACGCCTGGATGAAGTACAGCGGATCGGCGGCGAGTGCGGGCAAAGCCGCGAAGATGCAGATGGCGAGGACGCGGATGTTCATGGCAGTTTTCCGAACGGGACATAACGCTGGCTGAGCGCGGAGCCTTTGATTTCGACAAGGCGAAATCCGGAGGGGTCGTTGCCTAACGGTTTGCCGACCGCACTGGTGGTGATCATTTCGAGGTCGCCGTCTTTGCCCCAGGAGTTCTTATGGAGATGGCCGGCGAAGACGTAATGCACGTTGTAGCGGTGGAGCAGGGTCAGAATGTGGGCGCGGGTTTCCACGGGAATGTTGAAATACTGTTCCGGCTCGTCTGGTTTTTCGAGGAACAGGGGGATGTGCAGGAAGACGATGGGCATCGCACCGGCCGCCGTCGCCTTTTGCAGTTCGCTATTCAGCCAGGCTTCCTGGGCGACGGCCTCACGGTTCACTTTGCCCGGCGATTTGAGGTAGCTGGAATTCAAAACGATTCCGTAGACGGCGCCTTCGCGGAATGAATAATAATCCGGGCCGATGTTCTTTCGGTAGGCTGCTATCGATTCCGGCGTCGGATCGTTGCCGACATCGTGATTGCCGGGTACGTTGTAGATGTGGATGGATGGGTCGAGCATCCCATTGATGCGTTTGTATTCGGCGAGTTGGGCCGGGTCGCCGGACTTGTTGACAAGATCTCCGGTGACTACCAGGAAGGCCGGGTGGAGGCGATTGATGTTGGCTATCGCGAAGGTCCAGTTGGCGGTTTCCTGAGTAAAGTCTTTGTCGGCCGAAAACATGCCGAATTGGGGGTCGGAAGCCTGGATAAAGACGAACGGAGTTTGGGCGTTCGCGATTAAAACCAGGGCGTAGAGGAGAGAGAGTATCCGGATGAGGCTGCGCATGGATTAGCCTGCCTTGACCACGAAATTGATCAGCTTTTCGGGTACAGCGATTACCTTCGCCACCGTTGCGCCTTCCAGCAGCGCCCGCACTTTTTCATCGCCGCGGGCGGCGCTTTCGAGAGCTGCTTTATCGAGGCCCACGGGCACACTGATTCTGGTGCGCAGCTTGCCGTTGATCTGCACGGGGATTTCGACGTCAGTTGCGCGCGCGAGATCCGGGTTGAAGACCGGCCAGCTTTGTTTGATCACCGCGCCCGGATTGCCCATCTCCGTCCACAGTTCCTGCGTTACATAAGGCGCGAAGGGCGCGAGCATCAAGGTGAGGATTTCCAGACACTGGCGCATCGCCGCCGCTGAGACGTTCTGCTCTTTTTCATAGAGCACGTTGACGAGTTCCATCATGAGCGCGATGGAAGTATTGAAGTGCCAGCGGGTATCGAAGTCTTCCGTCACGCGCTGGAGGGTCTGGTGGAGTTTGCGCAGAACTTCGGCATCGGCCGATCCATCGCCACCAGGAGCGCCAATGTTTCGGGTGACAAAGCGATACACACGGCCGAGGAAGCGGTAGACGCCTTCCACGCCGGCATCGATCCAATCGACATCTTTTTCCGGAGGAGCGGCGAATAAGGCGAAGAGGCGCGCGGAATCGGCTCCATGCTTGTCGGCGACGTCATCGGCGGCAACCACATTGCCCACCGACTTCGACATTTTCTGGCCATTGCGAATGACCATGCCCTGGGTGAAGAGTTTCTTCACCGGCTCATCGTATTTGGTGAGGCCGATATCGCGCATCACCTTGGTCCAGAAGCGCGAATAGATCAGATGGAGGATCGCGTGTTCCACGCCACCGATGTATTGATCGATTGGGAACCAGTAGTCGATCTTTTTTGCATCGTAGGGCGCGGTGGAATTCTTCGGATCGCAGTAGCGGTAGAAGTACCAGCTGGAATCGACGAAGGTATCCATCGTGTCCGTCTCACGGCGGGCGGGCTCGTTACATTTCGGGCAGGGTACGTTGACGAACTCCGGCACTTCATCGAGTGGAGAGCGGCCCTTGCCGGTGATCTTGATTTGCTGCGGGAGCAGGACCGGAAGCTGGTCATCCGGTACGGGAACAACACCGCATTTCGGGCAATGAATAACGGGGATCGGGGTTCCCCAGTAGCGCTGGCGGGAAACGCCCCAGTCTTTGATGCGGAAGGTCACGGCGGCTTTGCCGAAGTTTTCACGCTCCGCTCTTGCGGCCATTACCTTTCTTGCTTCGGCGCTGGCCAGGCCGGAATATTCGCCCGAATCCTGGAGGATGCCGTAGTCTGTGAACGGCCCAATCTGGTTGTCGCCCGGCTGTGCGGGGACGACGACCGGACGGACGTTAATTCCGTACTTGGTGCAGAACTCGAAATCGCGTTCATCGTGCGCGGGCACGGCCATGATGGCGCCGGTGCCATAGCCCATCAGGACGAAGTTGCCGATCCAGACGGGAATGCGCTCGCCGCTGAACCTGTTGATGGCAGTGAGGCCCGTGTCGCACCCCAGCTTTTCAACATCGCCAGGACCTTGGTTGGCGCGTGCATCAATCATCTTCTTTGCCTGCGCTTTGGCTTCAGGCGATGCCATGGTACGGACAATTTCGTGCTCAGGCGCGAGGATCAGGCAGGTGGCGCCGTAGATCGTGTCGATGCGAGTGGTGAAAACGCGGACGGGGCCGTAGCCTTCGAGGGTGAAATCGACTTCAGCGCCTTCGCTGCGGCCAATCCAGTTGCGCTGCATGGTGAGCACGCGCTCGGGCCAGTTGCCTTCGAGCTGTTTAATATCCGTCAACAGGGCATCCGCATAGGCGGTAGTGCGAAGGAACCATTGCTCGAGCGCGCGCTGTTCGACGGGCGTACCTTCATGACGCCAGCAGCAGCCATCGACCACCTGTTCATTGGCCAGTACGGTGGCGCACTGGGGGCACCAGTTCACGAGCGCTTTCTTGCGGTAGGCGAGACCGCGCTCGAGCATGCGCAGGAAAAACCATTGATTCCAGCGATAGTAATCGGGCTCGCAAGTGGTGACTTCGCGATCCCAATCGTAAGAAAAAGCGAAGCGGCGGTGAGTGCGCTTCATCTTTTCGATGTTGGAGAGGGTCCACTCGCGGGGTGGCCGCTGATTCTTCATGGCCGCGTTTTCGGCCGGAAGACCGAAGGCATCCCAGCCCATCGGGTGGAGGACGTTGTAGCCGCGCATCCACATATAACGAGCGAGGGCATCGCCGATCGAGTAGTTGCGGATGTGACCGATGTGCAGCGCGCCACTGGGGTAGGGGAGCATTTCCAGCACGTAGTACTTCGGCTTGGCGGAGTTCTCCTCGGCTTTGTAGAGCGAGTCGTCTTTCCAGCGCTCGTGCCATTTCAGTTCGATCTCGTTGTGGTCGTAGGTCTTTTCGGGCATCGCGGCCTTTATGGTGGAATTCTTTAGTTTCGCAAATCCTTATGGCCGCTCAGGCAGTATGGAGGACTGGCGGGGCGTTCTTGCCGCAGCAACGCTTGTATTTTTCGCCGGATCGGCACGGGCAGGGAGCGTTGCGGGCGATTGAGGGCGCGGGCGGCGGGGCGGATTGGGTTTGCTTTGCTAAAAGCCGATGCGCGCGTTCGGTGGTTACGGCGCACATCTCGTCAAATTGTTCGCTCTCCATGAGTTGGCGTTTGCGGAGACGGCCGGCGACCTGCTGATCGAGAGCCTTTTGAAGGGCACGATAATCGCAGAGTCCCGGGTCGGGGAGAGTGTCTCCGGTGGCCTGGAGGAAACGGCGCTCGGTCTGGAGATGACGCAGTTGGGCGATGCATTTGTGGAGCATGCGATGGGCATTGCCGCGGGCGCGATCGACGGATGCCTGGAGGCGGGCGGTATCGTCGTTTTGCATCGGGTCGGGGGCGGGCGTGTCGGAATTCGCT
>JAICJH010000079.1 GCA_025928545.1 Bryobacteraceae bacterium | reverse complement strand
CGGCAACCCGAACAGCTACGCGACCTCGAACAGCGCGGTGCCGCTTTCCGATCAGGCTTTAGCCGGCTGGCATGCTTCCACCGATGGCGGCCGCCACTACATCTCGACATGGGCAAATCCGTTCCCGCTTCCGTCCATGTTCACCAACTACACTCGCGACATCCTGACGATCAACCAGTTCAGCTCGGCCGATCCCGGGGCAACCGTCGTCAACGGCGACCTGCATATGCCGCGCGAGTATGACTGGTCCTTCAATATTCAGCGCGAACTGCCGCAGAACTTCATTGTCGAACTCGGTTACACGGCCAATCGCGGTCTCGGGTTGCTGGCAACCGATCTGATCAGCCACTATCCGGCCAACCTGTTGGTGCCGCAGTATGCGGTTCCGATGCAGAAGAACGTTGCTTCTCCTAACGCCGGAGAAACGTTTGAAACGACGATCACCGGCAGCATCCAGCAGCTGGGCCTGCTCGAATATCAGTATCCGTACTACGGGCGCGTTCAGGTTTCCGGCATTAACGAAGGAAACTCGTCGTACAAGGCGTTAACCGTGCGCGCTGAACACCGTCTGTCAAAGGGTGTGCAGGTGTTGGTGAACTATACCTACAGCAAGTCGATGGACGATGTGGGCGGCCCGGATGGCGGCGGCAAGGCCGCTCAGTCCGTAAGCTCGTTCCATGACGTGTGGGGCCTCTCCACGAACGATCAGAGCCATCGCCTGAACATTGCCTATACCGTGGAATTCCCCTTCGGCCGCGGGCATCATTTCCTGCGAACGCCCACAGGCTTTGCCGGAAAGGCGCTCGACGCAGTCGTCGGCGGATGGCAACTCGCCGGCAACTGGGCCTACAACACAGGAACACCGGTGACTCTGACCGGTAACAGCACCAGCAACATCAACAACGGTATTAAGGTCAATCAGACGTGGGCCAGCTATGCCGGAAGCGATCATAATCTGACCCCCACCAACTACGCCTCGGATTCGCAGCTCCTCTATTCATCTGTCGATCCGATTCCCACGCTCAGCTCGTCGTCGGCAATCCGCCGTCTCGATCCGTCGAAAGTCGTTACGGCGCAGCTGTTCGTCGTTGGCAATCTGCCGTACAACAACGACGCCTATCGCCAGCCGTCATTCCGTCAGATGGATATGTCACTGTCGAAGAACTTCACCATTCGGGAAGGCTGGAAACTGCAGGTCCGTGGCGAAGCGCAAAACGCCTTCAACATCCGCGGCTTCGGCAACTACAATGCTTCAGTCGGCTCGAACAATTATGGCCTGATTACCAGCGCCGGAAACACGGAGCGGAAGATTCAGGTTTCGGCCCGAATCAACTTCTAGCAATGTCTACGTAGTGAACTTCAACCGGGTCCAGGACACCAGATGTCTGGACCCGGTTTCTTTTTTATGACGAACCCAACGCAGGTACTGCGGGTTGAGCCGCAGATAGAATTGGTTGTAGAGCCGGATTTAGATCAGGAGGCCGCATATAATGTTGAAGTGCCAACCCGAGCTCCCGTTGATCTGGCCAGTCTGTCCGATCAGGTAACGCACTATATTATTGATCTGATACGGTCATCAGGCCTCGGACCAGGAGAGAAAGTCCCTTCGGAGATCCGAACCAGCGCGCACCTTCAGATCAGCCGTGGGGTCGTCCGCGAGGCGTATCGGTCGCTTCGCGCGGCAGGTATCCTCGAAATCTCCAACGGCCGTGTGCCGCGAGTGGGGCAGTTGAATAACAAAGCGTTTGTCCAGATTCTGGAACACGGTCTTTCCACGCAGCAGGCTACCGTCGAGCACATCCTCGACCTGCGGTGTTCCATCGAAATCCGCGCCGCTGAACTGGCGGCGACGAACCGATCGGCCGATCACGTGAAAGCCCTGGAGCGTGAGGTGGCCGTTTTTGAGCACGCGAAGAAACACCGCGAGAAATGGGTGGAATCAGATATGCGGTTCCACGTGATCATTGGCGAAGCGTCGGCCAATCCCTTCTTTGGCCTTTTGTCGGCCGCTCTGAGGCAGGCACTGGAGGTCTCCATCCGCACCGGCCTCGACAGACGAACGTCGTGGGGCGAAATTGACCAGATGGTCGAAACGCACAAACTGGTGGCCAAAGCGATTATTGAGCGCGACGCCAAAGCCGCCCGTAAACACATGACGACCCACTTCGACGAAGCACGCGCCGCCATTCTCCGTCGCCCTGAAGCTGTTCGGCCTGCCCGCAAAGCCGTCGCCGGCAGGTAAAACTACCTCCCCTGTAGCCGCCGCACACATGCTCCGAAATCCGTTGACCTGTTAAACAGGTTAATGGTAGAATCTTCCACATGCCAATCCATGCCGTCGTCCCGAAGGACCGGGGAGTCGCTGTTCATTCGCCGCTTTTCAACGTATTCTTGTCCTGCGTTCTTTTGGGTTGTCTGGGAACTGCGACTGCACTGGCGCAGTCGGATTGGCCAACCTATGGGCACGACGCGGGCAGCACAAGATACTCCCCGCTAAAGCAGATTGACCAGAAGAATGTCGGGACTCTGACTAAGGCGTGGACCTACCATATGACCGCGCCGGTTACGCAGCCCGTTGCGGGCCCGGGGCAGGGCGAAGTGCCCGATGCCGGTGCGGCCAGCGTTCCGGCTGGTCGTGGTGGCGCCGCTGGCGGCCGCGGAGGTCGTGGCGCGCAAGGCGGCTCTGGTGGCCGGGGCGGTGGTGGTGGACGAGCCCGAGGTTCCGAAGCGACTCCAATTATCGTCAAAGGCGTGATGTATCTGCCGACGCCGTACGGCCGAGTGGCAGCCTTGGAGCCCGAGACTGGAAAAGAGATTTGGGTTTACGATCTTGCCGGATCTAATGCATCAACACGCGGTGTTGAGTACTGGGCGGGTGACAACGCTTCACCTGCTTCAATCTTTTTTGGAACCACCGATGGCAAACTCGTCGCGCTGAACGCGGCCACCGGTAAGCCCATCCCCGGCTTCGGCACCGAAGGCTTTGTGAATATGAAGCAGGGAATCGATAACGGCTTCACCACCGGGAATTTCAGCCTGTCTTCTCCGCCAAAGGTGTTCAACAACGTACTGATTACAGGAGCACGTGTTCAGGAATCGCCCAGCCTCGGCTACTCCGGCGATACGCGTGGCTGGGATATTCATACCGGCAAACTCCTCTGGCAGTTCCATTCCGTAGCGCGGCCAGGAGAACCCGGCGGCGATACGTGGGAAGGCGATGATTGGAAAAGCCGCTCCGGCACCAACGTATGGGGCCTCATCACCATCGACACCAAACTTGGGCTCGTCTACCTGCCTTATGGTTCTCCCACCTATGATTTCTACGGTGCGGACCGCAAAGGCGCCAACCTGTTCGGCAACAGCCTGGTGGCTCTGGATGCGTTGACCGGCAAAATGAAATGGTATTTCCAGACAGTACACCATGACATCTGGGACTACGATCTCGAACCCGCGCCGATGCTGATCGACGTCACGCATAACGGCAGGAAGATTCCTGCCATCGTTGTCACTTCGAAGACTGGCCTCGTGTTCATCCTCGATCGCGCGACCGGCAAACCTCTGTATGACGTCGAAGAGCGTCCTGTACCGCAGAGTGATGTGCCCGGTGAGCACACATGGCCGACCGAGCCGTTCCCGGTCAAGCCAGCCCCGCTTTCACGCATGGCTTTCGATCCTGCAAAGGACATAGCTAGGGTGACGCCGGAACAGGAAAAATTCTGCGCAGACATGGTAGCCACCGAGGGCCTGATCAATAAAGGTCCGTTTACTCCGTACGGATTGCAAAATTCGGTTGTATTTCCCGGCACGCTGGGAGCCACAAACTGGCACGGCGGATCCTACGATCCAACCCTGGGCTACATTTTCTTTAATACACTCGATCTCGCGGATTGGGGCAAGCTGTCAAAAAACGCCGCCGGAACCTACACGAAGGCGGGCTTCAGTCGTTTCTGGAACCCGGCGAATTACATGCCCTGTCAGGCGCCGCCATGGGGAGAAATGGTCGCTATCAACGTCAACACCGGCGACTATGTCTGGCGCGTTCCGCTCGGCATCGTTGACGAACTGGAAGCGAAAGGAATTCATAACACGGGAACCATGAACATGGGTGGCTCAATCGCGACTGCGGGGGGCCTGGTTTTTATCGCGGCCACCAATGACCGCCACTTCCGCGCCTTCGATTCGAAGACCGGTAAGGTTGTGTGGGATGTGCAGATGGAAACCGGCGGCTATGCTTCCCCGGCCACATATATGGGCAAGGACGGCAAACAGTACGTAGTGATCGTCGCGGCCGGCGGCGGATATTATGATCGGCTTGCCGGCGACAGCGTGATCGCTTACGCGCTGCCCGCGAAATAGCCCATGACGCCAGGAGCTTCGGGCGTCAATGTATTGAATGAATCCGGAGCCGACCAATCCGGCGGGCGGGTTCGCTGGCTCCTGATCGGCTGGATGTTCGTGATCAGCGCCACGGCGTATCTGGATCGCGTCAACATTTCAGTTGCGGGCAAAGCGCTGGAACGCGAATTCGGTCTCACCGACATTCAGTTCGGGTGGATCGCCAGCGCGTTCGTCGCGGGATATGCGCTCTTTCAGGCCCCTGCCGGCCGCATTGCCGACCGGCTGGGTCCGCGAATCGTCATTGGGCTCGGTACCGTGTGGTGGGGTGTCTTCACGGCGCTGACGGGGATGGTTCCCTCAGGCCTGGCCTGGTCGCTGGGGCTTTTGATGCTGGCGCGCTTCGCCCTGGGAATCGGAGAATCGGTCGTCTATCCCGCGGGAAACCGTTTTGTCGCGGCATGGATTCCCGTCCGTGAACGCGGCCTGGCCAATGGACTGATCTTTGCCGGTGTCGGCGCCGGAGCCGGATTTGCGCCGCCAATCGTCGTAGCCATCATGTCGCGCTACGGATGGCGTTCGTCATTCCTGTTCAGCGCGATAGTCGGGCTCGTTGCCGGCGCGGTCTGGTACGCGCTCTGCCGCAATAAACCGAAAGAGCATCCCTGGGTCAGTGCGACGGAACTGACCACCATCCAGTCAGGTCTGCCGGCTGCCGCCGCCATCCAACGTCCACTTCCATGGATGCGCATCCTCGCCGACCGCAATCTGGCCGCTCTCACCTTCAGCTATTTCACCTTCGGCTACGCGGCCTACATGTTCTTCACTTGGTTCTTTATCTACCTGAATTCCGTGCGCGGTCTGAATCTGAAGAGCAGCGCGTTTTATGGAATGCTGCCGTTCATCGCTATGGCGGTCTGCGCGCCGCTGGGCGGCTGGATCAGCGATCACCTCTCGCGCAGGTACGGCATGCGCCGCGGAAGATGCGCGGTAGCGAGCGTGGCCATTGGCCTCGCTTCGGTATTCATCGCGCTCGGCCCTCATGCGCAGGATCCGCGCCTGGCAAGCATCATCCTGGCTGGCGGTGCCGGTGCGCTCTACGTCTCGCAGAGCATGTACTGGTCGGTAACGTCCGAAATCGCTGGTGCGTCCTCCGGTGCCGTCTCCGGCGTCATGAACATGGGGAACCAGATCGGCGGTGTGATCACGGCTTCTTTGAGTCCATGGATCGCGAAGGAATTCGGATGGACGGCGTCTTTCGCCGCTGCGGCGGCATTGTGCCTGGTCGGAGGCCTGGCGTGGGCTTTGGTTCGCCCTGACCAGCCTATAAGGGAGAATAACTGAAATGACTAACATAACCCCCATCCTGATTGCCGCCCTTGTTGTGGGAACGGTCGCGCTGGCTCAGCCCCCGGCCCCGAAACTCACGAAAGCCGATATCGACAAAATGATGCAGGAGCTCTCCAATTGGGGTCGCTGGGGAAAGGCCGATGAGAAGGGAACCATCAACCTCATCACCGCCGCGAAGCGCAAAGCCGCTGTGGCCGAGGTGAAAGAGGGTTTCCCGGTCTCGATGGCGCGCGACACAAACTCGAGCAAAGAAATAGACAACTCGTCGCCCTTCGTCGTCAAAATGAGCCCGCCGGTCGACAATCAGTTCAATATGGACGAATACACCGTGTTCTTCCACGGTTTCGCTCACACCCATCTCGACGCTCTCTCTCACGTTTTCCATGAGGGCAAAATGTACAACGGATTTCCGCAGTCGTCGGTGAAGCCCGATGGCACCGGCAAACTGGCAGTCACGGCATTCAGCGAAGGCTTCATGACGCGCGGCGTGCTGATCGACATTCCCGCGTTAAAGAATCTCCCCTATCTCGAACCCGGCACCGCCATTACTCCGGCCGACCTCGACGCGTGGGAAAAGAAAACCGGCGTCCATATTCAGTCCGGCGACGCCGTCTTCATTCGGACGGGACGCTGGGCCTATCGCGCGGCGAAGGGTCCCTGGGACATCGGCAGCAAAGCCGCCGGCATTTCGGCGCTCTGCGCCCGATGGCTGAAACAGCGCGATATCGCCATTCTCGGCAGCGATGCGGCACACGACGTGCTGCCTTCGGGAATTCCCGGCGTCACCTTCCCCGTGCACCAATTGCTGTTGGTCGCGATGGGAACTCCTCTGCTCGATCAGTGCGATCTGGAGCCACTGGCGAAGGAGGCCGCGAAGCGCAACCGGTCGACATTCCTGTTTACGGCGGCCTCAATCCGCGTCACCGGCGGCACCGGCGCCCCGATCAATCCCATAGCAACCTTCTGAGGCCGTGGCTTCAGCGCTGCACGCGACCCGAACCGCCGCCTTTGACCAACGAATCGACTTCAGCCACGCTGACCCGATTGAAGTCGCCAGGTATGGAGTGCTTCAGACAACTCGCCGCGACCGCAAACTCAAGCGCAGCCGCGGGATTCTCGCGCGAGAGCAAGCCGTAAATCAGCCCCGCCGCGAAACTGTCGCCGCTGCCCACACGATCGACGATATTCGTAATCTCATATCGCCGGCTCGTCAGAAACTGACCCGACCGGTCATTCAGGCACGCCGACCAGCAATTACTCGACGCGCTGATCGATTCGCGCAGCGTAATCGCAATGAATTTCAGATTGGGAAACTTCTCGAGAACCTTTTCTGTCAAAGCCTGATAGCGCGAAACATCCAGTTTCCCGGAATGAACGCTCATGTCCGTTCCCAACCCGAGCGACATCTGGACATCTTCCTCGTTGGCGATTGCGATGTCCACATTCCGCACCAGCTCCGTCATCACCTCAGGCGCCGCCTTCCCCCATTTCCAGAGATTCTTGCGGTAATTCAGATCGCACGAAACCTGTGCCCCGCTGGCCCGCGCAGCGCGGACAGCGTCCAGTGCGAGCAACGAGGCAGCCTCGCTGATCGCCGGGGTGATTCCCGTTGTGTGGAACCAGTCCGCCCCCTTCAACACTGCATCCCAGTCGACGATGTCGCGAGCGGCAATGGCGATAGAGCTGTTTTCGCGGTCGTAGACAACCTTCGAAGCGCGCTGGTTAGCCCCGTTTTCGAGGAAGTAGATACCCATACGCCCGCAACAGGTCACGATCCCCGACGTATCTACGCCAAATCGCCGCAACTCCCCTAGGGCCGCCTGTGTGAGAGGGTTTCCTCCGGGTAAAGCCGTGATAAACGCCGCCGCCATACCGAATCCCGCAAGAGAAACAGCGACGTTCGCTTCTCCCCCGCCAAACGTAGCTTCGAGAAGAGGGCTCTGCATCAGTCGCTCATGACCGGGAGGAACCAGCCGGAGCATAATCTCACCAAAAGTAACGATTTTCTTCATAGAATGTGGCGCACGCGATCATGCGTGCTTCTGACTTCTAAACTTCACGCGCCGCATGAACCGCCGCAATCAGCTGCCGCGCCCCGGCCGTAACCGAGGCGTAATCACCGGTCTTCGCGCCCGCCGTCAGAGTCCCGCCCGCGCCGATCGCAACGCACCCGGCCCGGATCCAGTCGCCTGCATTCGCCACGCTGACGCCGCCGCTGGGCATCATCGGTGCATGTGGCAGAGGTCCTCGCATAGCCTTGATGAAGCCGGGCCCGACCGCTTCGCCGGGAAAAATCTTCACGATCGCCGCGCCCGCTTCCATCGCGGCAACAATTTCCCCCGCCGTCATCGCCCCCGGGAAATAAGGAATCTGATAACGATTGCAGAGCGTGGCAACTCCCGAATTGCACGAAGGGCTCACCACAAACCGGGCGCATTCCAGAATTGCGGTCCGTGCCGTCTCCGTATCCAGTACGGTACCCGCGCCCACCAGCACATCGGTCTTCTCGTATCGACGGGAAAGGTCACGGATGGCCGCCGCGGCCCCGGGCACCGTGAAAGTTACTTCCAGAGCGCGTATTCCGCCCTCAGCGCAGGCATCGCAGATCCTCGCGGCCTGATCCGCATTTTCCGCCCGCACCACCGCCACCACACCCGTCTCCACTATCCTGTGGACAATCTCGTAGCTATACATGTAAGCGAGGATTATACCGCGAACTCTCTTTACCTGTAAAACAGGTTGCGATATAGTAATTTAATCAGCGAGCGGGTTTTTGGAGAAAACACAATGAAGAAGACTCTGGCAATGGCGTTGTTTCTTGCGATGAACGGTATGGCACAGTCGATTACCCCGGCAATCACTCCGGGCGATCCCACGACGGCTGCGCCCGCGCCTGCACCTGCGGGCCGTGGAGGAGGCGGAGGCGGTGCGGCTGTCCACGGGCGCAATGACCAGGAAGGTGTCGACGTCGACCGCTTTATCGGCTACCCGGTGAACAAGACCACCCACTTTTCTCATTCCGGCCTGGTGACACACAACATTCTGACCGCGGGCGACCCATACTCACCGGGCCCGAACGGTGCAGTCATGGAGTATTACAAAGATCTTTCCACAGCCACGCTTCTTCCGTTTTCGCGGACTCCGATGCTCACGCTTCCCGATTCCTACATGTTCTACGTGGAAAGCGGCGAAGGTCGGCTGGAAGATGGGAAACAATCCTGGGATTTGAAGCCGAACATGGCGGTTCTGGCGCCGCCGAACGTTGCTCATCGTTTCATCAATACCTCGGATAAACCGCTCGATATGGTCATGCTTACCTGGACGGGTGGCCCTGACGCCCACAGGGAACTGATTGTTCGCGACATTAATCTGCTCCCCTGGTGCGAAGAAAACGCGCATTGGAATAATGAATCCCGCTGCATCTTCGGCGTGAATGACGGCCTGCTCCAGGGAGAGCGCGTGTACCTCGTTATGACCCAGCCCTTCGCCACGAATCAGCCGCACAGTCACGGAAAAGGAACGGCTGAGATTTGGGTGAAAGTGAGCCCGGGCACGGGGCTTTCGCTTCTGGGCAGCGAACTCCGGGAGATCCCTCGAAACGCGGCGTATCTGGTGCCGCCAACAGGCACAATCGATCATTCAAATATTAACCTGAGTAAGACCGATCCCGAGTGGTGGCTCTACATCGCACGAAGTCCGCAGGGCGGAGGCGGTGGACGCGGTGGCGGCGCCAACTTGAACGCGGCGGCCGGTGCGGGTGCCCAGGCTGGTGCTGTTGCGGCGGTGCCGGGGGGCGGTGCGCCAGGCGGTGGAGGCGGCGGCCGCGGCCGCGGCCCTCAGAATCCGAATATTTCGCGCCCCGGTGAGGTGGGTGAGGCCACTGTCCCCGGAAAGCCCATAAAATGAAAGCCCATAAAATAAAAATCGCGATAACCGGGGACCGAAAATTGCAATGATCAAAATAACGGGTATTATTTTTCTTATGACTGTGATGAGCGCGTCGATTCTCAGTGCCGCCGACGACGCACAGACGCTCGCGCAGCGCCATATTGACGTGATCCGGACCGGCAACGTCGATAAGTTGGTTGCCGACTACGCCGATGACGCGGTCGCACTGACGCCTCCCGGCCTGACTTCTTCGCGCCCGCCGACCGAGGAAGGGATCGCGCAGGGAAAGGCCGAAATCAAAAAACTTTTCGAGCTGCTCTGCGGCCCGAAATATTTCACCGCGGTGAAGGGTATGGACGCCCGCATCGAGAAGGTGAGCGACACTATTGCCGTTCTGCACTGGACTCAGTTCAAGGGAACACCAGAGCAGATTTCAGGGATTGACGTATTCGTGGCGAAAAACGGTAAGATCGTCACCCAGTGGCTCGGACCAGGTGCCCCCGATGCCGCGAAGCCCGCGGCGAAAAGCAACCGCCCGGCCAAAAAGTAGGTCGGAAAGCATTCGAGTGGGCATCGTTTTACGACAGGTTCTGACCTGTTGTACACGTTGCCAGTCGCACGGTCCGATACACTTGCACTCATGGAGTTGGAGCATGCGCTTACCCGGGACACGCTGTCGGATCGCGTCGTAAACCACGTCATTACTCATATCCGCGAGAATCAGCTTCGCACTGGTCAGAATTTGCCGTCCGAAATTCAGGTCGGCGCCATCCTCGGTGTCAGCCGCGGGATCGTGCGCGAGGCATATAGCCTTCTTCGCGCATCCGGTGTGCTGGAGGTTGCAAACGGCCGAGTTCCCCGCGTGGGCCGTCTGACGAACAGCGCCCTCAGACAGTTCCTGAGCCACGGGCTGGTGACTGGACAGATAACGCCGGACGAGATGCTGGATCTGCGAAGTTCGATTGAGGTACGGGCGGCCCAACTCGCAGCGGAAAAACGCAGGCCGGAAGATGTGGAGTCATTGAGGGCCACGCTCGCCGCCATGAAGGCGACTCTTCGGAAACCTGAAGAATTCGCGCAGCACGATATACGATTCCACCAAACCGTAGGCCGGGCGACCGGCAGTGCTTTATTCGAGGTAGTCGGCGGTACGCTTCGGGAATGCCTTGAGACATCGGTTCGCGCCGGTATCCAGAGCCGTATCGTTCACAAGCAACTGTCGAGTCTCTACGATATGCACGCGGCCATTGTGGAAGCAATCGAGTCGCGTGCGCCCAGCCGCGCCGGAGAGATGATGGCGCTTCACTTCGATGTGGCGCGCAACGCGTTGCGCGGCGTCTTTTCTTCGTGACCTGCCGCCGCGACCCCAAATTCGATGCAGGTAACCAGCGGGGACCCTTCGTGCGGAATTGATCGAAGACTGGGCGCTGGCCCGCGCCGAAGGCGGAACTCAATCCGATCGCGCCGCTGGAGTGAATGAATGTTGAGACATCGTTTTCGAAAGCGCTCTGAAAGGCCATCGTCTCCGCATACGCTGTGAAAGGCAAAGTGGAGGATATACCCGCAACAGGCGAGTGAGTCGGCTTGCTCCAATTCAGGAGCATCAAATGATTACGGTTTCCTGCTGTTGTACAGCTCATCTTCTGCAGCAGCCGAACCTTCTTATCTCCCGCCGCCTGCAACTTGCTCATGAACCGCTCAGACCCTTCTCAGCGTCAAATGTTCCCGTTCCGGTCTCGTTAGATAGTTGCATTTCCTTTTCGTAACGCTGGTGTAATTTCCCCGGATGGAGACGTCCCGCCGCAGAGAGACGCTGGACGTCGCCTCTCACGTGAGCCCGCTTCGCATACAATCCGACTAGTGGAGTCCGAATGAAGATCATTGTGCTAACGGTGTTTTTGCTGGTCGTGCCGACAATTGCTTTTGGCGACTCATCATTCAACGGCAAGGTGACGGACTCATCGGATGCGCCAATTTCCGCCGCTATGGTTTTAATCCACTGGGACTCGGCCGGAAGCACGGTGGGTCTTACAACGAATGTCGGGATCAAGGAAGATCTTGTTATCCGGACCCAGGGGGACGGCACCTTTAAGGTCGTTCTGCCTCCGGGCTTCTACGACGTATTCGTCGCCGCGAGGGCTTTCAGCCCGACGTGCCGCAAAATTCGTGTAAAGCAGGGTGATGACCTGGAGGTTACTCTACGCATGAGCCCCGACCCTATTTACACGGCGGAGATGGGGGACAGGATCGAGGCAATCCCGCTCAAGAACTGAGTTCCAATGCGGCGGCGGAGGTCTTGTCCGAAAACGGGTTTAATTCCACTGGCTCGAATATCTGAGAGTTGATCTCATCCAGAAAGCCGAGCCAGGGTTCTGGCAGTTGTTCACCTGGCATAGAACAGTTGGTCTGCCGTGAGGCCGGTTAGCAGATTCCAGTGCTGTGCGGCCGGAGATCGATGTTCTTTCAGCCAGGCGTGTTCTCCTGGAGGCATGGATTCTCGGCACAGCGTGCCTTCTCTCGCAAGACGGGCCTCTTCAAGCTCGCCCTCCCACCGATTGAGGGTTTGCATGGCCGCATCGTCACTGGAATGAGAGTTAACAACGAGCTTCGCTAAATGCACGACATACCCCAGCCGATTTTGCGCGTTCCACAATTTGACCTGATCGCGCAAATACTCCCAATTCAGGTCCGTGTATTTGCTCATGATCCAGGGCAAAGCTTCTACGAGCCGAACATCCAAATCTTTTTGCACTATCGCACCAAACACGACGCCAGCCGGATTCTGGGCTCGCCCCCTGACACATGTGCGAATCTCGGGTAACCAAGTCCGGCGAGTTGACGCTCCAGCTTGTCAGGGTCGACTGGATCGGGCTTCTGTGATCTAGTAAGGTTTGCAGGTCGTCGAAGAAATGCGCGGTCGTGTCGTTTGAGAGCACTCTTCGGCGCTGCTCGCGGGCGTACACCGGATAAGAACGTCTAACCATATCTGTCCATAAGCCAGCGAGGGGATGCGCTTCGCGTGATGGCAAATGACGTTCCACTGAGTATCGGAGCGTAGACCTGCTCGCAGCACAAACGAAAACGCGGCCGGGAGTACCGTAACTCGGTACCGATATGTCGTCTGAACGCCGACTTGCTGATTTAATTAATTCCCCGCTGCGCGTTCGACTGCGGGCGATGGCGGCGACTGGAACGGTTGTGGTGGTGGCGGCCTGCTGCCGGACTATTTAGCCCGCATGGCAAACGAATACATCGTGTCACCACCGATCACCACCAGATACTGCGTTCCATCCAGCTCATACGTGATCGGCGAATTGGTCACGGCGTTCAGCAAACCGGCGTGCCAAAGCGCTTCGCCCGTCGTTGCATCCAACGCCACAATATCGTTGCTGGAACCGGCTGTGAAAACCAGGTTGCCCGCCGTGGTTAACAGGCCGGACCGGGTACTTGCACCCGACCACTTATGGGTCCAGCGGGGCTTGCCGGTTTTGTAGTCCAGTGCCAGCATATAGGCTTCAGACCAGCCGGCGCGGTCGTTACCGCCCCAGCCCTCGGGCTTGTCCTCCACATCGTAAATATAGTAGACGCTGTACGCATTGCGGGCATCCACATAGAACAGACCCGTGTCCGGATTGTAGGCCGGAGGATAGTAGTTGGTGGCCCCGCCCTGGTCGGGATTGACGAGAGTTCCATCGAGCTGCGGTTCCTTGGCGGGGTCGGGAATCGGCTGACCCTTCGCGTCGACGCCTTTCATCCAGTTGGCCGGAACGTACGCGCTGGCGTTGATCACTTTGCCGTTGGTGCGGTCGAGAACGGAGAACCAGCCGCTGCGGGTCGCCTGGGCGACCAGCTTGCGAGGCTGACCGTTGATCACTCCATCGAAAAGGACCGGCGTCTGGTTGTTGTCGAAGTCGTGCGTTTCGTGCGGGGTCGGCTGGTAATACCAGGCAATTTTGCCGGTATCGGCGTTGAGCGCGACGATGCAGCCGGTGTAGAGATTACTTCCGGCGCGCTGTTTGCCGGCGATGACAGGTTGCGCATTGCCGGTGCCGAAGTAGAGCAGGTTGAGTTCCGGGTCGTAGGTCCACGACCCCCAGGTTTGACCGCCGCCGTGCATCATGGCTTCTTCATTGGGCCAGGTGGCGGCTTCCGGCTCGCCGGGATTCGGATGAGCGTACCAGCGCCATTGCAGTTCGCCGGTTTCGGGGTCGTGCGAGGCAAGCATGCCGGGCACGTCCTGCGCGTCTCCGGAAAAACCTACAATCACGTGGTTGCCGATGATGAGCGGCGCGGTACTGCCGTAGTAATTGAGGTCGGTATCGCAAATGGTCTTGTGCCAGCGCTCCCTGCCATCTTTGATATTCAGGCCCACCAGAAAACAGTCGCGCGTCTCGACGTAAACCGTGCTTCCGTTGATGGCGACGCCACGCGGGGCGACGACCGCGGCCCAGTCGAACTGCCACACGTTACGGCCCGTACGCGCATCCACGGCAACAACGCTGTGCCCGCTGGTGTAATAGAGAACGCCATTCACCTCCAGCGGCGAGGCGGAGCCAAAGCCCAGGCCGCCCGCGACAACGGTGGGCCTGTTGATCCAGGCGAGCGTGAGGGAATTGATATTGGTCGAGTTGATCTTCTTCAGCGTGCTGTAGCGGCGTCCGGAATAATCGCCGTTGTAGGACGGCCAGTTGTCGGTGGGCGGCTTCAGCAGCAGTGTGTTGTCGAGGGGCGTCTGGGCGAAAAGCGCCAGAGAAGCCAGCGCGGAGGTGAGAACGATTTTCAACAATCTCATTTCAGTGTCTCCAGATAAGCAACAACGTCGTGCATCTCTTTGTCCGTGATTCTGCCGAGCAGCGCGTGATGGAATACCAGGGGATCGTTGATGACGACCTTGAGGGCCGGGGTCCGGGTCCACGTGTTGACCAGTCCATCCGGAGTTCTGATTGAGACGTTGAAGTCGTCGTTCACGAGCGGCACGCCGGTGACGGGAGCGCCCGCGGGAGGCGTCACGGTGACGGTCACCTGGCCGCGTGCGCTGGCTGCGGGAGCGGCGGCGACGGGTCCGCCGGACGCACCGACTGCGCCACCTCTTCCGCCCCGTCCGCCGCGCCCGCCCGGGCCAGGGAATAAGAAGCGCTGTTGCAGGTCAATAGGTGCCAGTCTGCTCGCAATGCCCTTGAGGTCGCCGGTTGCCTGGTGACAAGTCGTGCACTGATTGGCGCTGCTGTTGAACCAGGCTTCACCTGCTTTGGGATCGCCCGTGATGATATTGGGCGGTGGATTACCGGAGCTTCCCGGCCCCGAGCGATCCAGCGTTTCGTTGAGCCTTTGCTTCAGGAAATGCGTCAGATCCGTTACCTGATCCTTCGCAAGACTGGCGCTGGGTTTGCCGCTCAGCGTAGGGTGTCCTTTCTGCAGATACGGCAACAGGAGATCGCCGTAACGGTCATGGAGGAGCAATTCCGACCGAATCAGATCTGCGCCCCTGGCTGTGCCGCGGGACTTTGGCCCGTGGCAGTTGACGCACTCGGCGTTGTAGACAATGCCGCCACGGTCGGCGGCTGCGCCGTCGACCTGCATCTTCGCAGCTTTCGCTCCGGGGGTGATAAGAGGAGGCGGCGCGTTGGCAGCGGTGCCCCCGCCGCGGCCTCCGCCTGGGGCCTGAGCGGCAAGGTACACACTCGCTGCCGCAATAAGCGGGATCACGATGACTAATCTGAAGCGACTTGAAATCATATCTTCGATCCTTCTTTACCTCTGACCGTTTCCCACCCGGCCCGCTACCTTTTCTTCGATTCGGCGCGTGCGGAAAGAGCCGCGCACGTTGAGCCGGCAGCGTTCGGACGGTCTTGTAGATAGCGCATCCTGCCCTCAGTTGCCAGTCAATGGCCAAACAAACCCTTAATACTATCTTCTAAATAGCTGTTTCCCCGGGTGCAAGCCGGAGCGCTGATGCGCCAAATCACGCAAAACATGACGGATACACGCACCGCGTGGCAATACCGAACCACCGCCTCGTCGCGCTCGCCGGTGGCGCCGTTACTTTCCGCTGGCAAGCCCTTCACCCCACCATCCGTTTCCAAAGAATCGTTTGCGAAGGGATTGATACCGAAATTCTCGGAGAACCCCTTCGGCTGGTTCTTTGGCGTGCTTATTGTCATCGAATTGTGGGTTCTGTGGCAACTGGTCAAAGCGCCGTTTTAGTTGGTAGGGTGTCTCCTCCGAAGCGAGAAGCCCTCGCCATGGATCGTCGCGAAAACGATCGTCGGAATAGGGCTGGTTGCCGATTCGGGCTGCGGCTACTCCAGAGTCTGTTGCAGAGGCTCAAGGCGGTCGCATAGTTCTAGGCTCCGTCATAAGCACTCACCCGCGAAGAAGCGGAAACCGTCACTTCAGATCGGCCATGCGGGCCCATGTGAACTTTAGCCCGGCGCGCCACACATCCCAGGTATGGATAAGGCGTATCATGGTTCACCGGACTTTAGACGGACCCCGTGGACGCTCTTCGAGAGACTGTTTCTCGGCTTCTTGCTGCCGCTGCGAATGCATATTAGCGGAACTTGACCATGATAAGACCCAGCGACGACGAGTTGGCAAAGGCCGCCGATGCGGTGGAAGATCTCATGCGCAGAGTGACGGAGGCTAAGAACCGTGGGAGTGATGAGGCGCTCGTCCTCGCGTCGAAAGCGCTCGCGATCATCATAGAAATGCAGGAGCGGGATCCGGAGACGTTTTCCGGCGCGCAGGCTTTGAGGGAAAAAGCGTTGGCAATCCTCAGCAGAATCGACGACACTGCCTTTAATGCGTGATTCGAAGAAGTCTTCGGCTGCGGTTTAACCCACGATGCATTGGAAAATAGCTTTAGCATCTATGATCTTGGCAATGTCGCTCAAAACGCCAACTGCGCCTGCTCATTGCGCACATGTGCATCCTCTGACGCGCGGCTCAACGTTTCAAACTCTGCTTTAGTGCAAACTCCTTCTTTCTTCTTCAGCATTGCAACCGATTCCGCCAACTCGGCACTCGCCTTTGCGTAGACGTTCACCAGCATTTAAGGCCGGAATCTTCGTCGGCCATGGGATCTTGTAGTCATTTACGACCTGGCGATACGACTTGCCGGAACTGTAGCAGAATCGATATGGCGCTGCCCGGGGGTGGGGTACACTCTGTACCAGATCAGGAGAATCGCCATGTTTATGAGCGTTGCTGTGTTGCTGAGTGCCTTGGTAGCCCAGTCGTTCGAGGCTGCATCCGTTAAACCCCTTCCAGCCGAGGGTGGCCGTTTCACCATTGCTGGCGGGCCGCGTTCCACCGATCCCCGGCGCATAACATACTCCAATATCATGCTGCGCCGAATCATGCTGAGTGCGTGGGATGTAAGAAACTATCAGCTTTCTGGTCCTGACTGGCTCACAACCGCAAGGTTTGACATCACGGCGACGCTGCCGGAGGGTACCACCGAGGCTGAATTCCAAGCGATGCTGCGGAACCTGCTGGAAACGAGCTTCCGAATGAAGCTTCATCGCGAAACTAAAGAGATGCCCATATATGCGCTTGCGCCCACGAAGAGCGGACTGAAAGCCGGAAGTGCGACTGCGGACAGTAAGGATGGATTCCCACCTCTGGATTTACCGGCTCCTGGGCTGGTTATAGAAACGAGAAACGGCCGGGCCAGGATTACCGCGAACGAAGTACCTCTCAGCAAGCTGGCGGATATGCTTTCCAGCCAGTTGGGGCGGCCAGTAATCGATGCCACCGGCATGACCGGAAATTACAGCTTCGTTCTCTACTTCACGCCGGACGGGCAGGCAACGGCGGACAGTTTAGACCCCAGCATCTTTGGAGCGCTCCAGGATCAACTGGGCATCCGGTTGGAATCGCGGCGGGGACCGGTGGAGATGCTGATCGTTGATCAGGCGGATAAGACGCCGTCCGATAACTAGTACGCAGCGATGCCTCCGAATGTCGTTTTGGGGCAACTACCGATACCAGTCCAGATCGCCCCGAGGTGCCGGCACCGAACTTCTCTTGTCACCGTACAAAAACGGTTACTCGATTCCCCTCGTCGCATCAAGGTCGCTGGTGAGTTAATACTACTCGATGCACAAGATCGAACCGATCTCCTCGTTTTCAGGAAGTAATACGATTTGCCATCATGCTCCTTGCCATCGGTGATGGTGACGCGAGCATCATCCCCGCCGATGACTTCAAACTGATTTCGGTGCACAACGAATCGAATCCCAAACTTACGTTTGTAGGAGTTTGTAGCTAGTCGTTTGACTAGGTTTTCGGAGCTAAAATTGCAAATGGCTTCGGTCGATGCATGTTGCAAATTGTGCCGAATGCGTGCTTTCGTTTGAAGAAATAAGCCAACTCACAAAAAAACAACTCGCGGCGATCTCTGCTCGGGAACACGCCGCCCAGGATGAGGCAATGGACGCCGAATTTTCTGATCTGACAAAGCAGGCTGAATTCTGGGCTTCAGCGCGCCACGGGGCCATGGAGCGATACCGAAACCACCAGCGAACCCACGGAATCGCATAATGGAAAGCCACGAACGGGATTTGATTTGGCTACACCGCGCGGCGTCAAAGCACTACCAGTGGTCCGTCGAGCAACTTCGGAGGGTCATCTCATCGGGTGGCGACTCTACGGCGTTCAGGGTGGATGTTGTAATGCCTGCCCGCGAAAACTGCGTCGTACTGTTTCAAAAATGGTTGGACAAATGCGGGTTGCTTCCGATATCACTCAATTCGATCTCTCAGAATTCGTCGCAGAGAGTGAATGAATCGTCCGCTGTGGTTCTTGAAATCATGGATGCTGGGGAGAGCAGTTTGCATGGCAGAGAAATGCAAAACTTGCGGTCGGGATACAGAGTTGTTCGTCGGCGGCATCCCGACGTGCGCAATTTGCGACCAGGCAAACGACGCACTTAACCCCACCACAGAACTACCCGGTGGGAGTTTCGCCGATCCTAGCCATCAGAGCGTTGTTGACCCTGATGACCGCCCGCAATTCTGAAAGTTCCTCCGGCTTCGGGTGGATCACAACGTAATCCTAGATTAAAAGATGTCAAGGATTCACTTCTTCAAGTCCACTAAATCCTGCCATAACGGCTCTACTTCGGCGTCATATTGTTCGAGAAGTCGCTGTCTGTCCTTTGCGTCCGGCGTTTTCAGTAGCTCTCGGTCCCGTTCCGTCAAGAGGTTGTGAATGCTCTGGCTTAATGTAGAGAATTGCTTGCGCTTGTGTTCGTCCATAGTGCAGAGATTATACACCTGTTGATAACTGTCCCTTGCCACTGAGAAATGCACGTATTGCGGTCAGGAAACAGAGATTGCTGCCTGAAATCCGGACTGGCGTTAGATAGCACCTGTCGTTTCAGGACACCGGAGCCGTCGTGTGCTCCCGAGCCCCCTGCGCGAACTCACGCAACTATGCGTCATATCACGCCCCACGTACTATTATCCTGAAATTAAGTCCTTATGTTTCATACGTTTTATCTCGGCAGGCGGCATGCTTGCAATCCGGCGTGGACGGCTGTTTCGACCCTTACGACTTCGCGACCAGATTGGAATCCGGTGATTTTGACAGGAGTTTATCTGAAACGCTGAACAGACTTTCCGAGGAGCAACTTTACCAAGTTGCTCTCCATGTCGGTCAGTGGGTCGGTTCAGGCTCTCGAGTTTAACCCAGCCTTATCGGGCCGATGATGATCAGGGATTAGGTGCGTTTCACTTTCGTACGAACTCCCCTCGTCGACTGGCTGGTCTCCCTACCGCGCTTTCGTTCGATGCAGTCGGATTCCCTGCCCCGACACCATTTACTGTCAGCCGGGCCGAGAATAGCGCTCCGGCGCGAACTCCGTCCGTAATATCGAGATCACGTCATCGCCGTCTGTCTCGGGATCGTTAATCAGAGCCTGCAATCTGGATTCGAGGGCGGCGTGATCCGCGGCGGGAATCTTCGATTTCAATTCATTCACACATCTGGTGATTTTAGGATCCGTGTTTGCGGTCTGGTCGGCCATCGATTCCGAGCGTAGCACTGGGGAGGATGACACTCCAACGACCGGCGCTACCCTTCACCAAAGCCGGAACATCACGTCGCTCGGCTCATCCTGCAGCGCGCTTTGAATCAGCGAATCTCTCAACGACCGAAGCGGACGATTTGCGCACACTCTGACTTTGCCTTACGATGCTCTTCTTTGCGGTATGTTGATATTCATGAAAAGCCCCATCCCCGCGGCAGCCGATTGGGTAACGGAACGGTCAAAATGCACCCCGGCACAACTGTTTGTGTGCCTCGGGATGGAGGTCGAGAAAGACGTTGAAATCCGAAACGCGATCGGTGGCGCCGCGAAGTTTGACTTCACTTCGGATGGAGATCGCTTCGTGGTGGGAAGAACCGCAGCCGGGCAGCCGCCGCAGGCTGTGACCTTCACTCTTCGGGAAAGAGGAGTTACCATCACCAGTCCGGCGACGCTTGCAATTGAGCTATCGACCTCACTGTGCGATGACGGGATCTGCCGGCTGTGCATCCATGGCATGCCGCTGGAACTCTGGCAGGTTCGCCGGCGTTCGCTCGAACGGCTGTTTTTCGAGTAGCGTATTTACGCGGCCTTTGGCTGTAAAGAAGGTCAGCTGGGCTACGTGCACATGCTGGACATGTCCACAACATGCAGCGGTTTCCCGCTCTGCGGCCCTTTTCGATTCTTCCTGGCACCCGTCCGGTGCATTGGTGCTCCGAAAACATCTGTTCGAAGGAGTCCGTCTACATCATCTTTGTTCTCTGAAGAAGCGCTCGTGCAGGGGTGCCGAAGGTGGCGGGGCAGGGAGAGGGCCGTGGCAAAGCAAGGCGAGGGTTACTAATCCTCGGGCGCGCGCATGGTTAAGGATACCCCTTAGGACTATAGTGGACTGGTATGCGAAATCAGGCCGACCATTTTCGGATCGTCTGTTTGGGGGGCTCAGCCGGCGGGCTGGAAGCCTACATCGAGGTTCTGCGATCATTGCCTGCCGACAGCGGCATGGCCTTTGTAGTCGCGCCGCATCGGGGTGTGCAACACGCGGATTTGCTGCCGCGCATTCTATCAGTCGTTACAGGTATGCCTGTGGCTGAGGTGACCAGGGGTATGCGCCTTCAGCCGAATTGCGTCTATATCATGCCACCCGGTAAGGAGATGACGATAGCAGACGGCGCCTTCGACCTTTCGACGAAATCCCAGGCGCGGGGTTGGCCGAAGACCATTAGCACGTTCCTGCTCTCCCTTGCCGAGGCTTATGGAAGCCGCGCCGTGGCCGTTATTCTCTCCGGAATGGATCATGACGGTAGCGCAGCATTGCGGGCCGTTAAATCCGCCGGCGGAGTCACGTTTGCACAATCTAATCCGACTTTTAGCAGCATGCCAGACAGCGCTATAGAAACCGGCTATGTCGATTTCATTTTGCCGCCGGCCGAAATCGCTGAAGCCTTGATGCAGCTACCGGAACGTGCTTAGTTGGCGTTTTTGCAGGGCTGGCTTCTCTCGCCTTCGTCGAACATGACGACCGGCGAGTCCTTTTACGGATGCCCCAACGTTCCGGGGGTGTCCTGCAAGGGCCCTCCAGAGAGAGGGGCCAATTACTGGCGGATTAAATTGGGGGTCTCTCAGTTAAACCAGGAAATTGGCAGCTGCTGGTGCCTGTCCGTGAAAACCGCCGTCGCGCTGGCGATTGGCTCATGACTCGGCTTGTTCGTCGTCTTACGTAATGGGTCCCTTATCCGAACTGGAGTGGGGGCCGCGCCGTGGAAGTAGCTATCGATATCAGCCCTTATCGGGCTCCTTGCGCGTCGCGGCTTCGACACGATTTGCGCAAGCTATGAGGGCGTGAAGAATAAATGCTACGCTTCTTGTGTGGCACGGCAAACTCCCGATGGATTGCGGCCGGAAGTGCGTCAAAAAACGATTGCGCTTCAGGCAACACTTCGGGTGGCCGGATGGTATGTGAGTGCTGTCCACTGGGCCAATGAGGCTGACCGAATCGTTGAATTTGCCGCAAAACCGCCAGAAGGAAAGTCGATACTCGTGACGTGCCACGAAATGGAGCTTATCGAGAATCTGAAGAGACTAGCCAATTCACCGCCCGATTCATCTGCGGACATGACAATCGCTCAACAGAATGTCGCCCGCGTGACCGCCATCCAGAATGGCAACCGGCCAATTGTGTTTATACAGGCGACGAGTCGCGAAGAGGCGATCAAGACTGGGGTCTCTGCGGTTGATGCTGGCTTTGGTGTTGCAGTCCTGGTCCAATCTCCCCCCGGCAAACTAGTGGTGATGGTCGTGGGCGCGCATGGCAGAGAAGTAGAGCTCATGGCGCTTGCCGCGCGCTACAGGGCCGCTATTGCCGCCGAGCGAAGTTGTAAATTTGAACGAGTACACGTGATGGTCGGATGCGAGTCTATTCAGTGACTCGATTCCTCTGTCAGTGATTCAGAAATCGGCTACGAGAGAAGGAACGATTCTGGCGTGCGGTCGAAGAGTTTAAGCGACTGACGCCGGCGGCACGGATACGCGCGGCCGCCCAAGCTTACCAGGTAAGGCCGATCTCCAGGGAATACGAACGAGGACTCACGAAATGGGTCCCGCTGAACGTTGACAAAAAGTTGTACACGGCTACAACGTTGGTCACATTAACCGCGGTAAATTGGGCTCGATAGTGTACGCGCTCAGTATGGAAAATGTTGTCATCCCCGATCGCGACGTCGAAGAGATTTCGAGGCGCAACCCGTGGAGGATTGGTATCGTCGTTCTCCGTTCCGGCGCGCGGAATGATCACAAGATTCGCCGCAGCCGCAGCATTCGGACACGAAATGATTGGTGTTAATGTTGTGGCATATACCGCGCCACAGTGGAATCCGATTGAAGCCTGTTGGTCTCCAGTCAGCGCGAACGCATCCGCAAGCGTTGGCACGGCGCCGGCGACCTCTCCGCTGTCATAGCGCCATGTGAGACTGAACCAGGGGCTGTTTTTCGTTCTCTGGTACCGCAGATTGGCTGTGCTTTCGAGCGCCTCGTCATGATCGATACGGAATACCGAGGTGTTGAGCGGAGAATTGAAGATGATGCCGCCGCTTTCTGGTCCGAAGAATCGCGCCCGGGTGTGGCCAAGAATGGCGTAAGCGCTTAGGCCATGAATTGGGGTGAGTGTCGCGCGCGCTGATACGCCGTCGATTTTGCTGAGACGCCACTGTATCGGAAACGTGATTGGGGAACTAAAGAGCGTATCGAAATCATAGGCGTTATGGGTGTTTTTCCAGAAGTAACCGGCATCCAGCAGGAGATGTTTTCCCAGACCTTGTTGTAGGCCGACGTTGTATTGGTCGCGTGTCCCCGGCTGAAGCGGTTTTGCGCCGAACGCTCCGAAAACTGCGTTGGCCAAACCGCCATTGCCAGTCGCACTTGAGAGCAACAGATTCTCGTTATAGGGAGTTTCGAAGAATTTCGACCACGAAGCCCGAAGCACGGTATTTGTCGGTTTGAAGAGATACGAGGAGCCGAGCCGAGGCTCAAAGCCGTTGCCGCCCGTGAGACCGCGATAGACATCGAAACGGCTGCCGACCTGCAACGTGAGGTTGCCGAGGATGATTGCGTCCTGAACGTACCAGGCGTAACCCTTGATATCCGCATGAGCGGCAAAATGAAAAGGCGCGCCGCCATTGGTGAGATCGTAGGGCGCTAAGCCCTGCGCGCCGTTGTCAGCCACATACGAAGGATCGGTAATCCCCAGAGAGAAATTCTCGTTTAGAAAAGTGTGCTGCACCTGGACTCCCGCTTTGATACTTTGCCGCCCTTTGATCAGGGAGTAGTCAGCCTTGATCCCTGCGTTCGTCAACGTTCGGGTTTGAGCCACAGTAGCGGTATCGTCAGCCAGTGGATCACGGCTGGGCGTGTAGTGCGCGTCATCGCGGCGAATGTACGGATTTACTGTCAGTGTGGAGTTTGGCGTCAGAATTCGGCTCCAGCCGGGAGCGATGTTAAAGCTGACAATACGGTTGTGCTGATCCTGTCCGGCCGCGCTTTGGTCGTACGTATTCGGTGTTTGAAACCAGGCGCGAGAGAAAAACAGGTTTAGGTGAAGGGTGTTGTTGATGCTTGGCTGATAATCGGCGCG
Organism: Bryobacteraceae bacterium; assembly: GCA_025928545.1. Taxonomy (GTDB): domain Bacteria; phylum Acidobacteriota; class Terriglobia; order Bryobacterales; family Bryobacteraceae; genus BOG-234. The sequence goes on along the minus strand of JAICJH010000079.1, from coordinate 2,674 downwards.
GTCGAAGATTGTTTCGTTATTCCCGACATCATGCAGCGCAGAAAACTCGGGAGGATCGAGGTAGCGCCCTGATCGAACTGCGTTTAGTGAAACGAAGTTTCCCCATTTCGCATCGCCAGTGCCATATGTCCCGGTTTGTCCGTAAGTCCCGAAGGAACCATAGCTGGTAGACACGCTTCCAAACGATTTGGCAACCCCCAATCCACTCTTCGTGATGGCATTAATGACAAGGCTGGTCTTGTCGCCATATTCAGCAGGTGGAGCGCCGGAGATCACTTCGACCGACGCTATCGCGTTTTCCGGCATTGAGGTGGAGAAATTCTTGTTCTGCTGATCGGTGACCGGCTGATTATCGAAGACGAATTGGGTTTCCGCGTGGTCGCCCTGCGGATGAATAAATCCGTTAGAATCCTCGATCACGCCGGGTGCGGAATGGGCGATTACATCGTTGAGGCCGCCCGCGACGGAATAGGTAGGCAAGTTTTCGAATTGGCTGGTATCGACCTCTGTGTGAGGCGTTGGAACGCTCTCGATGAGATTGAGGGCGGCCGAAACCTCGATCGAAGTACTTTCAGCACCAATTGACAGCACGACTGGCTGGACGACGGGCACAGAGCCGCGGACGGTCACGTCGGCTCCAAAGCCGGCAAACCCAGTCGCCTTCACGGCCAGGCGATAGCTGTTCGGAGCCAGATCGAGGAAATGAAAAGCACCGGTCTGGTCGGTGGTTATTACTTTGTCGTAACCGCTTAATCGATTCTGAAGTTCGACCGTCGCTCCGGGTAGCGCGGCACCCGAGGGATCGGAAACCGTACCGGATACAGACCCGGCCGAACCCATACCCTGTCCTGTTGCAAATGGGGCCATCGCTCCGGCCAAAGCCAGCAATGCACAAATAGTAATCTTCACGGAAGCGTCCTCACTTCAAATACAAACCTGAATCAACGGGCAAAAGAGCTAAGCTTTTCGATTACAGGGAGGAAGGAGGACCACGGGTGAGGAGAACAAGAATGTTGACAGAATTCAACCCCCGGAACACTTCAGGCTTCGTTAGAAAGCGTTGCAGCGTAAGCCCGTGCGTAATCTGAATGGTTGCAATCTGATGGGCTGTCATGTGCGCAGTGACGCAAACGTCACAGCGGTCGGATCGGCCGTTCAGGTGGTTGTGTGCGGGAGAAACAGATGCGGCGCACACGCACAGCAGGGCGGTGATCGCTAGGATCAACGCCAGTATGCGAATTGCGCTGGGCTTTCCTGACATGGAACGCAGCATCTTATCCGAATGTAGCACGACGTGAGCGAGTGCCCGGTGCCAAGGCCTGTAATTACGATTGTGTTGATGTGGCAGCCCCTGTATTTGAAATTTTCAGCACGGCAACCGTTAAACTAGAACGGTGCAACGTTCCCTTGAGGCTATGACTGTAGCGGTGCGGGTGCTTCATGCACTCAACATGAAAGATGCTCCGCGCCGCGAGGATGTTGAAGAACTACGACGCCTGGATCCGTTGCTGGCCGACACGGCCGAACTCGATGAACTTGCCTGCGAAGTGATCCGGAGGGCACTGAAGCGCCGCGCTGAGGTTCGTGAAAAACAGGAGCGAACCGGGTCACCGTAGCGAATCCACATCGGACTACTCTGGTCGAGCGAGTTGACGTATGGTTGCCGAATCTGCGTTAATATTCCCTGATGGAACCCTGCGAAGATTGCGGCAATCCGACGTCTCTGTATTACTCCGGCCATCCAGTTTGCATTGAGTGCGACGAAAAGCGGGCAGAGGAACGGCGACAGGCCGCAGATCCGTTGCCGGTAACGGAGTCCGCTAGCCAGATCTGACGCACTGGTGTGCAGCCGTGCGCCGGCGGCATGTCGACACTCCAAGTGAAGAAGTAGGCGGTAATTCCGCATGTACGGATCTGTGTATTTCGGTGATTCAGCGTCCCTCAATAACTGAACCGAAGCCCGAATTGCAGATTTCGCGGATCGTTCACCGCAGTAATCTGCCCAAAGCCAGGCGAACCCCCGCTCGGATAAGCCCCCGACCCGAAATTCCCGTTCACAGAAACCACATTGGTGTGGTTCAGAAGATTAAACGCCTCCGCATTAGCCTGCAGGTGAACCCGTTCGCCGATCGCGAACATCCGGCTGAACCGCATGTTCAGATTTACCGTAGCGCTGCTTTGGCCCGTGTTACGCCCAATGAAGGTTCCATTCACAATCGGACGACCGGTTGTCCCCTGAACAGTCGTAACTCCCGACGTCACATTGAACGGGAGCGCCGAATAAGCCGTCAGAGAAGGCGTGAGCTGAAATCCGTGCATCCGGGCTGTCCCCTCGAATGCCAGTCGGCTGCTCTGGTCGTCATCCGACCTGCCATAATCCTGCCAGATGTTAAATGGATTGACCGGCGAACTGAAAAAATTTTCCCCCACGTTATCCAGAGCTTTGGAATACGTATAGGAAATTCGGTAATTGCCCCACGCCGCCGGCCGTTGCACAAACGAAACGTACCCGCCGTCGTAATGAGAATCCGCCAGCGCCGAATACTGGTTGTTGTTCGCATAATTCGGATTCGGACGGCATCCATTATTGGTTCCCGCCGCCACGCACCCAGGAACATTCTGGTTGACGGAAACGATCAGATGCACTCCCCGCACATGCTGGTAGCCCATGCTG
>JAICJH010000045.1 GCA_025928545.1 Bryobacteraceae bacterium | reverse complement strand
GTGGTGGCTCGCTGGGAAGGCGTCGTGCTGCCGGATGGGCCGATGGTCGAGCCGGAGCTGGAGCCGCTCGAACCGGGATTTATCCTGGCCCGCAGGTAGGATGACTGCTGCTTCCTGGTAATTTTCCTATTAACCTTAACCATCACAATGCAGAAGGCGGACTACATTTTGCGGGCGATATTCTTAACACCACCAGCGCCACGCAAATCCCCAAAGAATCGATCAATCGTACGGAGATGGACGAGCAGTACGGGCCGCTTCCACTCACCCGTAAGCATTCAGCACCTGAACATCCCACCAGATCAAACCGCTAACTTATGATTTCAAGGTTCACAGAGAGGCTCCCACCGTGGGCGAAAGTGATCCTTGCCATATTCACTGCTGTTGGCAGCATTTATTGCATAGCCCAATATGGCCTAGCATCATTTCTGCTGCGAATGATATTCAGCCCTCTTTAAAACCCGGCCTGTCACGTCAACACAAACGTAGTTTACAGGGCCGTACTAGCCAAGTATGTTTTACCACCTACGTTAGTTTCCGCTCAGTCAGCGGCGCGGCTCGGAACGAACTTCTGGCACAGGTGGTTTAAGATAGTCGGCATGGCCCGAGAACTATTTGAAGTGAAATGCCCGTGCTGTCAGGCCTCGCTCAAGATCGACGGGGATCTGCGAGCCGTGATTTCGCACGAGGAGCACGTCAAACCGCCGGTAATCGAAGACCTTACCGCGGCGGTGGCTAAGCTCAAAGGCGAGGCGGGGCGCCGGGATGAGGTATTCCGCAAGTCCTTCGAGACCGAGAAAAATCAGGGAAATGTGCTCAACCGGAAGTTCGATGAGCTCCTGAAGCAGGCGAAAGAAAACCCGGAGTTTGGCAAGAAGCCGCGCGAATTCGATCTCGACTGAAAAGGTTTATTTCGCCCAGGGGAGGTAAGCGGCGCCGAACAGGCCTGCTTCGCCTCCTAATTGAGCTTTCTCCACGCGTGTATTCGTGGTGCGGAAGCTGAAGGATCGGCGGCGGGCTTCCGCCAGCATCGCTGGGGCGAAGAACTCCCAGGCGCCGATCACGCCTCCACTAAGCAGGTAAAGCGGCGCATTGAAGGCGTTGACCAGGGTCGCAAGGGCGATGCCCAGGGCTTCTCCCATGGAGATGAAAATCTCGCGGGCCCGCTCGTCACCGGCCACTGCGCGCTCATAAACCTGCTTCGCCGTCACGTCGCCGTAGCCCAGCAATCTGGCCATGGCGCTGATCGCCGTGGCGGAGGCGTGCTTTTCCAGACAACCCCGGTTGCCGCAGCCGCAGGGTAATCCATTGGGAACAACAGTGATATGCCCCAGCTCTCCGGCCATACCCATAAAGCCGCGGATGAGGCATCCGCCGGAAACGATGCCGCCTCCAATGCCCGTGCCGAGGGTCAGCAACACCAGATCGTCGACGCCGCGCCCGGCACCCATCCACTGTTCACCCAATGCGGCAGCGTTAGCGTCGTTTTCGAGGATCACCGGCGCATTGAGCCGCTGCCGCAACTGTTCGCGGATCGGAAAATTCTCCAAAGCCGGAATGTTGTTGCAATTGCGGACGACGCCTTCTTCGAGTGAGATGAAGCCTGGGACCACAACGCCGATTCCGGCCAGTCCCGGAGCGCCCTGCTTCTCGCGAAGCGAAGCGATGGCTTCCACCATATCGTCCATGATGGCGTCGCGGCCTTCCGAGTATTGGGTGTGGCCCGTGACCATGTGCAGCAGCTTCCCTTCGTGGTCAATGGCGGCTGCGCGCAGGTTCGTTCCTCCCAGATCTAGGCCAATGCTGTATTCAGTCATCCTGGCGAATGATAGCACTCTGTGTTATACCGCCGCGCCGGAATTTTGACGATCCCGGAGAGAGTGCGCGGTGTAGCGGGATGGCTCAAGTTTTGGGGGCGGAGGTCGATCAGAACTGTAGCCCATGTTTTCGCTTATTGGAATTGTCCTTGTTTTCGGCGCGGTAATCGGCGGTTTTCTGATGGAACACGGAAAGCTGATGGTGCTGGTCCAGCCGAGCGAATTGCTCATTATCGGCGGATCGGCTATTGGCACGGTTCTGGTAGCAAATCCGCTGCCGGTGATTGTGAAGATCGCCAGGAGCATCATGAGCGTTATGGGGGGGAATCCTTATAACAAGGCTTACTACCTCGAGAGTCTGAAAATGCTGAACGACATTTTTCAGTTTGCCCGCAAGAGCGGCATGGCGAAGCTGGAAGACGACGTGGAGAATCCGGAGAAGAGCGCGACATTTTCGAAGTACCCCAAGATGCTCAAGGATCATCACATGCTTCATTTTGTCTGCGACACCTTGCGGATGGCAGTGTCGGGCGTAGTGGCGCCGCACGATCTGGATGCGATTCTCGAAAACGATATTGAGGTGCATCACCATGAGCAGATGACGCCGGTGAAGGCGCTGTCCACGGTGGCGGACGCGCTGCCGGGCCTGGGGATTGTTGCCGCTGTACTCGGCGTGGTGGTGACGATGGGCGCCCTGAATGGCCCTCCGGAATTGATTGGTGAGAAGGTGGGCGCGGCGCTGGTTGGCACATTCCTCGGGATTTTGCTGTCGTACGGCATGGTGGCGCCGATCGCGGCGAATATCGAGAAGATCGTGAATGCCAGTTCGCAGTTTCACCAGGTGCTGCGCGCGGGACTGATGGCGTTTGCGAAAGGCATGGCTCCATCGATCGCCGTGGAATTCGCACGCCGCGCGATCCCGCATGAGGAACGCCCCACATTCAAGGAAATGGAAGCGGCCTGTAAGGGTCAGCATGCGGCCCCGGTAGCGGCAGCGGCAGCGAAGGCGGCCTGACGATGCCACAGCCTCCACAGCCGATCATCATCATTAAGCGGGTCAAAAAAAGCCACGGGGATCACCATGGCGGGGCGTGGAAAGTTGCTTATGCCGATTTTGTGACGGCGATGATGGCCCTGTTCATGGTGCTGTGGCTGGTGAGCAGCAGCGACCAGGTGAAGAAAGCGATCGGCGGCTATTTCAACGACCCCACAGGCAAGGGTAAAGACGTCGGCAACGGTATGCGCGGCGCGGGCGGTGAAAGCCTGTCGCTGCAAAAAGACGAGATGAACAGGCTGAAGGAGAAGCTGGAACAGGCGATCAGGACGTCGAAGCCGTTTCAGCAGATGAAGGAACACGTCGTGATGACGGTGACCGGCGAGGGGCTGCGGATCGAATTGCTGGAAGATGCGCAAGGGATATTTTTTCAATCCGGCAATTCCGACCCGACGACTTACGGCAAAGATCTGATGTCGCTTTTGTCGCTCGAAATCGGAAAACTGCCGAACCATGTCACCATCGAAGGCCATACGGATTCGAAGCCCTATACGGGCCGGCAGGAATATTCCAATTGGGAGCTGTCGACGGATCGTGCCAATGCGGCGCGGCGCTTCATGCAGGAAAATGGCATGCGAGAGGATCAGGTAACCCAAATCCGCGGATTTGGCGCTCAGAACCCGCGCGTCAAGGACGATCCGGAAGCCGATTCCAACCGGCGGGTGTCGTTCATCATTCAATACCAGCCGGCGCCGGAGATGAATCCGGGAATGGTGGCTGAAGGGGCATCCGGCGCGGTGGCCGGCAGCGGGGCACGGAGTTCTGCGCCGGGAAAGAAATGACGCTTTCATGGAACCTGGGAAATTGCCGAGGCGATCGCATGCGTAACGTGAGTATTCGTGACATCGCTGTGACCGGTGATGTATCCATCGGAACCATTGAGGCAGGTGACGATTCCGGGGCGAAACTCATACGGCGTACCCGCACGCCGCAGGCGACACGTCACCGATTCGGAGGTTCGCAGTGCGCCATTGTGGCCGATGCCGCCGTAAGGGTCGGCGCAATCTCCAATCGACTGGAGGCGGTCGTGCGCCAGCCGCGATGCGACGGCGTATGCGGTGCCAACGACAGTGTCCTGCTTTGAGAATGTCGCGATCAGCGGGCCCTGTACAACCCTGCTTTCGATCACGCTTCGGAAGAATCCCGGCGTCCCCGAGCCGGCATCGGCACTGAAGCCGAAATGCGAAAAAGCGGCTTCGAGCAATGAAAGCGATGCGAGCGGCTTCGCGGATGTTTGGCCGAGCATTTTGGCGCAGGCTGTCATGAGGCGTCCGCCGAGGCTGTGTCCCACGAGATGGACACGGATTGCCGGAAGTTCGGCTTGAAGCGCAGAGACGATCGGTGCGAGTCCGTTCCCGCCAACATCCGCGGAGAGTTTTTTTATGGCGGACCAACTCATGAAATTGAGGAAAGCGTCAATCGCAGCCAGAATCGGGTGACCGAGCGACTGGATGCCGTCCTGCGGTCGGGCTGGCGAGGCTGCAATATTTTCAAGAAGCTCGGAACCGGTGAGTTGATGGAGCAGGGGCAAGCCTTCGCAGGGGTCATCGCTGCCATCGTTCAACGCAGACAGAACTGAGGCGACGTATTCATCCTGGACTTTTCGGTTGCAGGCGGCCGCGCCCCGCGGGGGTTGCGGGAAAGATTCCGGATACTTCTGCGAGGGCCAATAAACTCCCGCTGTGGTGAAGATCCGGCCGGGCGTCCCTGCAAGTTGCGGTTCGAGGTTCGACAGCAGCGCAGCATAGAGAGCCGTAGCGTCAGCCGGGGCGCAGCGGAAGCCATGCGCAAGCAGGATCAGATCCGTTGTACCGGTGCTTTTGGCCGCCGCAATCAGTTGCTCAAATTGTGCAGGTGCGGCCGGTTGGCCCGCAGTATCGAAATACAGTTTACAGTTCATACGGCCTGGAGTACTTTCATCAGATCCATCAATCCCGCCCCCTGGAAATACGGGTGGCGCTGGAGGTCAATCGTGTTCGAAGTGAAGAGGTTCTTGACGCGCACGGGCTCCCCGATGAATTCGGGACGCACCGAAAGAAAAGCCGCAATTGCGCCGGATACATGAGGCGCCGCCATGCTGGTGCCGGACTGTTCGCAGTAAAGAATCCTGCCGGGTAACGAAGCGTAGCGAGCGCGTTCGCGCCCGGCGGCGCAGGAAACGATCCGCTCACCGGGCGCCAGCAAATCGGGCTTGAGTCTGCCATCGCCCGTGGGCCCGCGCGAAGAAAAATAAGAGACGCCGTAAGTATGGGGCATTTCGCGGTGCGTGGAGCCTACGGTGATGGCAAGATCGGCATTGCCGGGATCGGTAACAGAGGTATCGCTGAACTTATCAAGCGAATACCCGCCGTTGCCGGCCGAGACGACAACGGAAACGCCGGCACGCACAAGACGATTCACTTCGACGCAGAGAGGACTTTGCCCGCAGGCAAACCAGCGCGGGTCGAAATCATAGCCGAGGCTGATGTTGGCTCCATGAATCAGCAGCCGTTTGCCGCATTGATTCCATTGCTGGATGCGCTCGATTGCGCGGAGCACCCAACTCACCTTGCCGCCGCCATCGGGCCCCGTCACCTTGAGGCTCAGGAGTTTGCAGCGTGGCGCGACACCGAAGATCGTAGTGAGGGCTTCGGCGTGAACATCGGTTTGTTCTCCGGGCTCGCCACGCGTTTCGCGCCCGATGACGGCCTCACCATCCGGAAGAGCCGAAAGCCACCTGCCCGCAATGATGCCGGCGACGTGGGTGCCGTGGCCCGGAATATCGGTCAGGGCGGAATCGGGATTCGCCGTGAAATCTGTATGGAGCAGAGGCGCCGCAACATCCAGGTTTCCGTATTCCAGAAAATGCGGATGGGCGGCGTCGATGCCGGAATCGAGCACGGCCCACACGATCCCGTCCCCCAATGCCTGAAAAGAGCGCTGTGCGGCGTCGGCTTTGACAGTGACCAGCGACCTGGTCAACGTGGTCTGAATGTCGTTGTCGCTCCAGATCTGGAAGATGGGGGCCGCGTTGCGCCCGTTTTCCCGAATTTGCGACCGGGTGTCGGCGGCGAGTTCATGGATCTGCGCGGCGTTGAGTCGAGCGAAGCAATACTGGGACGAAACGGTCACCGCCGGATCAAATGGGTTAGTTTTTTCGAATACCGCATCCGCGGCGGCGGCGACACCGCCATGAAAAGCTTCGTTGAGCCAGATGATCACGTCGAAGCGGTGTTCCGGCGCGAGAGTTGCGGCCACTAATTCGGATGCCAGCGGTTCCATGACAATGGACCGCATCATGTTGGAGCGGATATCGTCCCTGGGGTCAGGTGGCGGCGGGTTGGGCGGGCGAGGGTTGGGCAAGACTGTTCTCCTGCCCTATCCATACAACGCGCGAATGCACCAAAAACGGGCAATCCAGGCTAAGTTACTGAAACAGAAGCGAAGATAATCGCAATTTCGACAGCACCGTCCGAAGCGGCCCGTTCAACCGGCTGCCAACCCGCAGCCTTATAATGAAAGATCCCGCCCATGAATCCTCTAAACGTGGACCTGAAGCAGACGATCAATCTGCCTCGCACGAACTTTTCCATGAAGGCTAATCTGCCCCAGGCAGAGCCGAAGATGCTCGCCCGCTGGGCTGAAGAGGATCTCTACGGCCAGATTCGCAAGTCGCGCGCAGGCAAACCGGTCTGGATCCTGCATGACGGCCCGCCTTACGCTAACGGCCGCATCCACCTCGGGACCGCCTTCAACAAAATCATCAAAGACTTCATGGTGAAGTCCAAAACCATGGCGGGCTTTGATTCGCCGTACGTGCCCGGTTGGGATTGCCACGGCTTGCCCATCGAACACAAGGTGGATCAGGAACTTGGCGCGAAGAAAGCCCAGATGTCCGCGGGCAGCATTCGCAGGGCCTGCCGGAAGTACGCGGAAAAATTCGTCAACCTGCAGCGCGAAGATTTCAAGCGCCTGGGCGTGCTCGGCCGCTGGGATCAGCCTTACCTCACAATGGCTCCGAAGTACCAGGCGGTGATCGCCGGAGCATTTGTCGATTTTCTGGACAAAGGCTATGTATACAAAGGGCTGAAGCCAGTCAACTGGTGCATGCACGACAAGACCGCGCTGGCCGAAGCCGAAGTGGAATATGCGGATCACAAAAGTCCGTCGGTTTGGGTTCGCTTTGCATTGACGTCGGATCCGGCCGCGATTGACCCGGCGCTGGCTGGCCGTAATGTCTTCGGATTGATTTGGACAACCACTCCCTGGACGCTTCCCGCCAACCTGGCGATTGCTTTCAATCCGAAGTATCAGTATGTGGCGGTCGACGTGGAAGGCTCCGTCTATATCGTCGCCGCGGACTTAGTGGAGACTACCGCCGCGAAGTGCAACTGGAGCGGCATGACCACTCTGGCGCGTTTTTCCGGCGATCGGCTGGAAGGCACGAAATTTCAGCACCCGTTCATGGACCGGACGTCGGTCGGAATCCTCGGCGATCACGTGACCCTGGAGCAGGGAACAGGCGCGGTCCATACCGCCCCGGGTCATGGACAGGAAGACTATGTTGCCGGCATGCAGTACGGGCTGGAAGTGTATTGCCCTGTCGATAGCAGCGGCCGGATGTTCGATCCGGGTACGAATGCAACGGTACCGGCGGCATTACTGGGCAAGAGTGTTTGGGAAGCCAATCCTCTGGTGATCGATATTCTCCGTGAGCGCGGAGCGTTGGTGGGGCAGGAGAACATCAGCCACTCCTATCCGCATTGCTGGCGCTGCCATAACGCGACGATTTTCCGGGCCACCGACCAGTGGTTCATTGGAATGGACAATAACAGCCTGCGGGCGAATGCGCTGGCTGCCATCAAAAATGTGAAGTGGATGCCGGAGTGGGGCGAGAACCGTATTTCGAATATGGTCGGCAGCCGACCGGATTGGTGCATTTCACGGCAGCGCGTGTGGGGTGTTCCGATTGTGGTGTTCTATTGCGAAAAATGCCGGCATCCGCTGACAGATCGCAAGATTCTGGATAGCGTGGTGGAACTCTTTGCCACGCATTCCGCCGACATCTGGTTTGACAAGACTGCTTCGGAACTGGTTCCCGCCGGTACGTCGTGTTCCAAATGCGGGGCAGGGGAATTTACGAAGGAAAACGACATTCTGGATGTCTGGTTCGACTCGGGTTCAAGCCACCTCGCTACATTGAACGAGGAATATGGCCTCCACTGGCCCGCCGATTTCTACATGGAAGGGGGAGACCAGTATCGCGGTTGGTTCCAGAGCTCGCTGCTGATCGGCGTCGGCTTGCGGGGTGGCGCTCCGTTCCGGGGCTGCGCAACGCACGGCTGGGCGCTGGACGGCGATGGCAAAGCGATGCATAAGTCGCTGGGCAACGCGATTGAGCCGGCCGACATCATCAAAGACTCCGGAGCCGAGATCATCCGGCTATGGACCGGCTCGGTGGATTTTACCGAAGACGTGCGGCTTTCGCCGATGATTCTCACGCGACTTTCCGAAGCCTACCGCAAACTTCGCAACACGTTCCGCTATCTGCTCGGGAATATTCACGACTTCGATCCGGCGCGGGACGCGGTGCCTGGCGGGGAACTGGCCGAGATCGATCAATGGGTGCTGGTGCGCGCCGAAGATCTGGTGATGCGCTCCCGCGTGGCCTATGACGAATTCGCGTTCAACAAGGTATATCGCGCGGTCTATGATTTCGCTACCGTCGACCTCAGCAATGTTTACTTCGACGTGCTGAAAGATCGCCTGTATACTTCGGCAGCGAAATCCAAGGCGCGGCGAAGCGCCCAGACCGCGCTGTATCGGCTGGCTCAGGCGCTGGTGCGGCTGCTGGCGCCGATCCTGAGTTTCACGACGGAAGAAGTCTGGGGTCATCTGGGCGGTGCGGGCAGTGTTCACGCGGCCTATTTCCCCGAACCCGGGGATTTGACCGAGGGCCTGACCGCGGAACATCGGGCGCGCGTGGAAAGCTGGAATCGGCTGTTGCCGCTTCGCGATGAAGTGCTGAAGAGCCTTGAAACCGCGCGCCAGGAAAAAGTAATCGGCGCGCCTCTCGAAGCCGCTGTGCGCTTGTCGGCCGACGAACCCTTGTACCCGTTACTTGAAAAGTACGCCCATGAGTTACCCGGTTTGTTTATTGTGTCGCATGTCGTTCTGGCAAAACAGACCGAAAGCGGGATACGCGCGACGATTGAACGGGCCGGTGGGACGAAGTGCGAGCGCTGCTGGAAATACACGCACGACGTAGGTTCCGACGCGGAAATTGCCAACGTTTGTGCCGCCTGTGCCGCGGCCATCCGCGAGACGCCGGGTGTCGGCCAAAGTGTGTAATCGGAAGTGAAAACCTTCAGCAGAATTGCGGCGGCGGCTATCGCGGTGGGCGTGTTCATCGCGGACCGCTGCTCGAAATTATTCATTGAAACGAACTTTGGACCGGATACGGTGAAAACGGTCATTCCGGGATTCTTCAATCTGGTTCGATCGGAAAATCCGGGGGTCGCATTCAGCATGTTTGCGGACGATTCCAGCAAATACCACACGCCGGTGCTGGTGATGATTTCAGTCGTCGCAGTGTCGATTCTGGCTGTCATGCTTTGGAAAATCGATCGGCTGGATCGTATGTCGGCCATCGCCCTGTCGCTGATTTTCGGCGGAGCGGTGGGCAACGTTTATGATCGTGTGCGGGTCGGCGCGGTGACCGATTTCCTGGATTTTTACGCCGGCAGTTATCACTGGTATACCTTCAATCTGGCGGATTCGGCGATTTGCGTGGGCGCCGGACTGCTTTTACTGAGCATGTTTATTTACCGCGGTGAACAGGGAGCGAACGCCTGATATGTTTCCGAGATTATTCACGATCGGCAGTTTTTCTTTACCCACCTACGGTGCGCTGGTGGCGGTCGCGTTCCTGACGGCCCTCTGGCTCACTGCCCGCCTGGCGAAACAGCGCGGGGTCAATTCGGAAAGCGTGGTGAACCTCGGGGTCTACTGCGCGCTGATCGGCATGTTGGGGGCGAAAGTTCTGATGATCGCGATGGATCCGGAATACCGCGTGCACCCGGCCGAGATTTTTACGCGCGAGACATTACAGAGCGCCGGAATCTTCTATGGCGGATTTATCGCGGCGCTCGCGTTCGCCTATTTCTATATGCGCGCACAGAAGCTTCCGGTGCTATCCACCGCGGATCTGTTCGCGCCTGGAGTGGCGATCGGTCACGGCATTGGCCGGCTGGGATGCTTTGCCGCCGGTTGCTGTTGGGGCAAACCCACTGCGCTGCCGTGGGCGGTGACGTTTACGAATAAGGACGCGACGACGGGCGTGCCTCTCGGAGTGCCGCTGCATCCCACGCAATTGTATGAGGCTTTCGCCGAGGGAATCATTTGCCTGCTGCTGATCTGGCGTCTTCAGCGGGCGCGCCAAACCGGCGAGGAAGTGCCTGGCCGTATTATCGGCATGTATCTGCTGCTCTACGGGATGGTGCGCTTCGCGGTGGAATTCCTGCGCGTGCACGATGGCTCGAACCCGCTGGGCGGACCGTTTGTACTGGAGCAATGGATTTCGCTCGTGGTGGCAGTCTGCGGCGCCTGGCTGGTTTCGCGGCGAGCGGTTGCGGTTATGGCCTGATCGTCGACGGAATCCAGTTCGCGCGCGCCGCACGCGATTTCACGACGTCAAAATCGTAATACCGGACGAAGAGGTCGCGCTTCGGCGCGAACTCAGCCACAACCGCCTGCACAATCGCCAGCCTGTCGAATCCGGCGGGAAGTGTGCCCATGAAATCGCGAATCACGTCATGCCAGAAGCATGTGAGCGTTTCGTGATAGCCGCTGTCGGCCGTGTTCTCTCCGCCCTGGCTGATGTTATAGCGCGGGATGTTAGCGCGCAGGCGATCGAGCGCGGTACCTCTGTCGTCAAGAATGTAGCAGGCGCCAAGCGTCACATGAGCGGCGTGAGTCCATTGCGCTTTCGGCCAGGTGCCGGCTTCGAAGCCTGCAATGAGGGCGTCCAGGCTCGCCTCGCTGGCCAGAAATTCAGGAGACGTCACGGCCGCTTATACACCCGAACGTAATCGACCAGCATCTCCTGCGGGAACACCGTATCGGCAGCCACCGGTCCCGCGAAATTGCCGCCTACCGCGACGTTGAGCAGCAGAAAGAACGGCTGATCGTAAACCCACTGCGTGCCCGCGGGAATATCGGTATTGTAAACAGTGTTGTACTGGGTGTCGTCCACATAGAACGTGACGGACGTCGGCGTCCATTCGATAGCAAAGATATGGAAATCGTCGGCGAATTTTCGGCCGCCGGGCAGCGTGTAGATCGCGGTCTTCGGCTGCCCGCCGGAGTAGCCGGGCCCGTGCAGGCTGCCGTGATTGAGTGAAGGCTCCTTGCCGATACTCTCCATGATGTCGATCTCGCCGCACTGTGGCCAATTGCGGTTGTTGAAGGTATTGCCGAGCATCCAGAATGCGGGCCACATCCCTGCGCCCACGGGAATTTGGATGCGCGCTTCCACGCGGCCACCCGGTCCCGCGGCAAACAGCCCCTGCGTCTTAATGCGCGCCGAGGTATAAGCGCCCGGCGTGGGGGCCGACTGCGCATCCGGCTTCACTTGTTCCGCGCGAATGACCAGATTCCCTTTGCCATCCAGATGGGCGTTGACCGGGTCTTTTGTGTAATTTTCCAGTTCGCGATTGCCCCAGCCGTTGTTGTTGCCCAGGTCGTAAGTCCACTTGGCGGGATCGGGTGGAGTGTTAGCGGCGCCGTTGAATTCGTCGCTCCAGACGAGTTGCCCCGATTGTTGTGCGGCCGCAGTTGCGAGCCACAGGAACACTCCTGAGAGCAAGACTCCTGAGGATAAGACCCGGAGTTTCATGATCAGAGTCTATCAATGGGGATGGAGGCAGCCCAGTGTATCGCGCGCAATCAAAAGCTGTTCTTCCGTTGGGATTACCCAAACCGCAATCTTTGAGCGGCCCACACAGCGGGCCTGCCGGGATTGCGCCTGGTTGAGGACGGGATCGATTGCTATCCCAAGCTGATCGAGCTCTGCACAGATCCCCGCGCGCACCGGGGCGGAATGCTCGCCGATCCCCCCGGTAAACACCAGCGCATCCGCGCCGTTCATCGCCGCCAGATACGCGCCAATAAATTTTTTCGCCCGATAGCAAAACGTCCGGACCGCGAGCCGCGCACGTTCATTACCGGAATCCGCGGCCTGAAGCACATCGCGCATGTCGTTCGAAACCCCCGAGATCGCCTGGAGCCCGCTCGCGTTGTTGAGCGTATGCAGCAGCCGCTCCGGATCTTCGCCTTCCCTGACAATCAGGTGCAACAGCGCGCTGGCATCCACATCGCCGCTGCGAGTCCCCATAACCAGGCCTTCGAGCGGAGTAAAACCCATCGACGTCTCCACTGACCGGCCCCGCTCGACGGCGCACACCGAACATCCGTTCCCAAGATGGCAAACGATCAGACGAAATTCCGCGGCGGGCTTACCGTGAAGTTTGGCAAACCGCAGCGCAACGGAGCGATGCGAAATGCCGTGGAAGCCATAACGCCGCATCTTCTTTTCAGTCAGGTATTCGGGCGGCATCGCGTACGCATAAGCCTCCGGCGGCAGCGTTTGGTGGAACGCGGTATCGAATACGGCGACGTGAACTGCGTTCGGCAAATGCTCGCGCCCGGCTCGTATGACTGCCAGGCTGTGCGGATTGTGCAGGGGAGCCATCGCGCTGAGGCCGTCGATTGCCTGCTCCACCGCGGCGTCGATAACTACGGAGCCAGGAAACATGCCACCGTGCACTACGCGATATCCCACACCGGCCACAGCTTCCCCGCCCAGGACCGGGCCCAACGCGGAAAAAGCGCTTTTCAGCGCTTCCGCCATGCTCGAGACGCGTTCGACGAGGCCCTCGCCCAGCAGTCGATCGGTGTCGGAAGCTATTGCTTCGGGCGATGTTTCGTAGAGCGCGTACTTCAGAGACGAACTGCCCGCGTTGAGAACCAGAATCTTCATGCCGTAGCCAATTCTGCCATGTCGATGTTACCGGAAAGAGTCGAGCCATCCGAGTGAAGCAGCCGGGAGTAAGGGGTGAATCCCTTCATGGTAACCATCGCCTGGCAGCCGCGAAAATCAGTAAACTGGAAACGGAGAAACGACCTATGAACAATAAAATCACTGTCGCCCTCGCCCTTGCGGCGGGACTCCTGGGTGGAACGCTCACCCGCTTCATCGCTCCCGCTCCGGTATTCGCCCAGTCGCCGAATAATCCACGAACCGCTGTCGCCGATGAGGTTCGCGCGCGAATTCGTGCTGGTCGACCAGTTCAATAACGTAGCAGGCACCTTCACATCGGAACCGCGCAGCGGACGCGTGCCGCGCATCGTACTTCTGGATTCGAACGGCCGCGAGATCTGGAGCGCGGGCGGCGTCGGCCTGCGTCCGCTGTCGTCGATCACCAGGTAGCCGGATACCTCCTCTTGAAAAGAGAGGTATTGGCGTCACGCCGGATTTCTGCCACAATGACGCTTCGTGCAATCGGAACCCGGGCTGCGGAGCGTCGTTGAACGCTTCATAGCCGCGGCGGCGCAGCCCGCTGTTCTCGATCCCGGTGAAGAGCCCCTCGCGCTGGCGGACCAGAACTGGGAAGTTTCCGAATGGAATGGGCGTCTCATCCTTCAGGCCTGGGACGCCAATCGGAACCTCGTCCGCAAAATTGTAGCGATCAAAGAACAGCGCCGCGAGCGCATTTCATTCGTCACGGAGCGCTTCCCCAAATCCGAAGGCGAAATGCAACTCGCCGATCTGGCGGCCGCCGGAGGCCTGGAGCTTCGCCGCAAATCGTCGCGCATCGCCTTTCGCGACCGATTCCGTCTCTTGCTCGCGCGCGAATTTCCCGACTGGCGCGCCGAAGACCTCAGCACCGATGCCAATCTGGAGCAAAGCCTCTCGCCCGCTTATGTCCGCGGCTATCTGCGCAATCATTCATTCGGGATGGCCGTGATCGCCGCTCCGCCGGATGCGTTGGATTGCTCTGCCGTCGTGCCCTTCGGGCTGATCTGGCTCAATTATCTGCGAACCCGCGAACAGGCCAGAGGCTTCGCAATCACGCGACTTCTTCTCTACGTACCGGTTCAGCGTGAGCACGCAGCGGTCGCCCGCGCCGCGCTGATCGATCCAAAGGTCGTGGATTGCCAGCTCATCGTTTATGACAATCGCGACTCGACAGGCGCTGTCGATTTCGCGGACGCGGGTAATCTCGAATCGAAGCTGCCGCCCTGCCGACGGCCTCTCGAGCCCAACGCCGAGCCCATGGATATTTGCGGACTTCCCGACACCGTGAACGCCGTTGAGCAGAGCGACGGTTCCGTCAGCCTGCGCCTGCATGGCCTGGAGTTTGGACGCGCCGCGGGCGGGCGTATCTCTTGCGGAATTGGGAGGAAGCGGCCCTGCTCCGCGGTGACGCTCGCCGCCATGGCAGCCGAAATCGGACGTCTGCGTCATGACGCGGCGGAAGATCGCCAGCACCCGCTCTACTCGCTGTGTCCGGAGGGCTGGCTGGAAGCTCAGGTTCGCGCCAATCCGCGAACCGTGGATGCCTCACTGCGCACGTCCCCGATCTACGGCCAGGTGCCTGTCTTCTCCGGACCGGACCGCGGCGTAATCGATCTGCTGGGTATTGACGACACCGGACGGCTGACGGTGATCGAATTGAAGACGACCGCCGATTTGCAGCTTCCGTTCCAGGCGCTCGACTATTGGCTGCGCGTCCGCAAGCACCTGGCTGCGGGAGATTTCGAACGGCTCGGCTATTTTCAGGGCATCGCGATCAGCCGCGAAACGCCTCGGATTCTGCTGGTGGCGCCGTCACTGGAATTCCATTCCACCACAGAGACGATTATTGGCTCGGTCTTGCCGGAAATAGAATTCACGCGGATCGGTGTCAGCGCGAACTGGCGAACGGAATTGAACGTGATGTTCCGCCTGCGCGGCGCGGAACGCCCTTAAAATCCCGTCACTTTGTAGCGGACTTCGCAGCCGGCTTAGCCGCTGGTTTGGCGGCGGACGCCATTGTTACGCCGGCGGCAGGCAGACCATACAGCCGGAACTTTTCCATATTCCAGCCTGGCGCCTTCGGATCGTCACCCGTCTGCGTGATCTTAATAAACTTCGCGCGAGTGGGCTTGATCGTAATATTCGTCGTGTCGGTCTCTCCTTTGCCTTCCGCTACAGCAGTCCAGGCGGAACCATCCAGGGAAATTTCAACTTTGTAAGCGACGGGAACACCAAGCGGCGGCGGAGGTCCGGCCGGGCCTCGGCCACGGCCGCCCGCGCGAGCGCCGGCCCCGGAGCCGCCCGCTCCACCTCCGGCAAACCCGGCGGTCCCGGGTCCGTTTGGCGCGGGCGCGCCCTTGCCGCCGGATTCTCCGGCGCGCGGTGAGTCGAACTGGATCTCGGTAATCGTGGTCGGCTGCGGCAGTTCAACTTTGTACCAGATACCCGGCTTCTGGCTGGTGCCCGTCGACCAGCGCGCCACACTGAACCCGCCCGCGGCGTCGTCCGAATTATCGCTGGCGGTGGCCTTCCATGTTGGCTGCGGCGTCATCAGGCGCGGCAACGATGCCTGAAGCTGAGGAATAGTAAAGCGAGTCTTCGCCGCACCTGCTTCCTCGCGGGCCTGGCTGACAACACGGCCCGGATTCGCGGCGCGCACGCGCGCGACATCGTCCACGGTCACGAAGCCGGCGTTATTGCCGAAACTGTTGCGAACGTAATTGGCGACTGCGGCAACCCAGATATCTTTATTGCCACCGTTCGGCACCATTTCTTCTGTGAAGGTCTTGCCGTCAATCGGACCAGTCAGGCCGTACATCACAGCCTTAATCACATAGTCACGATGCCCGATCACGCGCGGCGATCCGGAAAGTGGCGGAGCTTTGGTGGTGCCGACTTTGCCTTTGCCGGCTTCCACGGGCGCACCGCGTCCGTCGTCACCGTGGCAGCTGAAACAGAGTTCCTCGTAGACAGCTTTGCCGCGAGTCATGAGTTCCTTCGTCTCGGGACTCTGCACACGCGGTCCAGCGGCTCCAAAAAAGCCGCCGCCGTTGGGGTTCGGATTGAGGAATGTGTCTCCAACGAATTTGATGCCGCGGGCTTTGTTTGCATCCTCGGCGCCCTGAATAAGATCCGGCATGCCTTCCACGCCCATAAGATGCGCTGTCAGCAACGCCTGAATCGCTACGTCCGTGTCTTTGTCTTTAGTAGCCGCTTTCCAGTCGGCTTCGAACGAGTGGTCGCCGTTCTTGTACATGGTTTCGCTGACGCGCAGCCCTGTCATGCGGATCTTCGGATCGGCGTCGGCGATGAACTGCCGCACGGTCGCTGCGTCCAGCGAATTCAGGCCTTCGAGCGTCCACAAGGCATGTACGCGCGCCAGCTGATTCGAGCTTTTCGCCAGGTCCTTCAGGGCGGGAACAACCGATTTATCCTGCTTCAGCACCAGATACTGCTGGGCTGTGTCGCGCCACCAGCCATTCGGATGGGAGAGGTGCGCCACCAGCTGCGGGGCTGACTCGTCGTTCATATGCGGCATCACCTTGTCGCGGCTCATGCCATCGTAAGTCAGACGCCAGATGCGACCGTGCCGCACAACCTTGTCGAGCTGGTACTGTTCGACCCTGCGGCGAAGGTACGTGCCGGGGCCGCTCCACTGATATTCCTGCACGATGCCGCGGTAGCAATCGGCGATATACATCGTCCCATCCGGGGCATTCACCTGGAAGACAGGCCGGAACAGCGGATCGGTGGAACGGATGAATTCGGCTTTATCCGCCTGATAGATATTTTGCATCTGCGTCAGGCCTTCTGTCTTAACCGGGCGGATGCGTCGCACGACGCGGCCCACAACTTCGCCGTAAAAATAGTCGCCAAGCATGTCGGCCGGCAGGCGGTCGCCGCGGAAAACCATACCTCCTGCTCCGGCTGTCGCTGCGTTCAGCGAGCCATCCGGCATGCGTACGGCGTTCATACCACCCTGCATATCGGCGATTTTGACGGGGGAGCCCCAGATTTCGTTCAAACCAGGCTGGAGTTGATCCGGCGGGCTGAAATTGCCGTACACGATAGGAAACTGAACTGCCGACGGAACGCCGCTCGCTCCCGCTGTGAAATAGGTCTTGCCATAGTTGTCCTGCGAGGCGCCCCACTGCGCGCCGTTCGATCCGGTATTCTCACGAATTACCTGGCCGTTCGGCTTCCAGCGCAGACGGACGGCGTTGACCGTGCTGTAAAGCCAGTTGTCCATTGCGTTGAACAGAGCGCCGGGCTGGTGCTCGATGTTGCCGGCGCGGCCAAAATCGCTGGTAAAGAACTCCTTCTTGTCCGCGACTCCATCGCCATTGGTGTCAGTGTACTTGTAGACTTCGTCGGTATTTGACTGCATCACCAGAATGGCGTTGGGGCCAAACGGCATCACAAAGCGCGGTACTACCAGATGATCGAGGAAGACGGTGTGCTTGTCGTAAACGCCGGTACCTTTTGTATCGACGTGGAGTGAGATGCGGCTGATCGGGTCCAGTTCGCCGTGGGCATCTTTGTCCTGCATATACGAGCGCATTTCGAGAACGAACATGCGGCCGTTACCGTCGAAGGCGATTTCCATGGGCTCTTCGATGTCGGGATCAGTCAGCACGGGTTCCAGATGAAAGCCCGGCTGAAGGACAAACTTCTTTTGCTCCTCGGCCGGCGAGAGAGGTTTCACGGGTGCCTGCGGAGAGAAATCGGCGCCTGCAAATGGATCGCGAATTCCGGCGACGAGACCACGTCCACCGGATGCCGCGGCGGGTGCCTGCGCTTGTGCCCGCGTTTCAGTTATCCATAATGTGACGGAAGCTGCGGCGACGGTGATCGCGGCGGTACAAAACAGCCCTGATTTCTTCATTGAATCCTCTCGAACGCGGTGGTGGACCTGTATATTATATACACCAAACCGTTCAAAAAGAATACCCGTGGACGTACGTACTGATGCGTGCCGACGGCGATAGCGACCGTCCTGATTGGAATTTTGGCGGGGCCAGTCACAAATGAATGCTGGCCGCCAAGGTCCCCGTCCGGTCGGCTTCGGGTGTGAAATTGCAGGGTTCTCCGCATGCCTAATTTGCAAAGTGAAGAAAACGACGTTCCTTTCGTTCCTAACGATTGGAAAGATCGACCGGGCACGATGGGGAAGGCGCTCGATACCGTTGACGCCCCTGGCAAGGCGGATTCCGAGATGGCGAGCGACGAAACTGTTCTCTCCCAACACGCGTAGTCTCACGAATGATAACGGCACCTGAAATGCTGTGTGTCACCACATGGAATGGCGAGGTGACGGTTCCAGCCCGGATGTAGAAGATCGCCGCGACTCCAGCGGAGGAGGCGGGGGATTCGGCGGGTTCGGCGGAGGTGGTTTCGGTGGAATTCACCTTGGCATCGGCGGCCTCATTATTGTTGGTCTCCTGAGCTTGTTTTCCCATCAAAATCTTTTCGACCTTTTCACCGGAGGATCGTCACCCTCAGCTACTAACGGTCCGGCCGACACCGCCCGCGACCAAAGTGAAGCGCCGACGGTAAAGTACGTGTCGAACGCGCTCGATGACATTCAGCACAATTGGGATGAGATGCTGCCAGCTCAGGATAATCAGGCTTACCGGCACGCGAAACTCGTTTTGTATCGCGATTATTACCCTTCCGGCTGCGGTGCGGCGCAAACCGCAACAGGACCTTTCTACTGCCCCGAGGACGAGAAGGTATACCTCGATCTCGGCTTCTTCGAAGAGATGCGGACTCGCCTGGGGGCTTCCGGAGATTTCGCCGAGGCTTATGTGATTGCGCATGAGATCGGCCATCACGTGCAGAAAATCCTCGGTATTGAAAACAAGGTTCGGCAGATGCAGGAGAGGAATCGGGCGGCCGTGAATCCCCTCTCCGTTGAACTTGAGTTGCAGGCGGATTGCCTTGCCGGGGTGTGGGCCAGCACTACGGAGCAGCGCGGGCTGACAACGGAAGATATCAAGTCGGCGTTGGGAGCCGCGGCGGCTGTGGGTGACGATCGACTACAGCGTGCCGCGAATCGCGCCGTCAACCCGGAAACGTTCACGCATGGATCGTCGGCACAGCGTGTCCATTGGCTGGAGGCGGGCCTGCATTCCGGTAAGGTCGCTGCCTGCGATACGTTCTCGCAATAGAGAGCCAGGCCCGGACTGCTGAAGCTAAGCCGCTCCGGCTTCGACCTGCTCCGCCTTTTCCGGTTCAACGGTTTGCGGGGCACGTTTCATCCATGGCCCTAGTTTCTGGCCATAGGCGCGTTTGATGGCGGGCATGGCGCGCTCGGCCGCTTCAATGCCGCGCTGAATCAATTCTTCGGAACGGTAGTACTCAATCCAGGTGAAGTCGGAAAGTTCGGGGTTGATCAGAACGTCGGCCGAGATCGCTTTGAAGTTTCCGAGCTCGTATTGCAGGGTCTGCATCGCATTCATAATGATGTCGAACATATTCGGGAGGCCCGAACTGTTGTCGATCCATGAAAGCGGGTTGAACCAGCGCATAACCCGAAAAGTTTTTGAGACAGCGTTCTCCACGCCTTTCTTCAGCGGAGGAACGACATTCACCGCGATGCAAAGATCCGCACCCATCATGTTGACGATTTCGGCGGGGACGGGATCCGACACACCACCATCCACCAGCACTCGGTCACACAGCTTGATGGGAGAAAAGACCATTGGCACCGAGGCGCTGGCGCGGAAAGCATCTACCAGCAAACCATCGCCGACCGAGACGCGTTCACCGCTTTCGATGTCGGTCGCGACGGTGCGGCAGGGCATTACAAGGTCTTTAAAGGTAGTCTTGCCACCCAGCAGAGGGCGGAAGATTTCGACGAATTTATCGCCGGCGAGCAGGCCAGGTTTGGTGAGCGTGGGATCGACGGCAAGCAGCGCATTCTGACGACGCCCAAGCCGGTAGGCCATGTCAATCATTTCATCGACGCCGATGCCGGCCGCATAACCGATTCCGATGAGCGATCCCTGGCTGCATCCGGCCAGCAGATCGATCGGAATATTGTTCTCTTCGAGAACCTTGAGCACGCCAAGGTGGGCGATTCCGAACGCGGCGCCGCCTCCGAGTGCGATTCCGACGGAAGCACCAAGAATTCTGCGCGCCAGCCGTTGAACAGGCAAAGCGGCCGGTGCGCGCTTATTGGAGGACAGATACTCATGGGGATCGTCCTGAATCATGGCAAGATCGCAGGGGATCACAAAAGGTTCGCAATGGTTTAGCGGAACCGGCCGGGAGTTGGGGTTGAAGAGGTTGATGACTTCAAACCGTCGTACCGATCCGCTTTTCTTTGTTTCTTCCGAAGAAACCGCGACGTGCATATCGACGATGTCGACGTAGACGTCGGAAAACAGCGGTACGCTGTCCAGCAGGCCGGTGACGTCATGGTTAAGGTCGAACACGATAAACGGAAACTTGCCGCTCAGATTCGAAATGAGGTTGGAGGCGCGCTCCGCATAGAACGGGACGGGAAGGTCTTTGCGGGCCGGAATGTTCAGCACGGAAATGCCACCCGCATCCGTCTCCACGACTTCGTGCAGATCTTTGACGTGAGAATCCTGCGCAAGCAGGTCGCCGACCACGCCTTCAGCCGCATGGTCGCTGACATGGACACTGACGCGGAGAACGTCCTGAGCGGTTATTTCGTGCAGGTAGTCGGCCAGAAGCGAGGCAATCAGCGTCTTGCCTTTGAGCCCGGCGTGGGAGCCAACGGAGATGGTCAGCGTCGAACCACGCATGATCTCTCCCTTATTCATGTCGGCCAGGCGCTTACACAAAATGCGCGTGAAGTATTCGAGCGCTTTTGGGCTCTTCAGGAAGAGGCTGTTGAACGCCAGACGGTGCAGGGAGATCAGCCTGGCGCGGCGGCCGACGGCAACCGTCGCCGTCCGCTTGCCGCCCTGCAGCAGCGCCATCTCTCCGAAGAAGTCTCCCCGCTTGAGAACGGCAATGACATGCTGGGTGCCCTCGCCGACCAGCACATCCAGTTCACCATCGAGCACGACGTAGAACGTGTCGCCATCCTCGCCCTGGCGGCAAATTACATCGCCCTTCTGGTGAGTCTCTTCGACAAAAAGATCGTGCACCGCTGCAAGCTCGCTCCGGCCGAGGAAACTGAATATCGGGATCGTTGCCAGCAGGTCTTGCCAATCGGCCATAAGTCGCTCTTTCTCAAACGTTCCGAAGCGGCATGGACGTGCCGGACCACCGAGAGTGGCAGCGGAACAGAATTAGATTGTAGCTGACATCTGTCGTTGGTGCACGGCTGATAACCGTAGCTTCCTAAATGAAGTTGATCTGGAAGCGGATGATGAAGACTTTCTCCTCGTCGCGGTTACTGCCTCCGAAGGTGGTGGTCCCGTAATCGAGTCCGACTTTGAAAAGCCGGTTGAGATACCAGTTCACGGCTGCCACCCGCTCGCGGGCGACTCGGGCTGCGTTGGTGGATGATGCAAAGCCATCGTCGAAAAGTGCTTTGTCGACGCTGAAGCCGCCGAGGCGGAAGCCGAGCTCCCATGCGCCCCAACCGTCGTTTTGCGGATCGAAGGATTTCCTGGGCGTGGGGCTCGCGTACGATTTGTGCTCTCCGGTCAGGATGTAACTGGTCGCCACCTGCCAGGCGCGGAAGCCGACATTGGTGCGGGATGCGCCTTTTTGCAGGCCTTCCTGGGTGAGCCCATATTCGGTCAGAACGCCGAAAGGACCCAGATAAAAGGTGGCCTGGGGGGCAAGCCGGGTGCGGTGACCGGCCTCTGTCACGCCGGCTGCGAACGGGAGAAACGAGTTCTGCCCAAACGTCCGGAACGAGGGTAGCGGCTGCCCGTCGACGCTCCCCGAAGAAGCGCCGATTCCGAAGCCGAGTCCGCGTACCGGCGTCACGAAGAGGCGGCCGGCATAGTCCCGATGGTAGCCGGTTGAGGTGTCACTGAGACCGTTGTCGGGCACGCCGTTGAAAACTCCAACTGCGTAGTTCACGCGGTTCTTGACGATGTCGCCACTTATCTGGAAGCCGATATCGCGGCTGGGAACGAGCAGGGTCGGCAGACCGCGCTCCAGGAAGGTGGTGTCATCGTCCGATTGCAGGCGTTCGAGACCAACCGGCGGCTTGAACTTTCCGACCCGCACCCTGAACCGGTTGAAGTACTTCAGCTCGGCATAAGCATCGTAGATCACGGTCGTGCCCTGACCGAAATCGGGCCGGATGAAGTAGTCGACGTACCGGTAGATTGTGCCGGAAAAGGTCGGGCGCACCCGGCGTAGAACCATTGTGTCGGACAGCCCCTGGCTGCCTGCGCCGAACGGCGACCGGTTGTCGATTTGTATGTCGGCGCCGATTTTGAGGAGGAAGTCGCCGTCGTTGGACTCGATGGTAAAGCCGGACGTGTCGGCAAATGAGGACGCGCTCGTCCTGATTTGCGCGTGAGCAAAGCCGGAGCTGAGGAGAACTCCGACGAATATCGAGGATGCAATTTTCATATGTCACTCCAGGGACTGGCAGGGGTTGCGGGGCAAAATACAAAACGAACCTGGGAGCGAATTCGGAGGACAAGACAGGTCAGCGATTAGCGCGACCCGGTTGCACCCGGATTCGCTTGGTACATGCAAGTCGCTGATAAATTGGATGTTTAATAATGCACCCTATGTCTATAGGGATAAGTATATATGTTGGGAACGCGACAAGTCAATAATCTTGATGGATATTAGGGTGATTAACTTTCGTTATCGTAATGGAACTCTGTCGCTGCTTTCCTAACTTTTGGTATCTATACTGTTAGAGTCGTGGAAACCCAGGCCCAGATGTCCAGAATCGAGTGCCAGGATGCAATTCAGCAAGCGGTCGCGGCGAGACAGGGCGAAATCGATCACCTGAAGCAAACGATTGTGGCGATGAGGGAGGGTTTGGAGGCTTCCCGGGCGGGGACCAGCGAAGCTGTGCAGCGCGCGGTAGTGGAATCGGCCGATGAAATCAAACAGCTTCGCGACACGGTTTCCGCACTTCGGACACAAATGGAGCAGATGAGCTTCGAAAAGCAGCGCGCTGTGCAGGCGGCAGTCGCCAGTTCCAGCGACGAGATTTCTCAGCTGAAAAAGACGATCGGAGCATTGCGGGACGAAATGGAGAATCAGCGGATTCGGCACAGCGAAGAGATGCAGTCCGCCCGGGTTGCCTCGCGCGATGAAATCCGGCATTTGGAGCAGATGGTACAGGCACTGCGGGAGCAGATGGAGAAGGTGAATGCACGATAGCAGTTTGCCGGGAGCCCCCTCGGCGATGCCGTCGGTGTTCGACAACGGGACTTCGGCAACGCCGGGCCACGAACAGCCGCAGATGCGGCATCTGGAACTCCTGCTTCGCGTGGCGAAGGAAGTGGCCGCCCACGACACGCTGGAAGAAATGCTCCACAACATTGTGGGCGTCAGCGCGGAAGAAACGGGCGCGGAACGCGGCACGCTGTTCCTGAACGACGAACGAACCAATGAGCTTTACTCGCGCGTGGCGCAGGGGACCACGCTGCGCGAGATCCGCATTCTGAACGACGTGGGCGTCGCGGGGCACGTTTTCACAACAGGAAAGGGCGCGATTGTGCATGACCCGTATAGCGATTCGCGTTTCAATCCGAAGATCGATCAGGAAACCGGATTCGTGACGAAGAGTATTCTCTGCGCGCCCATCCGGACGGTCAAGGGCGAGATTATCGGCGTGCTGCAGATGCTGAACAAACAGCAGGGGCAGTTCACCGAAGCTCATCTCCGCCTGCTGGAGGACATGACGCAACTCACAGCGATGGCGTTGCGCAGTCGGCAGTTCGTGGAGCGCATGCACGCGGCGCGCGAGCAGGAGATGCGTTTTCTCGACGTTGTGGCCGACGTCACGTCGGACATCGATCTGGGAACGATGCTGCTGAAAGTGGTGACCGAGGCTGCGCGGATGCTCGAAGCCGACCGGGCGACGCTGTTCCTGAACGACGAAAAAACGAACGAACTGTTTTCGCGCGTTGCCATGGGCGATTCGGTGGGCGAAATCCGGATGCCGAATCATCTGGGAATTGCCGGCGCGGTTTTCAAGAGCGCACAGACAATCAATATCCCGCATGCCTATGCGGATCTTCGCTTCAATCCGGCCTTCGATAAGAGAACCGGTTATTTCACTCGTTCCATTCTGTGCGTGCCAATCATGAATAAGGCGGGCAAGACGATCGGCGTGTCGCAGGTGCTGAACCGTCGCGGCGGACCGTTTACGAGCGACGACGAAGTCCGCCTGAAGGCCTTCACCGCGCAACTTGCGATCAGCCTCGAGAGCGCGAAGCTGTTCGATCAGGTTCAGCAGGTCAAGAACTACAACGAAAGCATGCTGCAGAGCATGACGAACGGCGTCATCACGCTGAGCGATACGGGAGCGGTCGTCACCTGCAATGCGGCCAGCCTGCGGATTCTGAAAACCTCCCCCGCTGAGATTCTGAATAAAAAGGCGGAGGAATACTTCGCCGAGCCGAATGCGTGGGTCATGGACCGCGTGAAGGTAGTGGAAAAAACACTCCAGAACGACAGCGTGATGGACGCGCAATATGTTGCGGGCGGCGAAACGATGTCCGTCAACCTGACCACGCAGCCGCTCATGAGCACGGATGACAAAGGCGCCGCCAAACGTATCGGCACGCTGCTGATGTTCGAGGATCTGAGCAGCGAAAAGCGCATGAAATCGACCATGTCGCGGTATATGGATCCGCGCCTGGCGGACCAACTCATGGCGGGCGGGGAAGACGCGCTGGGCGGTAAGAGCGCTACGGTCACGGTGCTTTTCTCCGATGTCCGGAATTTCACGGGCATCACGGAAGAACTGGGCGCGCACGGGACGGTGCGGCTGCTCAACGAATACTTCACGATCATGGTGGAGTGCATCCAGAAGCGCGGCGGGATGCTGGACAAGTTCATCGGCGACGCAATTATGGCGGCCTTCGGGTTACCGTTGCCTCACGGCGATGACGAGGACCGTGCTGTGATGACCACGATTTCGATGATCGAGGATTTGCGCGCCTGGAACGCGGAACGACTCGGGAACGGGAAGAAGCCCGTGGATATCGGAATCGGCCTGAATACGGATAACGTAGTGTCGGGAAATATCGGTTCGCCCCGCCGCATGGACTACACGATCATCGGCGACGGCGTGAATCTGGCGTCGCGGCTGGAGAGCGCATGCAAGCAATATGGCGCGAGGATTCTGATCAGCGAAATGACCTATAAGCGGCTGAAGGGCACTTATCGCGTGCGCGAAGCCGACCGCGTTGTGGTCAAGGGGAAGACTGAAGCCGTCAACGTTTATGAGGTGCTCGACTACCACACTGACGAGACGTTCCCGTATCTGACGGACGTTCTGCAGGGTTATAAGGGAGCTTTGGGGCATTACCGAAAGCAGGAGTGGGATAAAGCTCTGCACTTGCTGAACGAGTGCCTGAAGATGAACCCCAACGACAAGCTTTCACAACTTTATGTAGAACGGGCGACGCTCATGAAAGTCAATCCGCCAGGCGACGACTGGAACGGTGTTTGGGTTCTGAAGTCGAAATAGGCGTATAGGTTTAACGGCGACCGCGGTTGCCGTTTCCGCTGACCCGACCGCCACCATTCCCCGAGCTACGCGCATTGCCACCTCCGCCGAAGTTACGCGCGCCGCCATAAGCGGGCGCCGACATGCGCGGTGCGGACTGGAAGCTGCGTTGCGGGGCTGCAAAGCTTCGCTGCTGCGGTGCGGGCATTTGATAATTCCGCTGTGGCGCCTGAAAATTCCGCTGCGGTGTCGCCTGGAAATTGCGCTGTGGCGTTTGCCGTGACTGGAAGCTGCGTTGCGGGGTCTGCGGCGACTGGTAATTCTGGAAGCGTTGGCCCGACGCCGTCCCTTGCCGCGGAGAGGTCATCATGCGTTGCTGTATCGGCGCCTGATTTCGGTTGCTTTGCCCGCCCTGGAAACTCCGGAAGCCATTGCCATTGACGTTGACGTTTCCACTGGTGCCTCCGTTGAACATTCGCCAGTTGCCAGACCTTCCCGCCGCGATCCGCGAAGCCTGAGCAGCCGCACCATAACGATTGTTCAATCCGCCCGATGGATAGTTTGCGCCCAGACGGTGGACCGGATCATGCACCCAATTGGTTCTTCCGGTGAAGCCACCCCGGAAGCCGTCACGATATCGATAGCCATACCGATTAAAGAATGCACCATTGACATACAGGTTGCGGCCAAACCAGTTGGTTCCCCAACCCCAGCTGCCCCAACCTCCCCAGCCACCGTAGAAGAAGCCGATATTAATAGCGGGGCCAAACCAGTACCCGTCGGGATAGTAAAGGGGCGGGTAGGAGCCCCAGCCATAGACGTAGTAGGGATCGTAGACCGGGACGTAAATGATTTCGGGATCGGCAGGTTCAATCTCAATCGCGGGCTGCCCGCCCTGATATTCGGTGGTGACAGTTTCCTGTGGAGTCGATCGTAATTGTCCATTCGCCTGAGCGCGTTGCCGCATGCGCTGGACGGCGCTCATGACGTCACCCTGTTGAGCAAGGAATGCGTTGCCAAGATCGGTGGTCCAGCGGATATCCTGAGTCAGCAGGTTCATCACGTCCGGCATGGCCACGAGGGCTTGAACGCTTGGGTCCCAATTCTGCTGCCGCGCGGCATCCGTCAGCTGCTGGCCCTGGAGATTTCTATTGGCAGTGAGCCACTGCTGCGCTTCGACCAACTCGACCGGGTACGTGGACGCTGCCAATACCTGACCCAGCAGCGGATCCGGATAAAGGGCAACGGGCGCCACCAGGTCGTCCAGTTGTTGCGGGGCCAGCGATTGCGTTGCAGGAGGTGCGGGCGGGTTATTGAAGTCCTGTTGCTGCGCGGACAGCGTCGATCCAGTCGCCATGACGAGGGCACAAAGCCAGGCTGCGTGACGTGACATTCGATACCTTCCTTAGCCACGGCGCGGGAACCATACCCCACTTCCTGTGGCCTCACTACGTTGGACGCGGCGAAAGCAGACAGCGTTCTCGAATTATGGAAAAGTAATTTTTGTGGCTGGCGCTCTACCCGCTAATCGCGATTCGGTACCGGGCGGCGGAGTTGCATCAGGAGCCCGTCGAGTGCGATCTGCTTCTGGATATTGCGGCGGAGCAAAGCAGCAATATCGTCAACGCTTTTCACGGCGTTGATCAGCCATTTTCTTGAAACACGGGTGGAGAGCGCGGTGAGATCGGCGCGCAAGTCGATATTGCGGATGGCCGTGCCCTTTTCACCGAGGATCGTCAGATCGCGGAGGAGATCGTAGAGAAGCTTAAGATAAAGCTCCAGCTTTTCGCTCTTGCTGCGCCCGAGCGTTTCCGAAATCGGCAGCCAGCCCGAGTAGGGAGCCGCGCCTGCGCCCGTCTTCAACAGTTCCAGCATCGCGTGACGCCGTTTCTGAAACACCGCGATATCGAGAGAGGCCGCAATGCCAGGGCTGCCGCCGGAAAGCCCGATGCGGCGCTCGCTGGTGTCGAGGCCGCGGGAGCGGGCGAACGCCTGCATATCTTCGTTCGTCAGCGGCGAAAAGTTCAGAAGCACGGAACGGGAACGAATGGTCGGCAGCAGATCGTAAACATTGTCCGCGGTCATGATGAGGATCAGGTGTTCAGGCGGCTCTTCGAGTGTCTTGAGCAGCGAGTTGGCGGCCTGTTCGTTGGCGCGGTCGGCCTGATCGATGAGAAAAACGCGGCGATCCCCGTGAAGAGGCTTGTATTGCGCACGTTCCTTCAGCAACCGCATTTGCGGAATTCCGATCTGGCGCATCGGACCATCGGGCGGGAACGTGAGAAAGTCGGGGTGCGTGCCGAAAAACAGCGGGTCGTCGTTGCGTTTATCGGCTGGCAATTTTTCGCGGGAGGCGATTGACGAGGCGTTCTCTTCGAGGCTGAGGTCGTCCTGTTCGATCTTTTCCGGGGAGCCGAGAAGACGCGCGGCGAAGCGGCGGGCGAGCGTTGCCTTGCCAAGACCTTCGAGGCCCGCGAAGAGCAGGGTTTGCGGAATGCGCTCGCGCTCGATCATGTTTTCGAGCGTGGTTTGAACGTGGCGATTGCCGTGGAAGTTTTCAAACACGATTTTGCACGGCCTCCCGGATCTTGTTGGCCACATCACCGACGGAGGCACGTCCGTCGATCACGACAAACCGCGCCGGCTCGGAGGTGGCCAAAGCGAGATAGCCTTTACGGACGCTTTCGTGGAACGCCGCGCTTTCGTCGTCGATACGGGATTCGGACTGGCCGTAACGTTCGTTGCGGCGTTTCGCCCGGCTGAGGCTGGTTTCGAGATCGATGTCGATCAGCACGGTAGTGGCGGGTCTCAGGCCCTGACAGGCAATACGGTCGAGGTCATGCACAACGGCGGCATCGAGTCCGCGTCCGCAACCCTGGTAGACGAGAGTGGAATCCGTGAAGCGGTCACACAAAACCACGCTGCCGGCGTCGAGCGCGGGCCGGATCACTTCATCGACGTTCTGTGCGCGGCTGGCGAAATAGAGAAGCAATTCGGTGCGCGGTTGGATGGCGGTATTTGCGGGATCAAGGAGAATGCGGCGGATCTGGCGGCCGATTTCGGTGCCGCCGGGTTCAACCGTTTCGACGACATTGCGGCCCTGTTCACGAAGATGGTGCGCCAGCAACCGGAGTTGGGTAGTCTTGCCGCACCCATCCATGCCTTCGAAAGTGAGGAAGTGGCCGCTCGGGGCCACGGGATTCGACATGACGGAAATCCAATTTTCGCAGATGAATCCGGGCGGGGCGGAACGGAATCGCAAGCCACCCCTCGGATCGTCAAAATAACTAAAGGATAAGGTTATTAGATTTCGTTAATTTAACTCTTGGAAAGTATATCGTGTTATCCTTTCGTTATGGAAAACGTAACGAAAGGATCGCGGATCATTGGGCGGTATGTGGAAACATCGTATGGCTCCGAAGTCGTTCGCGCGTACGTTCCTCCGCCGTTGCCGCCGGAGCCTGCGCTCCAACTGACTCCAATCCGGCAATTGCTGGAACAGGCCAGCCTGGCGGTGGGACGGCTGGACGGGCTGACCGGCGCATTCCCGGATCTGGCCCTCTATATTTATTCCTGGGTTCGGAAAGATGCGGTGCTTTCGTCGCAGATTGAAGGCACGCAGTCTTCTATCTCGGATCTGCTGCTTTTTGAGAATGGCGATGCGCCCGGAGTCCCGGTCTATGAGGTTCAGGATGTCTCAAACTACGTGGCGGCGATGAGCCACGGGCTGACGCGAATGCGTTCCGGATTTCCGCTGTCCTTACGGCTGATCCGCGAGATGCATGAGGTCCTGTTGGCCAAAGGCAGAGGGGCGCAGCAGCAACCGGGAGAGTTTCGCCGCAGCCAGAACTGGATTGGTGGGAGCCGGCCCGGCAACGCCATCTTCGTCCCTCCTCCGCCGCAAATGCTGGACGAATGTCTGGGTGGGCTGGAGCGTTTCCTGCATGAAGACCGCCCCGATTTGCCGGTGCTGGTACAGGCTGCCCTGGTTCATGTGCAGTTCGAATCGATACATCCGTTTCTCGATGGCAATGGCCGGATCGGGCGATTGCTGATCACGCTGTTGCTGTGCTCGCGCGGCGTGATGCGGGAGCCGATTCTCTATCTCAGCCTTTATCTGAAGAAAAACCGAGCGGCATATTACGAGCTCCTGAACGGAGTTCGGACCGGAGGCAATTGGGAAGCGTGGCTCGATTTCTTCCTGACCGGAGTGCGGGATACGGCGAACGATGCCGCCGACGCGGCGCGGCGGATGATGGCTCTCTTTAGGGAACATCGGAGGCAAATCGAAATGCTGGGCCGTCCCGGTGCATCCGCTTTGCTGGTATATCGCCACCTGCAGCAAACGCCGATACTTTCGATTGTGAACGCGGCGCCGAAACTCGGTATATCCGCGCCGACCGTGGCAAAATCACTGGAGCACTTGCGGCGGCTTGGAATCGTTCGGGAGATGACGGGGCGTCAGCGGCACAGAGTCTTCGTCTATGAGCCGTATCTGGCGATTCTCAATGAAGGAACGGAACCGCTTCGCTGAGCCCGGTATGGACACCCACGCAATGGGAGAATAACCGTTGGCCGTCCATGCCGGGCAAGCGAATTCTATTCACGACGCTGGGTTCCAGACTGAAGATGGTGAAGGGTCCGCTTGCGACGAATTGGAATCGCGCCTTCGCGGAGGCCGCTGAGAGGCATGCGCCGCTATCATTTTTTTGAACTGCTGGATCAGGTGTGGCTTTGGGCGAAACTGCGGCGTTGGGCAACTTCCTACCTGGCGGCATCCTACCGGCTGACTCCGTTTCCGGCATTATGGGCCGGGATGTTGGCACAGGTCCTCGACAAATGCGGCTGTGACCGAATCGTGGATCTCGGGTCGGGATCGGGCGGGCCGATGGATCTTGTGATGAGCGAACTTGCGAAGACCGGGCACCGGCCGAAGGCCACGCTGACCGATCTTCATCCAGTTCGAAAAGCGTCCCGGCTGGAATATTGGCCGACGCCGGTCAATGCCTGCAAAATCCCGGCCGAATTGCGCGGAGTCAGGACACTATTCCTCACCTTCCATCACTTTGCGCCCGCCATGGCGCGCGCGGTCCTGCTGGACGCGTTCGAGCAGCGGCAGCCGATTTGTATTTTCGAAGCGACATCGAGAACCGCGAGCGCGATCGCGGTATCGTTCCTGATACCGGTTCTCGTTTGGTTTGTGACGCCATCGATTCGGCCCGTCTCGCCGCTGCAGCTTCTGTTTACTTATGTGGTGCCGGTGGTACCCCTGCTGGCATTCTGGGACGGCCTCGTTTCGCAGCTCCGCACATATTCAAAGCCGGAACTCGAAGCACTCACCGCGGATTTCCGTTCGCCGGACTATAACTGGGAGGTTGGCTATATAGACGCGGCCAGAGTTCCGTTTCGTACCTGTTATCTGATCGGTTACGCGCACCCGGGCGGTGCGCGATGAACGAGGGAAGGCCCAGCCGGACGGCGCAGCGGGTGGCTGTTCGCCGCGCAGCTCACCAGTTGATGGACCGGCCGCTTATCTTCGAGGATCCGTACGCGATGCGGATCATCGGGCCCGATGCCGCCGCCGCCACCGCTGCCAAAAGCGATGGGAGAGTCTCCAGTTCGTTTCGCGCCTTCATGGCGGTGCGAAGCAGGTATGCGGAGGATGAACTGGCGCATGCCGTTGTGCGCGGCGTGCGGCAGTATGTCGTGCTGGGTGCCGGGCTGGATACTTTCGCGTGGCGCAGTCCTTTTCCGGATCTGCGCGTTTTTGAGGTCGATTACCCCGCGACCCAACACTGGAAGCGGCAGCGGCTGGTGAACGTCGGGATGGATCAGCCGGAATCGCTGACTTTCGCGCCCGTGGATTTCGAAACCCAGACTCTGGCGGAAGGCCTGCGCCTCGCCGGGTTCAGGACGGATGAGCCCGCTTGTTTTTCCTGGCTGGGCGTGACGATGTACCTGACAGCGGAAGCATTCCAATCGACCATTTCATTCATCGGCGGATTGCCTACCGGCAGCGGTGTCACTTTTGATTACGCGGTTGACCGCGCCGAACTCGGATTCTTCGAGAAAGCCGCACTGGACCATCTGGGGCGCAAAGTGGCCGCGATGGGCGAGCCGTTCCAATTGTTTTTCCGCCCCCCGGAACTGGCGGCGAGCCTTAGGCTCTCAGGATTCAATGACTTAGAGGACGTGGGGCGCGACGAATTGAATGGGCGCTACCTGGCGGAACGTGCCGACGGATTGCGATTGAGGGGCGGAATTGGCCGAATTATGCGGGCGCGGCGCTGATATGGCGTGATAATTGTCGCGAGAGGGCTTGTGGCATACCTTACCTGTCCGGACTAAAACGAGGTTTCTCGCATTTGCAGGCTCCGGAGTGGGCTATTTATGAGAAGATAACAGGGTCGGGAGGTCCAATGCCTAACCATCAGCCTGCGACTCCGTTCGACAATATCGAAAGTTCACACGAATATGTTTCCCTGCTTGCGAAAGCGGTGGAAGAAGCTCTTGCCGAGGTGAACGCCGACATTGCGGGGGTTTCGGATTTTGAAGCCGGACGGCGCAAGGAAGCCCTGCAATTGGTGCATTTTCATCTGAGTAAGCTTTCGGGCCATATGACGGCGAGCCGCAGAATTCTGAACGATCTGCGATCGCTTCGGCGTCTTCTGCTCGAAGAGCGGCTCATGGAAACGGCGCTTCAGCGCGGCGCGTAGCCGTTAACCTGGCGTCCCGAGTCCCAAATGTTACGGTGTGTATTAATGGGATGAGGAGGTGGACGCATGTCCGGGAAGCACGCGGAATTGCTCGATCTTTTTCGCCGGGGACCGCGCATTCTGGAGGAAGCTCTGGCCGGTGTGTCGGTGGAAGAGTCGAGATTCGTTCCGGCACCAGGTAAATGGACTATTCGTCAGATCACACGCCACCTGACGGATACCGAAATCGTGGTCGGGATGCGTCTCCGGCAGATGATCGCCGAGCCAAGGCCCCTGATGGCTACCTTCGACCAGGACTTGTGGGCGGATGTTCTTCGCTACAACGAATGCGACATTTTCGATTCCGCCGCGAAATTCAGAGTACTGCGCGACGATATGTCGATGCTCCTCGATTCGCTGCCGTCCGATGCATTCGCGCGCGTGGGTCTGCATCCGGAACGAGGAGCCGGCACGCTCGGTGAATGGATTGAGCGGTTCGGCATGCATGTGGAGAAACATGCCGGGCAGATCCGCCTCATCCGGGACCAATGGGGAGCTCGTTGAACATTCGCTGGGTTGTTTTCGCAGTTCTCCCGATCGTTCTGCTGGCCGCAGACGACGGGGCGCGATGGTGGTCATTTGTCGAATACCTTGCTTCGGACGCCCTTGAAGGCCGCAACACTGGTAGTGAAGGCCATCGCAAGGCAGCGGAATACGTTGCTTCGCAGTTCATGAAGGCGGGATTGACGCCTGGAGGGGAAAACGGCTCTTTTATCCAGCCGGTTTCATTCCTGACGAAGCAACTGGACGAAGGGCAGTCGTCTCTGGCGTTGCGTACCAGCGCGGGCGTAAAGACATTGAGGCTCGGGGAAGACGCCATTATCGCGACGCGCGTGGATCCGGCGTCCTCGGTGGATGCGGAGCTCGTTTTTACCGGTTATGGGCTGAAAATTCCCGAGATCAAATTCGATGACTTCGCCGGCCTGGAGACGAAGGGGAAGATCGCCGTCTATATTGCCGGCGCTCCCGAAAAAGCTCTGGGCCCTCTGGCCTCTCACTATCAAACGACAGGACAGCGATGGGCTGCCATGAAGAGCGCAGGAATCATCGGCGCCATTTCAATTGCGAATCCCAACCACATTGAAATTCCGTGGGAACGCTCGTCGCCCAATCGCCTGCAGATGACGATGCAGCTTATCGGGCCGGGTATGAACGACACACTGGGTCAGCAGATTTCCATCGCCTGGAATCCGGCGCATGCGGATGAGTTACTTGCGGGCTCCGGACACACGTTCAAAGAGATCGTGGCGGCCGCGGAAGCGCGGAAGCCGCTGCCGCATTTTGCGATTGACGCACGTATTCAGGCGCGGACCGTCGTGAAGCGGGGTCAGGTTGTCTCGCAGAATATCGCCGCGGTTTATCCGGGCACGACGAAGCCGAACGAGTATGTAGTGATATCGGCCCACGTGGATCATCTTGGGACTAGCGCGCCGCTGAACGGCGATGCGATATTCAACGGGGCCATGGATAATGCTTCGGGGGTTGCCTCCATGCTGGAGATTGCAAACCGGCTGCATGAAACTCAGGCGAAGACGTCGCGTTCGGTTTTATTCGTCGCGGTAACCGGCGAAGAAAAGGGTTTGCTGGGCTCGAAGTATTTTGCAAGGAATCCGACCGTGCCCGCGAAGAGCATGGTGGCCGATATTAATGCGGACATGTTTCTGCCGCTCTATCCCTTCAAAATCCTGACCGTCTATGGTCTGGATGAATCGACTCTGGGGGCTGACGCCAGAGCGGTGAGCGCCGAACTCGGCGTGAAAGTCCAGGCGGACCCGGAACCGTTACGGAATGTTTTTACCCGCAGCGATCAATACAACTTCATCCTCCAGGGTATTCCCAGCGTGATGGTGGATATCGGAAATGAAAAAGGCTCGAAGGACGAGCAAACCGAGAAAGACTGGCTTGCCACGCGTTATCACGGGCGCACGGACGATCTGAACCAACCGATTGACCGTGCCGCGGCTGCGAAATTCAACGATCTGGTGATGAAGCTGGTGCTGCGGGTAGCGAACGCAAGCCACCGTCCGGAGTGGAACCGCAATTCGTTTTTCAGACGCTTCGCCAAATAGCATGACGACGCTTCTGATACTTCTCTTGGCGTCTATGCTGGGCGGGGCCGCGAACGCGCTGGCCGGCGGTGGAACCTTTTTGGTTTTCCCGGCACTCCTGCTGGCCGGAGTGGCGCCCATTAAGGCGAACGCGACGGCATCCCTCGCTCTGCTGCCAGGGGCAATTGCCTCGGCGTGGGTGTATCGTGAGGCAGTTCGGGCCATATCGGGAAGATTTCTCGCGATTATGGCAGCGGCAAGCCTGGCGGGTTCGCTCGTCGGGAGCATGCTGCTTATGTCTACCTCCAACCACACGTTCTCGAAACTGGTGCCCTGGCTATTACTGATGGCGGCAAGCGTCTTTTCTGCCGCGCCATGGCTCAGAAAAGCGGCGGCGCGGCTCGGGGGCCATCAATCGATGATCCTGCTGGTGGCGGGCCAGTTCTTTGTCGCGGGGTACGGGGGGTATTTCGGGGCTGGTATGGGCGTCCTGATGATGGCGCTTTATCTTGCGGCTTCCGAGATGAACGTGCACACGGCGGCAGGGCTGCGGACGGTTTGCGCGGCGGCGATCAATGTCCTGGCGATCGGCATTTTTGCGTGGAAGGGCGCAGTTGACTACAACGCCGGCGTGCCCATGCTCCTGGCCGGCATTGTGGGGGGCTATTGGGGCGCCAAAGCGGTCAAGAGGCTGAATGCGGAGGGGGTTCGCCGCGGCATTTTGATCTACGCGTGGGGTCTGACGGCGTGGTTTCTGGTCAGAATGGCAATCTAAGTCGGGTTAATTACCAAAATGAACTATTTTCAGGGCGTTATATCGCGCAATTGTCCCTCTTCCGACAGGAGGCGGGTCGCGTCGCGAGACCCCTCATCGGCTGGACCAATTCCGCGTAACTCATAAATATTATTGGACTTGCGGGCCGCCAGGAGCTTGACATCCGGGTGCCGGATGACATATATTGACATACGTACCAGGGTGTTTTTCCTCCGTGCTTTATTGAGCGGAGACGTGTGTTTGTTAAACAACTTTGAGTAGGAGTGCTGATGAAGCTGACAAAATTAGTAGCTATAGCTATGTTTACGTCGCTGGCTCTGTTGCCAACGGCCAATGCCCAGACATTGACGGGCCAGATCACGGGGTCGGTTGTGGATTCCGGCGGCGCCTCTATTCCGGGCGCCGACGTATCGCTCACAAACGAACTTTCTAAACAGGTACGTACGTTCCAGTCGGGGTCGAACGGGTCTTTCTCGTTCCCCAGTCTGATCACCGGCACCTATGACGTTCACGTTTCCAAACAGGGTTTTAAGGGGTATGATTCCAGGGGACTGATTCTGGCAGCGGGCGAAAGCCTGGATCTGCACGAAATCGCTCTTCAAATCGGTGATCTGTCGCAGTCGATTTCGGTTGAAGCGAATTCGGCCCGCATTC
Source organism: Bryobacteraceae bacterium (assembly GCA_025928545.1). Taxonomy (GTDB): domain Bacteria; phylum Acidobacteriota; class Terriglobia; order Bryobacterales; family Bryobacteraceae; genus BOG-234. The sequence continues at coordinate 20,086 of JAICJH010000045.1, read as the reverse complement.
AGACCGACAGCTCGGATCGTTTCACGAACGTGGAACAGCAGGCTGTTGAAGAAATTCCGAATCCGACCCGCAACTTCCTTTCCGCCACCCGAACAATGCCTGGCTCGGCCACGGTAGGTTCCGGCGCGGCGGGCGGCATTGACGGAAGCAACACGCTCGGCAGCGGCGGCGCAAACACCGTGCTGATGCTCGATGGCGTTGTCCAGCAGGATAGCGGCGCTCCGGCAACAGGTGTTGCCACCGGCCGTTTCCTGGTCAACAACGACTCGGTCAACCAGATTCAGGTGCAGGTGAACGTGATGAACGCGGAATTCGGTTCACGCGCGGGCGGACAGGTGACTGTCAGCACCAAGAACGGCACCAGCCAGTTCCATGGCGGTCTCTATACCTATCTGCGTAACGAAGATTTCAATGCGAATTCGTTCTTCAATAACCGCAACGGCGTAGTCCGGCCCAAGACGCGCTTCCAGAATCCTGGCGGCACGATCAGCGGCCCGGTAATTCTGCCTTTCCTGCCTTTCAACAAGAACCGCAACAAGATGTATTTCTTCTATGCGGAAGACTGGCTGCGCACCAAGAGTCAGGGCACGAACAATTTCACGATGCCCACGGATCTTGAAAAGGCCGGCGACTTCTCGCAGACAACGACCACGACCGGAACGTTGATTCCTATTAACGATCCATCGAACCTCAATTCATCAGGCGTTGCCCAGCCTTTCGCGGGCAATGTGATTCCGGCGAGCCGTCTGAATCCCGAAGGTCAGGCGTTCATGAACCTGTTCCCGACTGGTTGTGCCTGGAAGAGCACCGTAGCCCGAGGCACCCAGGGTGCCCCGAATCTGGGCGGCGTTTCGGTTCCCTGCCTGCTCGATCCCACGGGCAATCGCGCGTATAACACGCAGATCTTCCCGGTCAGCGAAAACCCGCAGGTAACCCGCACCCTTCGCGTGGACTACAACATCAGTTCCAAGACCACGATGTACGTCCGCCTGCTGCAGAGCCTCCAGAACACCCGGGGAATCGGCGCCGGTCAGACGCTCGGCGGCACTGCGTGGGGCCAGTTCGTGAACACCAATCCGCAAAACGGCCGCGGCGACGTGATCGCGTTGATCCACACCTTCAGCCCGACCTTCATCATGGACGCCACGGTCGGCGGTAACTTCCTGCACCAGCAGAATCAGCCGCTGGATCCGGAGGCCTTCAAGAAGGCGAGCGACCTCGGTACGTTCGTTTATCCCGCTGGCACCTCGCTGGCAGGCAAACTGGTCAATCCGACGCAGGTTTTCGGCGGCAACTACCTCAATCTGATTCCGAACGTGAACCTTGGCTCCAACACGCCGCAGGTCAGCGGACAGGGTTATGTTTCGAGCCAGCCGGCGTTCGGTTTCGACGGCCGCTGGCCGTTCGATGGTACGGAACTTTCCACCAACTACACCACCAACTTCACCAACATCCGGGGCAAGCACACGTTCAAGGCTGGCTTCAACCTGGAGCATGGGGCACGCAACGTCAGCGTTTACGAGAACTACACGATTAACGGTACCTACTATTTCGGTACCGACAATTCGAATCCTCTGAATACAAACTATGCGCTTTCCAACATGCTGCTGGGTAACGTCCAGTCTTATGGCCAGGACAACCAGAAGCAGGTCAACCATGCCCGTCAATATCAGTACGAATGGTATTTGCAGGATACATGGAAGGTGGCCCGTGGTTTTACTTTCGATTACGGTGTTCGCTTCCAGATCATTCCGCAGATCTATTCGGCGGGAGCTACTCTCGGCCTGTTCAACGGCGACAGCTACAACAAGGCCAAGACCGGCACTCTGCTGATGCCGGCCTGCGCGGTCACTATTGTTAACGGCAATTGCCCCAACCCCACCGTGAACCTTCGCGGGGTCAATCCGAAGACTCTCGCCAGCTATCCTGGCGTAGATATCGGTAAGTTCGATCCGCTCTCGTTCGCGGCTGGTTCATCTCCGTACTCGGGCATCGACATCGTAACCGACGGCAAGCTGTTCAACACACAGCATCCGCAGGTCGGGCCGCGCGTCGGCTTTGCATGGGACGTGATGGGCGACGGCAAAATGTCGCTTCGTGGCGGCTTCGGTATGTTCTATAACCGCGCCTACTCGGTCGACACCATTGCGGCGTCGAACGGACTTCAGGGACCGATCAAGGTCTATCCGAATTTCCAGTCGCCGACCTTCTTCAATCAGACGTTTGCCTCCCTCGCGGGTGCGCAGGCGTTCATCGGACCCCAGACCTTTATCGGCGGTTCGAAGGACATGAAGAATCCGACCACGAACAGCTGGAGCCTGGCTCTGCAGCGCGATCTCGGCAAGGGCTTCGTTCTCGAAGTTGCCTACGTCGGTAACGTTGTGCATCACGCCAACGGCACTAACTACAACGCCAACGGTATCCAGCCGGGTACGGTCTGGTCTCCCACGGGTGGTACCTGCAATGCAATCGGAAACTGCACGGGTTCTCTGAATCCGGCCTATGTCAACCCGACGCAGACCAGCGCTATCCTCAACATCAACCTTCTCCGTTCGATCATCGGCTATAACGGCATTGCCGATATTCCGAGCTTCACGGCGAATGGCGGATCGAACTACAACTCCCTGCAGGAACAGCTGAACAAGCGCTTCGGTAAATCGATTCGCTTCTCGAGCAACTGGACCTGGCAGAAGACGCAGACGACCAATCCGAATCAGTATCTGCCGAACAACCTGGTGAAGGCGATCAATGGCCGCAAACAGGTTGTCAACATTCAGCTCAACTACGCTGTGCCGTCACTCACGAAGTTTGTCGGCAAGAACTACCTGATGCGCGCGGTATTCGATGGCTGGAAAATCGACGGCGTGTTGCAGTACTTCTCGGGTAACCCCGTGGGAGTCAGCTGTAGCGCTTCCGCCGGCGCTCCGACCGGTGCATTCAGCGGCCAGGACGGCGTCGCGAACGGCGTTCCCTCACGTTGCGCGATCGCGGGCGATGCATTCCTGCCCGACGGTTCGGCTCCCAGCACCACCAACAACAACGCAGCCAACACCGACCCCCGTCTGTGGTACCCGCTCAGCGCTCAGGGCTTCAAACTGGCGCCGCTCTCCACATTCGGCTTCGGCAACGCTCCGCAGACAGTATTCTGGGGACCGGGCTACGAAAACGAAGACGTCAGCGTCTACAAGGCGTTTAACGTAAAAGGTGAAGGCCGTCAGCTCATTCTGCGCGCCGACATCACAAACGTTCGGAATCACTTCAATCCAAATGATCCGAACACCTCGTATGCTCTGAACTACACGACCGGCGCGAACACCAACGCATCGTTCGGCCAGATCACCAGCGCAACGGGTTCGCCCCGTGCAATGGCTCTGTCGCTTCGGTTTAAGTTCTAAGCCTGAGTCGCAACTGCATTAAGCAATAAACAGAGGGGCGGGAAGCCGATAATCGGTTTCCCGCCCCTCGTGTATTTGTAGTGTCCGGATTCGGGAGCAACGCCCGCCCGAAATTCGGGAGCCTCTACCGGCCCGCGCCCATCTGCCGCAGAGAATCGCAGGCCGGTGCAAACCCTCCGCTGCAGGCCTTCTCAAAATAAGTAATCGCGCCGGCATCGTTCTGCTGGATTCCCAATCCTTTGCCAATCGCCCATCCGCCCAGGAAACAGGCGACGTTATCTCCCTGCCCGCAAGCGCCATTCAGCACCGTGAGGCCGTCGCGCATTTTGACAAAATCGCCCAGCGCGGAGCATCCTTCCGCCAGGCCGAGCACGCAGGCACGGCCAATGGCTTCTCCGCCGCGCACTTTCGAGACCGCGCCATCGCTGTCCCGCAGCATGGCTTTTCCGTACGCCAGACAGGAAGCAGCATTGTCGCCTTCGCATTCCACCTTCAGATCCTGCGCTCTCCCCAGGAAGCCGGTCGACAGCATGATTCCGAAAAGACCCGCCCAGATCGCCATGTGAAGGAAGTTGAGTCTGTACGCGCCCCACTTGTGAATTAAATTCAGCGGGTGGAATCGCGAGGCAAAAGCAGCGCTGGCCCGGTCCAGGCCGCGCACCATGAGGTTGAGAATGGGGACGCAGAGAAGTTTGTCATAGAACTGCGGCGCACCGTTCTTCTGCAGGATAGCGTAGAGCGCGATGACCGCCGCTCCGTACAGCGCGCCAAAAATCACCTTGCCTGTCATGCGGCGCGGAGAGGTGGACGGATCGGTGACGAGCAGGTGCAGCCCCAGAAAAACCGCCGCATGAATATTGGAATCAATGAAATAGAACTGGCCGGTTGCATGCGTAAACGCCAGCCCAAAGACGTACAGCACGAACGCCGAGGCAAGCGTGACTAGTGTCACGGAAAACAGCGCCTGTACAATCAGTCCCAGGATGAAAATCTCGATGTAAATCTGCGGCGGCCGCTGCATGGTGCCGGCAATCTCTGCCCCCCAGGAAATGTTCGTCGCGTTGGCGAGCAGCAGTCCCATCGAAAACAGAAACAGCGCAATCCCGGACGGGTTGAAGATATGCGTGCGCTGGCCGTCGCGCTCCCACTTCACAAATTCCTTGCAGAGAACGATGGTGGCGATCATCGCGAACTGTAGCCAGAACCAGTCGTCGCGAAACCACAGAAAAAGGTTGGTGCTGAAGACGATCGGAAACGGGCCAAAACCGAGAATCCACTTATCGCGTCGCGACCAGCAAACCATCATGTCGAGGGCATAAAGAAACGCCACCTGCGCCAGGATCACCGGAATGTGCCGGTACACTTCGTCCCAATACAGGCCCCAATAGGCAAAGATGCAGGAATGCATCACCAACTGGACGTAATGCACCCGGACCGGAATGAACTGGTAGCTCAGAGTGCGGCCTGAACGCCGCACGGCCGCGCTCAGCAATACATAGAAGATCGCCAGAACCGCGGTCGCGAGGCCGAAGGATTTCAGGAGCCCGGCTTGCGAATATATCTGAGGCAGCAGGCAAAAGGCAGCGAATGTCAGGATCGGAATCGCCGGCAATGCCAGCGGTTTAATCGGACCTGAACTTCCGGCCGGTACCGGCGTCACCGGACCGGATCTGGCGGCGAGGCGGCGTTCGCTCCTCGATTGACGCGCGCGGGAGGGTGGTTCGGCGCTGGGAAGGCGGGCCACGGAAGCTAATCCACCGCCCTTGTCGAATTATTCGGCATGGAGTAATCGGGAGTATATCGCGGGATATCGCCCGATGTCGAGCAGCGCCGTGATTCTGTTACCTCCCGCATCTTCGGCGGCCTGCGGATGATTCAAATCGCACAATGCAGAGCCGACTTACACCGATATGCGGTACCCATGGCTGGACCAATCCCCTATAAGTTAGTAATAATACAGGACTTATCCGTCCAAAACTCCCGGCGAAAAGCTTGACGCCGCGTATCGTTCTGCAATATATTTTTCTCAGAAGTGCCAGGGGGAAATCCAGACGAACACATACCAGGCACAGCCAATTTCAGCTTGAGGGGCTATTGAAAAATGTCACCACGCAAATTAGTTTTACTTGCTCTGTTCGCGTCGTTGGCCACGCTTCCAACGGCAAACGCTCAAACGTCGAGCGCTAATATCACCGGCACCGTAACCGATCCATCCGGCGCGGCTGTTGTGGGCGCCGATGTTCAGCTCACCAACGATCTGACAAAACTCCAGAACAATTTCAAAACGGACTCCGGCGGCCGCTACCAGTTTCAGGTAACCCCCGGAGCTTACACGCTCCACATCGCACAGCCGGGCTTCAAGACCTACGACCAGAAAATCACGGTGGGGCAGACAGAGCGGTTCGCCAACCCCGACATCAAACTCACAGTCGGCGACGTCGCTACGTCCGTGGAAGTGCAGGGCGAGATAGCCCACGTGCAGACTGACAGTTCCGACCGCACGATTTCGGTGAACCAGACCCAGATCGAAGATACTCCATCGGCGGGCCGCAATTATCTCAACATTCTGCGTTCTCTGCCGGGTACCGCAACCACCACCACGACTGACGGCCGCGGCGGTACTGGTGCGGCGGGCGGCGGCGGCGCTCCCGCGGTCAATGGCGGCGCCGGGCAGCTTCTTGTCACCATCAACGGAATCGCCAGTCAGGACAGCGGCGCGCCAGGCACCGGCGGCTATCAGGCCCCCAGCGTTGACGCAATCGGCGAAGTGCAGGTGATGGTTTCGAACTACACGGCTGAGTACGGCGCGCGCAACGGCGGCCAGATGAACGTAGTGATCAAGAACGGCTCCAGCCAGTTCCACGGGACGGCTTACTATTACTATCGCCACGAAGAATTCAACGCCAATGAGTGGTTCAACAACAAGAACACAGTCACCGTGAACGGCATTCCCGGTCAGGCCACCGCTAAGCCACTCTATCGCTGGCAGAATCCAGGCGGCACCATCGGCGGCCCGCTCTATATTCCCGGCCATTTCAACCGAGATCGCAATAAGCTGTTCTTCTTTTATTCCGACGACGAACTGCACCACATCGGTACCAATGGCCCGAACCGCTATACGATGCCTACCGCCCTGGAGCGGAGAGGCGATTTTTCGGAGACAAGGACTACCGGTGGTGCGCTGATTCCGATTTACAATCCGCTGAACAATCAGCTTCAGTTCCCGGGCAACCAGATTCCGGCCAGTCAGATCAGCGCGCAGGGTTATGCGGTGCTGAATCTCTTCCCGATACCCTGCGGCGGCGTTGCCTGCAACACGTCCAATGGCCTCGATCCGTCGGGAGCGCGCGCCTACAATTACCAGAACAGCTTCACGAACTCAAGCCCGCTGACGGACAGAATTCTGCGCATCGATGCCCCTCTGGGCAAAAAGACGTCTTTCTACGTCAGCGCCCTGCAGGATTATTACGCAACGCACGGGGCAGGCTCTCTGTTACAGGCCAGCGGCGCAGGCTGGGGCCAGTTCCTTTCCACTTACGGCGTACCCAACGCGAACGTCGCAGCGAACGTGGTTCACACTTTCAGATCTAACCTGATTAACGAATTCACGGCCGGCATCAATCGTTCATTCCAGATCGTCGACGCGGATAATACCAGTCCCTGCACCTCGACCGCGGCTTCCCTTACTCCGGGAACCGCCCTGTCATACCCGTGCAGTCTTCGGAGCAATCCGAACCTCAAAGGACCCAACGGCGAAACCGTCACATTCCCGAATTTATTCCCCGGCGCGAATGACCAGAATCTGCTGCCGAACATAGATTTCACAACTGCAGGCGGCGGTTTCTCGCAACAAATTGCTCCCACGCAGGGCGTTCAGAGCGCCCCCGCGTTTGGCGTCAATTCCCGCTGGCCGTTCCGCGGCACTGACCAGATTACGAGCATCACCGACAACATCACGTGGATCAAAGGAACCCACACTATCAAGGCGGGCTTCTATCTGGAACACGATTCCCGCAATGTGACGATCTATAACAACTTCAATATAGGCGGGACCGCGTACTTTACTCCCGACCGCGCGAATCCGAATGACACGAACTGGGCGTATTCGAATGCCCTGATCGGATCGATGTTCGCGTTCGGCGTCGACAACAAACGTCAGATCAACCATTCGCGCTACAGCACCTACGAATGGTTCGTGCAGGATACCTGGAAGGTGAACCGCCGGCTCACGATTGACGCCGGACTCCGCATTCAGAGTATCGGCCCGGAAACCGACAAGGGAGCGCAGTTGGGTTTCTTCGATACCTCCACCTACAACGCGCAGACGGTCGGCCAGTTGTTGTTCCCGAGTTGCACAATCGCTACGCCGTCCTCCGGTTGCCCGAAAGCCAACCTGGCGGCGGTGAATCCTAAATCCGGAAAGCAGTACCCGTTCGCGCTGGTCGGTACATTCGATCCGTTGAGCTACCCCAACAACGGCGGATTTCCATGGTCCGGAGTGAAGTTCTACGATTCCAGCTTCTGGAACCGTCGGATTGATCTTGGCCCGCGTATCGGTTTTGCTTATGACGTTTTTGGCAATGGCAAGATGGCGGTTCGCGGCGGCTTCGGAATCTTCTATGGACGTGCGACCAGCACGGACAACATCGGAGCCAGCGGCAACGGTACGGGACCGACGGAAGTTGCTCCGCTGTTCCTCTCGCCGGCGTATCCCTATCCGACGTTTAGCTCCCTCACAGGCAGCACGGCGTCCTATGCGCCGCAGACCGTATACGGAGGCACGCGCGATATTCTCAATCCCCAGACCATTCAGTGGAGCTTCGGCGTTCAGCGCGACATCGGCAAAGGCACCATCCTGGATGTTTCCTATCTCGGCTGGGTCACGCACCACGGCTTCAGTCTGAGTGGCTACGATCTGAATGCCCCTCCGCCTTATACGACCTGGAAACCCACGCCAGGACCCGATACCAACAGTTGCGGTCAGGTACTCAAATATCTCGATCCCACGGCCCCGGCTGTCAATCTGACTAACTGCACAGGCGGCGCTCTCCTGAATGCGCAGCTGATCCGCGGCCTGACTCGCTTCGAAGGCTGGAACGCCATCAACGTGAATACGAACTCGGGCGAAAGCAACTACAACGCGCTCCAGGTACAGGTCAACAAGCGATTCGGCAAGAGACTGCAGTTCGGCGCGAATTACACATGGTCGAAGGCTCTTGCCTACAGCCCCGGCGGCAGCAACCAGTACATCGATACGAAGCTTACTTACAACGTCACCAGTGGCAATCGTCCTCACGTGGTGAATGTGAATTTCGGCTACAGGCTGCAGAACGGCACGTCGCTGCTGCCGACGGGGGCGCGGAACTACGTCACGAAACTGTTCATGGACGGCTGGAACATCAATGGTGTCCTGTCGTTCTACAGCGGCACACCGATTTTTGTCGGCTGTGCGGTCACGGGCGCTCCGATTGGCTACTGGACAGGATCGCCAGTGGACACTCCCACCCTCCGCTGCCAGATGAACGGAAACATGTTCCTTCCCGATGGGGCGACGCCTGCCTCGGTGGGTTCGGTGGCCGACCCGCGGCTATGGTATCCGTTCAACGCCGGACTCGCCGTGAACAATTCGGCAGCCGGCTTCCAGTTGCCCGGTCCCGGCTCTTTCGGCCTGGGTAACGAACCGCTCACTCTGACCTATGGTCCCGGTTTTGAAAACGCCGACCTCAGCGTTTCCAAACAGATCACGCTCGGCAAGGAGAGCCGCACGCTTGAGTTCCGCGCTGAGGCGTTCAACACGTTGAACCATTTCAATCCGGGAAATCCAAACGTGTCCGGTAACGGAGGCAATCTGACTTACAACTTCGTGACCGGAGCCCAGACGAACGCCAACTTTGGCATGATCACCACCGCGCAGAACACCGCCCGTCATCTGGCGCTGTCGTTGCGGTTCCGCTTCTAGTCCCATCGGCCCAGGTGGCCCGACGTTGGGGGAGGGTGGCTCAGTTCGGGCCGCCCTCCTTTTTTTGTGCCGCCAACTTCGCTGTGCCCCTCAATTGCTACCCTTCCCGAACACCAGCGTCTCGGCAAACAAGCACCTTAGTTATTTTCCCTCGCCCCCGATAGCTTTCAGAACAAAGATCGGCACCCTCAAAGGGTAACCAATCCCAACCTTATGGTTGGACCAATTCGCCATAAGTTGGGGATATTACAGGACTTATCTGCAAATAAATTTAAAGAAAAGGCTTGACGCGGGCTAGTCTGTTGCAATACCATTCCATCCTGTAGGGGTAATTGTAAAGCGTGTTTACGCACAGCCATCGGGAGTTTGGCAACGCGTCGCACAAATGTCACAAAGCGGATAGAGGGGTTTATCTCATGACATCGAATAAATTAGTTGTCCTTGCCACGTTAGCGTTGTTGGCCTTGCTGCCAACGGCAAATGCACAGACCTCGAGCGCCACCATTGCGGGCCTTGTAACGGATGCGTCCGGCGCCGCAATCGTCGGTGCCGACGTTCAGCTCACCAACGATGTGACGAAACTGCAGAACACCTTCAAGACGGATTCCGGCGGGCGTTACCAATTCCAGGTGGCTCCCGGAGATTTCACCCTTCATGTCGCGCAGTCGGGCTTCAAAGCCTACGACCAGAAAATCACGGTCGGGCAGGCCGAACGCTTCGCGAACCCGGACATCAAGCTCACGGTCGGCGACGTCACCACCTCGGTCGAAGTACAGGGCGAGATTGCACACGTCCAGACCGAAAGTTCCGATCGCACCATCACGGTGAATACGACCCAGATTGAGGACACACCCTCCGCCGGTCGTAACTACCTCAACATCCTTCGCTCCCTCCCCGGCACAGCGACAACAACGACAACCGACGGTCGTGGCGGCACCGGTGCGGCGGGCGGTGGCGGAGCTCCTGCCGTGAACGGCGGAGCCGGCCAGCTCCTCGTAACCATCAACGGAATTGCCAGCCAGGACAGCGGCGCTCCAGGCACCGGTGGCTATCAGGCTCCCAGCGTCGATGCAATCGGCGAAGTGCAGGTCATGGTTTCGAACTACACGGCCGAGTATGGAGCCCGCAACGGTGGCCAGATGAATGTCGTCATCAAGAACGGCACCAACACTTTTCACGGAAGCGCATATTATTACTATCGGCACGAGGAATTCAACGCCAACGAATGGTTCAATAACAAGAACACGACCGTCGTCAATGGCATCCCCGGCCAGCCCACTTCAAAGCCGCTTTATCGCTGGCAGAACCCCGGTGGCACCATCGGCGGACCGCTTTTCATTCCGGGGCACTTCAACCGCGATCGCAATAAGCTGTTCTTCTTCTACTCCGACGATGAACTGCATCACGTGGGAACCAACGGTCCAAACCGTTACACCATGCCGACGGCTCTGGAACGCGCTGGCGACTTTTCCCAAACGTTCACCTCCGGAAACGTCCAGATTCCGATTTATAATCCAGCCAACAACCAGATTCAGTTCCCGAACAACCAGATTCCGGCAAGTCAGATTAGTCCCCAGGGTTACGCGATGTTGAACCTCTTCCCCGTGCCCTGCGGCGGAGCCATCTGCACCACTGCAAACGGTCTCGATACGGGCGGTACGCGCCAGTATAACTACCAGGACAGCTTCAAGAACTCAAGCCCCCTGACGGACAGAATTCTGCGCATCGACGCACCGCTTGGTAAGAAGACCTCTTTCTACGTCAGCGCTCTCCAGGACTATTACGCGACTCATGGTGCGGGATCTCTGTTGCAATCGAGCGGCGCCGGCTGGGGTCAATTCCTCTCCACCTATGGCGTGCCGAACGTGAACCTCGCGGCGAATCTGGTTCACACATTCCGCCCGAATCTGATCAATGAATTCACGGCGGGCATCAATCGTTCGTTCCAGATCGTTGACGCGGACGACAACAGCCCGTGCACCGGTACTGCCGGCAACCTTGCCCTGGGTACCGCCCTGCCATACGCATGCAGCTTGCGGAGCAACACAAGTCTGAAAGGGCCAAACGGCCAGGCGGTTACGTTCCCGGATTTGTTCCCGGGAGCCAACGACCAGAACCTCCTCCCGAACATCAGCTTTGGAACGGGCGGCGGTTTCACGCAACAGACTACCCCGACTCAGGGAGTCACCAATGCGCCCAGTTTTGGAGTCAATTCCCGCTGGCCTTTCCGTGGCACGGACCAGATTACGAGCATCACGGACACCGTGTCATGGATCAAGGGCACGCATACCGTAAAGTTCGGCTTCTATCTGGAACACGATTCCCGCAACGTTACGATTTATAACAACTACAATATCGGCGGATCGGCATTCTTCGCCGCCGACAGAGCGAATGCGAACGACACGAACTGGGCGTATTCAAATGCCCTGATCGGATCCATGTTCGCGTACGGCGGCGACAACAAGCGGCAGATCAACCATTCCCGCTATACCACTTACGAGATGTTCCTGCAGGATACGTGGAAGGTCAGCCGTCGGCTGACAATCGACGCCGGGCTCCGTGTTCAGAGCATCGGACCTGTCACGGATCAGGGCGCGGACCTCGGTTTCTTCGATACCGCCACCTACAATCCGAAAACGGTGGGCCAACTCCTGTTCCCCACCTGCACAATAACTACCCCGTCCAGTGGCTGCCCGAAGGCCAATCTCGCAGCGGTCAATCCCAAAACCGGCAAGCAGTATCCGTACGCTCTGGTCGGCACTTTCGACCCGCTGAGTTATGCCAACAATGGCGGCTATCCATGGTCGGGAGTCAAGTTCTATAAGTCGAGCTTCTGGAATCGCCGCATAGACCTCGGTCCGCGCATCGGTTTTGCTTATGATTTATCCGGCAACGGCAAGACGGCAATCCGCGGCGGATTCGGTATCTTCTACGGTCGCGCTACCAGCACGGACAACATCGGCGCCAGCGGCAACGGGACCGGCCCCACGGAAGTTGCGCCCCTGTTTCTCTCGCCCGCGTACGCCTATCCAACCTTTAATTCGCTCGGCGGCGCAACGGCCTCCTACGCTCCGCAGACCGTTTATGGTGGTACGCAGGACATCCTGAATCCGCAGACCATCCAGTGGAGCTTCGGTGTCCAGCATGACATCGGTAAAGGCACCATCCTGGACGTTTCCTATCTCGGTTGGGTAACGCACCATGGCTTCAGCCTCGGTGGCTACGATGCCAATTTCGTTGCGCCGTTCACCACCTGGAAACCGACCCCGGGACCCGGGACAAACAGTTGCGGCCAGGTCACCGCATTCCTCGATCCTACGGCTGCGGCGGTCAAATCCGACTGTACCGGCGGCGCCTTGCTGAACACTCAGCTGATCCGTTCCATCGTTGGGTTCCAGGGCTGGCAAAACATCAACGTCAACACCAACTCCGGAGAAAGCAATTACAACGCTTTGCAGGTGCAGTTCAACAAGCGCTTTGGTAAGAGACTCCAGTTCGGCGCCAATTACACTTGGGCGAAGGGTCTCAGCTATGCTCCGGGATTAAACAATAACAACAACAATCAATATATTGATACGAAGCTGACCCGCGACGTCGGAAGCACTCGTCCTCACGTAGTCAACATCAACTTTGGCTATAAACTCCAGAACGGTACCTCGCTTCTCCCCAGCGGCGCGAGAAATTATGTGACGAAACTGTTCATGGATGGCTGGAATATCAATGGCGTCCTGTCGTTCTATTCCGGCACTGGCCTGGGTATCGGTTGCGCCGTTTCGGGCGCGCCCATTGGTTATTGGTACGGCTCTCCAGTCGATACGCCCAACCTCCGCTGCCAACAGACTGGTCCTACGTTCCTGCCGGACGGCACCAAGCCCTCCACGGTGGCGTCGGTTGTCGATCAGCGCTTGTGGTATCCGATTGCCGCCTGCGCGAACAACGCCCTGTCAGTAGGCTCACCCTGCAGCATCACTACCTCGTTCGGACTTCCCGACAAGAACTCGTTCGGCCTCGGCAACACGCAGCTGACTTCGTTCTATGGCCCCGGCTTCGAAAACGCGGACATCAGCGTTTCCAAACAGATCAGGCTGGGCAAGGAAAACCGTACCCTCGATTTCCGGGCCGAAGCGTTCAACACCCTGAACCACTTCAATCCGGGTAACCCCAACACCAGCCTCACCTTCAATTATCTGACGAACGCGCAGACCGGTACCGGTATTGGAGGAATCACGGGCGTGCAAAATACTGCTCGCCATATGGCGCTGTCGCTTCGCTTACGCTTCTAGCTGTATCCGGGTGAGGACGCCCGATCAAAACGATGGGTGTCCACCCAGCGTAGTTGGTTTCGAAAAGGGGGAGGGTGACTTCATAACGAGTCGCCCTCCCCTGTTTTTTGCGGGCATTTCCGCCTCCGGAAATGCGCCGCCGGTTTTATACTGTGAAAAGAGGTAAGAGAAAAGCCCATGTCGATTTCGAAACTCCTTCTGATTGTCGGCTCGGTCCTGTTGTTTTCCCTGCCGGCTGCGGCTCAGTTTGGTCAGGTGGATGGTTACGTCATCGGTCCGGATAAGAAGCCCGTCATGGGCGCCATCGTTGGCTTTGACCGGCTGGACAACAAGCAGCATACCGAAGCGAAATCGGATAAGAAGGGCTATTATCAGATCGCCACACTTCCGACCGGCGATTATTCCATGACCGTCACGGTAGACGGGCAGCTTCGCGACCGGCGCGAGTACGTCCATATCAGCCCGGGTCGTCAGTCTGCGACGCAGGGTAATTCCGCCCTTGGCCTCACGTTCAATCTGAAGCCGCCGGAGGTGATGGCCGCCGAACTGAAGAAGGAAGCGGCATCCGCGCCGGTCGATGACAAAGTTGCCAAGGCCCGCGAAGCCCAGGAAATTGCCCGCAAAGCGCTGATGGATTCTTATGCTGCCGGCAAGGAAGCATTGGATGCGAAGAAGTACGACGAGGCTGTCACGGACCTTACCAAGGCCGCGGAGCTGGATCCGAAACAGGCTGCCGTATGGAGTTCTCTGGCCGACGCTTACATGGGGATCGCGCGCGGGCAGAAAAGCACCGAAGCGGGCCCCACGTTCCAGAAGGCCGTCGATTCGTTTGCCAAAGCCATTGAACTCGCGCCTACCAGCGCCGGAAACTATAACAATTTCGCGCTCGCGCTCGCGGCCAGCAACAAACTCGACGAGGCACAGAAAAACATAGAGAAGGCGATCGAGCTCGATCCGGCCGGCGCGGGAAAATATCACTACAACCTGGGCGCATTCCTGATGAATGCATCGAAAGCCGATGCCGCGGCCGAAGAGTTCAGAAAGGGAATCGCGGCCGATCCCAACTACGCGGAGTCCTACTTCTATCTCGGCTCCGTTCTGGCCGGAAAGTCTACCGTCGATGCGGCGGGCAAGATGATTCCTCCCGATGGCACCATCGATGCGTTGCAAAAATACGTGCAGCTCAAGCCCGACGGACCCAACGCCGCAGCCGCGAAGGATTTGATCGCGGCGCTCGGTTCGAAAGTGGAAGTGAACTTCAAGGATCCGAACGCGAAGCCTGCCACGAAAAAGGGCAAGTAACCCAGGCTACTTCCGGGAAGCCGGTTCAATAACGGAGTCCAGCCCCACTGCGAGAGTTCCGGTTCGTCCGCTGGCAGTGTCGCGAACAATGATCTCGAGCTTCACAGCGTCTGCCGCCAGCTGAAACTTCTGCACCAGACTCACGCCATTTTTTTCGTAGGAAGCTTTGGTCGCTGCGGTCACGTTGAACGATTCCGTGGCTGAAATGCGTCCCACCTCGTGTCCGCCCGCGTTCAGTTCCACGAACATTTCTTCAACCTTGCCGTTCCAGCCGGTTTTGTTCGGGGTGAGCGACAGCGTATCCGGGTCGAGGCGCACGCGCGTATTAACGGTTTTGCGCGGCGTGCCGGCTTGTACGTCCAGGCTGGCGACGATTCCTACGTCACCCGAATTCGCCGGATTCAGAAGCGCCGACGCAAGATCCGACTTCTTCCGGCTCGCATCGATCTTCGGCTCATCCAGCGCAAAGTAACCCTGCCTGTAGCTGAGAGCCACTCCTGGCCGGGCGACGTGCACCTTCAACTCGTGATACCGGCCATCGACCTCCGTCAGATAGAAGCCAAGCACATAACTGCTCCGCGAAGCCTCAATTCCGGCGGCCATAGCCGCATCGAGATCGTTACGGCCATAGAACGCCTGGCCACCCGTACTCTGCGCCAGCTGAATCATGCTCAGAACCGTGCCACGTCCCCACATTCGGCGGGGCCCGCCCAGCCCGTTCGAGTCCACAACGTTTACGGCCACGTTGGCGTCGTTCAATGCGGCGATTGTTTTGTCCCAGGCCAGGTGGCCTTCGCCCTGCACATCGGTCTGCGAGATTCCCTGGCTGACGAAGAAAATGCTTTTGCGGCCCGGTTGACGCGACAGCTGCTCCGCCAGCGCATTCAGTGAAAGCCGAACCGACTCGGCGCCCGCATGCATGAGGGATTGCATGCGGTCCGGAGTCACGCATGGCGGCGCCAGGGTGACTGCTTTCATCGCCGCCATACGCCGGGCCCGGTCAGCCTCCGCGGAATCGGCTTCCGGTGGCGGTGGCGCACTGCTCGCGACAGAAAGCAGCATGCCCTCACCGCTGTCTCTTTGAAACGGAGCGGGGCACATCGCGCGCGGGATATATTTGCTGACCGCTTCAAGCAGCCGCTCGCGATCGAGAGTATAGTCCTGAAGAAGAACCAGCCCTTCGTTTTTCGAGATTACATAAAGGGCAATACGCTCGTCAGCCGGGACTTTGCTCAAAAGGCCGATGACACCCTGGCGCGCCCACGCGTAATTGTCGAACCACCCATTGATTGCATCGAGAACAATCGCTGTAGAGTGCCCGGCCGTTGGCAGTGCGGGCGTCCCGATATTGGTGAACGTGTTGGGCGGCAGCGTTGGGCGCCCTGCCACTGTGCCACCAGCGGTGGATGTTTCTGTGGAAAGCGACGAGACCGATGCAGGCGTAGCCGCCGCCCGGTTTACGTTGAAAAGGGTGAAGGCGCGCGGCTTGCCGTCATCGAGGATCGTGAAATCCGCGCGGGTCAGGTCGTCGACGGGCTTGCCGGAAGAGTCCAGCACCGACACATCCACTTCCACCACCCGCGTACTCGTACGAAGTTTTACTCCGCCTTCGTCCTGCATCTCGGCCCGCTGGCAGAGGCAGAAAACGGCGCTCAGAGCGACGAGACGAATTCCATGATGAGCCGCGCCCCTGGTGTCCATCCGAGTCTCCGAATTATATCAATTTCTGCGACCCAATCTTCACCAGATTCGCTTTACACCGTAAGCCCCGAACACCGGATCGCGGGACACAATCGGCAGCTTCTCTTCCAGCGCCTGCGCCGCCAGCAGGCGGTCGAAAGGGTCGCGATGATGCCAACTGAGCGCGGCTGTTCCCATCGTCTGCCGGAAACTGATTTCGAGCGTGTCGAAGCCGTTCAACGCCATCTGCTCCGGCAAATATCGCGCAGGCGGCGTCGGCAAATGCAGCTTTCCCAGACTCAGCTTGGTCGCGATTTCCCAAAAGCTCGCCATGCTGACGAAGCAATCGTTGTTCTGAATCGTGGTGCGGGCCTTCGGCGACAGGTTCGGGTCATCCTCGCACCACCAGAGAAAAGTGTGAGTGTCGAGAATGACCGCCACCTACATATACTCCGAAAAGTCGGATAATGGCGCGTCGAAATCCGGCGCCATCCGGATTCCCTTGCCGGTGCCGGGCATGCGTTTTGCCGGTTTAATCGCCGTGATCCGCACAACCGGACGGTTCTCCTTCGTAATCACGATGACTTCGCCCAACATGGCCTGCTGGACGACTTCGGAGAACCGGGCTTTAGCGTCGGCGAGTTTGATTTCACGGCTCACATAGTCATTTTATATGACTACATATGACCGGTCAAGCCACCGCCGTTCTGGAGGCTGCCGATTCCTGGCTGTTCTTCGCGGCCCGGGCTTTCATACTCAGACCCAGCGTCTCCCGCAACTCATCGTCCAGCCGCTGCATAAGTTCAGGATGCTCTTTCAGGAAAGTGCGCGCATTGTCGCGCCCCTGCCCGATGCGCTCGCCCTTATAACTGAACCACGACCCGGATTTCTCCACCAGATTATTTGCCACGCCCAGATCGATGAGATCGCCTTCTCGCGACACTCCCTGGCCATACAGAATGTCGAACTCCGCCTCGCGGAAAGGAGACGCCACCTTGTTCTTGACAACCTTGGCGCGCGTACGATTGCCAACGATAACCTCGCCATCCTTGATCGCACCCGTGCGCCTCACATCCACCCGCACGGAGCAATAAAACTTCAGCGCCCGGCCCCCGGTAGTCGTTTCCGGGCTCCCGAACATCACCCCGATTTTTTCGCGGATCTGGTTAATGAAGATCAGACAGGTATTGGTCCGCGACACCGAGCCCGTCAGCTTGCGTAACGCCTGTGACATCAGCCGCGCGTGCAGGCCCATATGGCTATCGCCCATCTCGCCTTCCAGTTCGGCCTTGGGAACCAGCGCGGCCACGGAATCGATCACCACCACGTCAATAGCCCCGCACTGAACCAGCCCCGCCGTGATTTCAAGCGCCTGCTCGCCATGGTCGGGTTGCGACACCAGAAGATTATCGATATCGACGCCGAGTTTCCGGGCATAGATCGGATCGAGCGCGTGTTCGGCATCGATAAAGGCCGCCGTGCCACCCATTTTCTGCGCCTGCGCGATTGCCTGAAGCGCCATCGTGGTTTTGCCGGACGACTCCGGGCCGAACACCTCAATCACGCGGCCGCGCGGGAATCCCCCCACGCCAAGGGCGGCGTCGAGAGACAGGCAGCCGGTCGAGATCACCGCTACCGGGGCCGCATTGTCCGCCCCGAGCCGGAGCACTGTGCCTTTGCCGAATTGCTTGTCCATGGCCAACAGGGCCTGATCGATTGCTTTACGCCGTTCCGCGTCTGTCATAACTTGCCTCGCTGGGTATTGGTGGCGGGGAAAGCCGATATTTCTCATTTTTATTCTCTGGAACCGCGTGTTACCCTCGCTTTTAAGCGAATATCCGCTGGGCGAAAGAGTTTGTTGGCTGGAGAATCTATGCGAAAACTTGCCTTATCTCTGTTGCTGGTCGTTATGTGCGGGGCGCAATCCACCTCGCGAAGCGGGATCGACCGCGACATGTTTGATCCCACCTGCAAGCCCTGCGCGGACTTCTATCGCTATGCAACCGGCGGCTGGACGGACAAGAACCCCATTCCGGCCGATCGCGCCGGCTGGGGCACGTTCACCGAACTCGCCGAAGCCAATATGGAGCGCGAGAAGACCATCCTCGACGCCGCCTCCCTGCCCGGCGCCACAGGTGATAGCAAACGGCTTGGCGACTTCTTCTCAGCCTGCATGAACACCTCGGCCATTGAGGCCGCGGGCGCGAAGCCGCTCCAGCCCCTGCTGTCGCGCATAGCCGCCATCAACACACGGAAAGATCTCACGGCACTGCTGGTCAGCCTGGAACTGGATGGGGGCATCGCCCCGACGGCCATTATCGGCACGGCAGATCCCGACGACGCCAATCGCACGATCACCGGAATTTCCGTCGACGGTTTGTCGCTGCCGGACCGCGACTACTATTTCCGCGACGATGCCGCGTCCCGAAAAATCCGCGACGAATTCATACTGCATGTCACCCGCATGACGCAATTACTCGGAGACACGCCGGAAGCCGCCGCGGCCACCGCGAAGACGGTTTTTGATTTCGAAACCGTGCTGGCGAAATCCACCCTGACGCTGGTGGCCCGGCGCGATCCCTACCAGACACACCACAAGATGGATTTCGGCAAACTGAAGGAACTGGCGCCCGCGTACGATTGGGATGCGGCCTTCAAACTATTGAACGTTCCCACCAGCATCGCTATTAACGTGGGGCAGCCCGAGTTCCTGAAAACGTTCAACCAGCAATTGCAGACGGCGCCAATCGAAACCTGGAAAACCTGGCTGCGCTGGCGCGTGGAGGTTGACCGCGCACCGCTGCTGTCAAAGGCCTTCTATGACGAGTGGTTCCATTTCGACAGCACCGTGCTCTCCGGGGTGGCGCAGCAGCAGCCGCGCTGGAAGATCTGCTCCATCGCCGCCGATAAGACGTTGGGTGACGCGCTTGGCCGGCTCTACATAGAGAAGTACTTCCCGGCGGAATCGCAGCGCCGCGTACAGCAGATGATCGCGAACCTTCGCGACGCCCTGGGCGAACAACTGAAGACCGCCGAATGGCTGGAGCCGGAGACGAGAAAGAACGCGCTGCTGAAACTGGCGTCGTTCGATCCGCGCATCGGTGGCACCGTCAAATGGCGCGATTACGCCGGGGTTCAGGTCTCGCGCGATGGCTATGCGGCGGCGAAAATGTCGGCCGAAGTGAACACGCGCCGGTTCAATCTGGCGAAAATCGGCAAGCCTGTGGACCGCACCGAATGGAGTATGACGCCGCCCACGGTGAACGCTTACTACAGCCCGGCGCGAAACTCCATCACGTTCCCGGCCGGCATTCTGCAGTACCCGTTCTTCGAAGCGGACGCCGACGATGCCGTGAACTACGGAGCCATTGGCGCTGTGATCGGCCACGAAATGGGCCACGGCTTCGATGACCAGGGTTCGAAGTACGACGCTGCCGGCAATCTGAAAAACTGGTGGACCGATCAGG
>JAICJH010000168.1 GCA_025928545.1 Bryobacteraceae bacterium | reverse complement strand
CAGCTCATTCTCAGCCGATGCGATGCAAATATCATCGGAAGCTTCGGTCGCACGCCACTGCACGAAGTCGCCGCCATGCGCGACCACATCACCGAAGACGAATCCGCCGCTTTTGCCGAAACGCTCCTCAAGGCCGGAGCCAGAGTCGGAACTCGTGATGACATTCTGAAGAGCACTGCGCTGGGATGGGCTTGCCGCTGGGGTCGCGTCAAAGTCACCGAACTGTTGCTCCAGCACGGGGCCGAGCCGGCCGAACCGGACACCGAACCCTGGGCGAGGCCACGCGCCTGGGCGGAAAAGAAGGGCCACCGAGAGATTATCGAGCTGCTGAAAAGGCACGGAGCCTGATCGATGATCGCGGTTTAGCCCGGATTTCTCACAGGGTATAGGCAAAAGGCCGTCTTCTGTGGCATAACTGAGTTTCCAAACAAGCAGTTAGCGCCAACAGGAGGACGGCCTTCGCTATGACAGAGTGTAGCCGATCGGGATTCACCTTCGCAGCACATTTTTCCCGTCGCGTGGAAGCTTCATTCGAAGGCGGAGCGATGACCAGCGACGCCGGCGGACTGCTGCTGCGGGAAGCGGACCAGCGGCTGAACCTGCTCGGCCGGCTGGCAGCTTGTTTTGTCGACGGCCGCAATCGTGATCTGGTGAAACATCCGGTCGGGGAAATGGTAGCTCAGCGGGTTTATGGACTCGCACTGGGCTACGAAGATCTGAACGATCACGAGGAACTGCGCAACGATCCTGTAATGCAGGTGCTCGCGGGCAGTGCCGAGGCCGACAAACCACTGGCCGGCAAGAGCACGCTCAACCGGCTCGAGCGTGGCGGGGGCGCTCCGGACCGGTACAGGAAAATCACTTACCGCCCCGAAGCCATGGACCAGCTTCTGGTGGATGTGTTTCTGGAATCGTTCGATGCTCCTCCGGCGAAGATCGTCCTTGATCTGGACACGACCGACGTGGAACTGCACGGCAGCCAGGAAGGGCGTTTCTTTCATGGCTATTACGACGAATACTGTTATCTGCCGCTGTACATTTTCTGCGGCGACCATCTGCTGTGCGTGCGTTTGCGGCAGGCCAACATCGACGCCTCGGCCGGGAGCCTGGCGGAGGTCGAGCGTATTGTCGGGCAGATCCGCCTGCGCTGGCCGGAGACGCGCATTATCCTGCGCGGCGATTCCGGCTTCTGCCGCGATGAACTGATGGACTGGTGCGAGCGCCAGCAGGGCGTGCATTACGTCTTCGGGATGGCGCGCAATGAACGGCTGCGGAGCATCATCGCCGGCTCGCTCTCTGAGGCGGACGTTTCCTATCGGCAGACGCTGCGGCCAGCGCGCGTGTTTACCGAATTTCAGCACACTACAAGGACGGGATCATGGTCGCGGTCGCGGCGCGTGGTCGCCAAAGCCGAACACATCGAGGGCAAAGAGAACCCACGCTATGTGGTCACGTCGCTGCCTGGCGAGCAGTGGCCTGCGCAATACCTGTACGAGGAGTTATACTGCGCGCGCGGCGATATGGAGAACCGTATCAAGGAACAGTATCAGCTGTTTGCCGGCCGGGTGAGCGCGGAAACCATGCGCGCCAACCAGCTTCGCCTGTACCTCTCGGCGATGGCATATGTTCTGGTAAACGGACTCCGGAGGCTCGGATTGAAAGCGACCGAACTGGCGCGCGCGGAAGCAGCGACGATCCGCACGCGGTTATTCAAGATCGGGGCGCTGGTGCGGGTCAGCGTACGGCGCGTGCGGCTGTCGATGGCATCGAGCTATCCGTGGCAGACGCTGTTTGCGCAGGTGTGGGCCGCTTTGCGGCCCGCTTGAAAATCACGCGACGGGCCAGTCCGCAGAAACAAAGCACATCCGAAAACATCGATTTTTTCGCGAGACGGGCGAACTGCGCCTGAGCCCGACTTGCTGGTCGGATTACGTGCTTTCGCTTCTCACACAAACCGTTTTCCCGCCCGCCACTGGCCCACTCCGAGCAGAAAAATCCCCGTCCAGTTGACCACGCCTGCCGCAGAACGCAATTCGGCGCTTACAACATCACGTGTGAGAAATCCGGGCTAATGCTCTTTCACGTTCGTCAGATAAAACTCGAGATAGACGAATGGGTAGTTGTAATCGCGGCCCTGGGTGGTCCGGTTCAGGAATGTTCCGGTGAACAGATGACAAGACCCAAGACCCAGCTCAATAGCGTTCCTCCACGTGCGGGTAGCCAGCAAAT
>JAICJH010000135.1 GCA_025928545.1 Bryobacteraceae bacterium | reverse complement strand
TCCGCGGTCGCGTTGCTGGTGATGACGCGAAATTCGGCAAGCGCATCGGGATTGACGCGAACCGGCGAGAGACCAGCGCCGCCGGCGCTGGTCTCGTTGGAATCGATGCCATCCAACGTGTAGTTCCACGATCGATCGCGCGCGCCATTGACATGAATCCCTCCGCCCGAATTCGAGCCGCTCACCACACCCGGCTGAATCAGGACAAGATCCAGCGGATTGCGGCCGCGTGTCCCCACAATGGGCAGCTCCCGGATACTGCGGCCGGTCAGCACATTTCCGATGTTGCCGGAGGTGCTGGTCTGGACCTGTTCGGCGGTCCCCGATACCTGAACCGATTCGCTGACCGCCCCGATTTCGAGCGTGGCGTTCACAGTCATCGGCGCGCCAATATTCAGGGAATTATCGCGCGACTCGAATTTTTTGAATCCGGGCGCGCTCACTTCCACCGCGTAGCGGCCTACCTGGACGGAGTCGAAAACATAAGTTCCGTTATCGCTGGTAACGGTGTGAAAGCGGGTTTGCGTGCCTTGATTCACCAGATCGACAGTGGCATTCGCAACCGGCGCGCCGCTGCTGTCTGACACGGTTCCAATCACGCGCGAAGTGGTCCCCTGTGCGAACAAAGATGCGACGGATAGGATGACCCCAAGTGTAAGGCGTTTCATTAGCGGTCGATTGTACCACCGGCAAGCGGGTGGAGGATGTAACTTAAAGTACAAACCAGAGCCCGTTACTGAGCCAGGGACTGTGATAAAGAACCGCGCACGTAAGTAAGCGGCCAATATTCTGAGCGCTATGGAAACGGCACCGTCGCTGCATCAATCGACTGAATAAACTTCACTACCTTGGCGCGATCCGCGGCACTCGTTAAAGTATCCACGCCAGCCGTGCCGGCGCTGCGATGCGTCACGTTATTGAGCACCGCATCGAGCGAATCCACGGCGCCATTGTGCAGAAATGTCTGCGGAAACGCGAAAACGGATAACAGCGATGCCGGAGCAAACCCATCCGCCCCGAGAGACGGAGCTCCAGTGGCGCGCACTTCATTCAACGCCGCGGGATCGAACGTTCCCACTTTCCTCAGCTCTCCGATGATTTGACCATTCACGTCCACCACGCCGGCCGCAGGAGGAGGTGTGAAGCGAATCCGGCTGCTGGTCCACTGTGCGCCGCCATGGCATTGCTGGCAGTTGGCGGAGGCAAAAAGCGCCCGGCCGGCGACTACATCCGGATCGGTCTTCGAAACCGGCGAAATTGGAGCGCGGATGCCGAACTGCACATACGCTTTGATCGCATCCCATGCATTAACGCCACGCACCTTGAGCTGGTTGCGGCCTGCACTCGGCGGCACGAAGTTCGCGACGCCGGGGTCTTGCGTCGTTCCGTCCGCCAGCACGATCAGCCCTTGGCCGCCCGAAACAGCGCGGATGTTTAACTCGAAATCTTCTTCTTCATCGCGTTCGGCTGACCAGTTCAACGCTCGCATAATCTTCCGCTGCGGGTCGGTTTGATCGAAATCGGTATGTTGCGGAATCGTCCTCTTCGGCCCGCTCGGGAAAATCCAGACCACATTATCGGAAAGACCAAACGGATGACACGCCGAACACGCGCCCCATCCGGCGGCCGACATACGTCCCGTTATCGGAACGCCTCCCAAAGTGGCGGGGTCGAACTCGCCCACCGACGTGTTATACAGCTCTTTGCCTATCTGAATCGTGTCGCTCAATGTGCCCGCGGCGGGCAAGCTCGCCGATTGCACCGACCCCGTCACCTGCTCCGGTCCCTCCAGGCTCATCACCGAGACATCGCGCGAAACGTAATTCATCACGTAGGCACGCGTGTCGGTTGAGTTCACCACGATTCCGCGCGGATTCTTCCCTACTTTCAATTGAAGAACCCGGCCCATGCTTACCGGATCGTTCTCGACCGCCGGAACGCCGCTCGCCGCATCGACCGACACCTTCACAACAATATTGCTCGCGGCGCTGACCACGTAGCCTTCGTTCGAGCCATGCTTGAAAGCCATTGCCCAGGGCTGGGTAATGAACAGTTTGGGCGTTGCGGTTTGATCGCGCACCGCCGTGTGCATGTTGATGGTCTTGCCGGCGTCCATGCCGCTGGCTCGATTGATAACGGCAAGCAAACTGTGGGTGTTGACATCGAAGCGAACCGGGCCATTCGGAGATGCCCCGGTATTGGGCACATACGCAAAACCATTCTTGATCGCGACATTATTCAGTTGATTCGGATATGCGCCCGTTGTGAATGTGGCCGTCATGCCGGGTGGAATGCGTGCGATCGCATCTCCGAAGGCTTTGAATCCCGTGTCCGCGATGGGGTTGAGTGTGACCTGGTCCGTGACCGTATCGGTTGCGGTCGATAGAATCGTGACGCGTCCCGCCTTGGCGTTGTCTTGGCCGTCAACTGTGCCGGCGATAGGTAGAGAAAGGAATTGAGTCACGTAAACTGTTTCATTGTTATCGTCCCCATCTCCGTCGTTTGTAATCGCTATGCCGCGCGGCTCGAAACCGGCGTTCGGAATCGTCTTGACCACTGCATCCGTTGCCGTATCGATCACCGACACGGAGTTGGAGCGCGCGTTCGTCACGTAGAGCTTTTTGCCATTGGGCGTGAGCGCCAGGCCGTACGGTTCTGTGCCAACCGGAATATGAAGCAAGGCCCGGCCAATTAATCCATTCCGGATATTGAGCTTGATTACGGAAACCGTGCCGCTGACCGTATTGGCAACATACGCCTTACTGCCATCCGGCAGCACCGCCACGCCGTTCGGTTCGGTCTCGACCGGTACCTCGGCCAATTTGCGATTCCGATCCGCACGGAGGTCGAAGAACGTCACGCTGTTGTTATCCGGATTCGCAACCGCCAGGAACGCGTCATCGGCAGTGAGTGCGAGCGGCTGCGAAGAAGTGGGGCCCGCGAAACGAGTGGGCGTATCCGGTTTCGCCAGCACAGCGAAGGACAGCAGCACTAGCAACCCCATCCGCATTCTCGATCGCAACGCCAGCAATGTTGCGCCGCCAATGGCCAGAAGCAGCCAGGTACCCGGCTCGGGTATGGCAGTTGCCGCATCCACCGCAAAATACCCCGAACCACCTCCCGCGCTGAGAGTGGGAGTGATGCTGATCGAGTGATTGCCGGGCGCTAGACCGAACATTCCGTGACTTACACCCGTCGTCGCCAGGCACACAACTGGGTCATCGCCACAATCCACCGTCATCGCTCCAGGCGCAGAGGTGAGCCCGAGAGATAGGCCAAAGTCGAATATCTGAAACCTGTCTCCGCTCTCGAAGGCATCTGTAACCGTCAGCACAGAGCCACTGGCGGGCGCGGCAAACGTCCAAGGCGGCGCATCCAGAAACGAGGTCGGCGTGCCGGAACTCGCAACGCAGAACCCTCCCAGCGGATCGGGATCGCAGCCTCTCGCTTGGATACCCGCATCTGTGAACGAAAATTCCCAGTAAACGCCAGACGTGATCGGGCCGCCATAAAGTGGCCCAACCAGCCCAAGTGCCGCACACACAAACGGAATCCGCAAATTCACTTTTGTTTCCTCCCCGAGTGGAAATGTGAGGTCAGTGTAGGCGAACGTTGCAGTCAAGTGGTAAGCAAGAAGTAATTTTTCGGTAGTTCCCGTACAAGGAGCCAGTACTATTCGGCGCGGTTACAACCAAGCTGATGCCAAGTGGTCCCCAGAGTGTGGGCATTTTGGAATCGGTAGATGGTCATGCTTCGGTTTGCGTAACGCAGGAGCTGTGCCATGATCGAAGTCAACTTTTCGGTAGGAATACGCGGGAATTCCGGCGAAGAACACCCTGGACGCGACCAGAGCCTTTCGAGGTTACCATGAGGCTACGTCCCTCAAGGAGCTGCGATTCATGAAGTTTAAGAAGCCGTCCGGCTTTCCGCGGAAACCGCTCGATCTCTTTAACGAATATCAGCACGCACACATCGACCGGCGATCGTTCCTCGACGGCGCGCGCAGGTTCGTCGTGAGCGGGCTGACCGCCGGCGCCGTCTTCGAGACAATGTGGCCCAACTATGCATGGGCCCAGGTGGGGAAGGAGACCCACTCGGCCTCCGGCCGCGTCCTCGATCAACTCAGAACACGCTTCACGTTCCAGATCTCGGTAGACGTGCTCACGTTGCAGCAGGGCCTGGGGGTTGCCAGCGCGGCACTGAGGGGCGGCGTCAACATCGTCGAAATGGGAACGCCGCTGCTCAAGAATGAAGGCGTCTCGAATGTCGTGCCGGCCTTCCGCAAGCAGTTTCCCAGGGCGCTCCTGTTGGCCGATATGAAGACCATGGACGGCGGCGCCACCGAGGCGCGCGGCGTCTATGCGGGCGGCGGCAACATCATTGATTTCCTCGCGCTGGCGGGTGTGGATACGGCGAAGGCGATCTGCGCCGTGCGCGACGAGTTCAGGGGCACCGGCTCCGAACTCCCGCGGCTGGCCTTTGCCGATATCATGCTGCCGCAGCAGGGCCCGGCAGCCCAGGCCGGGGAGGCCGCGCTTCGCATGCTCGATGCAGGTGTGGACGTGATCGGGGTTCACCTGCAGTCCGATGCCCGGCACGTCAACCCCGAGCTAATCGAAAGCGACCTTCTTGGTGATACGGCCCGCGCTATCTTCGAGCGGGTCGGCAAAACCGCTCCGGTGGAGGTAGTCGGCGGGCTTACCGCCACGCAAGCGAAAAGTCTTGCGGGCGCCGGGTTGCGCTGCTTCGTCATTAGCGGCAATCTCGGCCAGCCGGACGGCATCGCCCGTTATAACCTGCCGCCGGCCCAGATCGAGCGCCTGGTCGCCGGCTTCATCGCTGAGGTCTCGAGCACTAAGTAGGACCTGGATGGTTGGTCGGCAACGAATGCGGGCTGAATCGCAGCCGCGCCGGCTTTGACCTGTCCCGCTCACTTCCAGAATTGTCGGCGTACCGTACACGCATCAGGATAGGTCCGTGAAGTCCCCTTCGATACATTTATACCGGGTTGCACATCGGCGAGACCCATCTCTAAC
>JAICJH010000058.1 GCA_025928545.1 Bryobacteraceae bacterium | reverse complement strand
GTCAGCATCAATCCCCTCATCGAAACCGGCCTCATGCGCTTCAAGAATCCCCAGCGGCCGGTCGATATGCTCCTCCACGGCACCGACCTCGCCTGCCTCTTCCTCCCCGTTCGCATCAACGGCGACGTCGCCGTTCTCAAAGGCATCATGAAGGAAATGCTCGACGCCGATGACCACACCCACGGCAAAATCCTCGCCCGCGATTTCATCGATCATCACACCGAAGGCTTCGACGCATTCGCGCGCGACATCCGCGCCGAAAGCTGGGACAACATCGTCCGCGGCAGCGGCCTTTCCCGCGAGCTCATCCGCCAGGCTGCCGAGATTGCCATGCAGTCCGAACGCATGATCTGTTCCTGGGCCATGGGCATCACCCAGCACCGCAACGGCGTCGCCAACGTCCAGACCATCGTCAACTTCGCGCTGCTCCGCGGCCAGATCGGCCGCAAAGGCGCCGGCCTCTGTCCCGTCCGTGGTCACAGCAACGTTCAGGGCGACCGCACCGTCGGCATCTGGGAAAAGATGAGTCCCGAATATCTCGCCGCTCTCGGCCGCGAGTTCCACTTCTCTCCACCCGAGAAACACGGCTTCGATACCGTCTGCACCATCGAGGGCATGCACCGGGGCCGCGTCAAAGTCTTCATCGGTCTCGGCGGAAATTTCCTCTCCGCCACCCCCGACACACGCTACGTCTCCGAAGCGATGCAGCGCTGCCGCCTAACCGTCCAGATCTCCACCAAGCTCAATCGCGGACATCTCATTACCGGCGAGCAGGCGCTGATCCTGCCTTGCCTCGGACGCACCGAGTGCGACATGCAGACCTCGGGCCCGCAGTTTGTCACCGTTGAGGACACCACCGGCGTTGTCCACCAATCCCACGGCTCGCTTCCGCCCGCCTCCCCGCATCTGCGCAGCGAACCCGCCATCATCGCCGGCATCGCCATGGCCACCCTCAGCGGCAAAACCACCGTGGATTGGCAGGGCCTCATCGAGAACTACGACCGCATCCGCGAACACATCGAACACGTCGTGCCTGGCTTCACGCAATACAACGTCCGCGTGCGCGAGCCCGGCGGCTTCTATCTTCCCAACGCGCCGCGCGAAGGTAAGTTCAAAACACCCTCATCCCGCGCCCGCTTCACAGTGCATCCCATCCCGCAGCACAACCTCAAGGAAGGCCAGCTGCTCCTCACCACCCTCCGCAGTCACGATCAGTTCAACACCACCATCTACAGCGAAAACGACCGCTACCGGGGCATCTCCAACGGCCGCCGCGTAGTCTTCATGAACGCCGCCGACATGGACAGGCTGGGCTTCCAAAAGAATCAATGGGTAGACCTGATCAGCCACTTCGAATCCGAGACGCGCCGCGCCGAGCGCTTCGAAGCCATCCCCTACGAAATACCCGAAGGCTGCGCCGCCGCTTACTACCCCGAAACCAACGTGCTGGTCCCCCTCCGCAACGTAGCCCAAGGCAGCAACCAGCCCGTGTCGAAGTCGATAGTGATAACCGTAGAGCCGGCGGACACAGATTAGCCAATCTCCTTCAACCGCAAAGCCCCCGACCGGGTAACATTGGCATCCGTCATAGTCCGAATATGCTCCAGAGCCTGCCGATGCTCCTTCAAGCTGCGCGCCGCCGTACAATCTGAAGGCACATAGAGTTTCAACTCACGCATCCGCGCATCGTGCGCCGTGCACACAATACAACTATTAGTAGTAAGCCCGCCCAGCACCAGAGTGGACGCACCCAGATAGCGCAATAACACTTCCAGCGGCGTCTGATAAAACCCCGAATGCATCGGCTTCAGCACGAAGTAATCGTCCTTCTCCGGCCGAATCTGTTCCACAAACGCTCTGCCCTTCGCCTCCGGCCGAACGCAGTAATCCAGCAGCTTACCGGCATCCGACCGCCACTGCCCGAAATTGTCATTCACATAAATCGTAGCCATCCCGGCCGCCTGAGCCCGCTTCTTCAGCCGAGCCAGCCGGGGAGCAATCGGTAAAGCCTGACGAAGTATCTTCTCCCCATCCAAAAACTCGAAGTGGTTGATCACGTCCACAAGAACCAGCACAGCACCCATAACAAGCTAAGGCCAGCAATTCCCAAGCCGTTTTTTCTTATCGGCGTGCACCGGCGTGCATCGGCGGCCATTATGCCTTCTTCATTGGTACCTCATCCAACCGGCAATGAGCCCGAAGCACCGCATCGTACTCATCCACCGTCCGATACCGCCCCGCAGGACCAGGCTTCCGCCTCTCAACCGTCAGCCGGTCAAGCCGCGAAGCCTCCGCCAGCCGCTCCTCCACCCCTTCCGCCTTCTCACAGTAATCTTTGCGATTGTTCTCCAACCTGTTGCCTTCCTTTCGCGCGCCAGCAAGCCAGTGCCAGCGCAATCACTAAATCGTCATGCTCTCCATACCCGTCCGCGCCGATCCGAACCGTCCCCGACTGGTTCACCGCCAGCCGCACATCCAGCAGCTCCCGAATCAGGTGCGACTTCTGCTTCACGTTCGCGATCGTCAGCTTCTTCGTCTCCAGCAGTACCTGCACTTCCGCCATCATGTCCCGCTTCAGCGCCGCCGTTATCGTGACCGCGGTCAACTCGCACCCCAGCCTCGCCGCCCGCAGCGTGTCCACCACGGGAGCCCCCACGCCTGTCGCATCCACTGCCAGCGCGCAATTGCCATCCAGCGCCTCGCTCCGCACAATCTGCCGCACCCGCTCCGCCATCGCCGGATAAGACATCCCAAGCGGCATCCGCTCCACATACCGCACCACCAGCCGCTCGAACGCCGACCCCATGAACGCCCGCCGATGCTCCACCCGCTCCACAATCACAACCGCCGAATGATCCCGCTTCTGTCCCAGATCCAGCCCCACATAATACATAAGCTTTCCTTTTTTCCGATCTTTTCTTCCTTCACGCCGCCTGTGGCGGATCGATCTTTAACTCGTCATAGTTCTCATCCACAGCCGCCTCCACCAGCGCCCGGTCGAACATCCCCCGGTCATTCCCGTTAAACCCGCATAGATACTCCTGCGCGAACAAATCCGCCGGCATCCGCGCCTCCTCCCCCTTCAAAAATGCCTCCGGAATTCGCGCACAATCCGTAGCCCGCACCCGGATCCGCACCCATTCCTCCGCCTCATCCCGCCACGCCTGATAGAAGAATCCACGCTGGCCGTTCGGCGTGCTCATCAGCCACAAGTCGCCGCCGCCCACCGCCAGCATCGGCCGGAGCGCTTCGTACATGCTGTCGTCCACCCGCGAAGCCTCATCGATGAGGATGAGCGACACCGCCGAGAACCCGCGCACCGTAGCCTCTGTCCCCGGCAGCCCGACAATGCGCGAGCCATTCGGAAAGAGCAGGGAAGTAGTGTTATCGCCGTCCCCGCGCGGCCTGATATTCAGTCGCCGCACCAGTACCCCGGCCTTCCGCAGAAACTCGCCGCTCTGCCGTTCCGAAGGACTCGCCACCAGCACCACGCTGCCCGGCCGCGTGAACGCGCGATGCACCGCCTTCGCCGCGCAAACGGTGGACTTCCCCCACTGCCGCGAGCAATTCAGAATGCCGCGCTTAGCGGTCGATTCCAGTACTTCGATCTGTTGGGCATCGGGCTCAAACCCCAGCCGGGTTCGGGCGAAAGTAACGGCATCAATAGGCGCCTCGGGTTTCCGCGTCGTTCTAACAATCAGCGAATCGTCAAAAGTCTTAATCACGCCTATCGAATACCACGAGAGCCCAAAAAACAGGGGTAGGGAAAGACAGCACCATTTCCCGCAAACGGCTGAAATGATAGGTAGATAACCCCAAAAAAGAAATCCAAAGAAAGTTGTGACTGAAGGATCGGCGTGAACCGGCGTGCATCGGCGGCCATTAAATTCTTCCGCATCGAAACAAGACGAAGGCGCCCCAGGACGATGCCAAGCCGGACCCCAAACCATTCCCCTCTGGCCCAACGGAGTTCCCGGCGCACTGGGCGACGCAGACGCCGATAAGCCCGAACTGACTTTTTACCGCGCCGGCCGAAGCGGCGACAGCGGTAATAATAGCCCCCGGCGGAGCCTATAGTAACCTCTCGAATGAAGCGTGAAAGCCGTCAGGAGGCTTTGTTATTACTGAGCGGTATGTCCCTGGCTGGCGGGTGATGTTCCGGGCAGTCCCCCGGGTGCGGAAAACCAGTAAGCGGCGAGGGCTGCGGGGTTAGATAGAGCGTTGGTCAACCGGAGCATCGCCAGCCGACCTGAATCGTCCATCGAATTTATCGTAGTCACGGAGTCGCGATGCAGCAACTCATTAAGCGTCCGCACATCCTGAAGCAACGAAATGGCGCCCTCCGGCCACAGAGGCAACGAATCTGAGACGGTCTCCCCTTTGCTAACGGGTGCGGCCCCGAGGGAACGTCTCAACTCCGCCAAAGTTCCCTGGATCTCCAATAAGTGATCGCGCACCATGATTTCCATAAGCCAACGGGAATTCCGGGAAAGCGAACTGATGTCAGATCCATATTTGGCTGCCGAAATCTGGTACAAGGCAGTTGCGTGAATCAGTGCGCGGTCCACTGGTGAAATGGCGAGATTGGCAGAAGTTGCTTTGGGTGAGGAAGGCACATCGAGCACGCTGATATGCACCACTGGCCTGGCGTGAAGGCCAGACAAGCCATCGACGATTTGCTGCCATCTTTTCTGGTTCAGCACCGAGCCCTGAATCACTATCTGGCCGTCGTTGGTCAATTCCATCGTCAGCTGTTCGTCGGTACAGGCGTTGAGTGTGTGCAGTGCATATTGCGTCTCAATCGCAGCTGCGACGATCCCGGTCTGTTCGTTTTGCACGGTCGAAGGGGCCCATGCAATCGCAGGATCCGGTGTAACCGGGGGCGGTGATGACTCCGCCGGGCCCGTCGCGCCGCCCAAAACCACGGGCGCAGGTGCTCCGAAGACTGTAAGGGGCAGCGCCCCCAGGGATACGACTTCGTATGATGTTTCGGTCAACTCGTACTGCCGCACCTCGCTTCCTGCCTGAACCCTGATCCGTTCTCCAACGATGTGCCAGTCGCTCATCCGAATCGTAAATTCCGTCTGGAGCAGTTTGTCCGGCGCGGAGGAGCCCATTGCTGTGCTCGTCACATTGAAGGCGTAAGCTCCGCCTTCCGTAATCGTCGGTGTCAACGCTTCCTCCACGCGATTCGCGCTTCGCCAGTTGTCATAGGCCCGTGTGGAAAGCGGTTGCCTTGGATCGATACGGTTGCTTTGGAGTATCTCCTTCAACTCGCCGACCACCGGGGAAACGGTCGCAGCTGGTATTCCGGCGTCCGTGGCAATCGGCTTGACCTCTTCGTGCGACTCGGACCCGTCGAGTCGGTTCCACAATTCCCACGCGGCGCTCTCCGTTTTGGCATTGGTCCCGCGCCTGATCGCCCGAATCCGTTGATGAACGACAGGAGCCGGAATGTGAGCATAGGACTGCGCCTCGGCCGAGTTCGCGTGATTCAGCACGTCGTGAGCAAGAACGTGAATTAACGGTCCGCGGCTGAGCCAATAGGCTGCAACTCCGCCGGATAAAACGATGCATGCCGCAATTCGCAACCAACGTGACGTAAGAAGCGATCTGCCTGACCTGACTTTGCCGCCCAAAGCCGCCTCAGCTGCCGCGTCATTATCCTGTTCCCGCTCCAGCCTGGCTGCAAACTCTTTTAGAGCGTCATCCAGGCCGGGCATACGCGGGGGCAACTCATGGGCTACGAGTTCTGAGTGGAGCGCCGAGTCGCGGCGTACTCTGTGCAGCCGTGCCCGAACCGATGCGGATGTGTCGATCGCATGCCTCACCTGAAGCGCCCGGTGTGGCGGCAACTCGTTGTCCAGCCAGGCCAGCAACTCAGCGGCGTCGGGTCCTTCTTGTTCGTCGGGACTTGGCCCTTGGTCGCGGTCGCGCAGCATTGAAGCGTGTACCCAGGCTCTAAAGAAGAAGCGTTTGACAGTCTCAGTTTAGTACAGCGATAAAAGAATCATGAAGTAATCAATGAGGTTCCGCGAAACAAAAACCCGCCGCCCCGCTATCGGAAACCGGCGCGAGGCAATTCCCCGAAACTAACCGGCTGAACGCGTCCGGGTTCCGGGCCGGGACTTCCTTTCAGCAGGAGCGTCGGTCGCTGGCGCTATGCGTACTGTTAATTCGCTGCCATCCGATATCGCCGCCCAGGCTTCGCGCAGTTTACCCAGTCCGCGCGTGATCATGGGCCCGACGGAATTTGGTTGAATTTCAAGGATCAAAGCGATATCGCCGTAGGAATGGCCTTCATATCTCAGTATGACTGCTTCGGCTTCTTTCGGTTTCAGGCTCCGAAGAGCTATTTGCAACTGATCCCTGAGTTCCTGCCCCATGAGAGTGTCTTCGGTGGATTCGACCGTCGGCATCTCCAGGATGCGCGTCTCAGCGTCATGGTGACGCTTTCGGGTTTGCCTGCGGCGCAAACAGTCGATTGCGAGATTTCGCGCAACACGATAGAGAAGAACACGATCGCAGGCCTGGCCGCATTTCGCGCGCATCCTGTGAAAGCGCAGGAATGTCTCCTGAACAATCTCGGCGGCATCTTCCGGATCGGCGATGATTCTATATACGTACCTGCACAGGCTGGAATAGTCTTCGCGAAAAGCGGACTCGAGATCTCTATCCATTCCGATGTGCCGTACGGTGGAGTCGGGGCGACATGGCAGCCGGCGAGCAGCATTCCCCGCTCAATACGAATTTCTCCGCATTCATTCTAACCCAATTGTTCAGGACGTACCGTGCGAGTGGGTAAAATTGGACAAGCCGCACCATTCAGCTGCCCGATCGAAAATATTTGCGCCGTCTTGCACGGATTCACCGCGCCGGAACGTTGTATATTTCAGTAGAGGTTTCACCAAGCAAGCTCGTGGTGTTTATGCGGACGACACGGGGCTCCGTCCTGAAGCTGTGTGCAGCGTTATGTCTTGCCCTGCCAGGTGTCCTCAGCGGTCAGAATAGCTCGTCTGTCATCACGGGTTTTGTGTTCGACTCGCAGGGTGCAACAGTCCCCTACGCGCGCGTCGAAGCGCGAAATCTGGATACCAAAGTTGTCTATCCCGCTGTATCCGCGCTCACCGGGATTTATTCGATTCCCCTGATCCCCGGCGGCAAGTATGAAGTGACCGTTACGCGCGATGGATTTGCACCCTCGTTACGGCGTCTCGATGTTCCGCTTGGCAATCGGGTCCAACTGGACATCCTCTTGAGTATCGCGACGGTTGAAACGCAGGTGAGCGTTCTCGCGAGCGAAGCTGACCAGGAACGGGCGAACGCTACGCGCCTCGGTACAGACAGTTCGGAGCACAGTCAAACGATCGGCAAAGCCCAGATCGAAGATACGCCCGTCCGGGGCCGTGATTATCTCGGCGTCATGAAAGTGTTGCCCGGAGTTGTAGACACAAATGCTCACGATACGCGAGGCTGGCCGCCGCAGGCGCCTACCGTAAATGGCGGACAAACCGGCCAAATGCTGGTAGTCCTGGACGGGATAGGGAATCAGGACAGCGGAAACCTTGGCTTGGGAGGCATTCTCTCGCCAAGCGTCGATGCCATCGGGGAGATTACTGTTCTGACCGGCAACTTCTCGGCGGAATACGGATCGCGCGCCGCCGGTCAGATCAACGTGAGCGTGCGAAGCGGATCAAGCAGGCTCCAGGGGACCGCATACTATTTCTGGCGCAACGAAGCTCTGAATGCGAACGAGTTCTTCAACAACTCGACCAGCGTCGCGAGGCCTCTTTATCGTTTTCAAAACCCAGGCGGGACCGTCGGAGGCCCGCTGGCGATTCCGGGAAGACACCTTCCGCTAAGGCTGCGGAATTTGTTTTTTTTCTTCTCGGATGATCGCCTGAACACGCACTCCACCACCCCACCCGCGGCCTACACAATGCCCGGCAGCGCGGAACGCACCGGAGACTTCTCGGGGACTGTAACCTCCACGGGTGTCTCAATTCCCATCCGGGACCCTCTGGCAGGACGGCCTTTTGTGGGAAACATCATCCCCCCGAGCCGTATCGATACGGCGGGGGCAGCCCTGCTGAATTTATTTCCGGCGCCGTTTGTCACAGACTTGACCGGCAAGCGCGGATACAACGCCATTTACCAGCAAACGCAATCCAATCCGCGTGAAGACAGGATTCTACGGTTGGATTATCAGCCAGGTCCGCGAACTACGTCATTCATTCGCCTGATACAGGACTATCAGGGGAATGACGGATACGGATCGCTATTGGGAGCATCTGGAGCCAATTGGGGTCAGTTGGCAACTGGCTGGGATCTTCCATCGGGGGGGATCGTCGGCACAGTAGTGCAGACTCTTCGGCCTGATCTGACCAGTTCATTTTCCTGGGGCATAAACCGGTCGGAAGACATTATCAGTGTCCTCGATCCGGCCCGGTATGCGGCCGAGAAACTTCCTGCGCTGCGGAGCCCTTCCGGTGACGGCATCCAGTTGCCCAACCTGTTCGGCGCCAATATTCGGAACGTGCTGCCCAACCTGAATTTCGGCACAAATCAGGCGCAATCGCCGGGTCAATCGGTCACGGCGCCTCCCTCATTCGGGTGGGATAGCCGGTGGCCGTTCCACGGGACTGACACCCTGATGAGTTTCACCTGGAAAGTTGCCTGGCTTCAGGAAAGACATTCCGTCAAGGCTGGGTTCTACTACGAGCACGACGCGCGTAATGAACCCGTCTACTCGACATACAATTCCGCCGGTACATTCTGGTTCGGTTCCGATTCCGCCAACCCGCTGGACACGGGATATGCTTACTCAAACGCTCTTCTCGGAACCGTTCAGGCATACGGCGAGGACAGCAAGTCACTCTACAATCGCGCCCGGTACCGGCAATTCGAGTGGTTTCTGCAGGATACCTGGAGAGCGGGACGACGATTCACGGTGGACGCGGGTGTCAGGTTCCAAAGGCTGGGAGCGGTCTACTCCGACGGCGCTGCGCTGGGCTTGTTTTCCCAATCGGGCTACGACCCGGCTCAGGCCGCGCAACTGCTGTATCCCGCCTGCACCACGCCGGTAGCTGCACAAGGTGTATGTCCGTCGGCGAACCGCGTCGCGAGGAATGTTGTCACCGGCGCTTCGTACGCTTATCAGAGCGCGGGTTCATTCGATCCATTATCGGTTCAGACGAATAACAATCCCTATTCCGGGATGAGCCGGTACACCACGAGTCTTTGGAACACGCCGCCCGTCGCTGTCGGACCTCGTGTCGGATTCGCGTGGGATGTTTTCGGCAACGGAAAGACGGCAATTCGCGGCGGTTTCGGCATCTACTACGGACGCGCGCAAAATGCCGCCGCGATTGCCGCACTGCCATCCGGAGTCGGGCCGATGATTGCGCCGCCAGCTGTGCGAACCAGTCTGGTTCTGAATACAAGTCTCTCCGCGCTGCTGAACTCCGGGGCGTCGATGACGCCGCAGAACGTTGCGGGCGGATCGCTGGATTATCCAAATCCGTCGACCTATAGCTGGAGCCTCGGGGTTCAACGTGTCGTCGGGGGAGTGGTGCTCGATGTTGCTTATGTTGGAAACGTTGCCCATCATCAGTTCGGCGCGGCTTTCGACCTGAACGCTGTGGCGCCATACACGGACTGGAAACCAACGGGTACTTCAGATGGGGTTGCTAACCCGGCGTATCTCGATCCCACAAGCGCCAACGGGGGAACCAGCGCCTTCTATTCAACGAATCTGGTTCGGGCGAGATCTGGCGGATACCAGGGATACGGGGCGATCAACACTTACACAAGTGCCGGTGAGTCTTACTACGATGCCCTGCAGTCCCAGGCGCGAAAGCGCTGGGGGCGCGTGCAGTTTGGTCTCAATCACACCTGGTCAAAAACCTTTGTTTATAACCGAAACCAGTTCTTACCAGATTACCTGACGAAGAATGTAACCGGACGCCCCCAGAGCGTCAATCTGAACTTCGCTTATGCAGTGCCTGGCGCACGTGTCGTACGGGATCATTTGTGGCTTCGGACGCTGCTTTCCGGTTGGCGCATCAATGGCAACGGCACATTTTATTACGGCACTCCGCTTACCGTAAACTGCCTCGCACAAGGCGCACCGATAGGCTATTGGTTTGGCACTCCCACGGACACACCACCGCTTCGCTGTCAGATGACCGGAAATCTGTGGCTTCCCCAAACTGCTCAGCCGCCCGCGGGTATATCCCGTTCGACGTGGTATCCGTTCGATGCTTCAAGCTTCGCTCTTCCCGCGGCAAACTCCTTCGGAATCGGGAACACGCCGCTCACGCTGACATATGGTCCGGGCATAGATTCGATTGACCTGAGCGCTTATAAATCGTTTCAACTGGGTAAGAACAACACCAGAACAATTGAAATTCGCTTAGAGACCTTCAACACGCTGAATCACTTCAACCCCGGAAATCCGAATACACAATTGGTACTGAATTTTTCCAACGGGATTAACACGAATGCTGCGTTCGGCACGATTCCCCCTACGGCGGCGGGTGCCACGGGTGGAGCGATAGTCCAGGCTCGGCACGCGGCATTATCAGTTCGCCTCCGCTTCTGATGTGCCACGGGAGCGATTGAGCAGCCGGCTTTTGGAAGATCCTCAAATCAACGGCGCATTCCTTCCGATCTGAGAAAAAGCTCGTCCACTCTCGCACGGAAACGAATACCTGAACCGTTCTTATACATAGTGGGTCGTCAATCTGAACCAACTTGTGTTCGTCCAGGCGTGTCAGTGGCTCAACCATTTCGCAATGTAAAGAGGCTTATTCATGAAGACCATTCGAATTGCAACGACTATGTTGTTCGCTCTGCTCGCGCTGACATCGGGCGCGGATGCGCAGAGTGTCAGCGGGCAGATCTCCGGGACCATCAGCGACACGGCGGGCGCGGCCATCGTGGGCGCAACAGTGGAAGTGACCAGTGATTTGACGAAACAGGTGCGTCAATTCAGGACGGACTCGAGCGGAGCATTTCTCTTCCCCGATCTGGTGCCCGGCGGCTACAGCCTCCACGCTGCCCAACCCGGTTTCAAATCGTATAACCGAACCGGAATTACAGTAGGCGGGTCGGAAAAGGTAGCACTCTCCGAAATCAGGCTCGAAGTCGGTGACGTCACAACTTCAATCGATGTCACAGCCGAAACGGCCCACGTCGCTACAGATAGTTCCGACCGGACCGTCGTCGTCAACACCACTCAGATCGAAGACACGCCGCTGTCGGGGCGCAATTACGTCGGCATCCTGAGAACGCTGCCCGGTGTGCAGGTAACGTCAAACGCCGATAGCAGGGGTTTCGGCTCCGGCGGTACGGGCCCCGTAAACGGCGGACAAGCGGGCGCATTTCTGATCACTCTGGACGGTATTACGAACGCGGATGCCGGTACAGTCGGAAGTCTGAGCGGCCTGATTTCCCCCAGCGTTGACGCGATCGGCGAGGTGCAGGTCATGGTCACCAATTACACGGCGGCCTACGGTTCCCGAAGCGGCGGCCAGATGAATGTATCGATCAAAAACGGAACCGCGCAGTTTCATGGGACTGGATACTACTATCTGCGTCACGAGCAGTTCAATGCCAATGAATGGTTCAACAATAAACTGGGCAATCCAAAAGGACGCTACAGGTATCAGAACCCGGGCGGGACCATTGGCGGTCCGGTTCTCATCCCTGGTACGGGCTTTAATAAAAGCCGGACCAAACTGTTCTTCTTCTTCTCGGAAGACGAGTTGTTCAATACTTCCACCGGGGCGGTGAATCACTTGACGATGCCGACAGCGCTGGAAAGGGCCGGCGACTACTCCAAAACGACGACGAGCACGGGTGTTCTGATTCCTGTAAAAAACTCCTCCGGCCAGCCCTATTCGGGCAATGTCATTCCCCAGAGCGTTATCAGTCCGGTTGGTGCCGCTATGATGAATCTGTTCCCGCAGCCCAATACAACCGACCCGACAGGTCAACGCGGGTACAATTTTCAATCTCAGTACGTGATCGACAACCCGCGAAGAGACCGGATCGCTCGCGTCGACTACAACATCAATCCGAAGACGACGGCCTACGCCCGTTTGATCTTCGATTACTACGGAAGCGACGGCTTCGGTTCCATTCTCGGGGCCACGGGTGCGAACTGGGGGCAGTTGCTGACGGGCCTCGATTATCCGGCCAGGGGCGTGGTCGGAACCGTTATCCATACCTTCACGCCAACCCTGGTTAACGAGTCCACGTGGGGCGTGAATCTTTACCGGTTCCACGTCAACGTCAAGGATCAGGCACTGTTTGCCGCCAACCAATTGCCACTGAAGGGCGCAAATGGTCAGGCGCTGGCTCTGCCCAATTTTTTCAACGGAAACAATCTGAATCTTCTTCCGCTCCTGAACTTTGGAACAAATCAGCCCCAGGCGGCGGGCCAGGCGGTTACCGCGCCGCCCTCCTTCGGATTCGACAGCCGGTTTCCCTTCGTTGCGGATGACACCACGCAGGATTTCTCCGATACCCTTACTTGGATTAAAGGCCATCACAATATGAAGTTTGGCGTTTATTGGGAGCACAACCGCAAGCAGGCCGCCGTCTACTCCACTTACAATGCGGCCGGCACTTACTGGTTTGGCTCTGATTCCGCCAATCCCAATGACACCGGATACGCGTTCTCCAACATGTTGACTGGAGTGGTCCAGGCCTACGGTCAGGACAATAAGAAGGTGATGTACTATTCCGCCTACGACCAGCCCGAGTGGTTTGCCCAGGATACCTGGAAGGCAAGTCGCCGTTTAACTGTAGACGCCGGCGTTCGCTTTCAGCGCATACAGCCTACGCTTGAACAAGGGGCCCAGCTGAGTCTCTTTTCCGCGGAAACTTATAATCAGGCTAATGCGGGTCAACTCCTTTTCCCCGCGATTGTCAATGGCGCCAAAGTCGCGCTGAATCCGGTAACGAAGGCGACGTATGCGTTTCCAAGAGCCACTTCCTTCGATCCCGCATCCTATCCCTCCACCGGCAATCCATATTCCGGCATGGTCGTGTACGATTCGAGCTTTTTTCACACGCCTCCAATTGCCGTCAGCCCGCGCGTCGGTTTCGCCTGGGATGTCTTCGGGAATGGCAAGACAGCCGTTCGCGGAGGATTTGGCATCTTCTTTAGTCGCCCATATGGTTCGGACCAGCTGGCCGCGGGTGGATCCGGCAACGGGCCCATGGTCGCGCCCCCGTCATTTCAGTCGCCCATCTTCTTCAACACTACGATTGCGAATCTTCTGAATTCGCAGGGTTTCATTAGTCCTCAGAATGTTAACGGTGGGTCCCGGGATCTGAAGAACCCAGTCACGTATGACTGGAGTTTCGGTATACAGCGGGATCTGGGCAAGGGGATCATCCTCGATGCGGCTTATGCCGCAAACGTGGCTCATCATCAATTTGGCTCGGCAAACGATTTCAATGCCGTCGCGCCCTACACCGACTGGACGCCTTCCGGCGGCCCCGTTCAGAAGTACCTGGACCCGACGAGCGCCAACGGAGGCACGGCCGCGTTTTATTCCGCCAACCTCATTCGCGCGCTGGCAGGGCGTTATAACTATGGCCAGATCAACACCTGGACTCAGATTGGAGAATCGAATTACAATTCACTCCAGGTCCAGATCAACAGGCGTTTTGGCCGCCGTCTGCAGTTCGGCACAAACTACACGTGGTCCAAAACCATCATTTTCAGCCACAATCAGTATCTGCCGGACAACCTGACGAAGAACGTCACCAATCGGCCCCACACTGTGAATATCAACTTCGGTTACAAGCTTCCGGATGGCAGCAGTCTGCTGAAGAAGAACGTCATTGCCAGGGCGGTTCTGGACGGCTGGAACGTCAACGGTATCGGGGCGTTATTCGTGGGCACGCCAATCACTGTCGGCTGCGCCGTTACCGGCCAGCCAATCGGTTACTGGTACGGCACGCCTACCGATAATCCCGGGCTTCGCTGCCAGATGAACGGCAACCTTTGGCTCCCGTCAGGCGCCACACCAGCGTCGAATGGTTCCACCGCGGATCCGAGACTGTGGTATCCGTTCAATGCGGGCGGTGCGTTGAGCACGAACCCCGGGTTTGTTCTTCCCTCAGCCTCCTCATTCGGTATCGGCAATACACCGCTTACGTTGACCTACGGGCCTGGGTTCGAAAACTGGGACCTCAGCGCGTACAAGGCATTCCGGCTGGGCAAGGAAAGTCGATCTCTGGAATTCCGGGCGGAAGCGTTCAACGCCTTCAACCATTTCAACCCGGGCAATCCCAATTCGTCCCTCACGTACAATTTCACGACTGGCGCGCAGACAAATGCGGCATTCGGTACAATCGGCACAGCCCAGAATACGGCAAGGAAAACAGTCCTTTCGCTTCGCCTCCGGTTCTGAGGCGGACGTTGCAATGACTGGAATTGAGGCCCACCTCGTTTAAGAAACGCGAAACCGCGATCACAGGCGTCAGCGCGCCGGCAGTGCTCGCGGTTTTGTGCTTTGCTGCGTCGCTGCCGGCAATCGCTCAGAATCAAATCTCGTCGCCGCCGGCTGAAATGCAAAGATTTGAGGTCGCTTCCATAAAAAAGGCCGCGGA
The DNA here is from genome assembly GCA_025928545.1 of Bryobacteraceae bacterium. Lineage (GTDB taxonomy): Bacteria > Acidobacteriota > Terriglobia > Bryobacterales > Bryobacteraceae > BOG-234. The sequence goes on along the minus strand of JAICJH010000058.1, from coordinate 29,455 downwards.
GGGAGTCAGGGCTGAGGCTCTTGTACGACTCGGCTCCGGCTGCGACGGCGGCTTTCCGCGCGTCGAACACAATCGTTTCGTGGTTACAACTACCCTGTACGCTCTTACCACGTGGGCTTGGGGACTCAACAAGTACAACGGATGCTCGTATGCCAGTTTCGCTGGTTTGGTTTCCGGAGGGCCGGAATGGGTCAGATCGGATAGGTTCGAGCTTCAGGCGCTCATGCCCGCAAGCTCTCCCGACTACACAACCGCGCAGTTTCTGGCGGGCGAGGCGCCAGGACTGGAACTCATGATCCGTTCCCTTTTGGTCGAACGTTTCGGACTTGCGGTTCGCGTGGGGACGAAAGACGTCCCGCTGTTTGAACTGGTCGCCGCAAAACGCGGCCCGAAGCTCTCGTTAGCCGACGCGAATGATCCGCCGAGACTCCTGCGGCGAACCGAGCCAAATGGGCTCGCGCATATCGTCGGCAAAAGGATCTCCATGTCCTCTCTCTGCCTTATGCTCATGATCGAGGCGCAACGGCCCGTGCTCGACGCGACGGGCCTTGCCGGCGACTTCGATTTCGATCTCGAATTTGCTCCACAGAATTCTCCCGACTCCGCCGGTCCGTCGCTTTTCACCGCGCTCCAGGAACAAATGGGTCTCAGGCTGGAATCGAAAAAAGGTCCCGTACAGGCGATCGTCATAGAAGCAGTGGAGAAACCGTCGGAGAACTGAGGAATTTTCTGAGCCGTGACCGCAAGGGAGCGGTTTCCTGACGATGCGCACGACGACTTGCACGCTGAACGAGAAAATGGGAGGATTCAAAAAAATGAAACGCACATTACTCTTGGCACTAACTTCACTGGCCATAGCTCTCTACGCGCAGGCGCCCCCAAACCAGCCCTTCGCTGCCAGCGGTGGACGCGGAGCAGGACGAGGCCCCGCCGGCCCCCAAACCATTCCCCTCTGGCCCAACGGAGTTCCCGGCGCACTGGGCGATACAGACGCCGACAAGCCCGAACTGACTTTTTACCGCGCCGGCCGAAGCGGCACAGCGGTAATAATCGCCCCCGGCGGAGCCTATCGCAACCTATCGATGGAGGGTGAAGGCCGCCAGGAAGCCTACTGGTTCAATGCCATGGGAGTAAGCGCCTTTGTCCTGAAGTATCGACTAGCCCCTTACCATCACCCCGCCGAATTGAACGACGCACAAAGGGCAATCCGAATCGTTCGATCCCGCTCCGCGGAGTTCGGCATCCAGCCCGATCGGATCGGCATGATGGGCTTTTCCGCAGGCGGGCACCTGGCCGCAACAGCCGCTACTCATTTCGATGCCGGCAATCCGGACGCCGCGGACGCGATTGAGCGCGCGGGCAGCAGGCCCGACTTTCTCATCCTCGGTTACCCGGTCATATCGTTTCAGGCAAGTGTCGCGGGGCAGAACGTACTCGGCGCCTATGCCAATTCCGGAAGAAATCTGCTGGGTGACAATCCCGACCAGAAGACTCTCGACAACCTGTCCGACGAACTTCAGGTGACGGCGCAGACCCCGCCGACCTTCCTCTATCACACGACAAACGATAATCTGGTCGCGGTCGAGAACAGCGTACAGTTCTATCTCGCGTTGCGAAAAGCGCGCGTGCCGGCCGAGATGCATCTGTTCGAAAACGGAGCTCACGGCTCGGGCATGGGTATGACCGATCCGGCACTCAGCGCATGGCCGACCTTACTGATGAACTGGATGCGCTCTCGCGGCTTACTCACCGGACAGCCCGGCGGCGGCGGCTTCGGGGGAGGCAGGGGAGCCTCAGGTGGACGAGGCCCATCCGGCGGACGTGGAGCGAATTAGTATTCCAACGTGCCCGCCAGTCGCCGTTCCCGACTGTATCCTTACGACGTAATTGCAGAATTCAGATAGCGCTTTCACGTCCGAAGTGAACGCGCAGAGACCGTCTGACTAAGCGGCGTCGCGGATTCCGATTTCAATTTCCTCGCCCACTGCGGCGAGCGCCGCTTCCAGTTGCTCTATTTTTGAGGAGTAATTGAGGTCAAGCAATCGATCAACCTGCGGCATATGAACTCCGAGCCTTCTGGCAAGCTCCGACTTCCTGACGCGCCGGGCAATCATCGCATCGGAGAGTGCGATTTTAGCTCCCGAGAGAGTGGACACTTTTACCGCTCATTTCTTTTTTCTGACTCGGGACGGCAGTGGCGTTGGACGCCGATCGGCAATATAGAACATCAGCGCGCTTTCGAGCGCTCCTGCCGCGCGGCTGAGAGCGTCCGCCTCATCGTTTCCGAACGTAACCGCCTCGGGAACGTCCGGAAAAGTCACGAGGGTCGTGTTGTTCCGGTCAGGCTCTAAGACAACGGGGTAGCGCGGCATATTTCCTCATTCCCGGCTCTCTACAATAGCTGAACTGCCGTACGATGTGGTCCCCCCGCGACCATCAGCGGCAACGCTGCTAATCACCGGTTCGGACCGCAAGATCAGCCAGCTTTGCCTGAGTTTCGGTCGTCATACGCACCCCATAAAATTTTAATCAAAAAACTCCCATCGGCGTGAATCGGCGTGCATCGGCGGCCATTCCGCATTTGTTTTCCCCGTGCATGGCCGCACTTTCATCGTGCAACAGATATGATGTATAAACAATATATCCATTGATTGATTTTGGCCTTCTGCGTGCTCACTTTGGTGTGTGATTAAGATCACGCAGGATCCGGCAGCGTGAGGGAGTTGATCCGGAGAGCCTCGCGCCTCATGTTTGCGTTCTGAAAGCAGAAGCTCACAATGGCGAAACAATTGGAAGAATACCTTAGAACAGCTCTCGCCAGCATCGGCGATGCGGTCATTTCCACCGATGCCGAAGGCCGCATTGTCTTCGTCAACAAAGTAGCTCTGTCAGTGCTTCGGGCTGCGGAAGACGACATCAGGGGCAAACACGTCGACGAGATCTTTCGAATTCAAAACGAATTGACTCGTAGCAGAGTGGAAAGTCCGCTCGCCAAAGTCTTGCTGGAGGGAGCTACTGTTGGTCTCGCAAACCATACGGTTTTGATCGCCCACGATGGAGCCGAAGTCCCGATCGATAACAGCGTCGCTCCCATTCGCGGTGAGGATGGCGTAGTGCAGGGGGCAGTGCTCGTCTTCAGGGACATCACTGCCCGCCGCAAGGCCGAACTGACACAACGGCTCCTTGCCGCAATCGTGGAATTCTCCGACGACGCGATCATCAGCAAAGACATCAACGGCATCGTGACCAGTTGGAACAAGGGCGCGGAGCGGATATTCGGCTATACGGCCGAAGAGATGATCGGCAAACCCATTGTCATCATTGCCGCTCCCGATCGCGTTGACGAAATGCCGCGAATCCTGGACCGTATCAAACGTGGCGAGCGACTTGAGCACTATGAAACCGTGCGCCAGGCCAAAGGTGGACGATTAGTCGACATATCCCTTACCGTTTCGCCTATCCACGACGAACAGGGGAAGGTCATTGGCGCCTCCAAGATCGCTCGTGACATCACCGAACAACTGCGTTCGCGGTCGGAATTAGCCGAAGAAAGAGAACGCCTCCGTGTGACATTCAACAGCATAGGAGACGGCATCATCACCACCGACAATCTCGGCCGGGTCGCCTGTTTGAATCCCGTCGCCGAACAATTGACCGGATGGCAGAACTCCGAAGCTGTCGGCCGGCCGCTGGAGGAGGTTTTCAAAATAATCAACGAGGACTCTCGGCAGACAGTTGAAAACCCCGCCACCAAAGTCCTGAGAGAGGGGATAATCGTCGGCCTTGCAAACCATACCCTTCTCATTACGAAAGATGGTCACGAGCGCTCAATCGACGATAGCGGCGCCCCCATTCGCGTAGGGTCCGATGAAATATTGGGCGTGGTCCTCGTCTTTCGCGATGTGACGAAGCGTCGTGCCGACGAGAAAGAGCGCCAGTCCCGGGCGGTGGAACTGCGCCGTGCCAATGAGGATTTGAATCAGTTCGCCTATGCTGCGGCGCATGATTTACGCGAACCCTTGCGAAACGTGGTGAATTTCTCGCAACTTCTTCTTCGGCAATTAGGTGCCGACACCAGAGACGATACCAGGACTTCACTGAAGTTCATCGTCGAAGGCGCTCTGCGCATGGATATGCTTTTGAACGATCTGCTCGCGTATAGCCAGATAGGCGGCCTGGAAAAATCGCCGGCGCTTGTGGATACCAATGACGCGCTAAGACGAGCGCTCGACAGTTTGAAAATCGCGATAACCGAAGCTGATGCGGTGGTAACGAGCGATGACCTGCCGGCCGTTCTGGCCAATGACGGGCAGATGGTGCAGGTTTTCCAGAACCTGGTGAGCAATGCCATTAAATATCGTTCCCAGGCAGCGCCTCGCGTGCATATACGAGCCCGCAAGGACGACTACGAGTGGATCTTCAGCGTGCGCGATAACGGCATGGGCATCCGGCCCGAGTACCAGACACTCATTTTCCAGCTGTTTAAACGTCTCCACGGCAGAGAGATCCCTGGTACCGGCTTGGGGTTGGCGATCTGCACCAAAATAATCGAGCGCCACGGAGGCCGTTTTTGGGTCAGTTCGCAGCAGGGCGAGGGTTCAGAGTTCTTTTTCTCTCTTCCGTTACAAAACGAATAGTTGGAATTCCCGGCCACCTCCTGGAATGGCCACTCGTGTGCTCCCGCTCAACAGGGGCTTCGAACATACATGAAGGGATCGGGATCCACTACTTCTGTCTGGATGGCATCGTCGGATATTGCAGGGCGCCCTTCGCTGACGAAGGACGTGACCACCGACGTTTGCATAGTGGGAGCCGGCATTGCCGGTCTGACGGCCGCCTACCTCCTCGCCAAAGAGGGCCGCGCCGTTGTTGTTCTCGATGACGGAAAAATCGGCAGTGGCGAGACCTCGCGGACCACGGCCCATCTCGTTAATGCCCTCGATGATCGTTACTTTGAGCTCGAAAGCCTGCATGGCGAAAAAGGCGCTCGCCTCGCTGCCCAAAGTCACACGGCCGCAATCGACCGCATCGAATCCATCGCTGCACAGGAAAAGATCGACTGCGAGTTCGAAAGATTATCCGGCTACCTCTTCGTACCGCCCGGCGATCCCGTGGACGTGCTCCAAAAGGAACTCGAAGCCGTTCACCGCGCCGGCTTGAAAGATGTGGAGCGCGTCGCCCGTGCTCCGCTCGACTTCGATACCGGACCCGCCCTGCACTTCCCCCGTCAGGCGCAGTTTCATCCGTTGAAGTATTTGGAAGGCATCGCGCAGGCATTTGAAAAAGCCGGCGGCAAGATCTTCAACAACACTCACGCGAACGAATTCAAAGACGGGCCCACCTGTGAGATCGGGACCGACAAAGGAAAGGTGTTCGCCCAGGCAACCGTGGTCGCAACCAATACGCCGGTGAATGACTGGGTCACCATCCATACCAAACAGGCCGCCTATCGCACCTTCGTCATCGGCTTAAGAGTCCCGAAAGGCTCCGTCGCCAAAGCACTCTATTGGGATACCCCTGATCCTTATCACTACGTGCGCCTTCAGAATATGGGAAGGCATGATGTCCTGATCGTGGGCGGCGAAGATCACAAGACCGGGCAGGCGGATGACGCGGATGAAAGATTCGATCGGCTCGAAGCCTGGACGCGCGCGCGGTTCCCGACAGCCGGAGAGGTGGAATTCCACTGGTCGGGGCAGGTCATGGAGCCGGTCGATGGGCTCGCTTTTATTGGCCGCAACCCGGGGAACGAGAACACTTACATCGTCACCGGGGATTCCGGCAACGGCATGACTCACGGGACCATCGGTGGCCTTCTCGTTTGCGATTTGATTCAGGGACGCAAAAATGACTGGGAATCGCTTTACGATCCGTCGCGTGTTTCACTCAAAGCCGCTTCGGAATTTGTGAAAGAGAACGCGAACGTCGCTGCCCAGTATACGGACTTTGTAACCGGCGGAGATGTGGATTCGGTTCGTGAGATAGCGCGCTGCTCCGGAGCAGTTATCAGAGACGGCCTGAAGAAAATAGCTGTCTATCGGGACAGCAACGGGCAGATTGACAAACATTCTGCCGTTTGTCCCCACCTCGGCTGCATCGTGGAGTGGAACTCAACGGAAAAAACCTGGGATTGTCCCTGCCACGGCTCGCGTTTCGATCCGCACGGGAAAGTTCTAAACGGCCCGGCTGCCGGCGGGCTTGCCGCGCTTGAACACTAAAACAAATCGATTCAGGAATGGGTGTGTCGGTCGGGGCGTTTCGGCTGGATACCCTGATAGATAAGCCAGATTGCAAAAGCGCAAAAGAAAACGATAGACAGATCGTATCCGATGGCCAACGCAGACTGGGGTGACACAAAACCAAAAGGTTTTCTGGAATCCAGAAGCTGGAACGCGATGACGAGCGTACCAACTACAATCTTCAAGAATCGCATTGTCTGCCTGTTCCCGGGCTGCGCAACGAATTACAAGCGAAATTGACCCGTACGAGATGTTAACAGAAGATCGAGTCAAACGGAAGGACAGTTGAGCGGTTCGTCTCTCAGGGACGCTCAGTCAGCGAGTTGACAACAGTATCCGTGGTCCGCGTAAGCGGCTGCCTTCCCGCCCTGGCCCCGTTCACGTGGAGAATATAAGCGGTAACATTCACCGTGAACTCTCTGTCATCCTCAAAACCGAACGAATCAACCGTCTCCTGAAAGCGTGCGATCAGTTGCGCCGCGGTCCTCGACCCCCATCTGCTCATGAACACCGGCCCCGCCAGCGGCGGTACCCAGCCCTTCGGCCCGATGAACTTCTGATAATACTCCGAGAGGGACTGGATCGGCGGAAGTTCGTGAGCGTCGGCTCCGCCCTTTCGCCCCAACAATGTCGGCGTGTGGCATTGGCCGCAAGTGCGCTCGTAGTCCACGCGGCCCGCCTCCGCCTGAGCCGAAGTGAATACAGCCGGTTGGACTGGTTGCTGGGCGGTCAGAACAAACAATCCCGCTCCGAGAAAAGAGAACGCGAGCAATACTGGTCTAAATCGGCGTGAATCGGCGTGCATCGGCGGCCATTCCTTCTTCCAACTCAAAACCCTACCACAATCCGCTTCCACTCAACCTTAGCTCGTTGAAAATTGACCAGCAGACAAACCTTCAACCCGGAAGCCTTCAGATAGTTCATACACTGGGCCGAATGTTCAGGTGTAAACCGATCCACGCATTTTAATTCCACCAAAACTGCACGCTCCACCAACAAATCCGCAAAATACTCCCCCACGCTAAACCCCTTATATGAAATCGAGAACACCACCTGAGGCTCCGCCCGAATTCCGAGCAGCGAAAACTCCCTCAGCAGTGCCTTTTCATAAACCTTTTCGAGAAACCCGCCTCCCAACGAGTTAGAAACCGAAAAAACCGCCCCAATAATCCGCTCCGTCAGTTCATCCAGTTGGGCACGTTCCACGCAACTAAAGTGGCCGCAATCCCCGAAATTCTCAAAAATTCCAACAAAAAAATCGGATCGGCGTGAATCGGCGTGCATCGGCGGCCATATCTTTTCCCCCGTACCTGTGGTACTGTTTATCACGTGAGGCCTTGCGCGATGTGCGGAACCGCAACGGATCGGTACGTCAACGATAAGCCCATGTGCCTGGCCTGTTCAGATCTGATAGATCGCGTAAAAACAGGCTCAACCAAGCCGAAGCGCAAAGAAAAATCACCCAACCACAAAAAACGAACAAACAAAAAACCATCGGCGTGAATCGGCGTGCATCGGCGGCCATTCCGAATTTCCCCCGAACCCAAAACCCGTTCACAACTATTTTCACAAATAGAATCAATAACTTAACCATCCAGCCCGAACCCCCTCAGTGCATAATCGTGGCAGATTATGGCACTTTCAGACAAACAACGCGCCGCGAATCGGGCCAACGCGCAAAAATCCACCGGCCCCACCTCTGTTATCGGAAAACGTAACTCTTCCCGTAACTCCCTAAAACATGGACTCCTCAGCGACATCATCCTGATCAATGGCGAGTCCGCCGACCGTCTCAACGACCTCGCCAGCTCCATCACCGACGAATACGATCCCGAAACTCCCTCCCAGGAAATGATGGTTCAAAACGCCGTCGCCGCCATGTGGTTCCTCATGCGCTGTTGGGCCGTCGGCGCCGCCGGCCTCAACCATGAAATGAAAGTCCAGGCCCCTTCTATGACTGATGAGGATGCCGCCACCCGTGCCATGCTAGCCTTCCGCTCCCTCTGCGACAACAGCCGCCATCTCGATCTCCTCAGCCGCTACCAGCACCGCTACGAGCGCCAGTACTTCCGCGCCATCGCCGCTCTCGACAAAATGCGCGACGAAAGAAATGCCCGTGCTGAGCGAAGCCGCCACCACGAAGAAAACAAACAGGCGGCCGAATTTCCCGAACCCATTTTCGCCCCCTCGGAAACCACCCAGTCACCGCCCGAACCCGCCCCGGAAGCTCCCGGCGAAATGCCCGACGAATTGCCCGCCGAAATCCCCGCCGAAAAAAACGCCGGTGCTGAGCGAACCCGCCACCATGAAGAAAACAAACAGTCGGCCCAAATTCCTGAACCCATTTTGAGGCCCGCTGAACCCACGCCCCCCTGCGAGCCGGTCCTATGACGCCCCCAACCTCAAAAGCCAGACGGCGTTCTCCCCGAACTGCGTGTTATCGTTGTCCCATAGCCTTCAGATCGCAGAAAGAGTTCATGCGTAACGCCATCGTCTTATCCGGCATACTGATGTCGTGCGCCGGGCTCCTTCCCGCCCAGGCCCTCTTCCCCAAACCCATCAAAGTAATCGGCGACCCCAACTTCGTCGCCACCGTCTCCAACCCCCTCGCCTTCTCCTCCGTTGGCCCCAACTGGATTGAGGGCAGGGAACTCAACGCCCCCGCCGGTATCGCCCTCGATACCTCCGTCAACCCGCCCATCGTCTACATTGCCGATTCCCGCAATAACCGCGTCCTCGGCTACCGCTATGCCACCCAGCTGATACCCGGATCTCCGGCCGACGTGATCATCGGCCAGGTCGATCAGTTCAGCAACCAGGCTCAGAACCCCGCCAACGGTGGTCGCCAGACCGGCCTCAACAATCCCACCGGCCTCGCCGTCGATTCCGCCGGCAACCTCTACGTCGCCGACACCGGCAACAACCGCATCCTGCGTTTCCCCCAGCCGTTTGCCGCCGCGAATTTCAAACAATTCCCGTCTCTTGTCATCGGACAAAAAACTTTCTCCACCAGCACCGCGAATCTCAACGGGATCGGCGCCTCAACCCTCGGCATCAATGGCACGAACCTCGGACGAACCGGCATCGCCTTTGACGCCTCCGGCAATCTCTGGGTGGCCGATTCCGGCAATAACCGCGTCCTCCGCTTTCCCGCCGCAGTCCTGTCCGCCGGCCCGAATTTCCCCGCGGCCGACCTCGTCATCGGACAACCCGACTTCACCACCAGCGCCCCTGCCACCTCCATAACCAGCCTCACGGCCTTCTCCGGTCCCAACGGCGTCTCGCTCGATTCGAACGGCAAGCTTTATGTATCGGATCACTTCCGCGTCCTCGTCTTCAACGCTCCCCTGACCACCGGCCAGACCGCCGCCTCCATTCTCGGTCTGGATGCATCCGCCACGGCGATTACTCCCACGGCGACCTCGCTTGCAAGCCCCTCCAGCGTCCTCGGCCTCTCCACCGGCCCCTTCGTCGCCGATACCGCCAATAACCGTGTCATGCTGTTTGACGCCCAGCCGCAAACGCCCAGTGGCAAGTTTTCGCCCGCCGCCAAAGCCGTCGTCGGCCAATTGTCTTTCACCGCCAACCTCGCCAATCAGGGCAAAGGAGATGCCTCGTCATCCACTCTCAGCGCGCCGATTGATCTGGCCGCAACTTCCCAGGAACTGTACATCGTCGATAGCGGCAACAACCGGGTCCTCGTCTTTTCCCTGAGCCCCACCGGCGTCTCGGGCGCCGCCACCCGCGTCATCGGGCAGTTGGATTTTCCCTACACCGGCTCGAATATTGTCGATGGCAGAGGCTTTGCGTTTCCCGGATCGTTTCCCGCCGGAGCCGTCCTCGATAACAGCGTGTCGCCCGCCCATCTCTACGTGCCCGACACTTTCAATCACCGCGTTCTGGGCTTCCGCGATTTCACCCACCTCCAGAATGGGCAGCCCGCCGATATCGTCATCGGGCAGCCCGATTTCAACCGCTCCGTCGTGAACTATCCGTCCGGCGACCCCAACACACCAACAGCGGCCAGTCTGAACCAGCCCACCGCGGTCGTCGTCGATTCCTCCGGTAATCTCTACGTTGTCGATCCCGGCAATTCACGCGTCACCCGTTACCCCGCGCCGTTCAATTCCGGCAAGACCGCGCTCGAGGAAGCGGACCTCGTGATCGGCCAGACCGGCTTCACGTCTTTTATTACTGACGCGACATCGTCCACCATGAACTCTCCGGTCGCCCTGGCCTTTACGCCGGATGGCGCCGACACTGCCAAACCCGATAAAGGCTATCTCGTCGTGGCCGATGCCTCCCAGAATCGCGTGCTGTTCTTTCCCAAGCCCTTCGTTTCGGGGATGAGCGCGACGATCGTGCTCGGCCAGACCAACTTCACGGCGAGCAACTCCAGTTCCGGCACTGCCGGCTTCAACTCGCCTCGTGGCGTCGCCGTTGACCCCCAGGGCCGTGTGCTCGTCGCCGATACCGGTAACGTGCGCGTCGAAATCTTCGACCAGCCGTCCAACCTCGGCAATGGCGCCGCGCCGCTGTTGACCCTGCCCACAACTTATACATTGCCTCTTTCAATCGGCGTTGGCCCGGCGGGCGATTTCTGGGTAACCGATACCGGAGCCAGCCGCCTCTATCACTACCCGGCTGTCTCCAATCTGCCGTTGAACAACAACGCCGCCGACGCCATCCTGCCCGCGCTCGCGCCGCATTCCTGCTTCGTCGATGCCTACAACAACTTGCTCCTGACCGATGGCATCCACCGCGTGCTCTACTTCGTGCCGCAGCTCAACCTGACCAACGCCGCCACCTACAGCACCAGGGCGCTGTCCGCCGGAACGGTCGCCGCCCTTTTCCCCACGGTCGCCGCGAACCCCATAGCCAACGGAACCGCCACCGCGCCCTCAGGCCAGTTCCCTCTGCCCACCACGCTCTCCGATACTCAGATCCTGGTCGGCGCCACTCCGGTTCCACTGCTGTTTGTTTCTCCCGGTCAGGACAACATCATCCTGCCCCAGGGCCTTCCCACCAGTGGGTCGGCCAACCTTCTCGCGGTGCGCCCTTCCACTGGGCAGATTCTGGCCGGCGCGGAAGTTCAGCTGACCTCCGCCTCTCCCGGTCTCTTCACCCTCGGCGCCCTGGGCTCCGGTCCCGCGCTCGCCGTGAACTTCCAGGACGGCTCCATCAACAGCACTTCTCATCCCGTCCTGCGCGGCCAGTACGTGATCCTCTACGGCACCGGAGTGGGCCCTGTTCCCAACCCGCCCGCCGATGGCATGCCTGCCACCGGACAGCCCGCGGCGGACCTGCCGCAGGTCCTGATCGCATCCTCCGGCAGCACCACCAGCGCGACCGGAGTCGTGACCCAGCTTCCGGCCTTCATTCCGGCCAACGTGACTTACTCGGGTCTCGCGCCTGGCTTCGCCGGTCTCTGGCAGATCAATGTCCAGATCCCGCAAAACGCTCAGTCGGGCAATTCGGTTGTAATCAAGGTCTTCGAAAAAGACATTCCGAATATCGATCAGGCCAGTTCCCTGACCACCACTCTGGCGGTGAACTGATTACTTCTTTCCCAGAAATCGCACCCGGAAATTGACGGCTCGCGCCTGCCCGCGCGCGAACGTCAGATACTGAGGCGAGTCCGCATCGTTGTTCACGAAGTTCGGATTCGAGCGCCCCAGCGCGTTGATGAGGCTCGCGCGCCACGCCCACAGATAGCCGTGAAAATGGAAGCGCCGTTCGATCCCGAGATTCACCGACAAAAAATCGGGATAACGCCGTGAACCAGGCGCTCCGGCCAGATAGCCGGTTTCGGTGGTGGAGTTGAATGCGAAGCCGGTGCGGTAATCGGCCAGCAGTTGAAGGTCGGTGTCGCCGACGATCGGCCGCAGAAAAGAGGGGAACCATTTTTGCTGAACCGGGGCCCAGCCCCACATCAGCAGGCGGTTGGGAGCATCCCAGGGCTGTCGCCCCGCTGCCTGCGGCGTGAGCAGCGGGTTCTCGATCGTGTAGGCGATCGCGGTATTCGTTCGCGCGATGGATCGCGTGTAGGCCGCGAACCATTGGTATTTGGCGCGGAAGGTGCGGCGCACCGCGAACTCCGCGGCCCGGTAGCTGGAGTGCTGCGAGTTGTCCGCGAGGTATTCGTTCAGCACCGGCGATACCCGGAACTGGTCGAACGCGAACTCGCGGCTGCCCTGGCGGGAAGTCACATTCACCCGCCCGAAGAAGTTGTGCGGCAGCGCGCCTTCGGCCGAGATGCTGGCGACGGTAAACCGCGGCGTCTTCAGCGCGTCCAGATTGACGATGTATCGGGTTTCCATCGGCGCGGCTCCGGTGAGTGTAGTGCGGCTGGTCTGGTCCTCGGACAGAGCCAGCAGGGCAAGCGTGATCGGGTCGTAATAGACGCCCCAGCCTGCCGAGACCTTGACGCCATGGACAGCCTTCGGTGCCCATGACGCCGCCAGCCGTGGTGCCGGCGGAGCCGAACCGGTGACCCGGTTCCAGTGGGTGCGGAACCCGATGTCGAAAGTCAGAGTGGGCCCGGCAATCCAGTGGTCCACCGCGTAGGTGTAGACCTCCAGGTTGTCCGCCGCCTGCCGGGGCATGCCTGTGAATTCGATGGTGCGGACCACCGAGTTGTCGGCCCGGACGACGCTCAGATTGTGCCGTGCGATCGTCTGGTCGAGGTCGCTGTTTTCGATATCGGTTCCGGCGCGGAACTGATGTGTGCCGCCGGCCTTCAGCGGCTTGAACGAGACGTTCACCAGGACTTCCTGCCGCCTGCTGCGTGAAGTCTGATCCCGGAAGTAGTTGCCGGAAGAACCGAAAGGAGTGATGAGATAAGCGGCCGAGCCGAGCGGCGAACTCCGCATGTAATCGCGCGTGCTGGCGAAGCCGGCTTCCACCAGGTTGCCGTTGACGATGAACTGGTCTTTGATGGCCGCCACCATCAGAGACGAGCGTTGATTGACCGTGGTCTCGGCCGGATTCAGGAACGACAGCCCGTAGCGCCACGTGTTCCCGCGGTCGTAAAGGACGCTACCGGTCAGCGTCTGCCAGTCCGACACGTTCCACTGGAAGCGGTTCAGGTCGCTCACCGTGAAGCTGGCGGTGCGGTTTTGTCCACCGGGTAACGAAGACAGAGTATTGGCCGAATAGAAAGGATCGAGCGCAGTATGAAACCAGGCTTTCCCTTTGCGGATCGGACCCGACGCCATCAGGCGAGGGGACCAGTGATTGACGTGCAGTCCGCTCGTAGTCTCGATGGAGGGAATCGGATTGGTGGCGCCGAAGCGCCAGCGGTCGTCGCCCATCTCCGTGCGGATCTCGACCGTGCCGGCCGAGCCTTTATCCTCCGCCGGCATGCGGTCGGAATTCCACTCCACGGCCTGCACCGTATCCACGCTCATGCGGGCGCTCAGGCCGCCGCTGGCGGGGTTCGCGATATCGAATCCATCCAGGCGGTAGCTGGTCTCGTGAGTCTCGCCGCCGTTGAAATGCACCTGGCCGCCGTTGTCCTGAATCGCACCGGACATCAGCGGGAGTGCCCGCCGGTAGTCCTGCGAGCCAGCGTATGGAAGATTGAGAATCGCCTGCCCGTCGAGGCGCTTCACTTCTTCGGTGCGCTCCGGATCTACCACCGGCGGCGAGTAGGGCACGTTGATCGACTCGGCGAGTTCCTTCAGATGGTTGAGGTGGATGTCGATGGGCGCGGACGCATCGAGGCGAGTGTCCTTGTTGATCAGCAGGAAGAAACCTTCCCGCACCACGCGCAACTGATAGGTTCCGGCGGCAGGAATATCGACCCGGTAAACCCCCGCCGCATCGCTGGTGGCCGCTGCGATGGTGTCCACCATGACACGCGCACCGGGGACGGGGTTGCCGGTCTCATCCACCACGCTGCCGGTGATCGTGACAGCCGCAAGCACAAGGGGCGCCGCTGTGATCGCAACAACCGCGAGCTTGGCGGCAAGGGACATTCAGCTTCTCATTCGCAGGAGGAGATACAACCCGGTCAAAGAAAACAGCGTATCAGGCGACCACGCGGCAACGTCGGCCGGCAGATAGCCCACATTCCCCATCTGCTCGAACAGCTTGTCGACCCCCAGGTAGGTGACGGCAAGCGCAATGCTGACGCCCACGCCCGCCATGGCGCCGCGATTGCCCACCAGGAATCCGAAGGGCACCGAGATCAGCGCGATCGTCAAGGCAAACAGCGGCACGGCGAACTTCTCGTAGTACTGCACCTCAAGGGCCGTGGTGTCGAAGCCGCTTTGCTTCAGGTCGGCGATGTAGCGCTTCAGCTCCACGTAATTCATCTGAAGATTCTGCCGGACTTCCTTGAGGAAGTTCTCGGGCGTCTCGGTGATCTCAGGAAAGCTGGTTGCTGTGAAGTTGCTGACCCGGCACTCCTGCACCTTCTGGCAGAGATCGATGACCTGGCCCTGCTCGAATATCCAGGCTTTCGCATCGGGCTGCCAGCGTGCGCTCTTGGCATTGATCTGGCGTATGAGCTGCCAGGTCTTCGGATCGATCTCGTAAACGAACGGTTCCACCATGACGTTCTGCGCGATGTCGAAGCGCCGGAAGTAGAACACCCGATTGTCGTGGAAGACCCACTTGCGGTCGGGGTTCTTATAGGTCTGGGCCGGACGCCCCTTGATCTCGTTGCGAAGCGAGTCCTGAATCTGATTCGCCCGGGGGATCCAGGAGTAATCGGCGGCGAAGGCGGCTCCGCTGATCAACAGGCTCATGAGAATAACCGGCAATCCGAGACGCCTCACGCTGATGCCGCAGGCCTTGAACGCGGTCACTTCGTTGTTCTTGGTCATGACGCCGAAGGTGACCAGAACGGAAAGCAGAACGCCGAAGGGCAGCGTCGTATAAATCAGCATGGGCGTCAGGTAAAGGTGGTAACGCGCCGCATGCGGCATCGGCACGTTGTTCTTGACGATATCGCCGACCAGCTCGAAGAAGTTGTAGATCTGGATCATCAGCACAAAGGCGCAGATCCACAGCACGAAATAAAGAAGGAAGCTCGAAAGGACGTAACTGTCCATCACCCGGAACATGGCCACCAGTCCGGTGTGCTTGCGGGAGTTCGTATCGGAACCGGTATCCGCGGTGCTGAACCACCCGAGCAGGGACGTGAACCAGCGGGATGCCGCGGTACGCACGCCGCCGAGAAGATCGCGGTCGCCTGGCGTCTCCATCAGCGCAATCGTGATGATGCCCGCGATACCAAATACGATGTTCGGAAGCCAGGATGCCAGCACCGGATTGATGGAATGCGCGTTCTGGGCGGCATTCGTCAGCGAGATAAAGGCCAGATAGTAACAGCAGAAACACAACAGGATGGCCCAGACATAACCGGAGGAACGTCCGCCGCGGCGCGAGGAAGTGCCCAGGGGAATTCCGACCATTGCGAGCATGATGCAGGCCACGGGCAGGGCGAAGCGCTTTTGCAGTTCGAGAGTGGCATCGATCTGTTTCTGCGAACCTTTCACGGCGGTGCGAAGATACCTGCGCAGATCCGGGGTCAGTGTTTCGCTGAAAGGTTTGGCGCTTTGTTCCTTTGGTGGCGCCTCGTTCAGGGCCATCTCGCCGCTGGGCGCCAGGGTGTGAATCCCTTTCTCGCCCTTCTGCTCATCCATCGAGGTTTCATGCGTGCTCTCGTCCACCATGTGGAGTTGAACACGGCCGTGCGCCTGATCCGGGATGGCGGTTGCTTCGCGGGCGAGCGTGACCATGGGACCGTTCGGCTGCCCGCCGCGCGTCGACTTCCGATCGGAAGGCGGGGTCATATCGGCGATGAATACCCGGCGCCACAGGGCCGGACCTCGTCCGGAGCCGACGACATCGTCGATATAAAGGACCGTGTTGTCGTTGGTGAACTGTTCCTGAAATATGCGCGGCGCTACATTGCCGGTGAACTGCTCGGCTTTGACCTTGTTGAGCAACACGTACTTATGCTGAACGGCCAGCGGATTGAACCACACCGCGCACGCGCCCGAAACCAGGGTTGCGCAGAAGGCGAACAGCAGGACCGGTGTGACCACTACCCGCGTGGAGATGCCGGTAGAGCGCAGCGCGACCATCTCGTTATCGCCCGACATGCGTCCCAGGCCGATGAGGATGCCGACCAGGATGCCGAACGGGATACTCAGGTTGAGCACCGGCAGCAACGAGAGGCCGATGAGTTCGAAGGCGACGGCCATGCGCTTGGTCCGAACGAGGAGTTCGAACAGAGGCGCAACCCCCTGCATAAAGATGACAAAGGTAGCTATGACAATCGCGAGAATGGAACCAGCCAGAATCTCGCGAAAGACGTAGCGGCCGAGAATCTTCATCTCGCGGGAGCGTTTGAAACAGGCAGCGCCGATTGCGAGAGCAGGGGTGACGATGCGATCGGCAGCTTGGGCAATTCGTCTTCCATTTTGGACAACTCAAGATCGTCGATCAGGATGGAAGGCGCCACCACGGAGACTTCAGCCGTGTAACCGCCGCCGCCAACCTGCGCGAAAGTCGCCCCGTTTTCGAGATAGTCGAGCCGGTTGGTGTCGTCGCCGGCAGCAAGGATGTCCTTCAGCGAGCGAGCATTCACGCCGCGTAGCTTGACGCCGCGGATCATCTCTTCATGGCCGTCGGTGAAGAGCTTGAAGACGTAGAGCGGCATGGCGACCGGACGTCCGCCACCACCGCCGCTGGTGAGTCTGCGCATTTCATCGCCGGCAGCCGTGGAAGGGAAGTCCAACTTCCGGACGACGATGGCGTAGGCGAGACCGCGCTGCTGACAGAGGTCGATCATCTTCTTCTTCAGGTCCGCGACGGAGCTTGTCTCGCGGGACTTGACGATCAGGTTGGTGGGCGCGGGTGTGCCACCGAGGAGCGCGCGGCCATTGGAATCGTTGTACCCGCGCACCGGAGTGCGGGTGCGAAGGAAGTCCTTGAGAACTCCTTTTTCCACGAGATTGAGAGGAGCGGGGGAGACGCCTTCGTCATCCACGTCGGCGTGGCCGAACATCGGAAGCGTCGGGTCGTCGGTGACGTCGAACATCTCCGGCATGATGCGGACGCCGCGGCGGCCTTCGAGCTCAGTGGGGTTTCCCGCGCCCGCGCCTGTCAGTTTGCGGGAGATGTGGAGGTTATGGGCCAGCACTTCGGCCAGAAGCTGCGGGGCTGCGACGCCTTCAAACAGAATCGGGCCCGAGTAGTTGTCGCCCATGGGAGCGGCAGCCAGCTTCGTGACATTCTCGGCCACGGATTTGGCGGCTTTCGCGAGATCGTCTTCGGCCGGCATCTTCGAAATGTCGTTGGTGTAGAAGAGTGCGGCATCGCGCATGATCATGCCGTCGGGCGCCTGCGCTGAGGCGCGGATCTGAAACTGGCCTTCGCTCTGGGGCAGGCGGACGATGGTGCCTTCGGAATCGACGTAGCGGTGGACAGAGTCGATGGCGGTGAAATCGGCGACCGAAGCCCGGAGGTTCTGGTAGCTGTTGAAGATGGCGGAGATGCGTTTGGTGCGCTCGTCCCAGCTCTTGTCGTCAAACTTGATGGGCGGGCGGTCTTTGATAACGGTGTTCGGTTTGGCCTGATCGAAGTCGGGCAGTTCTTCGCTGACGGTGACGCTGCGCAGGATGGAGCGCTTGCGGGCAATGGCATCGAGGGAGGCTTTGTACGCCGAGTCGGTTTCGAGCCACAGGTATTGGCGGATGACAGCGGGATCGTCATCCAGAGGAAAGCCACTTAAGGAGTAGGAGGCTCCGCGGCCGCCGCCGGCGAAGTTGGTCTGATCGAACTTGTAACTGCCGACGCGCAGCTGCATCGCCGGATAGCGGAAGGGCTGCGACGAGACGCCGAGTAAGCCACCCATGACGGCGGTGGCTCCCCACTGGTGTCCGGTTTCGATGGTGTAGCTGACGTAGTACGGCTTTTCCAGTTGCTGAAGGGAGAGGGTCATCGACCGCTTCAGTTCGCCCTTCATGGCGTCGAAGATGGGATCGTTCGCGATGTTCACGCTCGACTGCGCGAGACAGAGTGCGGCGCTGCCGAGCAGGATGCCGAGCGGCTTCCTCATCGAGCACCGCCATCGACGGGTGTAGCAACCGACGACAACGGAGACGGAAGCAGGGGAAGGAGATCCTGTCCCTGTTGTTTCTTCTCGACTTCGATTTCAGAGATCAGAATGGCCGGGGAGACTGCGGAGACGGGCACGCTGCCGGATTCGGCGCCGCAGAAGCCGTTGAAAACTTCCGCCTTGTTCGAAGTGGCGAGGATCTTGGCAAAGCTGGCGAGCGGAGTGCCGACGATATCGGCTCCGCGGATCAGTTCGTCGGGGCGGCCATCGGCAAAGACCTTATAGACGATGACAGGCACGACGGAGAAAGCCTGGAGGCCACCACGCTGGGTGGTGGTGAAGCCGTTGGTGATGTTGTCGAAGAAGATGCCATACGGCTTGTTCTGCCGCTTGATTTCGTCCACCAGCATCTTCTTCAGGTCGGCATCGGACACCGCTTTGGTGCTGCTGACGATGAGATTGCTCTGGCGGGAAACCACTTCGCGGCCGGGTTGGCGGCGACCGTGGCCATTGGAATGATCGAAGCCGTCAATGGGCGACCGCGACATCAGGAAGTTCTTCAGGACACCGTTTTGCACAGAGATGACGGGTTTGGCTTTGACTCCTTCATCGTCGTATTCGTAGTAGCCATTGAGGTCGACTCCGCCCAGGGTTTTCACGGTTGGATCAAAAGTGACGGTCAGGAAGTCGGGTAGAATCTTCTCGCCAACCTTTTGGGTGAAGGTCTGGCCTTCGCTTTCATCCTTCTGGCGGTGGCCTTCGATGCGATGGCCGAAGATCTCGTGGAAGAAGACGCCGGCGGCGCGTCCGGAGAGAATGGCCGGGCCGACGAACGGCTCGGCGACAGGCGCTTTCAGGAGGTCTTCCACATGCGTGGCAACTTTCTTGATAGCTGCATGGACTCTCTCGGCGTTCGGCAGACCATTGGTGTCGAAGGCTTCGAAGGAATCGAAATCAGCGACGTCCATACCGTCTTTGGCTTTGGCGCTGGCGGAAATAATGATGCGCGCGTAGCCGCGGCCCTGCTGGATTTTAGTGCCTTCGGTATTGGAGAAATAGCGATTATCCTGCTGGATCGAGATGGATACCGAAGATGAGAGGAGGTCGGGGTAGGAACGGAAATCCTTCGACCAGTCGCGGGCGGACTGCTGCCATTTGGCTTCGCTCCACTGGGGTTCGTTCAGCGCTTCGGTGTGAACATAGCTCTCTTCTTTGGAGAAGTCGGCGGACTGATCGCGATCGGCGGCTTTTACCTGCTGGCCGGTCTTGATGCGGACCAGGCGATCGGCGGCGGCGCGGTAAACGCGGTCGGTTTCAAGCCACATGCGCTGTTTCAGGGCGCCGGGGATATCTTCGATGGTGACGGGAGCGGCGGAAGTGAACTGGACCTGCTCGCCACGGGCGCGGCGGTAGTTGTCCATGGAGGGATCGCCGACGCGGACGGTCACGTCGAGGTAGCGATTGTGGCTATCCTGAACCGAATCGAGAACGCCCAGTGTTGCGCCGACCACGTGCGTATTCAGATCGGTGATTTCGTACGCCATGAAGTAGGGCGGCGTGTCGGTTTTTTTGAGCGCATCGTAGTTGCGCTGCAATTCCTGGCTCATGGTGTCAAGGACGATACTGTCCCCGGCACCGAACGCAACCACCGAAATGGTTAAAAGGACGGTCAGTCTTGCAAGTTTCACAATGAATTGACGATAACACGCCATAAACGTGCCGTTGTTGCCTGGAGCGTAATTTTTACGTAATGAGTTGCTTCCCGGCAGCTTGCACGAATCGGGGGTGTGCCAACATCAAAGTGAGACGCCTTTCCATGTTTTCAGGTTCCAATTCCCGAGAGTCATCCCGAAAGCCGGAGGTGATGAGCCCAGCGGGCTATTGGCCACAGTTGCGGGCCGCAGTGGAAGCCGGGGCCGACGCGGTTTATTTCGGGCTTCAGCATTTTTCCGCCAGGGCAAAGGTCGGATTTACCCTGGCGGAGTTGCCAGAGGTAATGAAGACCCTGCACGCGCGCGGCGTTCGCGGTTACCTCACTTTTAATACCCTCGTTTTCGAGCATGAGTTGGGCGAGGCTGCCCGGGCGATTGCCGAGTCTGCCAGGGCCGGGGTGGATGCGCTGATTGTGCAGGATGTCGGGATTCTGCGGCTGGCACGGAAGATTGCGCCGGAACTCGAGCTGCACGCGAGCACGCAGATGAGCATTACCGATGCCGCGGGGGTACGGTTTGCCCGGGAGTTGGGGGTGGACCGCGTCACACTGGCGCGGGAGCTGTCGCTCGACGAAGTTAAAGCGATTTACGAGCAGACCGGGTGCGATCTCGAGATTTTCGTGCATGGCGCGTTGTGCGTGGCGTATTCCGGGCAATGTTTTTCGTCGGAGGCATGGGGAGGGAGGAGTGCGAACCGGGGCCAGTGCGCGCAGGCCTGCCGGCTTTCGTACGACCTGATGGTGGATGGCACACAGAAGCCGCTGGCCGACGCGCGGTATCTGCTTTCGCCGGGAGATTTGTGCACGGTTCCGCAAACGCCGGAAATTGTGGCGGCCGGCGTGGGGGCGCTGAAGATCGAGGGCAGATATAAGGATGCCGATTACGTCGCGCTCACAACACAGGCGTATCGCAAGGCGGTCGATCTGGCGTGGAACGGGGAGACGGCGGATCGCGAGTCGGTTGCGGCGGAGATGATGCAACTCGAGCAGGTGTATTCGCGCGGACTGGGACCATTTTTCGCGACGGGGACGAACCATCAGACTGTGGTTCGCGGGCGGGCTCCGCGGCATCGCGGAGTTTGCATGGGGCGGGTGGCCGCTGTGTATTTCGATCGCGTGACGATTGCGGCCGAACGCGCGAATGCGATCGCACCTTTGAAGCCCGGGGATGGCGTGGTTTTCGATGCGGCGGACTGGCGGAGTCCGGGCGAACCGGAAGAGGGCGGCAGGGTTTATCAGGTGACAGCGCGGGGGCGCAAGCTGGACGTGTGGTTTGCGAATGGCGCGATCCGGTTCGATCGGATTCGGGTGGGGGATCTTTTGTGGCGTACGGACGATCCGGCGATTCATGCCTCGGCGCGGCAGTACACAGAGGCTTCGGCTCCGATTCATAGGCAGACGGTTGATGTTCATGTGGTTGCGCATGAGGGTTCGCCGCTGCGTGCGACGTGGATATGCGGCGCCAGGCAGGTAACGGTTGAATCCAGCGCGCCGTTGGCGGCAGCGCGGAACCAGGGTTTGTCGGTGGAAGCGGCTCGTGAGCAGTTTGGTCGGTTGGGCAATACGCCTTATTCACTGGGGAATTTGACACTGGAGCTGGAGGGTGTCCCGTTTGTTCAGGCTTCGCTTTTGAATCAATTGCGGCGGGACGCAGTAGAATTGCTGCAATCCGCGCAGACTGCTACAAGGACGATTGAGGTGCGGGATCCGGCGGAGGCTTTGGCTTCGCTCATTCCAGCGACTGTTACGGTGCAACCGGGTAGTCCGCAGGTGCATTTGCTGGTGCGCACTCCGGAACAGTTGGAGGTCGCGCTTGAGTTAGCTCCGGCGAGTATCACGCTGGATTATCTGGATCTTTATGGTTTGCGGCCGTCGGTAGAGCGGGTGAAGTCCGCTGGTATTCCGGCGAGGGTGGCGAGTCCGAGGGTGTTGAAGCCAGGAGAGGGGAAGATCGTCAATTTCCTGGAGAGCCTGGATTGCCAGATTCTGGTGCGGGCTACGGGGATACTGCACGCTTTGAACGCGGGGCAGGCAGGGAGATTCCTGATTGGGGATTTCAGCCTGAATGCGGCGAATTCGGTGAGCGCGGCCGAATATTTCGCGCGCGGGATTTCGCGGCTGACGCCTACGCATGATTTGAATGCGGCGCAGATCGCGGAGTTGGCGAAGTCATCGGGGGCGGATCGGTTTGAAGCGATCGGATATCAGCATCTGCCGGTATTTCACACGGAGCATTGCGTGTTCTGCCGGTTCCTTTCTTCGGGCACCAGCTATAAAGATTGCGGGCGGCCGTGCGAGAAGCATCGGGTGGAGTTACGGGATCAATCGGGGCGGTCGCATCCGGTGCTGGCGGATGTGGGTTGCCGGAATACCGTTTTCGGAGCTGAGGCTCAGGAGGCGAGCCAGCATCTGGGGAACTGGATGGCGGCGGGGATCCGGCATTTCAGGCTGGAGTTTGCGCATGAGAGCGGGGATGAGGTCGAGTTGGTGACGCGGGCGTTTCAGACCGCGCTGAGTGGGCGGACGTCGTTCGGGGATCTGCAACGGGAACTGAAGGCGCGGGCCCCTGGAGGAGTTACGCAGGGGAGTCTGTTTGTGGCTAAGGATTATCTGGCGCTGCCGATTTTGCAGTGAAAACCCTTAATGGCCGCCGGTGCAGGCCGGTTCACGCCGATGTCATGCGGCCCTCTTCGTCCACTTTCCATTCGCCTGTCAGCGGCGGGCCGGCTACGTCCATTCCGTGCTCGCGGAAGAGTTGCTTCAACTCCGGGAGGGTCAGTACCTCGTGCACCCAGGGCCTGTTCCTGTACTTGCCTAACTCGCGGAAGAATTCTTCCATCCTGCCCGCCGGCTGATAGACATCGATTACCGTCCCTGGTTTGCCGCCGATGCTGCTCCACGCGTGCGGGACTTTGCGCGGAAGGAAGACCGATTCGCGGGCTCCCAGATGAAATCGCTTCTCGCCGACCTGAAACTCAAACTCTCCGTCGACGATATAGATCCACTCATCCTGATCATGGTGGAGATGACGCGGTCCGCCGCCGCCTCCGGTGAATTCGAAGGCGCACATCGCGCCATTGGTGTCCCGCGCCGATACCTTGCAATCGTTCGGTTCGCCGCCAAGTTCGATCTGTTCATCGAACCTGTCCTTTCCGGCCGCGACGCTGAAACCTGCAAACAGATCTTCACTGGTCATGTTTTTTGTTCCCTTCAGGTGATCGATGGTTTTGTCGATGGTTTCAATCAGCCGGGCTGCCCGGGCGAGGGTCTCCGTGAGAACCTCCCGATGCGCCTGAAGTGCGGCGACTTTTTCGAAATCGGCCCGGCCCAGGATTCGCGCGATTTGCTTCAGTTCGAAGCCCAGTTCCCGGTAGAACAGAATTTGCTGGAGCGTCAACAGCTGAGCCTCTTCGTAGAATCGGTAGCCGTTGGCCGCTTGCCGGGCGGGTTTCAGCAGGCCGGTTTCATCGTAGAAATGAAGCGTGCGGACGCTGACGCCGGACAACGCGGCCACTTGTTTGACTGTGTAAGCCATCGTTATCTGTATTCTCAGGGATCACGCAACGTGAGGGTCAAGAGAAAAAACGAGGCTGGTTCGAAATTTTCGGACCGTCAGAAGAACAGGTACTTGCGCCACTGCTCTTCGCCTTTACCCAGCAGGCGCATGAGGTGCCGGCTGGTGTGCAGGCTGAAAGGCTTTGGCTGGCGGGCCAGTTTCATTCCCGCCTCTTCCGGAGTTCGGCTACCCTTGCGGTTATTGCAGGGATGGCAGCACGCCACCAGATTTTCCCAGGCGGACTCCCCGGCGCGTGAGCGGGGAATTACGTGATCCAAAGTCAACTCACCAGCCGGCATGAGCTTGGCGCAGTACTGGCAGGTGTAGCGGTCGCGCATCATGATGTTCTTGCGCGAGAGCGCGCGGGTCTGATGCGGAATACGCCGGTATTCGAGGAGCCGGATCACGCTCGGCACACGCAGGGATTTTCGCGAGGAATGCACGGCATGCGAGGTTACTTCCTCGGCCGAGGCAATTCCCTTGAGCACCAGAACCAGGGCGCGGCGCGCCGCACAGATATTGATTGGTTCATAGCTCGCATTCAGTACGAGTACGGGCTTCTGAAGTCTGGTAGTGGCTTGAGTCATCTTCCTTAAACTCTCCATCCCTGTCGTTCTCGCTCCTTTACCGTGTTGCGGAAAAACCCTAAATAGCCGCCGATGAACGCCGATGCACGCCGATCAGAAAACGTTTTTCAGCATCCTGTCTAAGCTCTCCAGCGCCGGTCGGCGCGTGCCAGTGTCAGCAGCGCGACGTTCCCGGCTCCCGCTTTCTTCAGGGCGCGGGCGCAGGCGCCGGCCGTCGCCCCTGTAGTAAATACGTCGTCGATTAAAAGAACTCTCTTACCCTGCAAGTCGATTCCGGCACGTGGCTGAAAGGCACCCGCGATGTTCGAACGCCTCGCCGCACTTGTCAGCCCCGACTGGTTTACGGTGGCTTTGACGCGCCGCAGCGCTTTGAGAAGCGGTATTCGCCGGCGCTGCGAGACCTCGCGGGCGAGTAGTTCAGCCTGGTTATAACCGCGATGCCACTGCTTCCGCCAATGCAACGGTACTGGGACGATTACGTCATAGCGCTCGTCGATGGAAATTGCGTGCTCCAGATATCGCGAAAGCTGACTCGCAAGCGGCCGCATGCCGGAGTACTTATACAGGTGGATGAGGCTGCGCAGCGCGCCGTCGTAAAAGCCGAAGCTCGCCGCACGATCAAACCCCTGGAGCCCGGAGCGGCAAAGAGCGCAGACGCCGCCGGCATCCAGCGGAAAAGCGTTCTGGAACGGCGCATGGCACGAGGCGCAGAAGTAATCCGCTTCGAGCGGCGCGGGGGAGTTCAGGCAGGCGCGGCAAACCGGAATTCGGGTGAAGCCAGTGAGCGGCTCATCACAAATGCGGCACTCAGCCGGGAAAAAAAGCGAAAAAATTCCGTGCGGGATCGCCCGAAGGCTGGAAGCGGCCGTTCTCGTTAGTAAACTAACCGAGAAGGCGCACCTCCCGAGGGGGGACAGTGCTCAGCGTTGCTGGGCACCCGGACCGGTAATCTCAGTGCGATGGTATTCAGCGCCATGATGACCCTTCCAAAACATTAGTGTACGGAGCGGCGAGGGTGGTTGTCAAATTGCGGCGGGAGTTCGGTGCGGAGTTACTGGAACAGACTTAGCGCCATCTTGACCATCACGTAAAGTATCCACATTACGCTGACCGCGCCGAGGCCCGCTGAAAAACCGGCTTTCGTCAGTCTGGAAAATCCCCAGGACAGAAATCCAATTTCGAAAAAGCTCAGTAAGTCCAATGAGTTGTACAGCGCGTAGATACCTTTGGAAGTCTCCGACCGGTTCACGAAGGCGGCGACATTGGTCGCCAGAATATTGTTGATATCCAGAGCGGATTTATCCGGAGCGGCGAGCATCACCAGCGCGGTCATCAGGACCGTCACCACGAAATAGGGGAAGAATGCCAGGGTCACCATGGCGAGCATGCTGCCGAATTTCGGCGCGCGCGCCGTCATCATTCCGAAAGCGAAAAGAATCCCCGCGATTGTCAGCATCGAGAGCGGAGTCCCGATCGCAACGGCCGCATAAGTAATGTACGTTGTGACCGGTGAAGCCGCGCGTTCCATCGCAAGCTGCATCTGCTCAGGGCTCATATTCGAAGAGGCCAGGCGCTGGCGCATAATCAGATCCATGCCGAGCACGTTGACGGTAACGGCCGTGGAGATCAGCAGCAGGATCGTGTTGGCCAGCAATGGCGCCACCCATGGAGCCCGGCGTTCGGGGAGAGTCGAGAAAAGTTTTCCGGGCTGGACGAAGACTTCAATCAGGGCATTCATCGCGTTTCGGCCACGTGGGGTGATGGGATTGTATCACCGAACGCTGGTAAACTGATAGCTCAGAAGCCGCTGCACGCGGGCCTGAGGCGAATCGTCACCCAATTCAACATGGCTGAACTGGAGATCAAACCGACACCCCCGATGATCACCAGAGTTGCCGGTGTCATCCTGTCGGCACTTACCCTGGTTGGAATTCTGGTCTGGCTGCTGACAGGCGGCGGTGCAGGTCTGTTCGCCCGCAAAGTCGACCTCAAAACTTATCTGCCGGATGCGACAGGCCTCGGCGCAGGGGCGGCAGTCCGCCTGGATGGCGTGCAGATCGGCAAAGTAAAAAACATTCTGGTGTCGGGTTACCTCGACCAGCAGCGCGCGGTGAGGGTCAACCTGCGGGTGGAAGAAGTTTACCTGCCGAAGATTCCGCTGGATTCACAAACCAGTCTCGGCTCGGATACTCTGATTGGCGAAAAGTTTCTGGATATTGCGGCTGGCAAGGAAAGACTGACCGTAGCGGACGGCGGAGAACTGCGCAGCGAACCGGCCGCTTCCGCAGCCGATAAAGCCGATCTGATCTACGGCCTCCAGGACACGCTGAAGAAGGTGGACAACATGATGGTGAGTCTCGCATCGCCGGACACTCCGACGGGACATTACATTATGGGGGACAAGGAGTACGGGCGGTTAGTTCGCAGCGTGGAGCTTTTCGAAAGTAATATGCGGGATCTGGTGGCGAGAACCACGCCGGCAGGCGCCGCGGTGTTCACTACCAGCCTCTATTCGGACTGGGACAACTCAATCCGCAAGATCGACGATGCGCTGCAGGCCGTGCAGCGGGGCGAAGGCGTCGCCGGGCGCGCCTATGCAAGCGACGAACAATACAACACGATTCTTAACCTGGTCAAAAGCATCAGGAAGTCGATTGCGGAATTCCGGGCAAGCATGGCGAAGACCGCGCCTGGCCTGCGCGACCAAGAAACTTACCAGAACATCGCGCGCATGCTGGAATCGACCGACAACATGCTGGCGGCGCTCAACCGGGGTGAAGGCAAAGCCGGCGAATTGCTCACCACTCCGCAGACTTACGAATCGCTGGTTGGTTCTCTGCAAAGCCTGGAGGCAACCCTCAAGGATTTTCGGAGCAATCCGAAAAAATATCTTCGCATCAAACGGTGACTGGCAGAGGCATCGAACCTTGCCCTCCAAACAACCGCAGACGTTTCGCATCCGCACTGGCGAACCAGGCACGGTATCTTCATATTGATGCGTGAGAACTCGGTTAAACAGGCACTGAAGCAAGGCAAAGTACAGTTAGGCTGTGGGTTCGGCAATTTTCGTTCCGCGGAAATTCCCAAGATCCTCGCGGCGGCCGGCCTGCAATGGGCTTTCGTCGATACCGAGCATGGCAATTTCGATCTGGAAACGGTGAACGACATTTGCCGCGTGGCGAATCTGGTTAATTTCTGCCCCATCGTCCGCGTGGCCGATTTCCAGTATTCTCTGGTAGCCCGCGCGCTCGATTGCGGCGCCGGCGGCATCATTTTTCCCCGCACCGAAGACCCCGGGCAACTGGAAAAAGCCATCAGCTGGACCATTTATCCGCCCACCGGCATTCGCGGCTACGGCCTTGCGCCCAACAATGCCGATTACGAGCCGCTGAACTTCACTCAACTTATCGACCACTACGACGCCAACCTGATGCGAGTGGTCCAGATTGAGACTGTGCGCGCGGTCGAGGCGCTGGATGAAATCCTCAGCGTGCCTGGGTTCGACACGGTCATGATCGGCCCCGCCGATCTCTCCATCTCTCTCGGAGTGCCCGGGAATATGGATCATCCGAAGATGATCGGAGCGATAGAAACGATACGCGACGCCTGCCTGCGCCACGGAATCATACCTGGAATTCATACTCGCGCAGCGGCCATGGCGCGTTTCTGGATAGATCGCGGGATGCTCTTCGTTGGCTGCTCGAACGATCTCGCGATGCTGCTGGAACAAGCCTCCGTGAATGTGCGCACAATTCTGAAGGCCTGAGTGGCACGGCGCGCGCGCAAAGCTGCTCAACTGATTGCCGCCGGACTCGCTGCCGTCTGCGCGCTCTGGAGCGCGGTCGCGCTGGACCGGATTTCCGCCGAATCCCTGCGAAGCAACATTACCTGGCTCGCTTCGGATCAGCGTGCGGGCCGGCTGACTCCCTCGCGAGGTCTGGAAGCCTCGGCCGATTATCTGGCCGACCAATTCCGCAGGGCCGGCCTCGCGCCAGGCGGCACGGACGGCTCCTTTTTTCAAACTGCCTCATTCGCTCAGGTCACTCAACGCACCGTTGATTTCCGGATGGCGTTCACGCAAGCCGGCAGATCCCGCAGCGTCAACGCCGCCGATGTGGCAGTCTTATCGGTTTCGGGCCTCGATTTTCAAAACGAGACGGTCGTTTGTTTGAATGACGGGCCGCTGCCTGAAATGACGGGTCGTGTGGTGGCGGGCGGGGAAGCCTGGAGCACCGATTCCGCACTCTATGCGCTGCGGGCCCGCAAGCCATCGCTCATTCTGCTGGCTCTCGATGGATCGCGCCCTAAAAGTGAATCTCCGGTACTGCTCGATGCCGATCCAGCCCTGCCGCCGGTTATCCGGATCTACAATCGCGGCGTCAGACGTCTCTTCGCGATTAACAGCAGGAACCAGGTCAGGCTGAATCTTCATGTGAGAGCACCGATACGGAGCAACGTTTCGCTCCGAAATGTGGCGGGCATTCTTGGCGGCTCCGATCCGGCTGTGCGCGACCAGTTCGTAATCGTGTCCGCTCACTACGATCATCTGGGCGAACGGCCGCCCGGGCCGGGGGACAGGGTTTACAACGGGGCCAACGATAACGCCAGCGGCGCGGCATCGCTGATTGAAATTGCGAAAGCGCTGCGGACGGATCCGCATCCGCGGCGCGGTGTTTTGTTTCTGGCGGTGTTCGGGGAAGAGGAAGGGCTGCTCGGATCGGCATTTTATGTGCGCCATCCCCTTGTCCCGATTGCCCGCACTATTGCGGATATTAACCTGGAGCAACTGGGACGAACCGACTCCAGCGACGGTCCTGAAATAGCGCGGCTGGCTCTCACGGGACCTTCGTATTCGAATCTTGCGGCGATGATGGCTCCGGCGGTGAAGTTGGCCGGCGCTACGCTCTATAAGAAGGAAAACGGCGACGATTATTTCGACCGCAGCGATAACTATTCGTTTGCGCTGGCCGGCATTGTGGCGCATACCGCTGTGGTGGCTTTTGAGTTTGCCGACTATCACGCCGTTAGTGACGAGGCTTCGAAAATCGACTACAACAATCTGGTGAAGGTTGATAAAGGCATCGCTGCCGGTGTTGCGGCGGTGGCTAATGCGGCTTCTGCGCCGCAATGGTCAGGTAAGCCGCCGATGCACGCCGGTGCACGCCGATAAGACTCAGGAAGCCGATCTAGAGCAGGCCGTGCTTGCGCATTTTGTAACGCAGCGCATCACGCCCGATCCTCAGCGCCCTTGCCGCCTGGGATTGATTTCCATTTGCCCGCGACAGG
>JAICJH010000059.1 GCA_025928545.1 Bryobacteraceae bacterium | reverse complement strand
GGTGATGATTGCGGCGGCGGCGTGGGCGAAGTTCGAGCGCGGGGAGTTCGCGCCGCTGAGCGAGACCGCTCAACCGAATGTGGCTTTAGCCTGAGCGCTTCTCAGCGATTCGGCCGGTAAGTAGCCGATTGAATATCCGTCTCCCAAACCTTCACTTCCGCAACTTCCACAGGATTCGGATTGCCCGCCAGCGCCGCCTGCATTTTCTCGCCAATGTGAATCGCCATATTCTCGGCTGTGGGATTCAGGACGTCGAAGGGCGGCAGATCGTTGAGGAAGACATGATCCATCGGCTCGCAGGTATCTCGCAGGCATTTCTTCAGCATCACGAAATCGGCCAGCATCCCGATGGAATCCAGCTTCTCTCCGCGCACGACTACCTGCACTTTGTAATTGTGGCCATGTACGTTCTCGCACTTGCCTTTGTAATGGCGGAGGGCGTGACCGGCGGCGAAAGTATGCTCTACGGCGACTTCAAACATTGAAAAAACTCTCCACTTTGGCGAAATCCATGGAAAACGCGTAATCCGGCAAACTATCGAAAAATACCTGCCCGTACCGCTGTTTCGTGATGCGGTGGTCGAGTAAGGCAAGCACGCCACGGTCCGCGCGGGTGCGAATCAGACGCCCGAAACCCTGTTTGAGCGCGATGGCCGCCTGGGGAATCTGGTAGTCGTAAAAAGGATTCCCGCCCGCCTCGCGGACATTCCGGATACGCGCCTCAACCACCGGATCGTTGGGCACCGCGAAGGGCAACTTATCAATAATAACGCAGCTCAATTGCTCGCCTGGAACGTCAACTCCCTGCCAGAAAGAGGAAGTAGCGAATAAAACGCAATTCGGCGTGTTGCGAAACTCATCGAGGAGGGCGGTGCGGGGCCCGGTCCCCTGGGTGAGGACGGGGAATTCCACCATCAAACTCACGCGGTCGTGAATCTGGCGCATCTGCATGTAACTGGTAAACAGGACAAATGCGCGGCCACGGCTGGCGTTCAGGATTCGGGCGATTTCCTCGCTGGCGGCTTTGACCCAGGCGGGGTCCGACGGCGCGGGCAGATTCTGAGGAATGTAGAGCAGGGCCTGGCTTTGATAATCGAAATGGCTGGGCACCACGAGCGTGCGGGCATCGCCGAGTCCCAATCGCGATTCCACGTAGTCGAAGCCGCCCGCTACGGCGAGCGTGGCGGAAGTGAGGACCGCGGCGTCCACCTTACTCCAGAGGTGTTCGCGAAGAATATCGGCGACATCGATGGGAGTGGCCTGAAGGAAAATCCCACGGCTGCGGCGTTCGGTCCAGTGCACGAAGCCGGGGTTATCGCCTTCAATCAGGAACTGAATCGCGCTGCGCATTTCCATGGCACGGCGGAACAGAGGAATCACTTCCTGGGGAGCATCGTGGATCAGTTTCAAATGTCCGGCGAGAAGATCGAAGGCGGTTAACAAGGTTTGGTATTGCTCGCCATGAAGCGCCAGGAATTCGTCGCGCCCTGTGAAACTCGCCCTCCCATCGCCGCCGGGAAGTCTTCCGAAGAAGCTGAGAGAGACTTCCTCCAGGCGAATGAGAATGCGATCCAGTTCTTCCGAACCGAATTTGCGGATGCGCGAAAGTGCCGCGATATCGCGGCGCAGATCCAGCACCTTATAGGTACTCACGGCGAGACCGAAGTACTGGCCGGCGACGTCTTCGATTTCGTGCGCTTCGTCGAAGATCACGGCATTGTAATCGGGCAGAATCTGAGCCTGATCGGAGCGGCGAATGGAAAGATCGGCGAAAAACAGATGATGATTAACGATGATAATGTCGGCTTCCGAAGCGCGCTGGTGCATCAAAGTGATGAAACAGCGTTCGTACTGGCTGCATCTGGAACCGCCGCACATCTCGGGCCGCGCGTCGATTTTCGCCCACGCGGTACTGTTTTCGGGCAAGGTGTTGACCTCGGCGCGATCACCCGTTTCGGTGTGTTTTTCCCATTCCTGAATGATCTGGAAGTCGGCGACTTCTTCGAGGCCGCTTAGAACCGGAGTTCCTTCGGCGTCATAGATTTTTTGCCGGCAGGCGTAATTGGAACGGCCTTTCATGTAACAAACACGCAGGGGCCGCCCGACGACTTTCTCAAGAAACGGAATATCGCGGAAGAAGAGCTGCTCCTGGAGGGCTTTGGTATTGGTCGAAATCACCACGCGGCGGCCGGAAAGGATGGCCGGAACCAGGTAGGCCAGCGTCTTGCCGGTGCCTGTGCCCGCTTCCACGATCAGCTTGCGGTTTTCGCTGAGCGCGGCATCGACCGCATTGGCCATTTCCATCTGGCCCGCCCGCAGTTCGAACGAAGGATGGGCCGATGCCAGGGTGCCCCCGGGCCGGAAAAACTGGCGCAACTCAGTCCGCGTTTTGGCCGCAACGGGCCGGGTAGAAGCAGAATTCATCGCGCAAACTCAGTATAGTTCGGCGAGAGAATTCCCGGCACGAAACCATAACCCCGGACAATGGATCATAGAAACAGATGCCGCCGACACGCCACCTCCGGATCTGCCTGGCCGCATCGACAATTCTGCTGGCCGGAGCGCTGACGGCTGACGATTTCCATCCCCCGGGCGGGGTCAATTATGCGCACACTTCCGGCAATGTCACTTTCCTGCCGGGAGGACGGGCGTTGAAGCCTCTGGGCAGCCAGATAGAGGTTGGCCCGGGAGCATTCGGGCTCGCAGTCAGTCCTAAAGGGTTGATCGGCGTATCGGAAACCGGCTTTGAACGTTTTGGCGTGGCCGTACTCGCACCCCACAAAACAGCGTGGGAGGAAAAGATGTTCTGGGCTCAACCGACGGATGACGAATCCACCGGCAAGGCCTCCAAACAGCCCGACCGCTGGCAGAGCGCATCTTACGGAATCGCGTTCGATTCCGAAAAGGCGGTCTGGATTGCGGAGGGCGATTCAGGCAAGATCCGGCTGATCGATTCGGGCAACGGGGCTCGCCGCAAGCTGGTCAGCATCAACTCGGGCGATTGGAAAAACAGCTACACCGCCGATCTCGCCATCGATCCGGTGCGGCATATTCTCTATGTACTGGATCAGGCGAACTATCGGCTGGTGCTGATCGACACGGTGAAAGACCTGGTGCTTTCATCCATCGCGACGGGCCGGATGCCGTTTACCCTGGCACTATCGCCGGATCGAAATACGGTGTACGTGGCGAACGTGGGAATGTTCCGCTACAAAACGCTGCCGGGGACGGGGCTGCCCTGGCCGGCATTTGCTTTCCCCTCGCCGCAGGCAACGGAAGCGCTGGGCGATCCGAACGACCGCGAAGCAAATTCCGTGTGCGTGATCAACGTTCGTGACGCGCAGAAGCCCGTGATGGAGACGTGGATCCGCACCGGCCCCGCTGTGGGGAGCGCCGTTCCCAACGGCCCCGGCCAGCCTGTCGGAAAAGCCATGGGCGGCAGCGCCCCGGCCGGCATTCTGGCCGTGGAAGACAAGGTCTACGTTTCCAATTCACATTCCGACACCATCACGGTCATCTCGGCCAAGGACAACAAAGTACTCGGACAGATTGTGATCCGCGTCCCCTGGCTGCTGACGCTCCGCGGCTTCCTGCCCGCAGGGATGGCTTATGACCCGGTCACGAAATGGCTCTATGTAGCCGAGGCCGGCATCAATGCCGTAGGCGTAATAGATACGACCCGTAACGTGGTGATCGGGCATTTGCCGGTGGGCTGGTATCCGACGCGAGTGGCGCTCGCCGATGGGCGCGTGTGGGTAGTGAACGCGCGGGGCAAGGGGTCGGGGGCGAACGCGCGCCGCCCATTGGAGGACCCCAACGCACCCTCCACCTTCTATCACGGTTCGCTTTCCACCTTCACCATGCCGGCGCAGAGCGATCTGCAGAAACTCACGGCGACTACTTTTGCGGCCAACGGCTTTTTCGTCGAGAACAATATCGTGCCGTCGCTTCCGGCTGCCATCAAGCACGTGGTGCTGATTGTGAAAGAGAACCGCGCTTACGACGAAGTGCTGGGAGATCTCGGCGAGCCGTCAAATTCGAAGGCCGTGGGAAATGTGGCGCTGGCCCGCTATGGCCTGCATGGACGCGCGGATGGCCGCGGGGTTCGTTTCAGCGTGAAGGATGCGGCGGTCACCCCGAATCACCATGAGATCGCGAAGCAGTTCGCCTTCAGCGATAATTTTTACGCCGACAGCGATACGGATGTCGACGGGCACCATTGGTTGAACGGCATCATTCCCGATCTGTTCACGGTGAGCGGAATGTTCGCATCCTACGGTGGCCAGCGGCATTTCGCGGCCGATAACAACACGCCGGGCCGCCTGCTGTTCGCCGGCACCAACGCCTCTCCACTGCCAGAGGAGATTCCCGAAAACGGCACTCTTTGGGACCATCTGGAGCGGAATCACATTTCGTTCCGCAACTTCGGCGAGGGCCTGGAATTGCCGGGCAAGGACGGCGATTATCAGACCGATATGCCCATTGAGGATTCGCTCTATCGCAACACGTCCCGCGATTATCCGGCCTTTTCGATTGACGTTCCCGATCAGGTCCGGGCCGACAAATTCATTGCCGAACTGGATGGCCGCTACAAATCCGGCAAAGAACAACTGCCGCAATTCCTCTATGTCACGCTGCCCAACGACCACGTTGGCGACGACCGGCCAAACGGCGGATATCCGTATGCGGCCTCATGGGTGGCGGATAACGACCTGGCGCTGGGCCGCATTCTTGAATATTTGTCGAACTCGCCGTGGTGGCGCGAGACGGTTGTCTTCGTCACGGAAGACACTGCCGCCGGGGGAATCGATTTGATCGATGCACATCGTACGGTTTTCCTGGCGGCGGGGCCGAACGTCCGGCGGAATTACGTTTCGCATACGAACACCAGCTTTCCTGGTTTGCTCAAGACGATTTTCGAAATTCTCCGCGTGCCCGCGCTGAATCTGATGGACCAGACCGCCGCGAGTATCCGCGACATTTTCACCGATGAGCCGGACTACACGCCTTTCAAGGCAATGCCGCCGGACAAGAGAATCTTCGATCCGGATGCTCTCCATAAGCGCGCTGCCGAAACCACTCCGGCGCAATAGCAGCCGGATAAACTAACCTCAACTTATGCGAGCGAAATTAATGCGAGCGAAACTTATGCGAGCGAGCGTGGCCCTGCTTCTGACCCTCGCTGCCTCAGCGGCCACCCGCGACTTCGATGTAGTGGTTTACGGAGGAACAGCGGGCGGAGTGATCGCCGCAGTCTCGGCGGCTCGCGAAGGCCTCCACACCGCGCTGCTTGAGCCCACGCCGCATGTGGGTGGGATGGTTTCCGGCGGCCTGGGTTTTACCGACTATGGCAAGAAGGAAGTCATCGGCGGCTACGCTTACGAGTTCTACTATCGGGTGGGTCAGCGCTACGGGATGAACGGCTTCGGCAACGAAGTCTCCTGGCTGCATGAACCGCACGTCGCCGAAGAGATCTTCCGGCAGATGCTGACGGGCGCGGGCGTGACTCTGATCGAACACGCGCGACTCCAGGAAAAGAACGGAGTCACGAAACAGGGAGCGCGCGTTCGTTCCATCCAGATGGAAAACGGAGATGCTTTCACGGCGCAGATCTTCATCGACAGCACCTATGAAGGCGACCTGATGGCCCAGTCCGGCGTGACCTGGACCTATGGCCGTGAGTCAGGCGCGCAATATGGAGAATCGCTGGCGGGAGTTCGGGACAAGACGCCGCTGCACCAGTTTCTGGTGGATGTGCCCGCCAGAGACGCCTCCGGTCAACTGCTGCCGGAAATCAGTGCGGCAAAGCTTCCGCCGCCCGGCTCAGCCGATAAGGCAGTGCAGGCCTACAACTTCCGGATGTGCTTCAGCGCCGCTCCGGACCGCATCATCTTTGCGAAGCCTGCGAACTACGATCCGCACCGCTACGCACTGCTGGCGCGCCTGATCGAAGCGCGTACCAAAGCGGAGGGCAAGCCGCCCGCGCTGGGCACGCTGATGAAGATCGACCGGCTGCCGAACGGCGCTACCGATATCAACAACAACGGGGCGTTCTCCACCGACTTCATCGGCGGCAGTTGGGAATATCCGAACGCATCGTACAAACAGCGCGACGAAATCTGGCAGGCGCACAAGAACTATCAGGCAGGGCTGTTCTACTTTCTGGCGAACGATCCGGGCGTGCCCGCCGTCGTTCGGCAGGAGATGAACTCCTGGGGACTCTGTCCCGCCGAGTTCGCCGACAGCAATCACTGGCCGCGGCAGCTTTACATCCGTGAAGACCGCCGAATGATCGGTGAATATGTGATGATCCAGCAGGATCTGCAAACGAATATCACCAAGCCCGATGCCATCGGCATGGGTTCTTATAACAGCGATTCACACAATGTGGAACGCATAGTTGCGGAGGGCGGTTTTGTGCGCAATGAGGGCGATATGCAGGTAGCGGTGAAGCCGTATCAGATTCCGTATCGCGTGATGCTGCCGAAGCGCGCCGAGGCCGAAAACCTCCTGGTGCCGGTAGCGTTTTCAGCCAGCCACGTTGCCTACTCGTCGGTGCGCATGGAGCCGCAGTACATGATCATCGGGCAGGCGGCTGGTGTGGCCGCAAAGCTGGCAATCGAGAGCGGGACGCCGGTGCAATCCATCGACGCTGCCGCGCTCATCGCAAAATTGCGAACTCAGGGAGCCGTAACGGAATACGTGCCGTCGGCGCAAGCCGCCGCTCTGGCAGCCGCGCGCGCCCGCAAGTAGCGGCTGGCGGGATGTTGAAAACGCTGCGATCAAGGGCTAGAAAACAAAAAATTTATCGGCGTGAATCGGCGTGAATCGGCGGCTATTGGATTTCTCAGCCTCCCGCTAGCGGTTTTCCTCGGGCACTTCCACACCGTGAACGGAGTGCATTTCATAATCCAGATCGAGAAAGACCTCGTCGCGCCGCTCGCTGTGGATCTCCTGCTTCAGCCGGCGCAATGCCACGCTCACGATGTCGCGATGATGCAGATGCGAACCCAACTGGCCGGACATTTCCAGCCATAGCTCATGAACGCGCTCCACATCTTCCGGCCACAGACGAGGCGGATGCGGACCCAGATTGACGTACGTGCTCGGTCTTCCCGGAGCTATCGCTTCGAGAGACAAAGGCTGACGCGGTTCCGGCAGGCGTTCCCATGCCTGACCGATCTTCATCGCAAGATCGTTGGATTCGACCCCTGGCGATACGCCGGTCACAAGGCGAGATGCCTTCAGGCGCGCTGCCGTTTGCACAAGCGCATCGTAAGGCTGAATCCCGGGCACCACCAGCAGGTCGACCGTCTTGCCCTCTTTCTCCGCCATCGCCACTACGCGGGTAAACAACTCGCGTTCGTAGGTATTGAAGATTTGCTCATTGCGCAGATCGTACCCGCCGGTACCCGTAATCACACGCACCGTCACCACGACGATATCGTGACGCCGGAGATTCGTCTTGCGCAGCGTGCTTTCCAGATGTGTGAGCTGTGTATAGTCGCGGACGGCGACCATCACGCAGCCAGGCCGAGCCTGAACGCTCTCTTCCGTAATCTCGGCCTGGGCGTCAAGGTTGAATGCCTCCAGTCCCTGTTTCTCCTCGCCAACTCCGGCCTTTTTGTTATTGATGTGTTCTGAAATCGTGAACACCGCGAACAGCAGAAGGGTGAACGCAATGCCGTAAATGGTCGCGACCTTCTTGGTTCCCAGGTTGGCGATTGCAACCAGGAATAATACAGCGGTGGTGGTAATCAGGCCGACCGGTATCTCTTTGCCCGCGATCACGATGTTGCCGGGGTGCTTATATTCCTGATCGTGGCGCTTGAAGCGAAGCACCACGACTCCGAGCGAATTCAGGAAGAAACTCCACACCACACCGAACGCGTAGGCTTCGCCGAGGATATAAAGATCGCCGCGACTGAACAGAATCGTGGCTACCTGCAGCAGCGTAATGGAATTGATCAGCCGGTATGTTGTGCCGAACTTTGAGTGTGGTTTGCGGAACCATTCCACCAGAACACGGTCTTCCGCGATCCGGTTCAGGATGCCGTTGGCGCCGATCAGCGAGGTGTTCACCGCCCCGGAAAGGATCAGTACGCCCACCGTCACCACAAAAGCGTGGAATATCAGTTTCAGAAACGTGGGGCCCACAAGATACATGGCGAGACCGCCAAGGAGGTTCTGCGCGTACTGGCCGCGAACGGAATCCGGAATAATCATGCCGGCGAACACGGTCAGCACGCCCGTGCAAACCACCGCATAGATACATACGGTATTGGCGGTCAGCTTGAGGTTCTTCAGTTTCGGGTAGGCGATTTCGCGGTATACCTGCGCCAGCGTTTCGAAACCGCTCATCGAGAGCAGTGAATGGCCGAACGCCATCACTGTCAGCGCAATCGGCATCTGCACCCAGAACGTTCCTTTGAACCAGCCCAGGCTGTCATCGGAAAAATGCATGTTCGCGAAAGTGGGTGGAGGAGGAATCTGGGCCGGTCCGCGAACGATCATCGTCAGCGGACACCAGATCAGAAAGATCACGAGCATCACCGTTGTAATCTGCATGATGCGCAACGCCTGCTCGCTGGATTCGTGAATACCCTTTATGTTGCTTCGCCAGAAATAAGCTGTGGCGAGAAGCCCCACCGCGGCCGCGAACATGTTGGGGGGCACCCGGAGACTCGAATGCATGTACTCCGCGGTTTCATTGAGGAAGTTCCCGAGATACTGACCGGCGGTAACACCGCTGATCGGACCCGTCAGAATGAAGTCGAAGATCAGCGCCGACACGGAGAGCCGGGCCATGAACGGGCCCATGGAATCCCGCACCACGACGTACACGCCTCCGCGTACGAACATGCTGCAACCTTCCATGTACACGGAACGTACGGCGAAACTGAACAACATCACCGCCAGAATGAACCAGGGGGCGCTTTTGCCGATTGCCTGTTCCGCGATGCCGCCTGCATAAAAGGCAGAGGAGGCGAGGTCGCTGAGGACGATCGCCGCACCCTGCCAGAAGGAGATAAACGAAAGAGCTACTGTGGTCGCGACTACGACTCGCGCCGTGCCGCTGCTGCTGTTGGTCTGGTTATGTTCCATCGATCGGTTAATGCCATCTACATGGTGGCACGAACAGGCACAACTTTAAAGCGCCATCTGTCCGCGGTCGCCGTTGCGAATACGAATCGCTTCATCGATCGTCGAGACAAAGATCTTGCCATCGCCAATCTTACCCGACCGCGCCGCTTCGGTGATCACGCCGACAATCCGCTCCAGTTCGGCGTCTCCCAGAATCAGTTCGATCTTGACTTTCGGCAGTACGTCGACTTTGTACTCCGCGCCGCGGTAAGTTTCCGTGTGCCCTTTCTGACGGCCGTGACCGTGAACTTCAAAGATAGTGATGCCATCGACGCCGGCGCCCTTGAGAGCTTCTTTCACGGCATCCAGTTTGTGCGGCTGAATAATCGCTTCGATCTTTTTCATATTCCTTCTCCCTGTTCTGGATATCTCCGCGAAGCCGGAACCGGAATCCCGGCCTCGCGAAGCGTGTTTAGCGCAGCCAGCTTCAGCGCGCGTCGCGTGAAATCTGCATCGCAGCCGGTGTCACCACCGACGAGATCACGTATTCAGGATAAGCGGAAATGCCATGTTCGTGAAGATCGAGGCCTTCCAGTTCTCCTTCCTTCGAGACGCGCAGCAGACTAACGGCATTCAAAGCGTACATTACAACCATCGCAACACCGAAGGTCGCAAGACACGTGATTGCGCTGCCGATGAACTGCGCCGTCAGCAGTTGCGTGCCGCCGCCGTAGAAAAGTCCCTTGAGCGGGGCCGAGTTGTCCGGACCGAAGTTCCCGGTGGCGCCATATTCGCCGGATGCAAACAGACCCAGCGACAGCGTGCCCCAGATGCCGTTCATACCGTGGACAGGCACCGCGCCGATCGGATCGTCGATGCGAAGGTATTCCAGAAGTTCGACGCCCAGATAAACGATCAGGCCGGCTACTCCGCCCAGAATGATCGCGCCGGTCGGGCTAACCCAGTAGCAGGGGCAGGTGATAGCCACCAATCCCGCCAGAAAGCCGTTCGTTGTAAAGCTCACATCCCACTTCTTGTTGGGGATCCAGGCCGCGAACATCGCAACCAGACCGCCCGCGCAGGCTGCAAGAGTCGTATTCGCCGCAACACGGCCGATGCCGACGAAGTCCATCGCCGAAAGCGTCGAGCCAGGATTGAACCCGTACCAGCCGAACCACAACAGCAGACCGCCCGAAACGGCGATGGTCAGATCGTGTGGCAGCATTGGTCCGCCGCCGTCGCGCTTGAATTTGCGGCCCAGCCGGGGGCCAAGAACGATCGCGCCCGCCAGAGCGACAAAGCCGCCGATGGAGTGCACCACCGTGGAACCGGCGAAATCGTGGAAGCCGGTGCCGACCCAGGGCAGGAACGTATCCTTCGTACCCATGGTGGCGAGGAAGCCATCCGGACCCCAGGTCCAGTGACCGATGATCGGATAGATGAAGCCCGAAACGCAGAAGCTGTAAAGCAGATCGCCGATCCAGCCAGTACGGCCGATCATCGCGCCCGAAGTAATTGTGGAGCACGTATCGGCGAATGCGAACTGGAAGAGCCAGACCGCCAGGAATGCCACGCCCGTGCCTTCATACGTCGCCGGAGTGCCCTGAAGGAAGAACCAGTTCATCCCGATGAAACCGTTGCCATGGCTGAACATGAACGCGAAACCCCAGGCATAAAACAGGATTCCGCAAAGGCAGGTATCCACCACGCATTCCATCAGCACGTTCACCGTTTCACGCGACCGGCAGAAGCCGGCTTCGAGCATCGTGAACCCTACCTGCATTCCGAATACGAGAAATGCCGCAACCAGCGTCCAGACCGTGTTGATCGGATTGACAATGTCATTGCCCTTTAACTGCGGGTCCGCCGCATGCGCGCCAAAACCCATCAGATCCGGATTGAGGAACGCCACGCCCACCATCAACAGCGCGATGGCTGTAAACTTTCCGGCAATCAGGAGCCCGCCGTACTTGCGCCACTCCGAGTCCCGCAGCCGGGCGCGGAGACGAGAAACCTTCTGCGATAGAGACAACTTCGTATTCATCGGCCATTCTCCTGGATTTATTTGGACCTGGTTGTACCTGGATCTACTGCGCCGGCTAAAAAAAAAGACTGGCCAGTCTCAGAAAAACTCTGCCGGAAGAAGAAGTCTAGCGATGATAAGTCAAGTGAGTCCAATCAATAATTTCAATTACCTAGAGAGATATTCCTTTGAAAATATCGAAAGACAGGCAAAATATTCGAAAGATAGGATTGGATGCGCATTCGCCGGGCTAACATGCTCATATCCCGCAAATTGCCGCCGCCCACGCGCGAAGGTAGAGTATTGTAACTGTCTTTCGATAGCCGAATGGCCTTGACTCGGGCACTATCCTGAAAAAGTGATTGCTTCACTCCTCGCGATCCGTAAGAGCCGAGTGCTGCCGTTCGTCGCCGCTCTGGTGACGCTCATCGCCATGGCGGATCATGCCGTGGGCAATCGCATGTCGCTCGGAGTTCTTTATGTTTTGCCGATGATGCTCGGCTCCGTCGTACTGGCTCCGGTACAGATCGTTTTCCTGTCGATTCTGTGCTCATCTCTCCGATCCTGGTTCGACCTCCCCAGCCCGTATATCGAAATGCTTCTCCGCTTCATCTTCGCGCTGATTTCCTACTCGGCGTGCGGTCTGGTGGTGGCGGCGCTGGTGCGCAATCGACAAGTTGCGGTGGAACATCTTCAGCGCATCGCACGGGAACAGGCGCTGCGCCGCGAAGCCGAAGAACAACTGAAGACTCTCGCGGAAAGCAGCCCCGCCGCGATTCTGACCGTGGGCGGCGACGGCACGGTGGTTGCCGCGAATACCGCGGCCAGCGAGATGTTTGCGCTGCCACCGGGGGAATCGCTCAGAGGCCGGGCAATCGCCGGATATTTACCGGTGCTCAGCGATGCGCTTCAGATCGGATTCGAATCCGGCGGCCTCAAGACAACCGCGCAATGCCAGGGGCGTCGCGATAACGGCGAAATCTTTCTGGCCAACACCTGGTTTTCTTCGTACAAAATCGAAGAGGGCACGCGGCTGGCGGCCATTGTGGTGGATTCCTCCGAAGAGATGCGCGAACACGAGGAAGAGAATCTCCGCCAGATGATGCGCGGCAATCTCATCGCGGCGTCGGCGGTGTCGCATGAGGTGCGGAACCTGTGCAGCGCAATTTCGGTGGTGTCTCTGAACCTGCGCGAGAAGCATGGACTGCCCTTCGACGAAGAGTTCCAGGCTTTTGAATCGCTGCTCCGCGGCCTGGAAAAGGTTGCCGCCATCGGCCTGCGCTCGAAGGACACTCTGCCCGGAGCGACGCCCGAAGACGAGCTTCAGGATCTTCCTCTCCAACCGGTTCTCGACGACCTCCGGATCGTTATCGAGTCGGAATGGCGCGAAATCGATGGCGAGATTCATTGGCGGCTTCCGGCAGTCACACCGCGGATTCTGGCCGACCGGCACGGCCTGTTGCAGGCATTCCTTAACCTTGCGCAAAACAGCCATCGCGCGGTCCGGCAGTCGACGAAGCGTGAACTTCACATCTCCGTGGATGTCGATGAGCGGCGTGCTCTGGTGCGGTTCCGTGATTCGGGTCCGGGAATAAGCTCGCCCGAACGGCTCTTTCAACCGTTCCAGCCAGGTGCCGATGGCAGCGGTCTGGGCCTGTATGTCTCGCGGTC
Source organism: Bryobacteraceae bacterium (assembly GCA_025928545.1). Taxonomy (GTDB): domain Bacteria; phylum Acidobacteriota; class Terriglobia; order Bryobacterales; family Bryobacteraceae; genus BOG-234. The sequence continues at coordinate 30,539 of JAICJH010000059.1, read as the reverse complement.
GGTGATACGCGGCTATGGTGGAGAATTGCGATATGAGCCCGGGACCAGCGGTTCATGCTTTGCCGTGGAATTGCAGATTGTTCCGCACGACGATATTGACGACAATGAGGAGCATCCTTCCGAATGCTGAGTGAGACTGCAATCCGCCTGCTGGTGGTTGACGACCACGCGATGTTTCGCGAAGGTCTCGTGCGCATGCTGGAAAAAGAGGCGCGCTTCCATGTCGCAGGACAGGCAGGTTCCGCCGCGGACGCCCTCGGCATGCTGGCCGAGGTCAATCCCGCCGTCGTTCTTCTGGATGTCGATCTGGGCGCGGAGCGAGCCATCGATTTCGTGCTCGGGGCGCGCCGGTCGCGTTTCGAAGGCCACATACTCGCGGTTACCGCGGGAATGAGCGATGCCGAAGCGATTCAGCTGGTGCAGGCCGGAGTCACCGGCATCGTCCACAAGCATCACTCAATCGATATTCTTCGCGACACTATTTTGGTCGTTGCGAAAGGCGAAGTTTCAATCGAGAATACATATCTCGCGCCGGTCCTTCGCTCGATGGATCGGACGCGCAAGCCGAAGACGCCCATGCTGACGCCGCGCGACAAGTCGGTCGTGAGCGCAGTGCTTCAGGGCCTGACTAACCGCGAGATTGCAACTCGCCTGGGAATCTCCGAAGGTGCGATCAAGGCATCGCTGCGGCATGTGTGCGCAAAGTTGGGCGTGCGCACCAGAAGTCAGTTGGTGAAGGTGGCGCTGGAGCAGTATAAAGATCAGCTGTGAGCTCTTGTCGGCAGCACGAACAGAATATTGAAAATCGGCGTGAATCGGCGGCCATTTGGGTTTTGCCGCATCCTGCTAATGCGTCAGATCGTAGACGAAATAGTTCATCGCAATCCGGTAAGCCAGTGACGCCCACTTCTCCGGATAGCGCGGCTCGTCCGACACTTCCCACGCATCGCCCAGATCCATGTTGTGGCAGATTGCAACCATGACGCGTCCGCGGTCATCGTAAATCGCGCGCCAATGTGGCGTCTTCCCCGCCCTGTAATCGGGTTCGCCATTCGCGTACCGGTCCATGCCCGCCTCATACTGCAGGCCCGAATCGAAGTACTGCGCGCCCGGCACCTGAAACCGCTCCGTTATGTCGTAAATCGTGTGGAGAATCGGATCGTTATCCGGTATGTCCAGAATCTCCCTGCCCGGCAATGCGCGGTTGATTCCATCGACGAAGATCGCCCACTCTCTGTCGCCGTGAAAATCGTCCACCATCAGGAAGCCGCCCCGCAGCAGATATTCGCCGAGCTGTTTCGCCTGATCGTCGGGAAGCTGCCAGTGACCCACTTCCACCGCGTACAGGATCGGCCAGTTGAACACGTCGTCAGTGTCGAGGCTTGCTACCTGTTCCGTCTGTCGCGTGTTGATGCGCGTCAATCGCTGCACGCCGGCGAGCAAATGCCTGTCCGACCGCGGATAATCCATCGTCCAGTAACCGGGGAATTCTTCGCCGTTCCGATAGAACAGCGGCTTGAAAGGATAGCCGTAAATATCCGGATAACGTAGCCGCGCCCGCACCCAGTCCGTCTTCGAATTCGAGTCTGCCGGGAGAGGAAAATTGCCGTACTCGATGGCCGGATATTCCTTGAACGGCAGTTGCGCCAGCAGTGCGATTGCCGCACTCAGGCCGAGCAAAGCCACTGTCAGGGCGTGACGCGGGCGCATACCTGTAAAGTACACCCTCAATCGCCTCATGAAGACACGCGGGCGCGGTTACTGCGCTAACGCGAAGTTGTACGTGCTGCCGGGGGCGCCGCAGTGGGGGTCTGAATCGCGCGCCATGAAAGTTGCCCGCCAATGTAAATCAGCCAGACGCACAAGGCCAGACGCATCTTGCGCGGCTCAAGAACTTTTACCAGCTGCGTTCCAATCAACACCGCCGGGATACCGCCCGCCAGCAATTTCAACAACACCGGCCACGGAACTCCTGTTGCCATCACGTGAATTCCACCGGCAAATATTGAGAGCAGAAGGCCGAATGCAAGATCGGTCCCCACGATTTCGGACGGGTGCAGCGTTGTGAAACGCATCAGCGCCACGGTTCCCAGAGCTCCCGCGCCGGCCGACGAAAACCCCACCTCAAATCCGATCGGCGCGAACACAACAGGCAGCCAGCCAGGGTGAACGGGCGTGCCGACGATCCCTGTCGGCGAAATGCTTCGGCAGAACGTTCCCATCGCGGAAATCAGAACCACAATCCCGACGATGATCAGGATCGGCCGAGTCAGCCCGTTTTTATCCAGATGATTCAAAAGGATGCTGCCGATGATCACCGCGGGTAATCCGCCGCCCGCGATGTAGGCCAGCACCCGGAAATTCACGTGACCCCTCGAAAGGTAAATCGGGGTCGCGAAGAGCTTCACGATTGTGCTGAAGACAAGCGAAGTGGTGACCGCATTGGGAGCGGACATCCCGAAGAAGAGGATCAGAATGGGCGCTGTGATGCTGCCGGCGCCCACACCGGTGGCGCCGATAGCCAGCGCAATCAGGAATCCAGCGATGATTTCCACTGGAATTGAGTATACCCCATTCTCGATGGGAATTGATATGTTTGTGCAACTGCAAGATTTGGGGACGCCCACGATTATTTTCGCCCCTCAAAACGTCGCTTTGACCCGGAATGCCTTGATTTCTTATGGGGACCGTTAGACGGAACAGCTTGAGTTTCGTTAGCATTTGTAGTAAATTTCTCATATTGGGGTTGACACCACGTTTCGGAGGTGCCGAAACGGTGGGATTTCAGGCATCCTCAAGGAAAAACGGGGTTTCTAACTACATAATGAAGCTACGAAAAGTTGTTCTCGCTGGCAGCATATTATTTGCCAGCCTTTTAGCTGTTACAGCGTTAAATGCGCAGGTCGCGGCCCGGGTGAATGGCACAGTGCTCGATCCTTCCGGAGCCGCGGTTCCGAAAGCAGTTGTCGGCCTGCAGTTACCGGGCGACAAAACCAGCCTTTATTCATCTACCACTTCATCGGATGGCAGTTTCGCGTTCACAAGCGTAAATCCCGGAACTTACGACCTTTCGGTGCAGGCTGCCGGGTTCACAAATGTTCAGGTGACCAATGTTGAGGTCAACACCGGCCGCGCAACCGACGTCCCGGCAATCAGCCTGAAACTGGCTGCCGCAGCCGGAACTTCCGTCGACGTCGTCAGCGAATCCACCAGCATTGTGCAGGTCTCGAATGCAGAAGTCACTTCGACACTGACAAACGAACAACTTCAGAAACTGCCCGTCCTCAACCGCAGCCCACTGGCTTTCCTTGACACCCAGGCCGGCGTCAACGTCACCACGCGTGGATCTTCCACGATCAACGGTCTGCGCGCCCAATACACGAACGTCACTATCGATGGCGTCAACATACAGGACAACTTCATTCGCACGAACGACCTGGACTTCCTGCCCAATCTCCTGCTCCTCGACCAGGTCGCCGAAGTTACGGTCTCGACTTCGAACGCCAATACCTCGGCGTTTGGCGGAGCCGGCCAGGTAGCTTTCGTAACTCCTTCCGGCACGAACGCACTGCACGGCAAAGTTTACTGGGCAAACCGGAACAAGGCCCTCGCCGCGAATAGCTGGTTTAGTAACCAGTCCGGCACACCGCTTCCTCCCCTGAATCAGAATCAACCAGGCGTTGCCGTCGGCGGGCGAGTAATCAAGAACAAGGTATTCTTTTACTCCAACTACGAAGCATTCCGCCTGCACCAGCAGACTCCCTCCACCTCCACGGTACTGACTGACGATGCACGCAAGGGCATCTTTACTTACAAAGATTCCGGTGGCGTTGTTCGCAAAGTCAACCTCCTCACGACGGCCGGCGTTGCCGCCGATTCCACAACTGCGGCAATCATCGCTCTTGAGCCTGCTGCCGCTGCAATCAACAACTACACGGTTGGCGATTCCACCGCCGCCCTGCAACGGAACACCGCGGGTTACGCGTTTGTCCGCCGCAACAACCGAACACGGGATAACGTGACGGTGAAAACCGACTATATTCTGAATACGAAGAACTCCATCAGCCTGACAAATCTCTGGAATCGCGACGATCTGGACCGTCCGGACGCTGACGTTTCCACCAACCTGATCCCGCAGGTGGCCAACGTCGACAACACGAAGTTGCTCTCATCCGCATGGCGCTGGAACCCGAAGCCCACTCTCACGAATGAACTGAGATTTGGTTTCAACTGGGCCCCGGCACTTTTCGTCTCCTCGACGGAGGTCCCAAAGTACTTTCTCTCGCTCCCGCTGTCGGTCACAAATCCGGTAAACACGTTCCGCAGTCAGGGGCGCAATGTCGACACTTACAATTTTTCCGACAACGCGAGCTGGATTCTCGGACGCCATACCATCCAGTTTGGCGTGCAGTATCAGGACTCGCGATTGGAAGTCTTTAACGATGCCGGCATCGCTCCCACCTACACGCTCGGTATCGGCACCGGCAATCCCGGGCTCGTTGCGGCCCAGTTGCCCGGTGTCGGCAGCACAGATCTGTCTGCCGCCAACTCTCTGCTGGCTTTACTTGCGGGCTATATTACCAGCAGTTCGCAGACCTTCAATCCGACCAGCCGCACTTCCGGTTATGTGGCTGGCCAGAGTGCGCTGACGCATTTCACCCTTGAAAACTACGCCTGGTATGTGGGCGACAACTGGAAACTGAACCGCCAGTTGACCGCTACAATGGGTCTTCGCTGGGATTACCAGACACCCGTGGACGAGCGCGACGGCCTCGCACTCTTGCCCGTCGTCACTAACGGAAATATCATCTCCACCCTACTCGGCAACGCTACCCTGGACTTCACCGGGGGCGACACCGGTAGACCTTGGTACAAAAAGGACAAGAACAATTTCGCACCCAGCGTCGGTCTGGCGTGGGATGTGTTCGGCGACGGCAAGACTTCCCTGCGTGCCGGCTATTCGATCAACTTTGTGAACGATGAAGTCGTGACCGCCACCCGCAACAGTGTGATCAGTAATTTCGGCTTGGGTGCGTCGACCGTATCTGGCACGAATTTGTCCGCCCGCATCAGCACAGGTCTGCCGGCCATTGCTGCTCCGACATTGAAGGTGCCGAGGACCTTCGCGGATAACGTGGTTGCTGCCGGTCTCACGAATGCGCAGGCCGCAATCGATCCGAATCTGGTGACTCCCTACGTTCAGCAATGGAATCTCGGTGTGGAACATTCCTGGAAGTCCACCGTTCTTGCCGTACGCTATGTCGGCAATCACGGCACCAAGGAACTGCGCGCGTTCGATTTGAACCAGGTCCTCATCGGAGCTGTCCTGCCAGATTTTAGGACGGCCCAAAACAATGGCTTCCTGGCGCAGGCGAAGAACGGAAGTTTCAACCCGGCCTACAATCCCGCTATCCCAGGCAGCGCACCCATGCCTTACTTTGCGCAGATGGCGAGCACCCTCCTGACCAACTCCACGATCTTGAGCGCAATCCAGACAGGAGCGGTCGGAACCTTTGCCGATACCCTTTACACGGGTCGTCTGCTCGGAACGGCTGCCCCGGTTTATACCAGCCCTTACGGTCAGGGGATGAACCTGATGACGAACTTCTCCAACAGTTCGTATAACGGTCTGCAACTCGAAGCCACCAGGCGCTTTTCGAAGGGACTTCAGTTCCAGGCGAACTTCGCTTGGTCCAAGGCGCTGAGCGACGCTGCCGGCGATACTACGACCAATTTCGAACCGTTTCTGGACAATGCCAACACGAAGCTCGAACGTTCGCGTGAAGCCGATTTCGACGTGAACCGGATCTTTAAGGCGAACTTCAGCTATGCCCTTCCCATCGGCCCAGGTCACAACCTCCGTGCTGACAACTTCATTCTGCGCCGCGTCACCGAAGGGTGGCAGGTCTCCGGAATCTTCGCGTGGCAGACGGGCTCGCCCTTCTCGATCACTTCGGGTAGCCGCGGTACTCTGAATCGCTCCTCCCGGTCGACCAATAACGAAGCCAATCCCCTCGTTTTCGGTTCTGCACTTACCGATCTGATGGGCTTCTACATGACGGGCAACGGTCCCTACTACATTGCCCAATCGGCGATCAATCCGGTGGACGGCCGCGGTGCATCCACAGACGGCGTGGCGCCGTTCGTCGGCCAGGCGTTCTCCAACCCGGCCCCCGGTACAGTAGGCGCCCTCCAGCGGAACTTCTTCACCGGTCCTTCCATCCGCAGCTTCGATGCGAGCATGGCGAAGAATACCAAGATCAACGAGCGTGTCGGACTGGAAATTCGGATGGACGTGGAAAACGCCTTCAATCATCCCACCTTCCTGATCGGCGATCAAAGCATCAATTCGACGACCTTCGGCAAGATCGTGACGGCCAGCGGCACCGGTCTTTCGCAGTCTCGCCGTCTCGTGACCCTGCAGGCGACGGTCTCCTTCTAACAAATCGTTGCAGTCCGTTGTACAAAAAAGGGAGGCCCCTGGGCCTCCCTTTTTACGTGCCGAACCAATTATTGGGCCGCTGCGTCAAACATCTAACGCCTTATTATTCAATAATATAAACGGAAATTGGTTTCGTTCCGCACATTCCGTTCACGACCGGGTTTCCAGCGTCTTCCCCAATCATCTTGACAAAGTAAAACAACTGTTTTAATCTGTTGTTTGATGGCTGGTTCCGCCCAACGACCGCTTCCGACGGAAAGCTCCGATCCCACTCGCGCCCGTCTCATCGACGCCGCCGGACAGGTTTTCGCCGAACATGGCTACCAGACCGCCACCATCCGCGACATTTGCAACCGCGCAAATGCCAACGTCGCCGCTGTGAATTATCATTTTCGAGATAAGGCCGGTCTATACCTCGCGGTTCTTCGCCACTCGATGTCCGCCGGCGGACAACCCGAACCCCGTGACGCCGTTCTGTCTGCCGCCACTCCGGAAGAAGCCCTGCGCCTCATGGTGTCCGGGATGCTTCGCCGTATGCATAACCCGAAAACGGGTCGCGCCTGCCACCTGCGCATCATGGTCCACGAAATGGCGCAACCCACCGAGGCGCTTCCCCGCGTGGTGGAAGAGATTATTGGACCAAACTACGCCGCCATGCGCCAGATCATTTCGAAACTTCTGGGCAAACCGTCGGAACACGACCTCACACGCCTCTGCGCCCACAGCGTGATCGGTCAGGTAGTCCACTACGCGCATGCCGGACCAATGATCAGCCTGCTTTGGCCGGCCCTCGAAATGACCTCGGAAAATCTCGACGTCATCGCCGCGCATATCGCCGAATTTTCGCTGCACGCGATCCAACATCTAAAGGAAAAGACTGCACATGAGTGAAGCCACACCCCCTAAAAAACGCGGAGGCCCGCCGAAGGCACTCATCATCCTGATCGTCCTGGCGGCGATCGGCTATGGCGTCTGGAAGAAATTCCTGCAGCCGGCTCCGGTGCCGGAAGGCGTCGTCCAGCTTAGCGGCCGCATTGAAGGCGACGATTCGGCAATATCCCCCAAAGTCGCGGGACGCATCTCGGATATCCGTGTCCGCGAAGGCGATGTAGTCAAGGCTGGCGATGTCATCGCGACGCTGGACGATATCCAGACGAAATCCCGCGAAGATCAGGCGCAGGCCGCCGTCGCCGAAGCCGGATCGCGCGTCACTTATGCTCAGCAGCAAATCGCAATTCTTGAAGATCAGCTGCGCCAGAACGATATTCAGATCGAGCAATCGAAGGTCGATGCTGAAGGCCGCGTCCATCAGGCGGAAGCGGAAGTATCCGCCGCCCAGGCGCAACTCGCACAGCAGGAAGGCGCACTCAAAATCGCCATCTTCGACCGCGACGCCTACACCAAGCTCGCCCGTGACGGCGCGGTGCCTCAGCGCCAGGGAGAACAGGCCACTTCAACCGCCATCGCTCAGGAAGCCGCGGTCGCTGCGGCGCGGCGCAAAGTCGAATCCGCAACCGGGTCGCTCAACGTGGCGAAAGCCGCCCTCAGCAATCCTGGAATCCGCGAAGCCGCTTCGGCCGCCATCCGCAGCCAGATCGCTCAGCAGAAATCGCAGATTGAAACGCAGCGTCACGACGCTCTGCGAATCCAGGCACAACTCAAAGAAGCGAAGGAGAACCGTAACGATCTGATCGTTGTCGCGCCTTTCGATGGCACCATCGCAACGCGAACGGCGGAACCGGGTGAAGTGGTGCAGGCGGGCACGCCGATCGTCACTCTTCTCGATATGAGCAAGGTTTACCTGCGGGGCTTCGTACCGGAGGGGCAGATCGGCAAGGTGAAGCTCGGCCAGACGGCCCGGATATTCCTCGATTCTGACCCCGCGAAACCACTCGAAGCCTACGTATCCCGCATCGATCCCCAGGCGACTTTCACGCCGGAGAACACTTACTTTCGCGACGACAGAGTCAAACAGGTGGTCGGCGTGAAGCTCCAGTTGAAGACTGGTATCGGCTTCGCGAAGCCGGGCATGCCGGTCGATGGCGAAATCCTGGTGAGCGGCGATTCCTGGCCCGTCGAGGCGCGCAAGTAACTCATGCCTGCCATGGCCATCCCGCGGGGCGAAACGTCAGCGCGGCCCGAGCCACGCCCGGATGTGCCTGCCATCGCCGTGTCCCGGCTGATGAAAACCTACGCGGGAGACATCAATGCCGTCCGCGGCATCGATATCTCGGTGGCTCGCGGAGAAATCTTCGGCCTCATTGGACCGGATGGAGCAGGCAAAACCACGACCTTCCAGATCATGGCAGGCGTGATGGAAGCAACCTCCGGCTCGGCACTCATCTACGGTCAGCCTGCCCGCGACGCCCGTTTCCACACCGGCTATCTCACGCAGACCTTCAGCCTCTACCCAGATCTCACGGTCCGGGAAAACATCCGCTACCTGGGCGATCTGCGCGAGGTAGCGCCCGCGGAAATCGAAGAACGGGGCCACCGTTATCTCTCGATGTTCGATATGGATCGCTTCATGGACCGTCTTGCCGGCCGGCTGAGTGGAGGCATGAAGCAGAAGCTATCGCTGGTTTGCGCCCTGGTGGCGCAGCCTCAGGTGCTGCTGCTCGATGAGCCCACAACCGGCGTGGATCCCGTTTCGCGTCGCGAGTTCTGGGATACGCTCGCTCATCTGGCGGCCGATGGCCTCACCATCATGATTGCGACTCCGTATCTGGACGAAGCCGAGCGCTGCCATCGTGTTGCCCTCATGCACCTCGGCGAAATTCGGGAACTCGGTACGCCGGATGAGCTTCGCGAGCGGTTCGGCGCACGTCGTCTGGAAGTCCATACCGATAATCTGGGCCGCGCGGAAGACATTCTGAACGATGCTGCCAACCCGGAGATTATCGATGTCCAGCGCTTCGGCGATCGGCTCGACGTCATCGCCCCGAACTCGGAAAAAGGGCGGGCCGCCATCGAAACGACACTTCGATCTGCCGGTCTGAAGGCCGATATCTTCCGTGAAGACCAGCCAACCCTCGAGAACACGTTTGTCGCGACTCTCCGCGCCGCGGGCCAGGAAACGAAAGCGCCACCTTATCCCGGCATTCACGATCACGGCGACCTGAAGGGCCGCGTTGCCATCGGAGCCAGCAAACTCACCAAGCGCTTTGGCAACTTCACAGCTGTACACGACGTGAGCCTGGATATCCGTTACGGCGAAATCTACGGCTTGCTGGGTGCGAACGGCGCCGGCAAAACCACCACCATCAAGATGCTCTGCGGACTTCTCGATCCCACGACGGGCGACATGCAGCTCACCGGCGAGCGCGGCGCTTTTCGCTCCCCGGGAGTGCGACAGCGCATCGGCTACATGTCGCAGAAATTCTCGCTCTATGACGATCTTTCGATTGGCGAAAATCTGGACTTTTTCGCCGGCGTTTATGGCGTTCCTCAACGCGAACGCGAAGACAAAAAACGCTGGGTAATGGCCTTCTCCGGCCTCGAAGGCAAGCTCGACCTCATCACCGGCAGTCTGCCCGGCGGCTGGAAACAGCGCGTCGCTTTCGGCGCGTCGATCATGCACGAACCGGAAGTTTTGTTTCTGGACGAGCCGACGTCCGGTGTCGATCCATTAGCCCGGCGTGCCTTCTGGCGCATGATCAACAAGCTGGCCGATCTGGGGACCGCTATCCTGGTGACGACCCACTATCTCGAAGAAGCCGAACAATGTAATCGCCTGGGCTTCATGGTGGCGGGAGAAATTGCGGCCGAGGGCACTCCGAGCGGCGTCAAAAGCCAGCAGGGCGGGCACCTTCTGGAATTCACAGTGGATCAGCCGCAGAAAGCTTCCGATCTGCTCCGCCAGGGCGACGAGCGCTGGCGCGTTTCGTTGTTCGGCGATCGTCTTCATGTCATCACGGACGACGATCTTGAAGCGGGCCGCGACGCAACCGTGGCGAAGCTCGCTGCCGCGGGCATCGGCATTCGATCGATAGTGGAAGAGCACTACTCACTCGAAGATGTCTTCATCGCTGTAGTCGAAAAAGCAAGAAAGCAAGGCAAGGTAGCCAATGAAGATTAATCCCCTGGCCGCGCAAAGGCCCGCACCCGACACGAGGTCCGCTGAATGCGCCGAATAATTTCCCAGGCACGCAAAGAGCTCACCCAGATCGTGCGGGACCCCCTTGCCCTGGCTTTGGCTCTCGTACTCCCCATGTTCCTGCTGTTGCTTCTCAGCACTGCCATGTCGCTTAGCGTCACCGGCATGCCGCTCGTCGTTCAGGATCTGGACGCCTCCCCTGCCTCCCGCAGTTTCATCGACGCGTTTCGCGCCTCGAACACGTTTCACGTCATAGCCTGGCCGACAACAAAGCAGCCGTCGGAAGCCTTTCGCACGAACAAGGCGCGCGGCGCGCTGATCATCCCGCCCCATTTCGGCGAAAACCTGGCGCGCGGGGTCAATACCGAAATACAGATGCTTGTGGATGCTTCCGACGCCAACACGGCTAAGCTCGTGCAGGGCTACTCCGGAGAAATCGTGGCGTCCTTCAATGCCGGCGCAGGCGGATCCGCACGGCCTTCCCCGGTGAAAGCGGAATTCCGCCTCTGGTTCAATCCAGGCCGCAATTCGAAAATGTTCTACGGCCCCGGTATGTTCGTGCTGGGTATCTCGATGTTTCCCCCGTTGCTGGCCACTCTCGCGTCGGCCAAAGAAGGTGAACTGAAAACCATCCTCCAGGTCTACGTTTCCAACATTCCGGCGCATGAATTTCTGCTGGGCAAGATCCTGGCATTTATGATCATCGCGGTCAGTGAAGCCATTCTGGAACTCACCCTCCTGTTCACATATTTCGGAATGCATTTCGCGGGCGATCCCACTCCGTTCCTGGTCGCCACTCTGCTATACGCGTTCTGCGTGGCAACCTTCGGCACCATGATCGGCAGCGCCGTTCCGAATCAGGCGGCGGCCATCCAGGCCGTTGCCCTCGGAGGCTTTCTCCTGGTGTTCCTGCTCTCCGGCCTGCTCTTCCCTGTCGCGAATATCCCGCCCTCCATACGCTGGCTGTCCAATGTCGTGTGGGGTAAGTACTACATCGAAATCGTGCGTGACGCCCTGCTCACCGGCGGAGGCTGGGCCGCAATGTGGCAGAACGTTGCGGCGATCGGCTTCATCGGGAGCCTCTTCTTTGTCATGGCCTGGCGCAAAATGCGGAGGATGCAATTGTCGGTATGACAATCCTGAACCACTTCTTCAACCCGCGTCTGCGCGCGCTCATTCGCAAGGAATTCGCACAGATTCGACGCGACCGCCGACTCGCCATATCACTGGTGGTCCCTCCGGTCATTCAACTCGTCCTCTTCGGCTTCGCGCTGAATGCGTCGATCAGCAACCTCAAACTCGGTGTTGTGGACGACAGCCACTCCGCTCAAAGTCGGGACCTGATTGCGAACATGACCCAAAGTGGCAGCTTTGAACTCGCCCGAACCTACGGTTCGGCCCGCGAACTCAGCGAGGCTCTCGCGCACGGCGATCTGGACGCGGGGCTCGTGGTGCCTACCGATTTCGAGAAGGATCTCCTCCGTGGCCGACCGACCGAAATCCAGGTGCTTCTCAATGCCATGAACGCCAACACTGCCGCCATCGGGCAGGGCTATGCGGAAGGCGTCGTCCAGAACTGGAATCGCGGACTCCCGCAGAGCGGTCTCCACGCCAGATTCCAGCGCATCGCCACAAACCCCCGCACATTGCGTGGAATTGTGTCGCTCCACCCCGCGTTTCTGTTTAACCCCGCCCTCATTACAAACTGGTTCACCGTTACCGGAACCTTCGGCGTCCTGCTGATGCTGAACGGTTCGATGATTTCTTCCGCGTCCATGATCAAGGAACGAGAACGCGGCACTGTCGAACAGTTACTGATGACACCCGCAACCACCAGTGAAATTGTCGTTGCGAAAATCCTGCCGCTGTTCATCCTGCTTTGCGTGCTGGTGCTCTTCGCCGCATCGCTGCTGAAGATCGTTTTCGACGTGCCTTTCCGCGGGAATATCTTCCTGGTTCTGTCCGGCGGCGCCCTGTGCGTGCTCTGTGGGATCGGTGTCGGGACCTTCATCGCAACTTACACCAAGTCGGCCCAGCAGGCGCAACTCATGGCGTTCTTCATCAATCCGCCGCTCTCATCCCTGTCCGGCTCGCTCACTCCGGTGGAAGCAATGCCGCACTGGCTTCAACCGGTGACGCTGCTGAATCCGATTCGGCACTTCAGCATCATCGTCCGCTCCTGCCTGCTGAAAGGGAGCGGCATGGATACCTTATGGCCGAATTATCTGGCCTTGATTGGATTCGCCACTCTCCTGCTGACCCTCAGCGTACGCAGATTTCGGAAGCAACTAGGTTGATCATGAATAAAAGAGCCTTCTTCGGATTCATAGCGGGGGCCGCTGCGTCGGCCACTCTCGCGTTTGCCCAGCTTGGCGGAGCGCCTCCGTCGGGAGGCGGCGGCTCGGTTGCGGCGCAACTCCCGCTCTCCGGGCGCACCGGCCAATCGGGCTCCGTGGTCGCCACTCAATCGCCCGTTCCCGGCACCAATGCGAGCGTCAATACTCTGAACACGAACATTTCGATACAGGGTACCTACGCGGGCAGCACAAGCAGCACCGCCGCTATGCCGTTCTCCGGCAAGCTCTCCCTGCGTGAAGCCATACAACGCGGGCTCGCCGCCAACCTCAGTGTCACCGGCCTTAACTCCGCCGTGAAACAGGCTGAAGGCCAGGCGATTGTCGCGCGCGCGGCGCTCATGCCCAACATCAGCGGGAGCTATCGTGAGAACGTTCTGGAGCAGGATCTCCAGGTCCTCGGCCTGAGTTTTCCCGGCGCTCCCAAAGTTGTCGGCCCTCTTGCGTATTTCGACCTGCGCGCGACTCTGTCACAGGCTGTCGCGGATATGGCCGCCTGGAACAACATGAAAGCGGCCCGCGAGAACATCTCCGCGCAGAAGCAAGCCATGGACAATGCGCGCGATGTGATCGTCCTCGCCGTCGGCGGAGCTTATCTTCAGACGATTGCGGCGAAGGCCCGCGTCACCGCCGCGAAGGCCCAACTCGAAACCGCCGGAGCCCTCCTGAAGCAAACCCGCCAGAGTCAGGAATCCGGCGTCGCGGCGCAAATCGATGTGAATCGCAGCCAGGTCCAGCAGGCCGTTCAGCAGCAGCGCCTCGCCACTCTGCAGAACGATCTCTCGCGCCAGAAGATCAACCTCGCGCGTCTCACCGGAATTCCACCCAATGATCAATACGACATCTCAGACGATGTTCCTTTTTCACCGCCGCCCGCAATGACCGTGGAAGATGCCATCAAACAATCCATGGAAACGCGTTCCGATCTGAAAGCCGCGGAGACTCAGATCCGTGCGGCGGAGCGCGTCCGGACCGCCGCCAGAGACGAACGCCTTCCCACTCTCGCAATCGTCGGCGACTACGGCACCATTGGCCCGCGCTTCAGCGAGGCCCGCTCCACCTTCACCTTCGCGGCCAGCCTGAAAGTGCCGATCTGGCAGGGTGGACGCGCAGCCGGCGATATCCGTCAGGCCGATGCGTCGCTCGATCAGCGTCGCGCCGAAGCACAGGATCTGCGCGGCCAGATCGAAAGCGAAATCCGTAATTCGTTTCTCGATCTCCAGGCCGCGGCAAGCCAGATCGAACTGGCTAAATCGAACCAGCAACTGGCGCGCGAAAACCTCCGCCTGACTCGCGAGAAGTTCGACCTCGGCGTCTCGACCGCGGTGGAAGTTGCCCAGTCGGAACAGGACGTGGCTTCTTCCGACCTCGACTACATCACCAGTCTCTTCGCCCATAACCTGGCGAAGCTCAGCCTCGCCCGCGAACTCGGCAACGCCGATAAAAAGCTAGACGACTACCTGCACGCCGTCCCGCAATAGCCGCCCTGCGCCTATCGCCGAACCGCAGCGGTAATTTGCGCCGCCAACTCCTCACGGCGATCGATTCCGATTCCGATTTCCAGCCAGTACACTTTCAGCGGCGCCGTGACACCCTCGAAATCGCGGCCCATGTTGATGGCATCCTTCGCCGTAGTCACCAGATACTCGGCGCCGATTTCCCGCGCATGCCGCGCCAGCCGTCGCAGTTCGTTGGGAGTATAGCGGTGATGGTCTCCATAGGAAAGCTTCTCCAGTGGGCAAACTCCCACATCTGCCAAAGAACGCCAAAAGGATTCCGGATTTCCCAGACCACAGAACGCCACGGCTTTCATCCCGGCCAGCGCTCCAACTTCCAGCGTCTCGCCATGCACATTCGTCCAGCGGCGATTCTCCAGCCAGCCGAAATACACCGGGGCGGAAGGATTGTAGCGTCGCAGCGTGGAGAGGATCGCCGGAAGGTTAGCCACTGCTCTGGATCGGGTGATGAGGAAGGCATGAGCCCGCGCCAACCCTTCCAGAGGTTCGCGCAGGCGGCCCAGCGGCAACAGGTGCCCGCCGCCGAAGGGCCGCAGCGCATCAATTAGCACCAGATCGAATTCGCGGGTCAGTTGCAGATGCTGGAGACCGTCATCCAGCACAAACACCCCGACATCCGCCTTTTCGATGAGGCGCGTCCCTGCTTCAGCACGTTCCGGGCCGATTCCGATCGGTACGTGGGCCGATTGAATATAAAGCTGCGCCTCATCGCCGGTCGTCTCCACTGGCGGCATTTCATCGCCCCTCGGAAGCACCACGATATCCCTCGTATTCCGTCCATGACCTCGCGTCAGCACGCCGGGTTGCAAGCTCGCCAGATCGTGCACAAGTTCCAGAGTGACCGGCGTCTTGCCCGTTCCGCCCGCGGTGATGTTGCCGACGCTGACCACCGGAACGGGCAATGTCTTCCGTCTCGCCCGCTTCGCCCGCAAATCATGCGCGCCAGCCACCCGCCAGATCTGCGAAAACGACCACAGGAACATCCATGCCGGTTGCGGCGGCCTCTCAACCGGATACTTGCTCTCATACAGCGCCATTACCGCATCCGCTGCACGATTTGCCGCGCCGCATTTCATAGACGCCGCCATGCGGCCCCGCTCGCCCAGCTCCGGATCGCCCGCTGCCTGAAGGATCGCGCCGGCTAATTCGCTGCCCGCCGGAATTCGAATCACCGCGTTCTGCGCTTCAAAATGCCGTTCGATCTCACGGAAGTTTTCGAGGTGCGGTCCGGCGACAACCGGCTTCCCTGCCAGCGCCGGCTCCAGTATGTTGTGACCGCCCATGTCGCTGAGCGTTCCGCCCATGAACACCGCATCGGCATGTTCGAACGTGCCAGCCAGTTCCCCAATGGAATCCAGCAGCAGGACGTCCGCATCGGCATTGGTCTCTTGAAACGCCGAGCGGCGCACCCAGCGCAGCCCCGATTCCTGCAGCTTCCGGGCAACGCTATCAAACCGGTCCGGCTTGCGCGGAGCGATGATCACCCTCCACCCGGTCAGCGTACGTTGCGCCGCGATGACGTCATCCTCTTCATCCAGGCGTCCATCGGTGGATGTGCTGGCCGCTACCCAAACCGGCCGGCCCTTCCCGCTTGCCAGGAACGTCAGCACCGGAGAGTTCTCAGCCAGCGGCAACAACGTGAAGTCGTACTTAAGATTCCCGCCAACCTCCACAATTTCCGGCGGCGCACCGGTCAGCAGAAAGCGCTCCCGCATATCATCGGACTGCGCCAAAATCCTGTCACATTGCGCCAGTACCGGCCCAAATATCGTCGCTAACCGGCGGTAGCGGGGCAGCGCGCGGTCGGAAATCCTGCCATTGACCAGCACCAGTCCGCAGCCGATCCTCTTCGCCTCCCGAAAGAGATTGGGCCAGATCTCCGTCTCCAGAATGACGACCACAGAAGGCCGAATCCGCCGCAAAACCCGCCTGACGACCCAGACGTAATCCACGGGCGCATAGAATATGCCCCCGCCCGATTCCGTCACCGACGCAGCGAGCCGCTTGTCGGCCATTTCTCTTCCGGCGAGCGTGGAAGTGCTGAGAAAGAATGGCGTTTGGGGCGAACGGCGTCGCAGTTCTTCGAGCAACGGCACCGCGGCCAGCACTTCCCCTACAGAAACTGCATGCAACCAGATCGCTTCCGGCGCAGTCTTCTGCCATAATGCGGACAGCTCGCCAAAGCGCTCAGGCAGCGTGGGAAAGTAACGCCGGTCGCCCGCTGCGCGCACTAAAAGGTAGACAGCGACGACGGGCGAGGCGAGCAGTTCGGCGAGCCGGTAAAGGAGAAAGATCGCTTTGCGTTTCAATGGTTTGAAATGGCCGTCGCGCCTCGTATCGAGTATAGCGGTGTTCCTTGTTGTCACGGCAGCCGGTGCGGCCGACAAGCCAACGTTCCAGGTCAAGCCGATTGACCAGTATGCAAACAAGCAGACGAACGAAGGTGTCACAATCGCCGCCGAAGTCTTCACAACCGACGATCAGGCCAAAACCGCCTTCGGCAAGCTGAACCCGTGGCATTACAACATCCTGCCTGTGCTTGTCGTTCTGCGAAACAGCGGCCCGAATGCAATCCGCGTGGATAAGCTGCATTTCGAATACGCACTCCCCGATCACTCGAAAGTCGACGCAACCCCCGCTTCCGACGTCAAGTATTCCAAAGGTCCGAACCGCCCCAAAGCCTCCGTAGCGCCGGTCGGCATCAAGATTGGGGGAGGCAAGAATCCGCTTGCTGCCTCCGAGATAGAGGTCCGCGCCTTTTCCGCGAAAATGATTCCTGCCGGCGAAACGGCTAGCGGTTTCGTCTATTTCGAAACGGATGTCACCAGCGCTGGCGCGTCCCTCTATATCACCGGCCTGCAAAACGCTTCCACCGGCAAGGATCTCTACTACTTCGAGATTCCCCTCTCCGGGCGATAGTTTTTCATCATCCTTGGAATGTGAAACTCCAGACTATAATGAAACCGTGTCAAAGGCAAAGAATGTCGAAGAACGGCTGGAGCGGATTGAGCAGCAGTTACGTCTCTTTCAGCGAGTGAGCCGTTTCATGGTTCGGGAAATGAGCCTGCATGAAGTTTTGCAGGGGATTGTCGCCCTGGTCGTCGAATTCACCCAGTGCGATTCCTGCCTCGTCTATCTTTGCGATGGCGATGAACTCGTTTTGTGCGCTTCCAATACCCATCACGAAGCTGAGATCGGCAAGGTTCGGCTCAAGTTAAACGAAGGTCTCACGGGCTGGGTGGCGCGTGAGCGGCGTCTGCTGGCAATATCCCGCGAGGCTTATAAGGACCCCCGCTTCAAGTATTTTGGCGAACTGCCGGAAGACTCGTTTGAGGCTTTTCTCTCCGCCCCCGTGATTGCCCGCAACCGGGTGGTCGGCGTTATCAACGTGCAGCACCGCTCCGGGCACCAACATACTGGCGGAGAAATGGAAGTGTTGACCACCCTCGGCGAGCAGGTTGGCTGCGCGCTCGCCCTGGCCCGCATGTCGCCCGAAGCAATGGAATCGGTGCGCCACGCCGACCTGGTCCTCGCCGCCGGGCCAGTCCGTCCGCCAACACCGGTGCGCGCAGGTGTTTAAAGTGCCTGGCTCGATTCAATCCGCCCTCCTGAGCCTCGCCGCAATTCCGCTGCTGGCTCTGCCTGCCGCGGCCGAGGAGCATTGGGAGATTCAATACCAATACCGCCAGGTCGACAGCACCCTCACAATCAACGACCTCACCTTCCCCGATGCCACCCGCGGCATCGCCTGCGGCTACACCACCGATCGCAAGCAAAAAGATCATCCCCTGGTTCTGATCACCAGCGATGGCGGACAAACCTGGGCTGAAACGCCCGTCAAAGAAACATGTCTGTCGCTCTTCTTTCTGGGCGATTCCACCGGCTGGATGCTCACCGACAACGGCCTCTGGACCACCGAAGAGGCCGGCCGCTCCTGGGTGAAGTCTAAAACGGCCCCGCCGAATCTGCTGCGCGTATGGTTCCTCGACCACCAGCACGGCTTTGCTTCCGGCCGGCAAAAGCATGTATTCGAAACCAAAGACGGCGGCGCCACCTGGACGCCCCTGGCGATTGCGGCCACCGCGCCCGGCGACCCGCTCTACACAACTTACGGCGACATCGCCTTCAGCGGCAACATCGGCATCATCTCCGGCTGGAATATTCCCCCGCAGCGAGGCGGCCCGGATTGGATGGAGCCTTCCCAAAGCAGGCGGCAGGTGCCCCACGTTTCAGTGCTGCTCCAGACCAGGAGCGGCGGAGAAGCGTGGCACGAAGAGCATGTCTCGTTGTTTGGCCAAATCACGCGAATGAGTCTTTCCAGCGCGCAAAACTCCGCACTCGGGCTCGTGGAGTTTAAAGACCAGTTCGATTACCCCAGTGAGGTCTATCGCATCGATCTGATAAACGGCAAGAACGAACTGGCATATCGTGCGAAGAATCGCGCCATTACCGATGTCCGGCTTTTCCCCGATTCGAAGCGCGCTTTCATCGCCGGCTTCGAAACCAGCGGCCCGATTTATCGCAGCCCCATCCCCGGCAAGCTTAAGATCCTCAGCAGCGACGACCTCCAGACCTGGACCGAAATGACCGTCGATTACCGCGCGGTCGCCCACAGTGCGCTGATCGCCGGACCGGATGATAAGCATGTCTGGGTCGCCACCGATACCGGCATGATTCTGCACCTTGCACCGTAAGTCGATTTAGACTACTATGTAGTTTAATGTCCGACGCACCGGTTCTGGGGGAATTCGAACACATCGTCCTGTTGGCAATCCTGCGCCTCGGGGACAGCGCTTATGGCGTCACCATCCGCAATGAGCTTAAGGAGTGCACCGGGCGTGAGCCTGCCCCCGGAGCGCTCTACACAACGCTCGACCGCCTGGAAGACAAAGGCCTGCTGACATCGAGCCTGGGCGATCCAACTCCCGAGCGTGGTGGCCGCGCCAAACGCTACGTCAAAGTGAGTTCGCAGGGGATGACAGCCCTGAACTATGCGCGCCGCTGTTATTTGCGGATGTGGGAAGGCCTGCGCTTTCCGGGAGCGGTACATGGATAGCGGCCGGCTTGCCGAGTGGATTCTGTCGCTGGTCCTGCCGCCGGATCGTGCCGCGTCCGTCGTCGGCGACTGGATAGAAGACGCATCCGCGCGCGGCAGCCTCTGGTTCTGGGCCTGCGTGGTTCGGACTGTGACGGCCCGAATAACGAAGGACATCGCCGATAGCCCGTTTTATCTGACCGGCCTTGCCATTCGCGGTTGTCTGCTGAATCTGTGGGGAATGGCATGCTGCCTGATCGGCTTCATGGTCCTGATGATCCCCGCCTTTGTGCTCACGGGATGGCTGGCCCCGACGTCCTGGGTGAAGGCCCTCGGTATCCTGGTTGGCGAGGCGGCTGTTTTAGTCGCGGCATTCCAGACAGGCAGGTGGCTCGCAAAACGCGCGCCAGATCGCGAAGCCGCAGTCTGTGTTGCTATGTTGGTCGTGCAGCCAATGCTTTACCTGGCAGCGGGCTTCATCGTTTGGCACGTGTGGGGCGCTCAGATCGAACGTTATGCCGGCAATTATCCAGATTACGCAGTCGCATCACCGTGGTTTCAGGATTATAACGGCAGCCTGTTCAACATATGCCTGTTCGCCGGCGTATTGCGGACGCGCCTGCAATCCACCCGTCGCCTCTCCGCGTAAACTCGCGCATCGCTGAGTAAATTCTTAGCGCCCCATCCTATGCCGTCCGGTTCCCTCTCACAAATCCTGATCGACGGCCTCTCCATCGTCCTGATCGACCTCCTCCTGGCGGGCGACAACGCCCTCGTCATTGCAATGGCCGTTCGCGCACTGCCGGCCCGCCAACGCCGCATCGCCATCATGAGCGGCGCCGGGGCGGCAGTACTCCTCCGCATCGGGCTGACGATCGTTGCCGCCCAACTCCTGAACGTCGAATTTCTCAAGATGATCGGCGGAGCCCTCGTAATCTGGATCGCCATCAAGGTCCTGTCCGACGCCGGCGCGAAACCGCACGAACTGCCAGCGCGCGGCCGCCTGCTCCAGGCCATCTGGCTCATAGTTTTTGCCGACATCACCATGTCGGTGGATAACGTCCTCGCGGTAGCGGGAGCCGCTCACGGCAGCATTCCAATGATTATTTTCGGTCTGGCCGTCAGCATTCCGCTCGTCGTGTTCTCAAGCAATCTCATTGCAACCCTGATGGACCGCTACCCGGTCGTCGTATACATCGGCGGCGCTATTCTCGGCAGAGTGGGAGGCGAAATGATCATGAGCGATCCCTTCGTCGAACGCACCCTGCATCCTTCGCAGGCGATCACCTGGCTTGTGGAAGCCGTCGTCATCGTCATCATTCTGGCCGTCGGAAGATTTCTATGCCGGAAACAGGCTGCCTGAATATTTCCCTGTCACAAATTGCAATCCCCGGGCATTGTTCTGTTGTGTCCGCGACGAGCGAAATCAGCGACAGCCCGGAAACGCAGACGCCCTCGCTGGATTTCGAAACCGTCTTTCATCTTCACTATGACCGCATTGCCCGCGCAATCGCGCGCATCGTGGGCGATACGTCGCGCGCCGAAGAACTCGCGGCCGAAGTCTTCTGGCGGTTCTGGCAGACGCCCGCGGCGCACGGTGAAAAAGCCGGCGGCTGGCTTTACCGTACCGGAATTCATGAAGGCCTGTATGAGCTGCGCCGCCGCGCGCGCCACGCCCGCTACATTCGGCTCCTGGGTTTTCGCAGCCCTTCCAATCCGGAGGAACTTCGGGCCGCCAGCGAAGAACAGGAACAGGTGCGGCGAGTGCTTTCCCGCATGAAGCCCCGTGAAGCGGAACTTCTGCTGTTACAAAGTAACGATTTCACTTATGAGGAATTGGCGTCGATGACCGGCCTGAATCCGAAATCGGTTGGGACTTTCGTCAGCCGGGCCAGGCAGGCGTTTCGAAAGGAGTACACGAAACTTTATGGCGAACCACGAACTGGAGACTGACCGCTGGGTAGCAACCAAACTGGGGCGGCTCGGCTACGGCGGCGAATGGAAACCAAACGCGGGTCGGGCTTTCGCGCAACTGGCCGCAAAAAACCGCGACGGCAGCCGGGCGCAGCCTCCGGCGGCGCGGCGCTGGATCTGGACCACGCTCGCAGCGGCTTTTGCCTATTCGGCACTCTTGCTGTTACCCGCTTCACGAGCCTGCGCCGAACAACCCGGCGCCTGCGTGTTGCGAGCCCTGGGAGTTGCCGGACAAACCAACGCCGCAAATCCAGGGCGCTGAGATTGCTTCGCGACCACGATAATATGACCATGGAATGACGAAGTGAAGCGAAAGCGCCAGAAAATTGTCATCACAAAACGAGGAAAACCGGTAGCTCGCCCGATTCCGCTTGAGGAAAATGTCCCCGATTTCTTTGGCCGTATGAAAGGCAGGATGAGGATTCTGGGCGACATTGTCGGGCCGACGCGCGAGAGGTGGGATGCCGACAGGTAACACACACCCTTCCCACGTGCTCCTGACCCGAGCTAAGCATTCACCCAAATAGAATCGGCGTGCATCTGCGTGCATCGGCGGCCGTTATCGTACTTCCCTATTCCACCTCAGCCCGCCCAAAAGTGTATACTTCTCCAGTGGAGACCTCCGCATGACCCAATCCATTTCCGTCACAATTAATGGAAAACCATACACTCACGAAGTTGAACCGCGCCTGCTCCTGATTCACTACCTTCGCGAGGTGGCGGGCCTCACCGGCTCCCACATCGGCTGCGAAACGTCGCTCTGCGGCGCCTGCACCGTCGAAGTGAACGGCCGCGCCATCAAGAGCTGCACCATGTTCGCCGTGCAGGCCGATGGCGCCAGCATCCTCACCGTGGAAGGCCTTGCCGAAGCGGGCGGCAAGCTCCATCGCATCCAGGAGGGCTTCTGGAACGAACATGGACTCCAGTGCGGCTTCTGCACGCCCGGCATGCTCATGGTCTCGAAACAAATCCTCGACCGCAATCCCAATCCCACCGAACACGAAATCCGCGAAGGCCTCGACGGCAATCTCTGCCGCTGCACCGGCTACCAGCACATCGTGAAAGCCGTGCAGGCCGCGGCCAGGGCGGAGGCGTAACTAATGTCGTCCACAACGATTACCCGTCGCGAAAAGCTCGTTGGCAAGCGCATCCGACGCCGCGAAGATCCCCGCATGATCACGGGCACCGCGACCTACGTCGATGACATCAAGCTCCCCAACATGCTCTACGCCGCCTTCGTGCGCAGCCCGCATGCCGCGGCCAACATCCGCTCCATCGATATTTCGAAAGCGGCAGCCCTGCCTGGCGTGGTCGCCGTCTACGTCGGAAAAGACACCAAAGACGTTGGCGGAGTCGTCTGCGGAGTAGATCTCCCCGGCCTGCGCAAGCCGCATCACAACGTGATCGCGATTGATCGTGTCTATCTGGTCGGCCATTCCGTCGCCGTCGTCGTGGCAACAGACCGATACGTTGCCGCCGATGGGGCCGACCTCATCGAAGTCGATTACGAAGTTCTCGAAGCCGTCGCCGATCCCGAAAAAGCCATCGCCGCCGGTGCCCCTGCCGTCCATCCGGAATGGCCCGACAACATCGCCTTCCGGTTTGAACAAAAAGGCGGCGATGCCGATGCCGCATTTGCCGAGGCCGATGTCGTCTGCAAACAGCGCATGATCAGCCAGCGCATGGTGGCGAATCCCATGGAAACGCGCGGCTGCGTCGCCAGTTGGCACTCGGCCGACCGCGCCCTCACCATCTACACTTCCACCCAGATTCCGCACCTCGCGCGCACCATCCTGGCCGGCATGCTGGGGCTCGAAGAAAACCGTCTGCGCCTGATCGCGCCCGAAGTCGGAGGAGGTTTCGGCTGCAAACTCAATGTGTACGCGGAAGAAGCCGTCGTATCGTTCGCCGCCATGAAGCTCGGCCGCCCGGTGAAGTGGATCGAAACCCGTCGCGAAAACTTCCTCACCACCATTCAGGGCCGCGGTCACGTCGATTACTGGGAAATCGCAGCGAAACGCGATGGCACCATCCTCGGCGTCAAAGTAAAAATCATTCAGGATCTCGGCGCTTACCACCAACTCCTCACCCCCGCCATCCCCACGCTCAGCGTCCTGATGATGCCGGGCCTCTACAACACCCGCAACATTCAGGCCGAAATCGTAGGTGTGTTTACCAACTGCGTACCCACCGATGCCGTTCGCGGCGCCGGGCGCCCCGAAGCCACCTACGGCATCGAGCGCATGGTCGATATCCTCGCCGCTGAATTGAAAATGGAACCGGCCGATATCCGCTTCAAGAATTTCGTTGCCGCCGACCAGTTCCCCTTCGCCACCGCCACCGGCCTCAACTACGATTCCGGCGATTACGCGAACACCTTCCACAAAGCGCTGGACATGATCGGCTACAAAAAGCTCCGCGAGGAGCAGGCCGCCGCCCGCAAACAGGGCCGCCTGGTGGGCATCGGCATCTCGACTTATGGCGAAATCTGCGCCATGGGCCCGTCGCCCGCTGTCGCCGCCGGTGGTTGGGAAAGCGCCACCGTGAAGGTTGAGCCCAGCGGCAAAGTCACCATCCTCACCGGCATCTCACCGCACGGCCAGGGCGAAGAAACCACCTTTGCCCAGATCGCCGCCGATGAACTCGGCGTCCCGATCGACGACATTCTGGTTCTGCACGGCGATACCTCCATCGTGCAATACGGCATCGGTACCTTCGGCAGCCGCGGCACCGCGGTCGGCGGCACCGCCCTCTACCTCGCGCTCCAGGACATCAAAGACAAGGTCCTCAAGTGGGGAGCCATGCTGCTCGATGCGGCCGATCCCTCCACCGTTCGCTTCGAAGGCGGTCAATGCATCGATGATGCCACCGGCAAGACAATCTTCTTCCAGACCATCGCGGGCGCTGCGTACCGCGCCATGAAGATTCCCGCCCATAGTGAGCCGGGCCTGGTCGCCACCCGCTTCTGGGAACCCGGCAACTTCACTTATCCCTTCGGCGCTCACATCGTCCACAGCGAAATCGATCCCGAAACCGGCCAGGTCGAAATCAAGCGCTACGTCATGGTGGATGACATCGGCAATATTCTTAACCCCATGCTGGTCGATGGCCAGTTGCACGGCGGCGCCTCCTGGGGTCTCGGCCAGGCACTTTGGGAACACGCCATCTACGACGATAACGGCCAGTTGGTCACCGGAGAGTTTATGGATTACGCATTGGCTCGTGCCCGGAACATGCCGTGGATCGAAAGCGCCCATACGTGCACGCCGTCACCGGTCAATCCGCTGGGCGTGAAAGGCGTCGGCGAAGCCGGAACCATTGGCTCCACGCCCGCCATGGTGAATTCCGTTGTCGACGCGCTCTCCCCCCTCGGCGTCCGCCACGTGGATATGCCCCTCACGCCGGAGAAACTCTGGCAACTGATCTCGACTCGCCGGACGGAGGCAAAATAATGATTCCCGCATCTTTCGAATACACCGCGCCCACCACCCTCAAAGAAGCGCTGGCCCTGATCGGCGATGGCGGCAAGCCCCTTGCCGGCGGCATGAGCCTGATCCCGATGATGAAGCTTCGCCTCGCCAACCCGGAGCACCTGATCGATCTCAATCGAATCGCCGAGCTCAATTACATCCGCGAAGCCAGCGGTGAGCTCCACATCGGCGCCAACGCGACCCACTACGATATCGAAATCTCGCCACTCCTCATGGGCAAGTGTCCCTTGCTCGCCGAAACCGCGGCAGCCATTGGCGATATCCAGGTGCGCAATCGCGGCACTATCGGCGGCAGCGTCGCCCACGCCGATCCCTCCGCGGATTACCCCGCCGCCCTCCAGGCTCTCGAAGCGAAGATCGTGCTCGCCAGTTCCTCCGGCACCCGCACCGTCTCCACTGCCGACTTCTTCGTCGACACTTTCACCACCGCGCTCGAACCCGAAGAACTCGTCACTGAAATCGTCGTCCCCGTCGAAGCCGGACTCACCGGCACCAGTTACCAGAAATTCCTCCAGCCTGCCAGCGGCTTTGCAATCGTCGGGATTGCCGCCCGTATCCGCCGCGAAGCCGGCAAGATCGCCCTCGCCCGTCTCGGCGTCACCGGCGTCGGCGGGAATTCATATCGTGCCGCCAAAGCCGAAAAGGCGCTCGAAGGCAAGGCGGGGTCCGACGCCGAAATAGCAGCAGCAGCGGCCCTGATCGGCGATGGCATCGAAGCCGGCGCCGACCTGCATGCCTCCGCCGCCTTCCGCCTGCACCTGGCAGCCAACTACGGCGCCCGCGCCATTCGCGCCGCGCTTTCGAGATCGGTATGATGGCGGCATGAAGATCGCAGGCGCTGCCCAGTCCCCCTTCGCCATTGAACGCACCTATGAACTGATGCAGGATCCCGCTGTGCTGGCCCGGGCCATTCCCGGCTGTCAGAGCCTCTCCCGCACCGGTGAGGCCGAGTACAAGCTACAGCTCAAGGTCATTCTCGCCAGCCTTTCCGGCGCCTTCGAAGGCCAGGTCCGGCTGCTCGATCCCCTGCCCCCAACCAGTTTCCGCATGGTGGTCGAAGGTTCCGGCAAAATCGGTTTTGTGAAAGGCGACGGCGTCCTGACCCTGACCGCAATCGACACCGGCACCGAAATCGCTTACTCCGGCGAAGCCCAGATCGGCGGCAACATCGCCTCCGTTGGACAGCGGATGGTCGATACCACCGCGCGACTCCTGATCAAACGCTTCTTTAAGAAGCTCGCCGCCGAAGGAAAGAAGGCCGGTGAGGGAGATGCTCAGGACGACGAATTACCAGAGTCCCCAGCGGCCGAAGACGAGAACGTCTAGCGCCAGCAGCCCGTTCGCCACGGCGTGCGCCACCACCGCGTTTCCAAAACGGCCGCGCCGCAGCATGACCAATGCGAATATCGCTCCCGCGATCGAGCCGGCAATCCAGCGCTGGCCGTGCAGCAGGCCGAACAGCACGGAACTCGCGAGCATCGCGAACCACGAGAATTGCCGGAAGGAAACTGTTTCAAACTCCGGCGAAATAAACCGGCGCAACAGAAACCCGCGAAAGGCAAGTTCTTCCGCCAGCGGAACCGTTATAGTGGCGGCCACTGCGCGCAACGCAATCCAGCCCAGCTGCATACCGGGCGCTGCTGTCTGAAGTGGGAGAGGCATGGAAGTGCGTCCCTGCCGATCCAGCGCAATCCAGATCCCGAACACCGCCACACCGCCCGCAATGCCGAGCCAGTCGACCTGCCAATCGAGCGACCGGATCGTATCCCGATATATCCACAGTGCGCTCGCCGCTCCCGCCAATCGCAGCGGATAGAGCCACTCGAAACTGCCCGTCAGCGCGCGTGAAATCATCCCCAGCGCCAGAATCGCGACGAAAGGAACCACCCACGGAGCCGTCAAGTTCTCGGTCTCCGTCGGTGTCGCAGCCGCCACTGTCGGTCGTGTCGATATCCACCGGTTGTTTCGCGCTGCAATGGACGTCCCCAGCGCCACCAGGTTGAAAGCGATCCAGCCCGCCTGGGAATGAAAGCCGCCGGCGGCAATCTGCTTAAACCCCGCATTTCCGATCAGCAGCAGCGCCGCGATTCTCACGCTGTTGAGCAGGAACAAAATCACTACCCCGGCCGGCAGCAGAACCAGCGCCTGCGGAAACCGAATCTCCCGCCGGAACAGCACCAACCACACAATCGTGAACGCCAGAATCAGACCGATGCCCTCGAGTCCGGAACACGCCGGCGCGATCTCAACCGCGAACCGCGCACCGCCGATCGTCATCTTCGCCGGATTGACGGAAAAGACACCGAATGGACGCAACAGAGCCTGCACCATGGAAAATGTCAGAGCCGTGGCGCGCGGCCACAGCGGCCTCAGCGCATTTCCGCCAAAGGCCGCCGCCATAGCCGCCACCAGCGCCCCCAGCCACAAATAACCGGTACTGCTCCAGATGCGCCGCCAGATCCGAAGGCCCACAAAAGCGATCGCGCCAAACCAGATTGCGAGGACTCCGGAGACCAGCCAGCCGAGCGCGGCCACTTCCTGCCATGACGAGACGGATCGATACAGAACCTGCGACAGAATCCCGAAAGAAGCCAGCGCCGCGAAGTGGCCACCCAGCGCGCGGCCATCGATAGCCATCCCGGCCATGGCCTCGGAAATCGCCACCAGTTCCGCGGAATATGCGATGCAGGCAAAAGTCAGAAAAACAGTGCCCGCGGCCACGATGGCGCGCAGAATCAGCGGACCCCAGTCGTGGCAGAAAGCGATCAGCCCGCCGCGGCCAGCCAGTTGATCGTTATCGAGATATAGGGTGATGACCGCGAGTTCCAGCGCAAACAGAACTCCCAGCGCGGCAAAACGACGCACAAGGACGAGATTCCGCAATGTCGCCGCGAAAGCGATCGGTGCTTCGACGTTGGTTACCGAACTACGTGTGATCAGGAGCGGCACTGAAAGCCGGGCGGAAGAGCGCCATCTCCTCGAAAGCTATTTGCGGCGTCCCCGAATGACAGCCACTGCGCCCGCCAGCAGCGCGATCGCGCTGACGGCCGACGATGGATCGATCTCAGGCGAAGAGACGGCAACTGCGGACAAAAAGCTCTGTACTCCGATACCTAGCAGGGTCAAACTGATAATTTTGTTCATCTTCATGCCTCCGGATATTTTCAGTAGTCGCGGACCTACTTGCGGCGTCCGCGAATGACAACCACTGCGCCCGCGAGCAGTGCGATAGCGCTGACCGCCGACGATGGATCGATCTCAGGCGAAGAGACGGCAACTGCGGACAAAAAGCTCTGTACTCCGATACCGAGCAGGGTCAAACCGATAATTTTGTTCATCTTGATGCCTCCGGATATTTCCAGTCGTCGCGGACCGCCGAGACGGGCCCGTTCAGGTATCATATTGGGAATCCTGCCCCGAGGGCAACAATATAATCGCAAACCGACCGCTTTCAGTACTTAGGTACTGTGGCCCAGGCTCACGATGCGGTGAAAACGCGTGAGAAAATCGCCTCCACGTTCGGCCCGGCCCCCTCACCGTAAAATTGGCTGCATCTCAGTCCGAGCTGCCGGCTTGCCTAATTCGGTGTAAGTGGATGTTCATTCACTCCGTGGCTATTTCTTTCGTTCGGACAGCCTCGAACGGATTGGCCATGAGTTGCTCGAGTTGGCCGAGGAAATATTTTGTGTGCGGCATTTCGGCGTGGAGGTTGAACGCCTGTTCGTCGCGCCACTCCGAGTGGATGAAGTAGGTATGAGGTTCGCGTAATGACTCGTATAGATTGATGCTGATGCAACCGGGTTCGGCGCGGCTCGGCGGCACAACCCGCATGGCTTCTTCGAGAAACTCGGCATTCCTGCCGGGTTTGAGTTCGAAGCGGACAAAGACATCGAGTGACATAGGTAACTCCTGTTCTGATATCAAACCATGCGGCCCCCCGGTGACGCGCCGGGCACCTGAGGCCGGCGCCGAATGTTCGCACAATAGCCTGTTCGCACAATAGCCTTGACGAATAGACCTGCACGTGATACAAGTGGCTGGGCCGAATGCTCCTGGAGCCCACGTTAGGGATGCTCCAGGTCTGCTCGAATTTCTCAAACCCTGGGGATGACGTGCTCACGAGCGGCCCGTGGCGAAACAGAGGCACAGTAGATGCACGGAGGCCCCGGATATTTTGACTTGCGCTTTTTCGCAATTCGCTCACTTAGAAACTACACATCGGCGCCATCGGCTATCGCGCGTCCAATTCAGGCTCGCGATAGATACCAAAACAGGGATTCAGCTACAATTCCTCGTGTTGGAATTTCGCGTCCGTTCCTGGCCTTTCAGAATCCCTCAATAACTCAACCGCAGCCCGAATTGCAGATTTCGTGGATCATTCACTGCAGTAATCTGCCCAAACGCAGGCGAACCCGCGGTTGGATAAGCCCCCGACCCGAAATTCCCGTTCATAGAAACCACATTCGTGTGGTTCAGAAGATTAAACGCCTCTGCAATAGCCTGCAAGTGAACCCGTTCGCCGATCTCGAACATCCGGCTGAATCGCATATTCAGATTTACCGTAGCGCTGCTCTGCCCCGTATTACGCCCTATGAAAGTTCCATTCACAATCGGGCGCCCGGTCGTCCCCTGAACGGTCGTAACTCCCGATGTCACATTGAACGGGAGCGCCGAATAAGCCGTCAGAGAAGGCGTGAGCTGAAATCCGTGAATTCGGGCTGTCCCCTCGAATGCCAGTCGGCTGCGCTGGTCGTCATCCGACCTGCCGTAATCCTGCCAGATATTAAATGGATTGACCGGCGAACTGAAAAAGTTCTCCCCCACGTTATCCAGAGCTTTGGAATACGTATAGGAAATCCGGTAATTGCCCCACTCCGCCGGCCGTTGCACAAACGAAACGTACCCGCCCTCGTAATGAGAATCCGCCAGCGCCGAATACTGGTTGTTGTTCGCATAATTCGGATTCGGACGGCATCCGTTATTGGTTCCCGCAGCCACGCACCCAGGAACATTCTGGTTGACGGAAACGATCAGATGCACTCCCCGTACATGCTGGTAGCCCATGCTGAATGCAGCGCTCCTGCCCAATTGCCGCTCAACCTCAAAACTGCCCTGTTCGGAATAAGCGTTCTTCATATGACGGTCCATGGTGGTCAGATTGAAGAGCACTCCCGGAGGAATCGTCAGCGATCCCAGAATATTCGGAAACACCGGCGCCCCCGCCTGACCAGGCGAAAGGCCGATACTCAGCTGTTGCAGATCAGCGGGGTTCGAAGTATTCCCGGCCGAGAGTAGTGCGTTCGCCAGCGGCCGCAGCGGAATCCGGTCATAGAACAATCCGTAGCTGCCCCGCACCACCATCCGCTGTGAGGCGCCGGGGGTCCACGCAAAACCAGCCCGCGGCGAGACGTTGTCCTTCTGCGCCACAATCGTGCGCAGCCATTCCAGATCGTAACGGACACCCACGTTCAGCGTCACGCTGCGACTCACCTTGTATTGGTCCTGCGCATAGATCCCCAGGTTCGGGTTCGTTTGCTGAACTTGCGTGGCCTGAAACGTTTGAGCAAATCCACCATTTCCGTAAGTGCCCGACAGAAAGTTTGTCAGCGACGAAAATGTGTAGTTGCCTC
>JAICJH010000088.1 GCA_025928545.1 Bryobacteraceae bacterium | reverse complement strand
TGAGATGAAACTGGACTTCCGGTTCCTGAATACCACTTCGGGATTTACTGTTCGTTGCCTCGGAGGCATCGGGTTGACGGAAGAACTTTCAGGCTGGCCTGAATAAGATCGGATCGCGGTGAAAACGGTGCCGCGGACGGTTCCAGAGCGCGGGGCGATCGAAATGGACCATGTCTGCGGGACCGCAAACCGCAGGCTGCTGGTCATAAAGACGCCGCTCAATTCATTAGCGGCGGGCACGGCGTTCTAACAGAGCGACCCACCCGCCGCAACGACGTTCTCATCAAACGTCACAGTTCTTTGACATTCGAAAATTTGACAAACCAGTGACGCCGCACCAGGCGAGTGCGGGTCCGGTGCTTCATAGAGCGCCCGGCCCGGCGCGGGAGTTCCAGGTAAATCGCGCCCGCCCACAAAAAAAACGGCAGCCCGTAGAAGGCTGCCGTTTTTTTCAGAAAAGTAATTCGGTTGATTCGGCTTTACTGAGCAGCCGGACCGCGTCCGCCACCACCAGATCCACCGCGTCCACCACCGCGACCGGAACCACCGCGTCCACCGCCACCGCGACCAGCCGGTTGAACATAGTTGTTCAGTTCATCCACCGGCCTCTTTGCGGCCCATGCAATCCCGCGCAGCAGAGTCTTCTGAATTTGAGGATTCGAAAAATTGCTGTAATTGTGTCCCTGCATCCAGACATATGCGCGCGCAGGCTGACCGCCAGGCAGCGTGTGCTCGTAGGTCCACATTTGCGGCACAATCTCTCCCTTGTGCGTTCCGGCGCTGGGGGTTCCGGCGATCACCACATTCGCCAGTACGTGAATGCCCGGATCCTTCGCCCACGTCATCAGGAAAAAGGCTTCATCCTGAATCGTCATGTCGGGAAAATCCTTCATGATGGGGTTTTCCTTATCCACCACTGTGTAAGGAACGTCCGCTTCCAGCGTGAAATTGGTTTCGCCATGTTTCTTCGCGCCGCCTGTGAACGTCGTCGCGAAATACTGCGGATCCGGTCCGCACATAGAGTCGTGCCACGTCACTAAGCCACCGCCCCGCTTGACATACGCTTCAAGTACTGATTTCTGTGCGGCGGTGAGATACCCGGCGTCGCCTTTGTAGAGAATCACAACATCGGTATGCTCCAGTTCGGCCGCGGTGGGCACGTGGAAGCCGCCGTCGACAAACGCCCCTTTCTCTGTCAGCAGCTTGCTCCAGTCCGCCATGTATTGCGGATAGTCGTGCTGGCCCGGTCCGTGCGACTTGAGTCCGCCCCAGAGGAAAATGTGCATGCCGTTCGGGTTCGTTTGCCCGGGCGTCGGGAGTGCGACCGAGTCGGCCTGCGCGTAAGCTGGCCGCTGCGCCACCGCTGAGACGACCAGCAGGCACAAAGTTCCCAGCCAACACTGCCAGAGCTTGTTTCGTGTAACCTTGTAAGTTTGTTTGCTCATTAAGTCATTTCCTCTTTTGGCGGTGGAGCCGAAATTGGTTCGCCAATTTATCTCAACCGATTGTATACTATATGCCAGACTTGGAATGCAACTCTAACGCAGGAGACCCGACGAATGGATAATAGACGCAATTTTCTCAGAACCTCAGCGGCGGCAGTCGCGGTGGCGACAACCGCGAAATCGGTACTCGGAGCCAACGACAAGGTCCAGATGGCCATTATCGGGACGGGTAATCGTGGCGGAAGAGTATTCGACTCGCTGTGCCGTTTGAATGACTGCAAGTTTCTCGCAGCGGCCGAAGTGAATCAGGCTCGCCTGACCCAATGGATGACGCCGGCGCGTCAGACTTTCAAGCTGGACACTGTCACCGACTACCGGAAGATTCTCGACCGTAAGGATATCGATGCTGTGCTGATCGCAACGCCGGATCATTCGCACAGCCGCATCATGGTGGATGCGATTTCCGCGGGCAAAGACGTATACGTCGAAAAGCCCGCTTCGAACAGCGTTCCGCGCATCAACGCGATGATCGACGCGTACAACAAAGGCAAGCAGGTTGTTCAGCTCGGAACTCACCAGCGCAGTTGGGATCACTTCATCGAAGCCAAGAACATTGTGGACACGGGCACACTGGGAACTATCAGCCACGTGACCATCCTGCAACCGGGTGCGTATTCTCGTCCGAAGGAAGCCGAAGCCCCGGTGCCGGCCGGCCTCGACTGGGATATGTGGCAGGGCGACGCGCCGAAAAAGCCGTTCAAGCCGAGCCGCCTTGGCTTCCGCGCCTGGTACGATTACGGCAGCGGCATGGTCGGAGACTGGGGCGCCCATCACGTGGACGTCGGGCTGTGGTTCATGAATGCCGATGGCAAAGCTCCACTCGTGACAATGGCGAATGGCGCGCACATCACCGTCCCGGATGCAGATCCGGAACAGGTGCCCGACACGTTCTCCATTTCATGGCGCTACGAAAACTTCATCATGACTTTCGCGAATGCCGTGCCGGCAACCGCGGACGGTATTGAGGCTTGGGGCGTTTATTTCATCGGGAACCGCGGTTGGCTTCATGTCAATCGCCAGGGCTGGGAAGTGCACCCGATCGTTGGACCGGTGGTTCGTAAGCAGGGTGCGCCTCCGCCGCCTACGGCTGGTGGTGTCACTTTGGGTTCGGGCGGTGTGGCGATTGCCGCCGGTGCGCCCGGAGGTAGTGGCGGCGGATTTGGTGGAGGGCGTGGAGGTCGTGGAGGTGGTGGAAGAGGCGGAGCCGGAGGAGCGGCGGCGGCGGCCGGGCCGGTGGAACCGAAGGTGTACATCAACCCGCGCGGTGGCGTCGAAGAAGATTACCCGCTCGACGTTCATACACGCAACTTCATCGATTGCATTAAATCCCGGAGCAAGAAGACCAACGCGCCCATGGAAATCGGTTACTCGTCGGCGCTGCCGTGCCTGATTGCGCTCGAGTGCCTTCAGACCGGAAAACCGCTTGGTTGGGACGCTGCAAAGAGGGCAACGAAAGCGGTTTAACCCGATCGTGGCTTCGTTCCGAAACGCCTGTTCTACACAACAATATCGTGTGGAACAGGCGTTTTTGACAAAGTCTGTATACTATATACATTCTGTGGTACACTCGCTGGTCAGGATCTCGCTTTCTGATGATTTTTTCGGCGAAAATTAGGAGTTATTTACCTCCTGCGGGTATGATGAATCCCGGTATCATCCCCGATGTCGCCTGATGGAAGAGGAAACATGAACTTTCGGAATCTCTGCATTATCCTTGTAAGTCTCTCGGCCATGACGCCGTTTGCCGCCGCGCAACGCGGTGGAGGTGGCGGGCGGGGAGGTGGCGCGGCTGCCGGCGGCGCCGGTGCTGCGGCCCGTCCCATCGATATCACGACCAAGGCCGCTTTCGATATGACGTCGGTCGAGCGGGGCGGAAAGATCTATGCCGAGAAGTGCGCGCCATGTCATGGCGCGGACGCGCGCGGCGGCAAACTCGCCAAGACCGATTCCGATCTGATGCGTTCCGACCTCGTCGCGATGGATCATTCCGGACGCGAATTGCCCGGCTTTCTGGAACTCGGCCGTCCCGACAAGGGTATGCCTGCCTTCAAGTTCACCAAAGAAGAGGGCGTCGACCTCGCGGCCTGGCTGCACTACCAGATCACAGTGACAGTTGCGCGTCAGGACTACGTGCGGCCGAATGTCTTCACCGGTGATCCGAAAGCGGGCGAGGCCTTCTTCAACGGGCCCGTCGGAAAATGCAACACGTGTCACTCGGTCACAGGCAATCTGAAAGGCATCGGCGCGAAAACGAACACTGACGCGGGCGCCCTCCAGGGAGCCATTTTGGCTGGCTCCGCCGCTGGCGGACGCGGAGGACGCGGTGGTGGTGGCGGCGGTTTTCCGGGCGGCGGTCGCGGTGGTGCCGGGGGTGGTGGCGGGAACGTGACCGCCACGGTCACGGTTCAAAGCGGTGAGAAATTCGTCGGCAGTCCGATGATCATGAACGATTTTGTGGTCGAAATCCGCCTGCCGGACGGCAGCACCAAATCGTGGCTGCGCAACGGCGAGTGGCCGAAAGTAACCCAGGTGAACCGCATGCAGGCTCACATCGACCTGATGAAGAAGTATACCGACGACGACATCCACAATCTCGCCGCCTACTTGAAGGATAAATAAGAGAGCATATGAAAATCCGATATATTTCCTCAGCCGCACTCGCTCTGCTCCCCCTCATGCTCGCAGGGCAGATGCTCGATCCGAATGTATTGAAGAAGCCGGCCGCGACCGACGCATGGCCGACCTACCATGGCGACTATTCGGGTAAGCGTTACAGCACTCTGACTCAGATCAATCGCACCAACGTTGCCACGCTCACGCTGGCCTGGGCGGCCAAGCTGGCGGCGACGCAGGAAACCGCCACCAACGTGGGCGGACCCTGGAAGCCGGGCGATCCGACATATTGGGGCGGCCCCAGCGATGCATTCCGCATCGCAGGCTCGCCGCTGATGGTGGATGGCGTGTTGTATATCTCGGTGACCGATCGTGCCTGGGCCGTCAATGTCCGTACCGGCGAAGTGCTCTGGAGCTACTACTTCAAAACGCGCGGCGGCCACCATGGCAATGCCAGCAAGGGCATGAGCATGTACGGCGGCTGGCTCTATTTCGAGACTCCCGATTGCTATCTCGTTTCGCTCGACGCCAAGACAGGTAAGGAGAGATGGTACAAGGAACTGGCTCCCGTCGAACTGGATTACTTCTGCAGTTCCGCGCCGCTCGTAGTCGGCAATCACGTGTTGGCCGGAATGGGCGGCGACGCCCGCGACATTCAGGGCCGCCTGGAAGCGCATGATCCCGAAACCGGCGACATCCAGTGGACCTGGTATACGACGCCACAGAACCCTGGTGACCCGGGCTACGATACCTGGCCGGACGACTACTCGCGCAAGCACGGCGGCGCTGGTCCATGGCAACCTCTGACCTACGATCCCGACCTGAATCTGATTTATGTCTCGACAGGCAATCCCAACCCTGTGGGCGCAACCCAGAGTCGAAAGGGCGATAACCTGTTCACCTGTTCGATTGTGGCGCTGAACCCCGATACCGGCAAGATGGCCTGGTATTACCAGACTTCTCCGCATGATGCCCATGACTGGGACAGCACCGAGGCGCCTGTGTTGTTCGACGCGCCATGGCAGGGAAAACCGCGCAAGCTTGTGGCACAGGCCGCCCGCAACGGTTTCTTCTTCGTGCTGGACCGCGCGACGGGCGAGCATCTGCTGACATCTCCGCTGGTGGATCCGGAATTCATCAACTGGAACTCTGGCATTAATGCCAAAGGCCAGCCGATCAATAATCCGAAGAAGGAATCGTCTCTGGATGGCGTACTTGTGGGCGCAGGTTCCGCGACCAACTGGCCGCCTCCCAGCTTCTCTCCGCAGACTGGTCTGTTTTACGTTGGCACCAGCGAGGGCTTCAGCATGAGCTACCTCGTGGATACAACCGACCGGCCGGAAGGCTATGGCTTTACCGGTGGCGGCGGTGGCGCCAGCGGCGGACGTTCCGGCATTCGCGCCATCGACTATCAGACCGGCAAGCTGAAGTGGATGCACGAAGGCGGCGGTCCGCAGGGTCTGTTATCCACCGCCGGCGGACTTCTGTTCGGCAACGACGGCTCCTCGAATTTTTGCGCTTTCGATGCCGCGACCGGAAAGATTCTCTGGCACACCTGGATGCCGCAGCTGACCAGCAACGGCGCGCAGACTTATCTGGTGGACGGTCAGCAGATGGTCGTGGTGGCGGCGGGCGATACGATCTACTCGTTCCTGCTGAACCGATAGGCCGCTGATTACCGACTGGAGTCACCCATGAAGACGAACTTTGTATCGCCCACGCGCCGCGGCTTTCTCGGTGCGGGGGCTGCCGTGGCCGGCGTTGCCGGGGCAGGGCTGATCGCTCCGGTGACAGTACGCGCCGCATCGGTCAGCGGCGCCCGCAAGAGTGTCTCGACCGACTCGAATCCAGTGGTCGAGACGCAATATGGCAAGATCCGCGGAGTGATCCGCAACGGCATTTACTCCTTCAAGGGTGTCCCGTACGGTGCGGATACCGGCGGCGCGAATCGCTGGATGATGGCGAAAAAGCCCGCGCCGTGGGTCGGCATCAAAAGCACGACGTGCTACTCGCACACGTGTCCCACTTCATTTCGCGCGGGCTGGAACAACGACGAAGAGCGTTTTATCTACGACTGGAGCGACGGCATTCCGGGTGAAGACGTTCTAAATCTTAGCCTGTGGACGCCTGGCATCAACGACAACAAAAAACGCCCCGTATTGGTATGGATTCACGGCGGCGGCTACGCAGGTGGCTCCAACGAAGAACTCAAATCCTACGACGGCGAACGACTGGCGCGTCGCGGCGACATAATCGTTATCGGCATCAACCACCGGCTCAACATTCTGGGTTTTCTCAATCTGGAAAAATACGGCGATCAGTACAGGAACTCGCAGAACGTGAGTCAGTTGGATCTGGTGCTCGGGCTTGAGTGGGTGCGCGACAATATCGCCAACTTCGGCGGCGATCCGGCCGCGGTGACGATTTTCGGGCAGTCGGGTGGCGGCGGCAAGGTGACCTATCTCATGGGTATGCCGGCCGCGAAAGGTTTGTTCCGGGCTGTTGCGATGGAGAGCGCCTCGCAACCCCGACCGTACACGCAGGCGGATTCGGTGGAGTACTCGGACAAAGTGCTCGCTCAATTGGGAGTGAAGTCGGCTGCCGATCTGACGAAGCTTCACCAAATGCCGTATGCGCAGCTATTGCAGGGTATGCAGGCCGCCGGCCGCACACCGGCCGGGTCCGGACCGGCCCCGCCAGCCGCGCCCGGCGGCAGATCTCTGAAGCGCGCGAACACTGTAGCGTTCCAGCCATCCACGGGCCCGGTGATTCCGGAACTCCCGTTTTATCCCGGCTCTCCGGCGATCGCTTCGAACGTCGCGCTTCTGACCGGCAATGTCCTGAACGAGTTTTCGAACGGCATCAATAACCCCGGAGTCGAGAGGCTGACGCGGGAAGAAATCGTGGCGGCCATCGACCGCGAGTATCCAGGCAAGGGAGCCAGACTTTATTCGGCGTTTCAGGATCTGAAGTTGCCGGGCCGCGGCGTGCCCTTCGATTATTTCTCTCAGATGTCCGGAATCACTTCCTTCCGGCGCAACGGCGTCGATATCTGCAAAGTGCGCGCTGCCGCCAGTGGTCAGGCTGCGGCGTATAACTACCAGGTGCGCTGGCAGTCGCCTGCGTTCGATGGTCGGCCGCGGGCATTCCACTGCTCCGGTCTTCAATTCTCATTCGACAATGTGGAGCGCTGCGCCAATGCCACGGGCGGCGGTCCGGACGCGCAGGCTCTGGCCGATGTGATGTCCGAGGCCTGGATCGCGTTTGTCAAGACAGGCAATCCGAACCACAAAGGAATGACGAAGTGGGACCCTGTCACACCGGAAAAGGTCACGACCATGGTCTTCGATAACAAGGTGGAACAGGCCACCAACTTCGACCGTGAGCAGACCGCGATGCTTGCCGATTAGCCGATGAACAAGACACTGGCGGCCATCCTCGTTGTTGCAGCCTCACAATCGGTTTATGCACAGCCCGCGAAGAGCACCTGCCCGGTACCGCCAGCCACTGAAACGCGGCCGTGGCTGAACCCACGTTATTCCCCTCAATGCCGGGCGCAGTTCGTTCTGAACAGCTTCAAGACGCTGGGCGAGAAATTCGCGTACCTCACCGCCGGCGCTGGTGGCCGTGGCGCAGCGGCTACGCCGGCCATTGATCTTGGCCTGACCCGAGGCGGTTCCTCGGATGGACCCGCGGGCATCGCGCGCGGCACGGGAGTGACGTCGTTCCCGACTCCTCTTTCGATCGCCGCGACTTTCGATCCCGCGATGGCCACTCGCTACGGCGATCTGATGGGCCAGGATTTCTTCGATTTCGGAATGAACGGCGTGACTGGTCCCGCGATGGACATGACCCGCACATGGCATTTCGGACGGACCACCGAAAGCTTTGGCGAAGATCCGTATCTGGCGGCCAGCATTGTGGCGCCCGAAGTAGCGGCAATCCAGTCGCACCATGTGCTGACCACGATGAAGCATTATGCGGCTTACACGCAGGAGCAAAACCGCACGGGCGAACAGCCGACCGGAACGAAAACCGCGAACAACGAAGAAGTGAGCGAGCGCGCGCTTCGCGAGATCTATCTGCCCGATTTCCGTGCTGCCGTCATGAAGGGCGGAGGCGGCGGGATCATGTGTTCCTTCCCGAGAGTGAATGGCCAGTATGCCTGCGAGAACCCCCACCTCCTCGGAATTCTGAAG
This sequence comes from Bryobacteraceae bacterium, assembly GCA_025928545.1. Classification (GTDB taxonomy): domain Bacteria; phylum Acidobacteriota; class Terriglobia; order Bryobacterales; family Bryobacteraceae; genus BOG-234. The sequence continues at coordinate 13,985 of JAICJH010000088.1, read as the reverse complement.
AATGAATTTGGGTTTGACGGCACCGTAGTGCCCGATTTTCCAGATGCGCAGCGCACCATCATTCCCGCCTTTCTCGCCGGCCTCGACAGTGGCACCATGGTCGCGCGCGCCCCGGGCGGCGCTTTCGCCGGAGAGAAGAGTCTGCGGCAGGGCGTCGATGAAGGCACGGTGCCGGTCAGCCGTATCGACGACATCATCCTGCGGCGTCTGGTGCCGTCTTTCCGGATTGGCGTTTTCGACAATCCGGCGAAAAAGAAGGCCGATGATATCTCGACTCCGGAGCGACGGACCGCCGCGGTGGAATTGATCACTTCAGGCTCGGTTCTCCTGAAGAACGCAGGCGGGATTCTGCCCTTCGGCCCGAACGTAAAGTCTGTAGCGATCATCGGCACGCAGGCAACCGATAAGGCCGTTGCCGTGGAACAGGGCTCGGCATGGGTGAAGCCGACGCATCTGTGGCCGGTAATCGACGCTGTGCGCGAACGAGCGGGGCAGGTTGTGAAAGTGTCCTTTGCCGCCGGCACACTCGGCTTATCTCCGTTGCCGAACGCTCCGAAATCGATGCTGAAGACGCCGGACGGGCAAGCCGGTGTTCAGGTGGAATACTTCGCCAATCCAAAGCGCGATTACAGCGGCAAACCGCTGGCTGTCCATACCGAAGATGGCTTCTATATCGATAAGCCGCCGGTGATCGAGGGCCTTCCGAAAGATCTTCAATGGTCCGCGCGGTATACGGCGCTGTTTACTCCCGCGCAAACGGGCACGCAGAAATTCACGCTTTACGGCTCCGGCAGCGCGCGTTTGTATATCGGCGATAAGTTCGTTGGCGAATATCTGCGCGCGGATTTCACTGACTCTGTCTTCGCGAACGTAGCGATGACCGCGGGACAGGCAGTGGCGATTCGAATCGAGTACACTCCTCGTGAATCTCTGGGCGCGGCGGCGCGGGATCAGTTCGGCCTGAAGCTGGGGGTTTATACAGCGCTCGGCTGGGCTCCGCCCGACGATCTGATTTCCAAAGCCGTGGAGGCCGCGAAGCAGGCGGATGTCGCGGTGGTTTTCGCGGGCCATCAGGTAGGCGAAGGTATGGACCGGCAATCGCTCGCGCTGCCGAACGATCAGGACGCTCTCATTGAGGCCGTGGCTAAGGCGAATCCACGAACGGTAGTTGTTCTGAACACGGGTGGCGCGGTTACGATGCCGTGGCTTGACCGCGTGGCCGGCGTGCTGGAAATGTGGTTGCCCGGCGATGCATACGGATCCGCCGCGGCGAAGTTGCTGTTTGGCGATGCCGAGCCGGGAGGCCGGCTGCCGGTGACTTTCCCCAAAGACGAAACGCAGGGGCCTGGCACGAAACAGGCGGAGTATCCGGGAAGCCTTTATCCGGATGGTTCCGTCGACACCACCCATTTCGACGAGGGGATCTTCATCGGTTACCGATATTGGGATCAGAATAATCAGACACCGTTGTTTCCGTTTGGCTATGGCCTTTCATATACATCATTCGCGATGAAGGGCGTGGGTGCGAAGGTGGATACGGACGGCGGAGCGACTGTTGACGTGAATATCAGGAACACAGGGAAGCGGGCAGGCGCCGAGATTGTGCAGGTTTATGTTGGCTTCCCGAAAGCGGTGGGCGAACCTCCCCGCCAGCTGAAAGGGATGCAAAAGGTATCGCTGAAGCCCGGCGAGGAAAAAACGGTTCACGTCAAACTTGACGGGGACGCTTTCCGCTACTGGAACGAGACACAGAACGCCTGGACAAGCGCGCCTGGGTCGTATCAGGTGATGGTCGGGAAGTCTTCACGCGAAATCGTCTATACGACGAACCTCGCGCTGCCATCGGCGAAATAACGCATTTTAAGAAAACGAGAGAGTTACAAAATTATGAAGAAAGCTTTGATTTTTGCCGCCACGATTGCGACCCTGCTTGTGCCGTCTGCATTCGGACAGCCTCCTGCTGCCGCCGGTGGCTCCGGCGGACGCGGTGGACGTGGAGGCGGTGTGGCGTTCGGCAGCGGCTTCCAGGCGCTGCGCTCCCCGCAGGTGATGACGGACGGTCGCGTGACTTTCCGTTACCGCAACGCGAATGCCAAGGCGGTTATTCTCGTTCCCGAACCGGGCGACCGCGTGCCAATGGTGAAAGACGACAGCGGCGTCTGGTCCGTCACAATCGGCCCGCTTCAGCCTGACGTTTACGCCTACAGCTTCACTGTCGATGGAGTCGGAACACCCGATCCGTCGAGCGGTGCGGTGATGAAAACGGGCCGCCCCAACGCGGCGGGAGAACTCGGTCCGTCCGGGAATTGGCAGAGCCAGTTCCTGGTGCCGGGTAAGCCGGCTGAACCCTGGGAATTGACCAATATTCCGCATGGAGCGGTGGCGCACGTCACTTTCTATTCGAAGGCCATGGAAGCCTATCGCGATTATTACGTCTATACGCCACCGGCCTATGACGCCAAGCGCTCAAAACGTTATCCGGTGCTTTATCTGCATCACGGAGCCGGAGAAAACGCCAGCGGCTGGACGGATATCGGCAAGGCAAACCTGATCATGGATTCCCTGATCGCTTCAGGCAAGTCGAAGGAAATGATCGTCGTCATGCCGCTCGGCCATCCGGCGCAGCCGTTGCCTGCGGTGACCGATCCGAACGCTCCGGCCGAAGTCGGCGGACGCGGCGGCTTTGGTGGCGGTGGGCGTGGAGGCAGCGGTGGTGGCGGTGGCCGCGGTGGTTCGGGTGGTGGTGGCGCGGCTCAGCCCACCATGACGCCGTACTTCAATTCCTTGATGACCGAAATCATGCCGTACATGGAGAAGAACTATAACGCGGGTAACACGAAGGCGACCCGCGCGATCGCCGGGCTTTCGATGGGGGGCGGTCAGACGCTCCAGTTCTCGCTGCTCCATCCGGAACTGTTCAACTATGTCGGAATGTTCTCGCCCGCTGTTGGCGGAGGCCGCGGCGGCACAACGCTGCCCGCGGCGCTGACGCCAGCCTGGGCGAAGCAATTCAAAGTGTTCTGGGTTGCATGCGGCAGTGAGGATACGCTGGTTGGTCCCGCCGTCACGGCATTTAAAGCCGCTCTGAAGCAGAACAATGTGCCGTTCACGGATATCTCGATTCCCGGCATCCACGCCTACAGCGTCTGGAAGCGGAATCTTGCCGCGTTCGCGCCGCTGTTGTTTCAGTAACCGAGCAGCGCCGCTAGCTACTTCAGGAATTCCAGCAGTGCGCCTGAAAACTCGTCCGGCCGCTCGAGATTAGAGAGATGAGCGGCGGGCAGCACCACAGCCTTCGCTCCCGGAATCCGATTGGCAAGTACCTCGCCGTGTCCCTCCCAGGGCGTTGAAATATCCCGATCTCCGCCGATCACCAGAGTCGGCACGCGGATCTCTGCCAGGAGATCCAGCTGATTCATATCGCGGATCGCGGCGCAGCATCCGGCGTATCCCACCGGATTGGTGGCGAGCAGAATACTCCGCATGGAGGCAACCCACGGCGGATTCGCGGCAAGGGATTCCGGCAAAAAGCCGCGCTGCAATGCGGCATCGACAAACGACCCCATTCCGGTGGCCAGTGCAGCAATCCGGCGCGTCTCCATGACCTCCGGGGCGGGGAAGCGGGGCGAGGTGTTCGCGAGAATCAGATGCGTCAGCCGCGCCGCCGCATTGGCGCCGAGCCATTGCCCGACCATGCCGCCCAGGGATAATCCGCACCAGGCAAACTGCTGAATTCCCACGCGATCGGCCAGCGCCAAAGCGTCGCCTGCCAGGGTAGCGATGTTGTAATCGCCCGCGGGCGCATCCGACGCGCCGTGGCCCCGGACATCGTATCGAAGCACCCGGAACGAAGGCAGAAGATCGTCGGCCTGCCGATCCCACAGACTGTGGTCCGTGCCAAGCGAGTGCAGTAAGATGACAACTGGCTTGTTTTCGTTTCCGTCCAGACGGTAAAAGTGGCGGATTCCACCGGCAAGTGCTATGGGCATTTTGTTCTCCTGAGCGCGTCAACCAGTTTAGCTTCAGGCCTTTGCGAGGCCCCGAAAGGGCTCGCCACCGGCCATTAGCATTGTTTACAATGGCACTACCGCTTTCCGTGATACGCTAGCCTGTTCCAGTAATTCCGAATTTCTCCAAACCAGTAAAAAAACATGAGCGACGTTACAACCAACCCCACTATCGATACGGCCGCCCCGTCAGGAAGCTCCGGCGCGTACTTACCCCTGTTGCTGCTCCTGTTCGCCGGCAGCGGCTGTTCAGCCCTGATCTATGAAATCGTCTGGTACCAGGCGCTTCAGCTCGCCATCGGCTCCACCTCCGTTTCGCTTGGCGTTTTGCTGGCCACCTTCATGGGCGGCCTGTGCATCGGCAGCACCTTCTTCCCGCGCATGCGGATCCTGAAGGGTCATCCGCTGCGGACGTACGCGTATATCGAACTCAGCATTGCCGCCCTGGCCGTCCTGGTGCAATACGGCATGCCGTTCATCAACCGGGTTTACTTCGCCGGCGCCGCCAGCGGCCTGCCCGGCATGTTGCTGCGCGGCGTGGTCGCCGCAATCTGCATGCTTCCGCCCACCATCCTGATGGGCGCCTCGCTGCCCGCGATTGTTCGCTGGCTGGAAGCGTCTCCGCGTGCAGTGAAGTGGTGGGGCTGGCTCTACGGTGGCAACACCGCGGGAGCCGTTATCGGATGCCTGCTCGCCGGGTTCTGGCTGCTGCGCGTTTACAACACCACAACCGGCACGCTGTTTGCCGCCGCCATCAACGTCGTGGTGGCCCTGGTCAGCCTGGCTCTGGCATCGTCAACTCCCGAGACACTTTCCGTTTCTGGTCCTGGACCCGTTCAGGAAGAAGCCTCGGAGGCTTCCGCTCAGTCGTACGAACCGCAAAGCAAGTGGCAGGTTTATGTGACCATCGCTCTTTCGGGAGCGGTTGCTCTGGGCGCTGAAGTCGTCTGGACCCGCCTGCTCGGATATCTTCTTCTCGCGACTGTCTACGTTTTCGCGATCATCCTTGCCGTCTTTCTCACCGGTCTCGCAATCGGTACGGCAGGCGGCTCGTGGCTGCTTCGCAAGGTGAATGCGCGCAACGCGCTCGGCTGGTGCCAGATTCTGCTCACCCTCGGCTTCGCGTGGACCGCTTACACCATCGTCAACACCTTTCACCTGCCGTTCTGGAATAACGATGTTCTGACCACTCAGGACGGCTGGTACATGTATTTCCTGGACTTGAAAGTGGTGGCGATCGCCATCTTCCCGGCCACACTATTCTGGGGCGCGAGTTTTCCGCTGGCCTGCGCGGCCGTTTCGGAACCCGGACAGGACTCCGGTAAAACGGCCGGCGGAATCTATGCAGCCAATACGCTGGGCGGGATCTTCGGAGCGCTGATCGTCAGCCTCGTGATGATCCCTGGAATTGGCACGCAGAATTCGCAGCGCGTGCTCCTGATCGTTTCTGCCCTGAGCGGCTTACTGATACTGGCGCCGAAAGCGAAACAGACGATGGGCGCGCTGGCACTCGGAGCTTCCCTCGCTGTGGCTGTCCTGCTGGCATGGACGATTGATCCGACTCCAGGCGAACTCATTGCTTATGGCCGCTTCATGGGCCAGAACCAGGGGATGTCGCAGATTCTCTATACGAAGGAAGGCCGCAACTCTTCGGTTGCCATTTCGCGCTGGAATAACGGCTCCATTTATGTCAACGTGAACGGTCACGTGGAAGCCACCACTGAAATCTTCGACATGAAGCTGCAGCGCATGGTGGGTCATCTCGCGGCTATCCTGCATCCAAATCCAAAGTCGGTGTTGGGCATCGGATTCGGCGCGGGCGTTTCGGCGGGTACTTTCACTCGCTATCCGGGAATTGAGCACATCACGGTTTGCGAAATTGAACCGGTGATTCCGCCTGCCTCAACCATGTATTTCGCGCCTCAGAATTACGGCGTCAGGAACAACCCCAAAACCCGCATCGTGTTCGACGACGCCCGCCATTATCTGATGACGACGAACGACACCTACGACATCATCGCATCGGATCCTCTGGACGTTTTCGTGAAAGGCACGGCCGCGCTCTACTCGCTCGAGTACTACGAATCGGTGAAGCGCCACCTGAACCCCGGCGGTATTTTTACCCTCTACGTTCCGCTCTATGAAACGGACGAACTCACGTTTAAGAGCGAACTGGCAACCTTCTTCAAGGCCTTCCCGGAAGGCAGCGTCTGGTCCAATACCCGCGATGGCCTTGGCTATGACATGGTCTTCATGGGGCAGATGGGGCCGCTTAAAATCGACGTCGAAAAGGCGCAGGAGAAGTATGACCGGCCGGAACACGCGACTGTTCGCGAATCTCTGCACGACGTGGGTATCGATTCGATTCCCGACCTGTTCTCAACTTTTACGGGCACTTCGGCCGACCTGAACCGCTGGGTAGGCGAATCGCCGCTGAATACCGACTCCGACCTGCGGCTTTCTTATCTGGCCGGCTGGGGTATTAATTCGGAACTGGCCGACTACCTTTATCGGCAGATGCTGAAGTATCGGCGTCCGCCGACATTCTTTAGCGGATCGCAGGAGCATTTGACGGCCATTGTCGATCACCTGACGATGTAGACGACGGCAGGAGAACCATGTCGCGAACCCATTTCCGTGACATACTTCTGATTGCTTTGGTTGGTAGCACTGCGTTGGGGCAGTCGGGCGCACCCGCCTTCGAGGTGGCATCGATCAAACCGACTCCGCCGGAATTCGTGGGATTCCAGTCTTACGTTAAAGGCGACCGTTACACCGCGATGACCGCCAGCCTTCGAAATCTCATCGGGTACGCCTATGGCATTCTCGATTTTCAGATTGCCGAAGGGCCTGCCTGGGCCTCCACCGACCATTGGAATATCGACGCCAAAATAGGTACAGGCAAGGCGGATCCGCGCGGAGAACAGGCGAAGCTGATGCTGCAAAGCCTGCTGACCGAGCGGTTCGGGCTGAAGTTCCACCGTGTCACGAAGAAGCGCCCAGGGTACGCGGTGGTCATCGATAAAGGTGGGCCGAAGCTCGTGGAGAGCTCCAATCCCCGGGACTTGATCGGCCCCGCGCCTGGCGCAATCCGCGGACTCGGAGTGCAGATCCGCGCTCTCGCACGGGAGCTGTCGTCGCAACTGGAATCTCCGGTGGAAGACAGGACTGGCCTCACGGCTCGCTACGATTTCACGCTTTCGTGGACAGCGGATATTCAGGCACAGGAAAACACAGGCCCGTCGTTGTTCACCGCGATCCGGGACCAGCTCGGGCTCAGGCTCGAACGGGTCAAAGATGTCCCGGTGGATTTGCTGGTTATTGAACGCGCGCACAGACCGTCGGAAAACTGATCGACCTGCTCAGGCAGGATGCGGAAAAACCTGAATGGCCGCCGATTCACGCCGATTCACGCCGATGCACGCCGATACTTTCAATGCAACTTAAGCGCGACTAAATCCGTATAGTCTTTAACCGTGCAGCAGGCAGTTTCGCACCGGTAGTTTTTGGTAGGATTGGAGAAATTATGTCGCCAACTCCCTTGCGGGGCATGCTTCTGGCTGCCACTGCGGCGGTCTGCAGCTCTTTTGGCCAGACTGCGCCCGCACCCGCTCCGGTTGCTTTCATAGCGGCGGATGTCCATGTTTCCGCCCCGAACGGCCAACGGATGCTGATTGGGGCATTCCCCCAAAGCGACCGCTACGAGATGCGCGGCGCCACCATGCTGCAACTGATTTCGAATGCCTGGGGCATCGGCACCGACAGGATCGCTGGCGGTCCCGGTTGGCTCGCGCTCAACCGCTACGACGTCATAGCAAGCTTTCCCGCAGGCTCAAACCAGGAAACACTGAAATCGATGCTTAAGGCATTGCTGGCGGACCGTTTTAAGCTTGCGGTTCACAACGACATCCGGCCCATCCAGGCATTCGCCATGACGGTAGCCAAAGGCGGGTCGAAATTAAAGAAATCCGACGGCACAGGAGAATCCGGATGTAAGGAACCGGAGACAAACGCAGCAGCATCGCAGGCCGGGCCGTCATTAATCAATTTCGTTTGCCACAAGATGACGATGGAAGAATTCGCCGCGTGGGCTCCCGCCACAGCAGGCGGCTACTTTGGCGGCTTGTCCCTGGTTGATCAAACTAAGCTGGACGGCGCCTGGGATTTCACGCTGAAATGGTCGCAACGGAATCAGCTTGACCAGCCTGATTCGATTACCTTCTTCGCCGCCGCCGAAAAGCAACTGGGCCTGAAGATCGATCCCACAAAGGCGCCCATGCCTGCGATTGTCGTGGACAGCGTCAATGAAAAACCAACAGACAACGATCCGGCGGCCGTCAAGGCTCTGGCAGGTCCAACCGAGTTCGAACTTGCCGTTATCAAACCCAGTCCCCCCGATGCCAGGCCGCAGAACGGGAATCCGTTTCTTCCCGGTGGCCGATTTGAACTCCGCGGCGCGACATTGCGCGAGTTAATTCAGATCGCCTGGGAAATTCAGGACGACAGCAAGCTGGTGGGCGCGCCTTCGTATATCGATAAGACCTCATTCGATATCGTGGCGAAAGCTCCCGCCAACGGAGCCACAACGAACCTGAGCGTCGCTTCGATTGAAGTCATGATCCAGTCCCTGCTGAAAGACCGCTTCAATCTGAAAGTTCACAATGAAGAACGGCAGGGAGATGCCTGGGCGCTTCTGGCGGTGAAGCCGAAAATGGCGAAGGCGGACCCCTCCGGCCGGGCCGAGTGCAAGAGTGTCGCATCCACGGCCAATCCCGCACGCAACCGGATGGTTACCTGCACCAACACGACGATGGCTCAGTTTGCGGCTCAGATTCCGAATCTTGCCGGGGGATATTTCCAGGGCAAGCCGGCCTTTGATTCGACCGGCCTGGAAGGTGCTTACGATTTCAAGGTTAATTTCAGCGGAATCGGCATCTACCAACGCATGAGCACCGCCGCAAGCGCCTCCGGAGATCAACCCTCCGCCACCGACCCGACTGGTGCGATTTCTGCATTTGAGGCCATCCAGCAGCAGCTGGGCCTCAAGATTGAAGCGCAAAAACGGCCCACGACTGTGCTGGTTGTCGATCACGTAGATGAGAATCCAACCAACAACTGATTAGCTGCAAGTCGGGGTATTTCTCTGCACGTTCTGTGCGCGGCTGCGTCATAGTGAACAAGTGCGGTTCTTCGCCATACTGCTGTTCGCTGCCTGCGCGCACGCCGCGATTGTGGAAGGCGTCGTCCTCGACGAAGAAACAGGCAACCCGCTCGCCCGCGCCCAGGTTACTCTTACGCCGCTTCCCGGAACCAAGGCGGGGGCCACATCCGTTCGTACGGGAGCGCGCGGGTCGTTCGTCGTTCTGAGCGTTGTTCCCGGCTGGTACGTTCTGCGCGCCACGCGCCGCGGCTACGTCCCGGCGGAATCCGGACAATCGAAACCTGGACGGCCAGGTCATGCGTTCGAAGTTGCCGACAATCGCGCGACAGGCTTCGTCGAACTGCACATGAGCCATCTCGCCGCCATCTCCGGCACGGTGCTCGACGAAAACGGAATCGGCATTCCGCGCTGGCCTGTCCATATCTATTCGGCGCGGAAGCCCATGCGTCACATTGGGCAAACCATCACGGACGATCGCGGTGACTATCGCATCGGCGAACTCGACGCCGGCACTTATTACCTGCGTTCCGGGCCAGGACATTTCGAAGATCAGGCGCCAGTCCTTGCCACGTACTCCAAGGCCGCGGTCGAACTGAAGGATGCATGGCCAACCGGTATTTCCATCGGTCAAACACAGCCGAATATCACGATCCGTCCGGTGAAGGGCCCCCTGCTCACTCTCAGCGGATTATTCCTGCCGCCACCGGAACCCGGCGGGGCGTCGTTGACGCTGATCACCGATACCGGGCGGAGGGAGATCGCGTCGGGAAATAAACCACAATCGATTTCGATTCCGGACGTGCAGCCCGGCCCCATTGAACTGGTCGTCACCGGCAACGATGGTTTTGGCCGCGACTGCGGCAGCTACAGCGCTTTGACAGTCGACAAAGATATTATTTCCACGCTTCGTCTGGCCTGCAACCCAATCAATCCGGGAAGTGTGCAGATAACGGGAGCTACTCCACAATCCCGGTTGATCGTGCGGCGCGTGGATCTGGACGGCGTTTCGGAGACACATGCGCTGGGGCGGAACGAACTCTTCAGGCCCGGGCACTGGGAATTGTCGGTGCCGCGCGGCGACTACTTTGTTCAGAGCGTGACGAACTTCAGGCAGCCGGCTCCTCAGTCCGGCAGTTGGTACAACTTCCTGGCAGGATCGTCCACCAGCGTGCAGGTTTCGCTATCCACGCGGGTCGCCACGGTTTCGGGAGTAGTGTCCGCGCAGGGCAACCCGGTGTCAGGCGCGCCGGTCTTCCTCGTCGAGACGACTACCGGAGAGAGCTGGGCCGTCCGTGCAGATCCTGTTGGGCATTATGTAATCGGTGGGCTGGGGCCGGGGACCTACGCCATCCGCAGCAGCTTCGATATCGACGGGATAGAAGGCTTCTCCAGCAAGGGCGGGACGTTCGATGTCTCTCTGGGCAGCTCAACGGTCAGGCAGTTGGAGTTGTATCGGCAATGAAAGTGGCACTGGCAGCCATACTCGCGGTCTCCTGCGGGTTCGCAGGTACGGTGCAGGGTGTGATCTTCGATGATGAAACGCAGATCCCGATAGCCCGTACGCACGTTACTCTGATGCCGCTGCCAGGCACGACGGCGCCCAACGCGTCATTGCTCGCCAACGAGCATGGGCAATATGCGTTCACCGATGTGCCCCCTGGCTGGTACATCATTCGCGCTGCACGCATCGGATATGAGACCGCGGAATATGGTCAGCTGCACGCGGGCCTGCCTGGAATTCCGGTGGAAGTGACAAATCAGCCGGCGCGGAACGATGGTTCGGATCTCCATCAATTCGTCATGCGCCGTCAGGCGGCAATTGTGGGCTCGGTGGTGGACGATAACGTCATCGGCATTCCCGAGTGGCCCGTCAGCGTCTACACGGCGAAACTACCCATCCGACGCATTGCCCAGACCAAAACCGACGACCGCGGCAACTTCCGTGTCGGCGAACTGGAGCCTGGCGATTACATCGTTCGTTCCGGCGGGGGAGGTCTGGAAGATGCCACCACGCTGGTTCCGGCCTATTACAAATACGGGACCGCGCTGGCGGGCGCCGAACCGGTTCGCGTCCATCTCGCCGAAACCCAGGCTTACATCGTGATCCACACTGTGGAGGGCCAGCTCTTCGAACTGAGCGGAGAGGTGACTGCGCCGGATAAACGGCCTGTCAGTCTTTCGCTGATTACGGATACGGGTCGCCGTTTAATTGCGAGCGCCACAGGCCCATTCGTCGCGGCAGCCGTTCCTCCCGGCAACGTGGAACTCCTCGCCGAAGGCCCCGGGTGCGCTTCTTATCAAACGATGCTTCTGGATCGCAACATGTTCGCCCGGGTCGATTGCCAGCCTTACACCTCGCCGGTGATCGACGGCGCGCTCGATTATCCGCTCATAGCCCGCAGGCTCGATCTGGATGGGCCGGGTGAAGAAATCGCTCTCGGCTCGCGGCGGTCACTCAGTCCCGGACACTGGGAGTTTCAGGTGCGGCCGACCGCGGCCCATTACCTCGTGTCTGTTATGAATGACGGCGACACCGCGCCGCCGTCTCCCCTCGATGGATGGTATGGACTCACGATCGGCAACGCACCGCGTCTTCGTGTTACCTTGTCCGCGAAACCCGCGTCCATTTCGGGTATGGTCGCTTCCGGCGCAAAACCCGTCACCGGAGCGCCTGTCTTCCTGCAATTGCTCAATCCTGCAACTCCTGAACTGCCTTTGCAAACCTGGAGCATCAGGGCGGATCCACAGGGGCATTTCACTTTCAGCAGTCTGGGCCCGGGAGCATATCGTGTCATGAGCAGTTACGACGTGGATTTCGCCGACCCGCTGGCGCGCGATAAAGCGGTTGGTGTCACGCTGCGCGAAGGCGACGCCGTCATTCAGCAGCTTGAAATGATACGGCAGTAAGTAATTCCCGGATGACGGGTTTGCGGGCTGCCAGGATTGGAGTGATCCCTTTTCTGCAGCGCGAGTGCACATCCGCGCCACTTAAAACCAGCAGCCTGGCCACATCGGTATTTCCGCAATTCACGGCGCGTCTCAGTGGCGTATGGCCCAGATTGTCGCGGGCTTCAATATTTGCGCCGCGATCCAGCAGTGCGGCGGCAGTTTCCGCATGCCCACGCCGCGCCGCCATGTGCAGAGGTGTGCAGCGCTTCGCTCCGTCCGCAAGATTCACGTCGGCCCCCGCGGCCACGAGCAATCTCACGATTTCGCTTGTACCAGCGCTCGCGCACTCGTTCGCCAGGGAATAGAGCACGGAGTGGCCGTCATCATCCAGCGCGTTGGGCACAGCGCCCAACGTGAGAAACAGTTTCACCAGCGAAGCGGAGCCGGATGCCGCGGCTTCCTGCAATAAAGTTCGATGGGCATAGCGTTCGCGCAGCAGCGACGGGTCGGCCTTTACCTTATCCGCCACGAATTCCAGCAGTGTGGAATTTCCGCTGCGGATCATCGGCCGGAACACTCCTGCCAGCACTGAAGGCGAGAGTCCGTCGGGAATTGCCAGTGCGCGGTTCTCATCGCCGGAACGGATTGCGCTGAGCAAATCGTCCAGTTGCCGCTGGGTCTTCCAGCGCTCCGACAGTTCTCCCTCGCACGCTTCGGCCGGCGGTCGCGATCCCCGGTTGACCAGATAGCTGGACGATTCCTCAAAAAACCGGCCCAGCGAATTGCGAACGGTATCGTCGATTTCCAGCTCCCGAAGCGCCTGCCGCATGGTCGTCATCCAGGCGTCACGATGTTCGATTCCGATCTGGAAGCGCGCGTGCGATTCACGCAGACTCAGGTACCAGCGGAATTGCGTTTCGTCCGCGGGACCGCCCAGAAACTGAATGAGAAACGCCGCAAACGCTTCGATGGCGCAGCGATGATTCTTGCCGGGGAAGAAAGGGCGAAGCAGCGGTTCCCGATCCACGCGGCCATAGAACTCTTCCGCGAGTTTACGGCATCCGGCAGCGCCGCCGATTTTCCCATACATTGCTTCCTTGCTTTCCATAGCCCAGTTAACATTCTGCCTTCAAATGCCCGGCCGAACAACTCGGGAATTCACTCCCGATATAATCAGGCTAGTGAGTTTCAGTCCTCAGTCCATCTCGCCCGGCCGTTTCTTTATTTTGCTGGCAATCATTACGGGCATCGCCGTCACTCTCGGAACTATCGGATGGCCCGATAAAACACCGCCGCACAAGGCGCTGAAAGCCGATAAAGACCGGAAAGTCGCGCCCGACTTCGAACTGAAAGATGCCACGGGTAAAGTGGTTCATCTGTCCGATTACAAAGGCAAAGTCGTGCTGCTCGATTTCTGGGCGACATGGTGTGGCCCCTGCGGTATCGAGATCCCGTGGTTCACCGAATTCCAGCGGAAGTACAAGGATCGCGGTTTCACGGTCCTGGGTGTCTCAATGGATGATGCCGGCTGGAAAGACGTGAAGCCCTACGTGGCCGAGAAGAAAATCAATTATCAGATCGTGCTGGGCGACGATAAAACCAGCGACATGTACGGCAGCGTGGAAGCGCTGCCCACAACCTTCGTGATCGACCGCGAAGGCCGGATTGCTTCGGTTCACGTCGGTCTGGTGGATAAGAAAGAATTTGACGATGCGATTCAAAAACTACTTTAAAGTTCTCTCTCTGTCGATCCTGATCGGTTCGGCGATGCTCAGCGCGCAGATGGCGCCGCAGATGAAGATCGAATCCCAGCCGACGGTCAAAGCCAAACGCGGCGCACCGGTGACCGTCACCTTAAAGGTGTCGCTCCCGCCCGGTTTCCATGCGAACAGCAACAAGCCGACCGATCCAAACCTGATTCCGCTGGT
>JAICJH010000039.1 GCA_025928545.1 Bryobacteraceae bacterium | reverse complement strand
GCCACCATGTGGCGATTCACCAGAAACAATGGAATCACCGAAGGCTTTCATACCAAAATGGAGGTTTTGCAGCGGCAGGCTTACGGATTCAGGAACTTCAACAACTACAGGCTCAGGGTTAAGGTATTGTGTTCTTAGATCCGTCGGAGGCAAAGCTTGCCCCCACTAAGTGTGTAGAGCCTGTAGAGCCAGCTATTTAGAAAAAAAATGGTGAGTCGGGCGGGGCTCGAACCCGCGACCACCGCATTAAAAGTGCGATGCTCTACCAACTGAGCTACCGACTCGCTCACTGAGGAAAGATACTGAAGAGGCAGAACGTAAATCACGTCCCGCAAACTCAGGTTAACACAGCGGTTCCGCCACACCTTTCAAACTTACATTTCAGCTACCGATTGCTATAATCGCAACGTCAGCCCATCGGCGGATGTGGCGAAATTGGCAGACGCGCCAGACTTAGGATCTGGTTCCCGAGAGGGAGTGGAGGTTCAAGTCCTCTCATCCGCACCATTTCAAAAAAGCACTTAAACCACCCCTATGCGGCGGCGCGCGCCGAAACCAGCTGCGGTGTATCTTCTTCCACGCTTCGAAGCGTCGGGCTGCCTTCGTCGGTTCTCGCAGTCACAGTACGAGTTTCGATCACCGCGTTTAAAGTGAATCGCCGGTACAGAATTCGCGATTCCAGACCGCGCGCAGGTGGTCGCGCGTGGGCTCAAACGCCGCTCCGTCTTGGCTTCCCCGAGAAGCTCGCACGGCAGCGCAATCATTTCCACTTCCGAAGCGTCGAAGCCTGGAGTCGCAATCATCATTCGAAAGGCAGCTTCATTCTCATGCGCTTCGGCGTGAGGCACGAAGGACAGGTCTTTCTCGGCATGGAGCTAGTCGTCCATTTCCGAGCCTGGCGCCCCGCCGCGTTTCTCGAACTGCTCAAACACACGCCGTTCGATTGCGGCGAGAACTTCCCTTATCTTTTCAGTACCGGAATTGGCAGCTGCCGCTGTTAAGGCTTAACCGAGCCCGATAGTACGGCCACAACCTGGCTCGTGATCTGATCGACCAGCCCAGCCATTGCCGAATCGAGCGCCACCGTTACTGCCGCGCGAACCTGTTCCGCATCGATTACTGCCACTGCTCTGGCAGGCTTCGCGGCGGCTCGCACCACCGGAGCCCCTTGCTTTTTCCGTCCAACGGCAAAACGGCCGATCGACTCCAGCAGCGCGCTGGCCTCGAACGGCTTGCGCAGGATGCCGTCGGCCCGCACGCGATCCACTTCTTTTTCGTCGATCGGTTCCACGGGGCCGGCGGTGAGAATCACGGGTATTCCGCTCGTGCGCTTGACGTATTCGCACAGTTCGAAGCCGGAAACTTCCGGCATGGAAATGTCCGCGATAATCAGCTCGGGTTGAGCGTCATCCAGGCGCAGCACGGCTACTTTTCCGTCGCTGACTGTGATTACTTCGTGGCCTTCGTCGCGCAGAATCCGCTCGCCCATGCGCTGAGCGTGCGGACTATCGTCCGCGAGCAGAATCCGGCTCATTGCTGAGTGGCTGCCGGAACGTTCGTTGGCGCAGGAGTGGGTGGATTTGTGGCAGGCGTCGCGGCCGGAGCCTTGGTATCGGGCTTGGCCGGCGATTTCCCGGCTTTCTTTGCAGCGGCTGCGGCAGCTTTCTGCTGAGCCTTGTTCGCAGCTTCCACACGCTTGCGGTAATCGTCGAGTTCCTTCTTCGTTCGGTTCGTCGGGAGAGGCGCTTCCGCAGCCGGGGCAGCCGAACCATCGGTTGAGAGTCCCGACGATCCCACGCTCGCTTTGTGCTCGCCATCCCCCGCGGCAGCACCGATGCGGGCGTCGTTCTTCTGATCCAGGGCCGACGAGTTGCCCGCTACGCCAATTCCGATATCGGAGATTCCGGCACTCCCCGTCGGGGGTCCGGCGGCGGCGGACGCCGTATCCAGCGGAACGCTCACCGGAGCGTTCGGTCTCACCGCAGTCATGACGGGTGCGCCGTCTTTTGCCGCCGCTCCCACGTCCGGACGTCCGGTGATCAGCCCGACCGCCTTGCCGAAAATGCCATCATGCGTCCGATGTTCGATGTTGTACTTCATGCGCGCATAAGCAGCGGGATCCGAGTCCGGTATGGGACGCTTCAGATCCGTCAGCCTTGCTTTTGCATCGGCCAGATGCAGGCTGGCCGGATAATCGCGCACGATTTTCGTCAGTGCGTCGCCTTCCTGATTCTCGAACCGGTCGCCCATTTTGTGGTAGGTGTCCGCTTCCTGCCAGAGAGCTTCATCGGCCGCGCTATACAGCGGATACTGCTGGGTCAGATAAGAAAAACGGCCCTGAGCCGCGGGCAACGCGCCTTTCTTGTAGTAGTACAACGCGGTTCTGTATTCCTTGTCCGCCAGGACCTCCTGAACGTTGCGAAGTTTCTGTTCCGTATCTTTCCGGTATTTGGAATTCGGGAACTGAACGATCAGCTGCCGGCATTCGTCCTCGGCCCGCTGCGCCTCGGCGCTGTCGCGATCCGGCTCCGACATCTGTTTGATATGGATGTCGCAGACTTTCGATTGTGACTGGGCCGCTTCTTCCATATTCGGATAAAACAGAATGAAATCCTTATATTCGATTTCCGCCTGCGCCAGACCATGCGCATCACCTTCCCGGAACCAGCTGTCGGCAATTGCCAGCTTGGCCTTGGCGATGTATTCGCTGGTGTCATAGGTATTGATGAGCGTGTTCAGCGTCAGCCTGGCGGTCAGATAGTTGCCGTGTTCGATATTGGAAATGGCACGGTCGAACAGCACCTTGTCGGGCTGCAAGGTATCTTTCGTGATGGCCGTTTCATACTTCTTCTTATGAAAGAGGCCAAAACCACATAGCAGATTTACGGAGAGAACGCTCGCCGTAAACACCAACACGGGACTGCGGAATAGGGGATGGCGTGTGTTCATCGTTGCTATCTCTATTAAACCATTACGCGGCTTTCAAATCATTAGACGGCATTCAGACGGCCAGACAGTACAGAATACCTAAACTGAGTCGTCTCAGACGCGGATGGCCAGAGCGCCGTCCGCTGCTTGCTGTAATTCCCGCACAGCTGAAGTCGAATCGTCACTGTGAAATATGGACGAGCCGGCCACCAGCCAGTCGCACCCCGCGCGCACGATCGATTCCACATTCTCGCGGCTGACTCCGCCATCGATCTCGATCCGGAAAGGCAGGCCGCGTTCATCCCGAACCTTAGCCAAGCGTCGTATCTTATTCAGAGCGTTCGGGATAAACTTCTGACCGCCAAAACCAGGATTCACACTCATCACAAGGACATAATCGGCGACATCAAGGACGTCCTGCAAAACGCTCACAGGAGTGGCTGGATTCAGCACCACGCCCGCTTTGGCGCCCAGCGTCTGGATATTTCGGAGTGTTCTATCCAGATGGGTGGCGGCCTCGTAGTGGACCGAAACCTGGTCGGCGCCCGCTTCCACGAACAACGGCGCGTACCTGTCGGGATCGGTGATCATCAGATGGACATCGAGAATGATTTTGGTCACTTTGCGGATCGATTCCACAACCGGCGGGCCAAGGGTCAGGTTGGGTACGAAGTGGCCGTCCATGATGTCAACGTGGAGCATGCCCGCACCACCGCGTTCCACAGCGGCGATTTCTTCGCCCAGCCGCGCAAAATCGGCCGCAAGAATGGAGGGCACAATTCGTATCATCCGGATGCCTTCATTATCGCTTAGCATGGTGTGGAAAAACCTAAATGGCCGCGGATGCACCCCGATTCACGCCGATCAGGCGTTTGTTTTCAGAACCGCGGCGAAGAATCCATCGCCTGCGTTTCGTCCAGGGAGGCGCTGCATCGTCTCGATCACCGTTGCGCCGGATGCGGCCACCACGTCCTCATTCTCTTCCCGCTCCAGCGAGCAGGTGGAATAGATCAACATTCCCTGGGGAGCCAATTGCGCCAGTCCGTTGCGGAGAATCGCGATCTGGCGCTGTTGCAGATCGGCGAAATCCTCTGCCTCCAGCTTCCATTTGATTTCCGGATTTCGTGCCAGAGTGCCGGTTCCCGAACACGGCGCGTCGATCAGGATGCGATCGAACTTCGTCGCGAACGGAAGGGGCTGGGTCGCGTCCAGGATCACGACGGGCGCGTTCAGTTCCTGAAGCATTCGGGCACGGCTCAGGTGGAGGTCGCAGGCAATAGCGCGCACCTGTATTTCGAGCGCCTGCGCGGTCTTGTTGCCAGGTGAAGCGCAAAGATCGAGAAACGTCTGCCCGGCTTCGAGACGCAACAGCGGAACCACGGCCTGGGCGGAAATGTCCTGAAACCGGTACGGGCCCGGATCGCCCGATTTCAGCATATAACACCCCGGAACTTCGGTCGGCTCCGCTCCGGGCGGTGGCTCCGCGGTTCCCACACGAATGTAACGCTCCGGAATCCTGAGACTTGCCCGGGCAATTCCCTGCGCCGCTTCGGCACCGTACTGGCGTGTCCACCGGTCCAGCAGCCAGGATGGCGTGGAGAGGCCTTCGTGCACTTCAATGGGTCGTCGCAACGATTGCCGCAGCACCGCGTTCACAAACGATGCGGCCGATGCGGTACCCGATCTTCGCGCAAGTTCCACGGCATCGTTAACAGCCGCGTGCGAAGGTACGCGATCGAGAAATCGCATCTGATAAAACGCCATCTCGAGCGCAATCCAGACTTCCGGATCAAGACGGTCCAGCGGAACTTTCGAATAACTGCGGATCACTCCATCCAGTTCTCCCCGGCGGCGCAGAACACCGAACACAATATCCGATGCCAGCCCGGCATCGCGCGGATCCAGATGCAGCGACTTAGCCGCCAACGCTTCGGCGGACCAGGCCCCGCGATCCACCGCCAACAAGGCGGCAAAAGCGGCTTTTCGGGCAGGAGCGAGATTCATTCTCTCTTATTGTCACTGCCGTCGCATGCCAGGCCGTGCCGGCGGTAGAATACGGGCAGGAGTGCAACAGCCCTATGCCGTTAGCCGATCAGGAATGCATCCCCTGCAAAGGAGGCGTCCCCGCGCTGAAAGGCGCCGCCGTGCAGTCACTTCTGTCCGAGATCCCGGACTGGAATGCGCCCAACGAGCACCACCTTTTCCGCGTCTTCCGATTTCCCGATTTCAAGACCGCTCTCGATTTCGTCAATCGTGTAGGTGCGGTGGCCGAAGAACAGGCGCATCATCCCGATCTTCTTCTCGCCTGGGGCAAGGTCGAAGTCACGATTTTCACCCACAAGATCGACGGCCTGTCCGAGAGCGATTTCGTCCTGGCTGCGAAGATCGATCGCCTTTTTCAGTAAACGGGGGCTGCAACCGGGCTAATCGCCTGCCCAATCCACATTCTGAAGCGCGTGCAGGCGATGATAAATTCCCGACTGCATCATCAGCTCATCATGGGTTCCGATCTCCGCGATTCGTCCCTGATCCATCACCACAATCTTGTCCGCCCGCCGAATCGTTGAAATTCGGTGCGCAATCACAATTACAGTGCGGCCCGTCATCAGATTCCCCAGCGCCTTCTGGACCAGCATTTCCGACTCCGTATCCAGATGCGAGGTGGCCTCATCCAGGATGAGAATCGGGGTATTTCGGTAAAGAGCCCGGGCAATGGCAAGGCGCTGCCTCTGACCGCCGGAAAGCTTCACGCCGCGATCGCCGATAACGGTCCCATACCCTTCCGGCATCTCTTCAATGAATTCGTGCGCGTGCGCGGCCTGGGCAGAAGTAACAACGCGCAATTGATCCGGCTTGCCGGACCCGTAAGCGATATTATTCGCTACCGTATCGTTAAAAAGAAAAGTTTCCTGCGCCACCAGACTGATTTGCTTTCGCAAAGATTCCAGAGTCAGGTCCCGAACATCCACGCCGTCGATGCGAACCGCCCCGTCCGTGGCCTCGAGAAAACGCGGCAGCAATCCCACAAGCGTCGTCTTCCCTGCTCCGCTCGACCCCACCAGCGCAACAATCTCGCCGGCGCGAATCTCCAGAGACACATCGTCGATTTGCCAGCCGGATGCGGTCGGATAACGAAAGCGGACCTTATCGAACAGCACGCTCTCGCGAAAGACATCCAGCTTTCGCGCGCCCTCACGGGTCAGAATCTCTTCCGGCTGATCCAGATAGGCAAAAACCTTCTCGGATGCCCCCATGGCCTGCTGGAAAATACTGTAGAGATTCGTTAGCCGCTTGAAAGGTTCATAGAGGAACAACAGCGCCAGAAGAAAGGCCACAAAGTCGGCTGCGTTCAGAGAGTGACTCTTAATCTCCTCCCGGCCGTACCAGAGCAGACCCACGAACGTGACCGCGCCCATCAGTTCAATAAAAGGCGACGGAATGCCCTGGATCAGCACTTTCCGCATATTCGTTTTCAGCAGGCGCGAGGCCGCGGCACGAAATCGACGGCTCTCGTATTTCTCGGCGCTGAATGCTTTCACCACCTGCTGCCCGGAGATTGCTTCCTGGAGAACCTGATTGAGTTCGCCCACCGAATCCTGCGTGCGCCGGCTGGATCGCCGGATCCGCCGGCCCAGCTTCGCGGTTGGCAAAAGAACAAACGGAAACAACGCCAGACTGAAGAACGCCAACCTCCAGTCCGTCGCGAATACCAGGATCAACAACCCGAGCGCCGAAAAACTTTGCCGCAGGATATCGGCGAACATATCCGAGCACGCAACCTGCACGCGCTCGATATCGCTCATGACCGACGACATCAATTGCCCGGTCGAAGTACCGGCAAAGAATCCCGCACCGTGCCGCAGCAGTTTATCGAAGACCTGATTGCGCAGCTCTGTGATTGCCGAGAGGCCGACGAAATTCGTCAGGTAGTCGCCCAGATAATCGCAGACGCCGCGAACCAGAAACACGACGACCACCGAAATCGCAAAGATCGTGAAAACGTTGTGAATCCAGACCGGAAAGAATTGTTCGAGAAAAATGTCGCGATGGATCAGCGGGATGGTGAAGATCTTCTCCGGCCCGTTATCGGCCGATGGCTGTAAAATCCTCGGAACAATCTTAATCAGCAGCACCCGAAGAGAAGTCATGACGCCCATCACAGCCATCAGAACCACCGACAGCGCCATCAGATACCAATAACGCCGCGAGTAACTGGCCAGACGCAAAACGTCTTTCAACGGTGCGCCTCCTGCACGGAATAGACGCGTTCCAGCGCCCGCAGTGCGTCGTTCACCGCAATATTCGAAATCGAACCTTCCGACTTCAGCACCTTGCCCACGGTTCTCCACGGTGACCAGATGCCGGCGTCGGACGGCCCGAACAACACCACCAGCGGCAGACCGAATGCGGCCGCCACATGTGCCGGACCGGAATCGTTACCGATGAACAAAGACGCGTCCCGCATCAATTGACCGATTTCAGTCAGAGGCGCGCCAACCACGGTTCGCCATTGTTGAAAGGCGGATAAATCTTCCCCTGGGCCGCCGATAAACACCGGCTCCAGCTTCATCGACTCGTTCAGGAACTTCGCCGTTTCCACAAACGAAGCCGTAGTCCATGTCTTCTCCGGCGTGGCCGCCAGGGGGTGGATGACGGCATAGGCTCCGCCGGGGGCATGAGGTGAACGCCCGGCCGGTGCAGACATCCGCGCGCGTGGAATCCAGGTCCGTGGCACTCCCAGATAAAACATCGCGGAAGCCATATGCTCGGCTGTGTGCACCTGGCGCGTTACTGCGAGAATCTCCTGCGCCGTGGGGATCGGCGTGTTGTACACGAATTCAGGACGGAAAATATCGAAGCCCGCCCGGAACTTAGCGCCCGAAAGCAGAGTCAGCCGCGCACTCCGGGTGCCGCCATGAAAATTCAGGCAAAGCTCCGGAGCAAAGCCGCGAACTGCCCGCGCAGTAGGCGGCAACACTTCGGCAATCGCGGGATTGCCCCGAAACACATCGGCAAATCGGTCTTCCACGACCACGGCAATCCGAAGATCCGGCCGCGCGTGCTGCAACAGTTCAATCGCAGGCGTACACAGCACGCAATCCCCGAGGGAGCGCAAACGAATAATGGCAACGCGGCTTTCGGACGGAAGTTTGCCGATGATATCGGTCTGTGCCGGCACGCGGACCCGTTATCTACTCATCGACGATTGCCTCGTCGATTTATTCATCGACGACCGCCTCGTCGATCAACATGACCGGGATATCGTCCCGCACTGGATATAAACGATGACACGAGACACACCGCAGGCCACTGCCGTCGGGCTTGAGTTCAACCTTGGCGCGGCAAGCCGGGCAGATGAGGATTTCGAGCAAATCAGCGCTGATGGCCATGTCGAACCAGTTTATCAGCGAATGTGATGCACCGCTCTATTGCTTTCCAAAACGCCTCACATCGACGATGGCCCGAAGATGCGTTCCTTCGCCGATCAACTTATCGCCGCAGCGCGCCGCGACTTTGAATTCGCAGCGACGGCTGGTAGCTTTCAGCAGTTCGACGGAATAATCGACCGGCGACCCTTCGCGCGCGGCGGCCATGTGCCAGATATTCACGTGCATGCCAACCGTGGAAAAGCCCTCCGGAAGCAACTCGGCCATCATATTGCGGCACGTCCGTTCCATGAAAAGAATCATCCGCGGGGTGGACAAAACCCGCGCTCCACCCGGACCCAGAAATGTGATTACGTCCTCATCGGCAACCACGTGAGTCTCGACGCGCGTCTTTCCAATCTGAATTTCCGCCATTTATTCTGAATGATAACCCGGCTGTAATAATCTGGAATCCATGAACTCCCTGGCGGGTAAGACTGCTGTCGTGACGGGCGCAAGCCGCGGCATTGGGCGCGCCATCGCGCTTCACCTGGCAGAGCAAGGGGCGAAGGTCGTCCTCACCGCGCGCGACCTGACTCTCCTCGACGACGCCGTCCTCGCGATCGCGGGTTCCGGCGGAACAGCCGTCCGGATTGCCGCCGACCTGCGTGAACCAGACGCCGCCGCCCGCATCGAGCAGCGAGCCATCTCCGCCTTCGGTTCCATCGACATCCTGATTAACAACGCCGGTGCGACGAAACGCGGCGAATTCATCGACCTGACCGATGAAGACTGGCAGGACGGCTTCGCGCTGAAATTCTTCGGGGCCGTCCGGCTGACCCGCGCCGCATGGCCTCACCTGAAAAAAAGCCACGGTTCCGTCATCCACATCGCCGGTTCGGGCGGACGAACTCCGGGGGCGCAATTCTCAGTCGGTGGATCCGTCAATGCGGCACTGCTGTCTTTCACCAAATCCCTGGCCGAGACCGGACTTCGCGACGGCGTTCAGGTCAACTGCATCAACCCCGGGCCGGTCCGGACTGCCCGCCTCGATACCCGCCTGGCCCGGATTGCCGCGGAGCAGGGCGTTACGCCCCAGCGCGCCCTGGAAATTTTTCTCGCAACGGAGAAAATCACAAGAATCGCCGAACCGACGGAAATCGCAGCCCTGGCAGCCTTCATTCTCGGACCCGCCGGGCGCTCCCTGCACGGCTCGCTGATCGATATAGACGGTGGTTCCACCAAGACGATTTAACTTCTATACACAACGGCTAATCCGGGCACAGTATCATGATGAATTCGCGTGACTCCTGAAATTTCCATACCCCGCCCCGGCCGGCTCCTGCCTGCTCTGTTAATACTCTTCGCCGCCAGCGGCTGCGCTGCGTTGATCTACGAAATCGTCTGGCTACAGCTCCTTCAGCTCGTCATCGGCTCCAACGCCATGTCGCTGGCGGTGCTTCTTGGCACCTGGATGGGCGGTATGTGCATCGGCAGCCTGTTGCTGCCGCGGATGATCCCCACTACGCAGAACCCGCTCCGAATCTATGCGCTGCTCGAACTGCTGACCGGCCTCTGCGGCATTCTCGTCCTGTTCGGCCTTCCTCTCCTTCAGAATGTGTATGTCGCCGGCGTCTCCAGCGGACTTCCGAACGCGGCACTGCGGAGCATTTGCTGCGCTGTCGCGCTGTTGCCTCCCACAATCCTCATGGGCGCCACGCTCCCGTTGATCGCTCGCTGGGTGGAATCCACTCCCTCCGCCGCAGCCTGGTGGGGCTATTTTTACGGTTCGAACATCGCCGGCGGCGTGCTCGGCTGTTTTCTGGCCGGTTTCTATCTGCTGCGCGTGTACGATATGTCGATCGCGAGCTATATCGCGGCCGCCATCAATTTCCTGATTGCGCTGGCGTCATTCGCGATCCTCGGTGCGGTTGGCGACGAGAGCACGACCCCCGCGACTAGCCAGGTCTCCGAAGCGCCCTCCGATTTGCCTCGCCCGTGGGATGTCTATTTCGCCATCGGTATTTCCGGCCTCACGGCTCTCGGCGCCGAAGTCGTCTGGACCCGCCTCCTCTCCCTGATGCTCGGGCCCACTACCTACACCTTTTCCATCATTCTCGGCGTCTTTCTCGCCGGACTGGGCATCGGCAGCGCGGCGGGTTCCCGCCTCGCGCAAAAGCGTGGCAATCCGCGCCTCCTGTTGATCGGTTGTCAGATCATGCTGGGTATCGCGATGGCGTGGGCTGGAATCCTCCTGGCCGATTGGCTGCCGTACTGGGAAGGGAATCTGAATTCCACCGCAGGACCCTGGGTCGGCTTCCTGCACGATATCTGGCGTTCCATCCTGCCTATCATGCCGCCCGCTCTGCTGTGGGGCGCCAGTTTCCCCCTTGCTCTCGCCTGCGCGGCGGAAAACGGCAGCAGCGCCGATTCCGGTCGCATCGTGGGCGAAATTTACGGCGCCAATACGATTGGCGCCATCGTCGGCGCGGTTATGTTCAGCCTGGTGCTGATTCCCGCACTCAGCCTGCACGGCTCCGAGCAAATGCTGATCGTCATTAACCTCGTCGGTGCTGTAGTTCTGGTTGGCTTTTCATTCCGGAAGCTCAGCCCGAAACTGCTTACGGGTTTCGTGGCGGCCCTGATCCTCGCTCTCATTCTTCCCGCAACACCCTGGAAACTGATCGGCTTCGGACGCCGTCTGCCAACTACCAGCGGCGACTGGCGTCTCCTCTACACCACGGACGGCATGAATTCCTCCATCGCCTATTCCTCTTATGCGGGCGACACCACTTACTTCCATGTCACCGGCAAAGTGGAGGCGTCCACCGAACCGCAGGACATGAGCCTCCAGCGAATGCTCGGCCATCTGCCGGCGATTCTCCACACCAATCCGAAATCGATCCTGATCGTCGGCTGCGGCGCCGGCGTGACTGCCGGATCTTTCGTGGTGCATCCGGAAGTCGAACACATCACGATCTGCGAGATTGAGCCGCGCATCCCTCCTGCCACCGCGAAGTACTTCGCCGACGCCAACCACAACGTCATGAAAGATCCGCGCACGCGAATTGTCTTCGATGATGCGCGCCATTTCGTACTCACCGCCGACCAGAAGTTCGACATCATTACTTCAGACCCCATTCATCCCTGGGTAAAAGGCATGGCGTCGCTCTACACGACCGAATATTTCGATCTCTGCAAGAAGCACCTGAATCCCGGGGGCATCGTCACACAATGGGTTCCGCTCTACGAAAGCTCGTTTGAAACGGTCCAGAGCGAGATCGCGACCTTCTTTGAAGCCTTCCCGAACGGCACCATCTGGGGCAATCTGAACACCGACGGCACAGGCTACGACGTCGTCCTGATGGGCCAGATTGAAAAGCTTCCTATCGATGTGGATGCCCTCCAGGCCAAACTCGCCCAGCCGAAATACGAGGCCGTGCGAAACTCGCTGGCGAATGTCGGTTTTCCCAGCGTGCTCAACCTGCTCTCCACCTACGCCGCCAACTCCTCGGATCTTCGCCAATGGATGCGAACCGCGCAGATCAATCATGACCGCAATCTGCGCCTCCAGTACCTCGCCGGACTGGGGCTGAATCAAAACCTCGGGCCCGAGATTTTCCAGCAGATCATCAGCGGCAGAAGGTTTCCGAACGAGATTTTCAGCGGCAGTCCGGAATCCATGCAGCCTATCCAACAGATGATCGGCAGACAATTCCAGTAGACTTGTAGTCACCGGTACATGCAGCACCTCGATCTGTTTACAGTACGCGTCATGACCCTGATGACGGTGGTTATTTCAGGCCTCGCGACGCTGTGCGCCTGGAAAATCAACCAAACCGTTAAAGGCATGAAGTTATTCGCACTCGGGATGCTGGCAATGGGTTTCGGGAGCGTGGTCGGCTTATTCGGCGATGCGCTGCCCGCCAATCTGACTGCAATTGCAGGCACTGCGTTCCGCTTTGGCGGCATGATCGGCCTGGTTCAGGGCTTGCGCGCCTTTCGCGGCTTCCGCCCGTTGAATCGCAACCTCGTGATTGCCCTCTCCGCGATCGTCTCAGCTCCCTATTTCTATTTCCTCTACGCACGCGATCCGGAGAGCGCCAGATTGGGAATACTTTCGTGCGCGCTTTCGTTTCTCGCTGTCGATGCCGCGCGTTCCATGTTGCGGCAAGTCCCGGCACGCGACCGATCCACGCTCTGGCCGATCGGCGGCATTTTTGCCCTTATCTCGGCGCCATTGGCACTCCGGGCTCTTGTCGGATTATCCGGAGCCGTCAACGCTTCCCCGATTCCTCCGCTATCGGTGGAAATTGCCTGGACAATCTGCGCCAACGCCGCATTTATCATCTGCGCATTCGGCATGCTTCTCGCGTCCAATTCGCACCTGCGCCACGAGGCCGAAGATTTGGCGCTTTTCGATTCCCTGACCAACCTCCCCAATCGCCGCTATTTTCAGGACCGGCTCCTGAAGGCCGAACAAAACGCAGAGTCCACCGGTCGAAAATTCGGCGTCATCTATCTGGACCTCGACGGATTCAAGTTCGTGAACGACACCCTCGGCCACGATGCGGGCGATCGGCTGCTGAGGAACCTCAGCACCGCGATGTCTGCCATCGTGGGTCCCGAAGACTGCCTGGCGCGCGTAGGTGGAGACGAATTCGTTGTTTTGGTGGAGGACCTGGAAGACAGCGCAGAACTGACGGAACTTGCGGGCCGCCTGAATGCGGCTATCGCGCGCGCGTCGGTTTCCGGCAAACCGGCAACACGGATGCGCGCCAGCTGCGGCATTGCCGTATTTCCCGATAATGGCCGCAGCGCTCACGACGTCATGCGCGAAGCCGATTTCGAAATGTTTCATGCCAAGCGGCAGCACCGCCTGGCGACACAATCCGCTTCGGCGTAACTTCCGCCTCACGAGCGTGGCGGTCACTTAAACGCCGAGCCAGCGCCGCATTTCAGAACGCGCAACCAGCCCCGCCTGTTGAAAGACCGACTTGCCTCCCCGCAGAACCACGAAATTCGGGATGGACTGCACCCCAAACTGCGCAGCCAGCCGCGGGCACTCCTCCGTGTTCACTTTCAGGATCAGAGCCTTGCCCGCGGTTTCGCGCGCCAGTTCCTGCAACTCGGGCGCGGCCATACGGCAGGGGCCACACCACTCGGCCCAGAAATCAACCAGCACAGGCACCGGAACGTTTCCAACGATCTCTGCAAATGAGGTCTCATCGGCCTCCAGCGGCGCGCCCTGCGGCGGCAGTATGCTCTTGCAGACGCCGCAGCGTCCGCTATCCGCCAGATGAGCCGCCGGGACGCGATTGCTCTTGCCGCAATGCGCGCAGGTACGGAGAGTGGAATAGCTCATTGGGTGTGCACCCCTTTGTCGGCACGTTCGGCTGCACGCCGGGTACCGTTATTGCACAGGAACCCGGGTCTGTTCCGTTGAAACCAAGCCTTCGAAAATCGCCAGAACCCGTTTTCGGTAGTGATAGACACGATCCAGGTCCGCCTTAAACGTTCCCTGGAAGTCCTTGGCACGAAGCCACTTGTCGATCACGGGGCCCGGGACGTCGATATCTTCCCGCAGCGCGGTCAGCGAGTGCCCGCGCAGGAATAGCCCGTAAAAGAACGCAGCTTCCCTGTGGGGAGCCAGCGGATCGGAATCTTCTCTCGTTGTCATCGACGTCTGTGTCTCCCCGTGCTTATTGGCCCGGCGAAAACGACATTGTAGCCTTGTCCGAGCCTGCGGATCAAGTATCCTCGGTATTGGATGGTGCGGCGCCCTGGTGTGATTCGTCCCGTTGTGAATCGGCGCACCGTCCAAAACCGGATTTCTGAACTATGCCCCGTCTCATAGCCCAACCCACCCGTATCGCCTCCGCCGGAAACAAGCCTAAGCTGATCGACGAATTCGTAGGCCGCGTGAACTCCGGAACCGAAGCGCTCAGTGTCGCGCACATGAGGAGCCCGGGAGGCTGGGTGGAACCCGGCCAGACACCCGAATTCGATGAATACACCGTTGTGCTCCATGGCATGCTGCGCGTCGAATCGAAGGATGGGATTCTCGAGATCCGCCCCGGCCAGGCCGTTGTGACAAATCGGGGAGAGTGGATCCGTTACAGCACCCCGGAGCCCGAAGGCGCCGAATATATCGCGATTTGCGCGCCTGCGTTTTCACCTGCAACCGTCCACCGCGACCAGGAGTAAAGCTCCGTCGCCGTACATTTTGTCGTCTGTATGTTGTAATAGATAATTCAGCCTTATGCCGACAATCAGCACACGCCTGAGCCGACGTCTGACTGCCGCGCATCGTGTGAGCCGCGAATGGCGCATGCTCGCCAGCGGAGTTCTGGACACCAGTCACCCGGTCCTCGCCCACATCATTCCGATTCGCCGGTGCAATCTTTCCTGCACGTACTGTAACGAATTCGACGATTTTTCCAAACCGGTAGACCTTGAGGAAATGTACCGCCGCATCGACCGCCTGGGCGAACTCGGCACCTCGGTCATTTCCTTCAGCGGCGGTGAACCGCTTCTGCACCCCAATCTCGACGATCTGATCCGCCGCATCCGCGGAACGGGCGCGATGGCGGGCATGATCACCAACGGCTATCTGCTGACTGCCGACCGTATCCAAAAGCTGAACCAGGCCGGTCTTGAGCACATGCAGATCTCGATCGACAACGTCATGCCGGACGAGGTTTCGAAGAAGAGCCTGAAGGTTCTGGATAAGAAGCTACAGCTTCTTGCGGAACACGCCGATTTCCACGTCAATATCAACTCAGTTGTCGGCGGCGGCATCCACAATCCAAACGACGCCATCGTGGTGGCAAAGCGCGCCGTAGAACTCGGCTTCACCACCACCGTGGGCATCATTCACGATTCCAGCGGTCAACTTCAGCCGCTTTCCGAGGCCGAACAGAGCATTTATCTCCAGGTGCGCGAAATGGGCAAAAAGAGCTACGCGCGCATGAACTATTTCCAGGACAACATCGCGCACGGCATCGAGAACAAATGGAAATGCCGCGCCGGCGCCCGCTATCTGTATGTTTGTGAAGACGGCCTGGTACACTACTGTTCCCAGCAGCGCGGCTATCCAGGTAAGCCTCTCGCTGAATACACGAAAGAAGATATCCGGCGCGAGTTCATTACGGAAAAAGGCTGTGCCCCGCGCTGCACCGTTGCCTGCGTGCACTACACGTCGTATATGGATTTCTGGCGTGCCCCGCAGACCATCCCCGCACCTCCCAACGCCCCGCACGACAGCGAAAGCAAGCTCGTCCAGCTTCAGACGCGGTAACTGAAGACCATGTTGGCCGCGGGCATGGCATGCTCCTCGCGCCATTTGTCCCATAGGCGCGCGTAGCTCATCGTGATGTAGTCATCGCGTGAAAAGCCCAGTTCCTTAGCAGTGCGGTCGATCCACAGCGCGGGACCTTCCAGTTCCATAAACACGCCGATGGGAGTCTCGTCGAGCGTGATGTGACCGGTTTTTCCGGTTTCGCCACGCCGCGCGCGACGCGTGAATACGGTCCGGAACTTTTCATAACGGAAGGCCGGATGGAAACCGACGCCGGCGAAAACCGCGAGACATTCATCGGCGTTACTGGCACAGAATTCCCGTTCGATCCTCTGTTTGTGATGTGTCGGAGTTTCTTTAGCCGGGCCCTTGAATGTACAGAGTGCGGTTTGCAGGCCTTTGGCCTTTCCGAGAGTCCGCACGCGCAATAGCAGGCCGCTGGACTTAATGGATCCGCGGGCATTATCCAGCACCAGGTTTTGCTCAAACACGCGCGGATTGGCGACTTTAAAGCGTGCTTCCCGCAGAATCTTCCGCACCCGTGCCGCACTCGTCACGGCAATCTTGACTTCAATCTCAATCGGGTTGGCCATGCGATCAGGATATCGGACAGAGTGTTGGCGCAACGCGTCGCACTGGCATGGCCGGGGCTTTTCCGGCCAACTGGTGCGGGTGCGCAATAATATCTCTGCGGGCGCGTAGTGTTAACAAGGCGCTCGGCATCGACCCCGGGGAAAGCCGCGCGATACACAACGAAGCCATTGAAGCTGAGATGGATTCGATGCAAGGTAAAGTTCCCCGCCGTTGAAGATCTTCATCCCAAATTGACGTCAGGCAGAATGGAACTGATGCTTGCCAGGAACCTCCTGAATGACCTCTCACGATCTTTCGCCGACTCGCTGTTCCGGGAGTTTGCCGAATGGGAACAATTTGCAAAACTGCTCCCGGACTCTGGTGATGGCAAGGGGGTTGCCCTGGAAGTGACCGTCGAACAGCCGGGGACCGACCGCGCGCTGCGGATTCGCACCGATGAAGGCGAAATAACCATTGGATTCGACATGTGGCATACGCACTTCGGAACCTTCTTGGGCATTTCTGATTCCGAGGCGATCTACTTAGCGCTCGCCGACATTCGGAGCATCATAGCCGAAGAGAGCGTCATCGCAGTCGTACATCGGGACGGGAGGTGGGCAGCTTCCAGCCTGGAGGACGTTTGTGATGCCATCACCGCAACGCCCGGAGCGACAACGAATGTGTACTCGTGGAGAGGAACACATGATCGTGTTATCTAGCGATGCATTTTGAAGTGAGCATGGTTCACCGGGTTTTGGCCACTGGGGGCAGGGGCGTTCGCTCCTGCCTCACGATGGCCGCACGACACTCTTTGCCGTCAGCGTCCAGCAGGTAAAGGGTACGCTGAACGCAAATACGGAGAAAACCTTGAAGTTGAGCATTAACCATTAACCGGTGATTGGCGTCACGCCACGTTCTCGCGATTCCACGATCCGCTGGTTGACGGCTTCCCTGCCTTCCATTGCTCCTTCAAATGCCTTGAAGCCGCATCCGCACCATATGATAGTCTTGGGCGTGACCCCCAGCAGGTATTTTCGCTCCTGTGTGAACTGCTGGACTAGTGCTCTAGGGGCTTCACTGTTTTCGCAAGTTGTTGATTTCACGGGCGCGTAGCTCAATTGGATAGAGCATCAGCCTTCGAAGCTGAGGGTTACAGGTTCGAGCCCTGTCGCGCCCACCATTTTTTCAAAAGCTTCCCGCACACTTCCGAGCATTGAAAGCAAGAAGCTATTCAATCGTTTCCGTCTCGGATCCCGCGAGCGGTCGTCCTCCCACCGAATTGCTCATCTCGCATTCAACGCGCTTCCCCCTGGTACCCAACCCTGTTGTCGTCCGTTAACGTTGATCGGGGCCACCAATGGGCGTATCGTCTTATTAGACCGACGGATTCGGTGCCAACAAATCCGCACCCAAGGAATAAAACTCATTGCGACAGCCCTCCACAATTCAGAATCCGACCGTCCCTGCGGAATGTATGCGTCGTGAAGCGCGTATGCCCTGCGCAAAGACAGCCATATCCGCGCATCTGGACCTCAACGCCGCTCCGGTTGCCGGAGAGATTGTCGAAGTATCGAAGACTGGCGCCAAACTCCATATGGACCGGCCGCTGGAGGTGGGCTCGTTCGTGACTGTTGAATTGAAGAGTATGAGTCTTTTCGGCGAGGTTCGCCATTGTCAAACCCGTTTTGCCGATGCCTATGCGGTCGGTCTGCGGTCCCATGACGTCAGCGACCCGAAGCCTCAAACCGCCACCACATCACGATAATCCGCGGCGAAGGCCGGAAGAGCAAGCACGCAGCGAAGCCTGGTCCGACACGCAATAACGGAAACGAACCCCTGTCTTTCACCTCACGCTAAACTGGTGTTTTTCGCTTCATGCCTGAACTCCAGCCCCTAACGCCCGAACTCCTCCTGCACATCGCAAAAATACTTCAGGTCCCGATGAAAGGCCTGATCGCCACCATCGAACTCCTCGATGAAGGCTCAACCGTTCCCTTCATTGCGCGCTATCGCAAGGAGGTCACCGGCAACCTCGACGAAGTCCAGATTCGCGCCATCGAAGAGAAGCTGCTTTACTATCGGGAACTGGTCTCGCGCAGAGAGACAATCCTCGCCTCCATCGCCGAACAAGGTAAGCTTACCGACGAACTCAGAACCCGCATCGAACAGGCGCTTGAAAAAAGCGAACTGGAAGATCTCTATCTCCCCTACAAGCCTAAGCGCCGCACCAAGGCGATGATTGCCCGCGAGAAAGGCCTTCAGCCGCTCGCCGATTATCTCTGGAATCAGGAAACCGCGCCCGATCCCCTTGAAACTTTCTTAGCCACTTTCGTCGATCCTGAAAAAGGGGTCGCAACTGCCGAAGAAGCCCTCGAAGGCGCGCGACACATCGTCGCGGAAACTGTCAGTGAAAGCGCGGACATCCGCCAGCTTCTGCGCCGCGTCATGTTCGACGAAGGCGTAATTGTCAGCAAGAAGGCCTCGGACGCAATCGACGAAGAACAGAAATTCACGATGTATTACGATTACCGCGAGCCGGTCAAACAGATCCCTTCGCATCGCATGCTCGCTATCCGCCGCGGTGAAACTGCCGGCGTTCTGTATTTCGTGATCGAACTCGAACCGCAGCGGGCTGTCGAGCTCATCAAGGGGAAAGTTCACAAACAGGCAGGCGATTGGACCCCTCACCTCAACCTCGCCATCGAAGACGCGTGGAAGCGTCTGCTCAATACCTCCATCACTTCGGAAATCCGACTGGAACTGAAGCAGCGCGCCGATACCGACGCCATCGCCGTCTTCCGCGACAATCTCCAGAACGTGCTGCTGGCGCCTCCCGCCGGCCAACTTGCGGTGCTGGGCATCGATCCCGGGATCCGCACCGGGTGCAAGATCGCCGTTGTGGACGACACCGGGAAATTCCTCGCGCACGACGTCATTTATCCGTTCCAGCCAAAGAACGACACCGCCGGCGCGGAACGAATTCTGAAGTCGCTCATCGAACGACACAACGTCCGGGCCATCGCGATCGGCAATGGCACGGCTTCACGCGAAACCGACACTTTCGTCCGCGATTTCTTTCGGAAAGAAAATCTCAGCGCGCTGTTCAGCGTGACCGTCAATGAATCCGGGGCATCCATCTATTCGGCCTCCGACATCGCCCGTCAGGAGTTTCCGGATCTGGATCTCACCGTGCGCGGCGCCATTTCCATTGCCCGCCGTTTGCAGGACCCTCTCGCCGAACTGGTCAAGCTCGACCCTAAATCGATCGGCGTCGGCCAGTACCAGCACGATGTCGATCAGAATCAACTGGGCAAATCGCTGACCACCGTCATTGAAAGCTGCGTCAATCGCGTCGGCGTGGATCTCAACACCGCATCATGGGCGCTCCTCCGTTACGTAGCGGGTATTAACGAGCGCACGGCGTTGAAAATCGTCGAATTCCGCAATGAACACGGACGGTTTCGCTCCCGCGTTCAGTTGAACGCCGTGCCCGGCATCGGCCCGAAGACATTCGAACAGGCAGCCGGCTTCCTCCGCATACGAAATGGGGAGAATCCGCTCGATATGAGCGCGGTGCATCCGGAATCGTATCCCGTGGTGGAGCAGATCGCCCGGACTCTCAGCGTGCCCGTGACGCAACTTCTCGCCGAACCCGCCCTGCTGAATAAGGTGGACAAGAGCACTCTGTCAGCAGGTGTCTACACGGTTAACGACATCCTCGAAGAGCTTCGCAAACCCGGCCGCGACCCGCGCGAGAGATTTTTGGCGCCGGCCTTCAAAGACAACGTGAAGGAAATCGCCGACCTGCAGCCCGGCATGCTGCTCGAAGGCGTGGTCACCAATGTCACAAAGTTCGGAGCATTTGTCGATGTCGGTGTGCATCAGGATGGGCTCGTTCACATCAGCGAGCTCTCCAATCGCTACATCAAAGAGCCGAGCGATGTAGTGAAGGTCGGCCAGATCGTACAGGTCCACGTGCTCAGCGCCGATATGAAGACCAAACGGATCGCGCTTTCGATGAAGACGAAAGAGCTGAAAGAACCGAAGAAAGCAGCCTCGCCCGTGCCGAAAGCTCAGCCTTCGATGGACGACAAACTGGCTGCGCTGGCTAATCGCTGGAAAAGTCGCTGACCGGCGGCCGTTCCTGGTTCTCGCTGCCTTTTTCAGAACAGCGCCGATTTAATTGAGTTTGGCCGCCCGGGCAAGCATCTGCTGAGTAGCCGTCTTATCGTCTGCCCGCGGCGATCCCGGGTGAATGCACTTGCCAGGGCAACCCTCGGCTGCCTTCACCAGTTCCGCAAACGTACCTGCCCGGGCATTGCCGATGTATGCCTGTTTGTTCGCATCGTACAGAAACACCTGCGCGTTAATCTTCATGCAATCGTTGCAACTCGTGCAGAGAAAAGACTCGATGTAAGCCTCAGCCGAATCTTCAGACGAGGACTGAACCGAAGCCGGTTCCTGTGGGGTGATATCCGGGGCTGCATCATGGCGCGCAAGCGCGGTAGGCTGCACGGGCATGATCGTCTGGCCGTTGGCAAGCATTGCGACAACCCGGTAAATCGCCGCCGTCGCGCCCTCAATCCTGACCTTATCCTGGACTTCCTGCCGGGTCTTCAGCACCGCCGCTTCCACGTGTGCATTGCCGACTCCCGCCAGTTCTTCAAACACCCGGTACGCGCGGAAACGGTCGCGGCAAAGATTCACCAGCTCCCGGGTTACAATTGCACGCTGCCGCGTTCCCTGCCCGTCAACTACCCAGAGATACGGCTCCGCCAGCGGAGGTTCGTTCCGATACTGGGCCAGATATTCGGTCAGTTCCATCTGCTCCTCGTCCCAGGCCGACTCCGGAATGACGCGAAAATGATTTCGATATTCATCCGACACAGCAACTGCATGGGCGGCAGTCAACGGAACCCGAGACGTTCCGGGAGCAAGCTCAAAGCGTTCCATCCAGCTTTCACCCCGATCGGGATTGTAGCGATATAGCGGAAACGCGCGGGACAAATGCAAGAGGCTGGATGCCAGCCAGTCGCCGGATGGTTCGGACGGCACAGACACAACCGCCACCCCGGGTCGCGGCGATTGCGCCATTGTTCGCAAACCAACCATCAGGTGAGCGGCGCTTGACAGTGACGATTGCAGGACGAAAGCTTCCCGGTAGGCGATGGCGAGATAGCCGAAATCCGGCATGAAACCGCTCAGGTCGCCTGCCTCGTCACCGCTGCCCAGCCCCCTGCAGGGGGCCAGCACATGTACCGGGCGGCCCGATCTCAACAAACGGCCGAAGGACGCAAACGAGGTCCGTGCCAACCATTCCGCAGGCTCCAGCACCACGAAAGCAGGCAGCGCAGCCAATTCTTCCGGACT
Organism: Bryobacteraceae bacterium; assembly: GCA_025928545.1. Lineage (GTDB taxonomy): Bacteria > Acidobacteriota > Terriglobia > Bryobacterales > Bryobacteraceae > BOG-234. The sequence goes on along the minus strand of JAICJH010000039.1, from coordinate 40,145 downwards.
CGCCGACTGCCAGTCGAAACGATGCAGCCATTCTTCGTGGATATCGGGATCGAAAGCCGTTTCCACCTCGAGTTTCGCTGCCCGCAAGGCGCGCAATACCCGCGCGAAGCGTTCCAGGCGCTGATCGCAGAACTCCAGAGCCGCCTCGAAGCTGTCCCCGCACTGCCGCAATTGACCACCGAATGCGGTCGCGTTTGCAGGGGCCGTCGCGGAATGAAACATCCAGAATGCGGGTTCCCGTCTCGCGTCCTCGGCGCCGTGATTGAGCGTGGAAAGTATCCCCTCAATGCGACGGCGGCGGACCGGATCCATCTGGCGTGTCGCTTTCGTCTTGCGGTTGAGCGCGGAGGCCAGAACTTCCGAATCGAGGTAGGCCGTTTCCGTTCCGAACGTTCCCGAGATCGCTTCGGGCGATGAACCCGCGGGAGAACAGCTATCGTCCAGTTGAAGCAACTCTTCCAGCCGGCCAGCCTGCCGTGCCACTTTGTCGAGAAATCGCTCGCGCGCGGCGCGTCGAACCGCGGAAACCGTCGCAGCGTACAGCAGCGGAAGAGCATTGGCCGTGAATGGCACCAGCCACCCCTCGGATCCAATCTCGGCCGCAGTTACGAGATCCCGCGCCTGAATCGCAATTCCGGCCCCGGGGAATGCTTCAGCAAGGGGCTTACACTCGAACTGCGGCGAAACGTATATCGGATACTCGGCTTCCAGCCTGGGCAAGTCCGGCAACTCGTCCAGTTCAACCGGACGCAGGGGCCCGCGTGGAGCGGCTTCCGGCAGGCCGTGTCCGGAAATATGAAACGTCCGGAGGCTTTGCCGGGTCACCGAAGCTTCTGCGCTGGCGGTCATTTCAGTTATGCCCCTGTATGGCGAACTGATCGAACATTCCATCGATCGCCGCAAGTTTTTCGCTCTGTGTCATCCCAAGACCCTGCGAAGTGACTTCGTCGTATCTCGACGCCTCGTCGTTTTTGTAAAACAAACCAATCGGATAAACATCCGTGCGGTCGGCCATTGCCCGCGCCTGCGCCAGATTGCGCGGATCGTGGTCCGTGCGGTTGGGAAACATCCGCTGCACCGGTTCATCCAGCCGGACGCCGCTCGTGTGATTCATGAGCAGCATCTGGCTAAAGTCTTCCTGCACGGGCGCGAACACGTGCGGCGTGAAATGCGGACACCGCTGCAAAACCCGCACAAACGACGCGCCCTTATGCTCGTGCGCTGCCCGGATGGTGGCATAGAGATGCGGCGGATTCCAATCCACCGTCTGCGCCACAAAGGACGCATTCGCGATCCCCAGAACCACCGAGATGGGATTGAGCGGAGCGAAAAACGAGCCTTTCGGTTGCGTATTCGACTTCTCACCCAGGCGTGAAGTCGGCGAGGTCTGATTCTTCGTCAGCCCGTAAACATTGTTGTCCAGTAACAGAATCGTCAGATTCATGTTGTAGCGGATGGCATGAATCCAGTGCGCGGTGCCGATGGCGCAGCAATCTCCATCTCCGGTCACCACGAAGATATTCAGATCCGGCCTGCGGCTGCGAACACCCTCAGCCACTGGCAGAGCCCTGCCGTGCAGCCCGTGAAACCCGTAGGTCTTCATGTAATGGGGGAAGCGGCTGGAACAGCCGATGCCGGAAACCACCACGGTCTTCTCGGGTGGCAGTTGTTTATCCCGCGCCAGTCTCTGTACGCTGCTCAGAACCGCGTGATCCCCGCAACCCGGACACCAGCGAGCCTCCGCGCCGACGTAATCTTCCAGCACGCACTCACGCGCCGGGGCTTCAATCTCCCACTCCTTCTTCAGCCCGTACATTTAGTTCTCCCCCGATGCCGATTCCGGCGCAAGAGCCAGCAGGCGTAGACGCAACTGTTCTTCAATCATGCCCGGCGGAAGGGGACTCCCCGGTACCCGCGACCAGCAATCGATATCGACCAGCGTCGAAGACCGAAGCAGCTGCGCCAGCTGCGAATAGCGGCGCGATTCCTGGGTGACAAACGTCCCCGCGATTTCATCGCTGTAGTTGATCTCCACGGTCATCACTTTCCGGAAGCGCGAAAAGATCTCTTTGAGACCGGGTTCCATGGGTGAAAGAAACCGCAGATGCACGGAAGAGACACGGTGACCTTCGGAGCGCAGGCGGTCCACCGCCTCCTCAATGGCCCCGAGCGTGGAACCCCAGCCGATTACCAGCAAGTCGCCGGAGGGATCGCCGTAAACCTTCGGAGGCTTCAGCGCCTTCCGCAATACCGCAAGCTTGCGGCTGCGCATCTCCATCGATCGCTGATTGATTTTCGAGTCGTAGGCTACGTGGCTTTCCTCATCGTGAGCCAGGCTGGTCAGGACGAACTCGCCTCCGCGCTGTCCCGGCACAGGCCGCCGCGACAGCCCCGTCGCCGGATCCCACGCGAAAGGCGGTACCGAGGGATCCCAGGGCGATTGGTCAACCGGAGGCGCCAGCCAGGATTCGCGTAGTTCGGGCCTTGCAAACGGCTTCTGCCCCGTCGCGAGATTCGAATCCGAAAGCACCATCACCGGCCCGCGAAAATCTTCAGCCAGTTTTCGCGCCATCACCATGAAGTGGAAACATTCTTCGATGGTCGCCGGCGCGATCACGATTTTCGGACTATCGCCTGGCGATGCGTAAAGAGCTGCGAGTAAATCACCCTGCTCGACTTTCGTCGGCAACCCCGTGGAGGGTCCGCCGCGTTGCACCACAACCACTACCAGCGGAACTTCAGCCATCACCGCCAATCCGAGGAATTCGGTCTTCAGCGCCAAACCCGGACCTGAAGTGATGGTGACCGCCGTCTTGCCTGCATAAGAGCAGCCGATCGCAAACCCGATAGCCGCAATCTCGTCTTCGGCCTGATGAACGATGCCGCCGGTCTTGCCGATTGCCGAGGCAAGAAAATGGGAGGCCGAAGTGGCCGGAGTAATCGGATACATGGAACAGACTTCAATCCCGGCGGCCAGGACTCCCAGCGCCAGCGCCTGGTTGCCGTTCATCACCACCATGGGAAATGTTAACTTTTGCGCCGGTACCTGAAAGCGTTGCTGGACGTTTTCAAGTGCCCAGTCGTAGCCATCGATGAACAAAGTCTGATTCTGTCTGACCGAAGCATCGCCTTTTTTCAGAAACCGCTTCCTGATTTCGGCGTGAACCAGCTCGGGATCGAAGTCGTAAATGGCGCACAACATTCCGAGAACCCACATGTTCTTGCCTTTGCGGGCGTCGTCCGTATGTTTGCGGCATTCCTGCTCGATGGGAACTTCGGTCACCAGGTAGCCTCGCCCGGTGAAATCCGCAATGGCATCCCGGTACTTCCTGCGAATATCGGGATCTGGATTTTCGGCCCACGATTGATCCACGAACAACTGAGTCCCGGCGTGCAGAGCCCCAGAATCGATGCGGCTATAGAGGACCTGTTCGTTGAATGCGATCACAAGATCGGCAAAATCCCCGGCGTTGGTAACAGGCTTCGACCCAAGCCGAAGACGATACCCGCTCGCGCCTGCGCGTGATCGGCTTGGCGGCTGGATCTCGGCGGGAATAATCTCGACCGTCCAGATGCCATTGCCGTTTTTCGCGCACAGGTCGGCAAACATCTGACCGCAGGTTTGCGCTCCCTCGCCGGAGTCGCTGATGATCTCGATGACGTGCTCGTTTACAACCTGTGCTTTTGTGCCGCTGGCTGTCGCCAATGCGTCCATATGTGTGCAGCTCCCGGGATGTTCGGGCAACTATCAGCACGCATAATTCCAGCTATTTGGCCACTTCAGAGCCACTAAAGCGCGGCCGAAGGCAGTTTACAGCGCGATCTGGCGCAGCGCTGAGCGCATTGCCTCAGGTGAACTTCTGAACGCTCTATGTCCCGGACACTCTACCGGGGTAGACCGGCGCCCATACCGGATTCCCTTCCGTCACCCGGATGGTGTCGTTGACCGGCGGGTTTTCGATGCGCTGCAGCAAGCCGCTGGGCCAACGAATTTCGAGCGCGTCCACCTGTGCCGTCTGCCCAAGCCCGAAGTGCTGCTCAGCCGGAAGGCAGCCGAAGCTCGAGCCATTGGTGACTTCGCGGATCTGTTTCTTCGTCCCGCAATACAATGTGATGCGCGCGCCGTTGCCATCGCGATTACTTTTCACACCCGTGAGACGCACATTCAGATAATTCCCAGGCAGCGATTTCGGACAATGTACAGCCGTCTGCATGAGATCGCCGGGATAGGCGCCCCCTGCGGCGATGATGATCGACATGCGTCCATCTCCGAACAGGTCCGCACAGTTGGTGCCATGGCTCTTGCCGGAAAACGGCAAACCGGCGGCAAATGTGGTGTTGTGGAATCTGCCGCGGTCGTTTTCCAGAAGGATAAACGGCTCCAGGCGCTCCATCCGGGGGCTTCCGTTACCCAGCAGCAGATCGATATACCCGTCGTTATTGACGTCGCCCATGCTGCCGCTCATGGTGCCCCAGCAGCCATCGAGCCCCAGTTCACGGGTCTTTGCCGTGAAGGTGCCGTCACCGTTGTTGTGGTAAATCACCAGCGGCGCGCCATCTTTGGGGCCATGTCCGGTCTTCATCGTGTGGATCACGTCTTCGTGATCCGACCAGCTGTACTGCACAATATCCAGCAGCCCGTCGTTGTTGTAATCGGCAAAGCAGCAGGTTGTGCCCACCACGAAATCGGTGAGGCCCGCCTCAATACTCACATCCGTGAACGTGCCGTCCCCGTTATTCCGGAACAACTGCGGACGCCCCAGGCCGCTGGAGAGAAACAGGTCCGGATAGCCATCGTTGTTGTAATCTCCCCAACAGGACCCGATCGTCGTGAAGATATTGTCAAGGCCGGATTCCTTTGTGACATCCGTGAAAGTGCCGTCGCCGTTGTTGTGGAAAAGTCGATTCTTCGAGCGGCGATCGAACATGCCGCCCAGGTTGTAATTGACGAACAGGTCGAGGTTCCCGTCGCAATCGTAATCGACCCACGACGCCGCGTATGAGGGGCCCCAACTCAGCAGACCCGCCTCAGCCGTGACATTCGTAAATGTCCCGTCGCCGTTGTTGTGATACAGGGCGCAATCGCCGTAATAGAAGCCAAGACGCGTAACGAAGAGATCCTGAAATCCATCGTTGTCGTAATCGCCGGCGATGATGACAAAGCCATTGACGCACTGGTCCAAGCCGGAGCCGGTGGAAACGTCGGTAAATGTCCCGTCGCCATTGTTGCGGTAAAGCGTGCAACCGGCGTGAGCGGCGGTCACCACTACATCGAGCAGCCCATCGTTATTGAAATCGAAGACCGCAGTGCCGCGGCCGGCGCAGATCTTGTCCATGCCGATCTTCACTGCGACGTTTTCAAACTGAACGCGGGGATGCTCATACCCCGCCTTCAATTCCATCCGGAACTCTTCGGGAACGTGTGCGGGATACCCGCCGACCGATCTTGACGCCAGCCACATGCAGGCACGGGCGCGTTCGTTGGCCGGATCTGCAGTCATGACCGCGATGCTGTCGTCAATGGATGCCAGGAAGCGGGCCGCGCGGAAATTCGCGAGCGACGACTCGTGTTTGGCGCGGGCCAGGATGGCTGGATCCTGCGCAGCCTGCGCCAATTCGCGAACTGCGTCGTCATAAAGACCGCATTTCACATACAGGCGGCCCAGTTCCAGGCGGGTTCTGTTGTCGTCCGGCTTTTCCCTGAGCCGCTCCTGATACCGAGCGATTAAGTCCTTATATTCCAAGCTGATAAACACCGCTGTTTCAACGTAAATCTCAGCAGCGTCATTCAGGAAAGCCGGCAGGCGTTTGGGCCCAACAACCGAATAGATCGCCATCATCCGCAGCATGGTTTCAGCGGCAATTCCCGTCGCCGCAAAGGGCAGTTCGAGCGGGATGGCGAGGGTGCGGGGATCCTTGAAATCGATGTAGCCGAAAGCGCGTTTCGCGGAACTCATCAGATCGCCGGCCAGTTGGCGAACAGGCATGCCTTCGGGATGAGTCAACCAGCCAATCCGGACCATTTGGTTGGCGAAATCGGCGAGCGCAGTCGTGATGTCCTGCGGGCCGTTGAGCGGAGGAGCGTGCGGCACGCCACGCGTTTCTTTGGGACCGGAAATGGCGTCAAGCCCGGCGCGGAGACTGCTCGCTCCCGCGTCCATGGCGTTGAGGCCGGATTCAATGATCCCGGCAGGTATTTTCAGAAACTCGGCGAAGCGGGAACTCATTATGTTTGCACCATGTTAACGGCTGGTCAGGCTGTGCCGCACTAATATCAATCCATTAGCTGCCGGGCGGGAAGCGGTAGGCCGAGGTCTATGATCAAGAGTATCGTGCCTGGTGTGCGCTGAATGTTTCAGCCGGGCGCGATTGGTCAATCGCTGGACTCCACATGCCTGACCTGATCATCCGCGGCGGCACCGTAGTGGCGCCAAACGGCATCCTCGAAGCCGATATCGCGATCGAAGGCGAACACATCGTCGCCGTCGGACCCGGTCTCTCCGGCGCCGCGAAACAAGTCGACGCCACGGGCCTGACCGTCTTCCCCGGCCTGATCGATGTCCACGTGCACTTCAATGAACCCGGCCGAACGGATTGGGAAGGCGCTCGAACGGGCAGCAGCGCACTCGCCGCGGGCGGTGGCACGATGTTCATCGACATGCCGCTGAACTCGACGCCTTGTACCGTAGATGCCGCGTCCTTCGACGCGAAACGCATGGCGCTGGAAAAATCTTCCATAACCGACTTCGCGCTTTGGGGCGGAATCGTACCCGGCAACTTGCCGGCCCTGGCTGAAATGGCGGCACGCGGCGCCATGGGCTTCAAAGCCTTCCTCTGCGATTCCGGCCTGCCCGAATTCCCGCAGGCCGATGACGATACTCTCCACGACGGCATGCGTGAAGCGGCACGGCTCCATCTCCCAGTTCTGGTGCACGCTGAAAACGAAGACACCACCAAATCCATCGCGCAGCGCCTGCTTCAGGCAGGCCAGACGGACATCCGCGCCTTCCTCGCCTCGCGCCCGATCGCAGCGGAAGCGGAGGCCATCACCCGCGCCGGCCGCATGGCCGCTGAGACCGGATGCCGCCTTCACATCGTCCACATCAGTTCCGGCAGCGGCGTCGCGTCTGCTCTCGAAGCCCGCGCGGCGGGCGCTGCCATCTCTCTCGAAACCTGCCCGCACTACCTGTTCTTCACCCGAGAGGACATGCTGCGGATCGGCGCGGCCGCGAAATGTGCCCCGCCGCTGCGGAGCGCCCACGAACGGGACGCCCTGCGCAAGGCGATCCATAACGGAGATCTCGATATCGTCGGCTCCGACCATTCCCCCTGCGCTCCCCCCCTGAAAGACAGCACCAGCTTCTTCGAAATCTGGGGAGGAATCGCAGGCATTCAATCCACCCTCCCCGTCCTGCTGACCCTTGGCGTGTCTCCGGAACGTATCGCAGCCCTGACCGCCTCGAATCCGGCGGCCCGCTTCCGGATCCCCCGCAAAGGCTCACTGGCCACGGGATGCCACGCCGATCTCTCGCTCATAGACCTGAACACCATGACCGAACTAAGGCCCGCCGCGCTGCTGCAAAAGCACCGACTCAGCCCCTATGCGGGCTACGAATTTCGCGGCTCCGTTCGCGCCACTTTCCGCCGCGGAGAACTCATCTGTTCTGATGGAAGAATAACGTCTGAAACGCCGGGCAAGTTCGTCCGGCCGGAAAAAGGATCGTAAATGCAGAAGCTCGGCCACACGCGAAACGGAAGCGCACACGACCACTTTCTTCTCACTCCGGAAACCTTCGTCCGCGCACCCTTGCCTGGGATGCGCAATGCCACCGCCATCGTCCACGCTGCGCCTGCCAATGGCGCGGCATTTACCGCCTACACCGTCGAATTCGAAACCGGCGGCGCCATGCAGGCCGGGGCGGCGCAGATGTTTCTCTACGTTCTCCAGGGCTTCGTCACCGTGGATCAGACAACGCTTTCTCCCGGCCAATACGCCTACCTTCCCCCTGCCGGGACGACTCCCATTGCGGCCCACGGCGCGGCGCGCGCTCTCGTCATCGAGAAGATGCACGCCAATCTGACCGGCGAAACTCCGGACGCTTTCACCGGCGACGAACAAGCCGTCGATGCGCTTCCCCTGGATGCGGAATCGGATATCGAAGTTCGCCACCTTTTGCCCAGCGACACCACGTTCGACTTCGCCGTCAACACTCTGACTTATCCTCCAGGCGCTGCGCTCCCCATGGTCGAAAGCCACATCATGGAACACGGCCTGCTGATGCTCGAAGGCGGCGGAATCTATCGTCTCGGCGAGCGCTGGTATCCCGTCCGCGCGGGCGACTTCATCTGGATGGCTCCCTTCTGCGCGCAATGGTTCGGCGCGATCGGCAAGGTACCGGCGAAGTACATCATCTACAAGGACTGGAACCGCCACCCCCTGAACGGCTAATGAAAACTGAACGGCTAGTGAAGCTCCAGGTCCAGTCGAACCGTCTCCAGAGTGAGCTCGCAACTCTGGCCGCCTTCTCGGCAATCCCCGCGCCGGCGGTCGAGCGCATCGTCTATTCGCACCAGGATATGCAGGCCCGCGCATGGCTGAAAAAGCTCTGCGCCTCGGCAGGTCTGGTGGTCCGCGAAGACGCAGTGGGTAACACGTTCGCCCGCTGGCAGGGAACAAATCCCGCCCTCCCCGCTATCGCCACCGGCTCCCACATCGATGCCATTCCGCACTCCGGCCGCTACGACGGAACAGTCGGAGTCATGGGCGGTCTCGAAGCCATTCGCGCGCTTCAGGAGAGCGGCTTCCAGCCCACCCGTTCCATCGAGCTGATTCTCTTCACCTCGGAAGAACCCACTCGCTTCGGCATTGGGTGCCTTGGCAGCCGTCTGATGAGTGGCTCGCTCACTGCATCGGCCGACACAACTCTGCGCGATCCCTCCGACGCCACCCTTCACGACATCCGGCATGCGGCCGGTTTCGCCGGCGACCTCGCATCAACACGCCTCGCGCCGGACCACTACGCGGGCTTCGTCGAACTACATATCGAGCAAGGTCCGCTGCTGGAGCGCCGCGGCGTGCCTGTCGGCGTCGTCACTGCCATAGCCGCGCCTGCCAGTGTGCGCATCGCAATTGAGGGCGAAGGCGGCCATGCGGGAGCAATCCTGATGCCCACCCGGCATGATGCTTTCCTCGCTGCCGCCGAAATCTCGCTGGCGCTCGAAGCTGCCGCGAAGTCCACCGGCTCCATCGACAGCGTCGCTACCACTGGCATCTGCGAAGTCTTTCCTGGCCTGATCAACAGCGTGCCCAGCCGTGCCAGACTCGAAGCCGATGTCCGCGATATCGATGGCTCCCGCCGCGACCGCATGCTTGCCGTGCTGGAAAAAGCCTGCGCGGATGTCGCGCAGCGCCGCGGAGTCACAGTCGCCACTAAAGTCGTGAATCGGGACGACCCGGCTACCTGCGATGCCGGCCTCGTCTCCACAATCTCCGCCGTGTGCGAAGCGCAGGGCATCGCCTGCGATCGCATGGTGAGCCGTGCCTATCACGACTCGCTGTTCATGTCCAGAATCTGCCCAACCGCAATGATTTTCATCCCGTGCAGAAACGGAGTGAGCCACACGCCCGATGAATACTCATCGCCCGAGGCAATTGCGACCGGAGTGCTGGTATTGGCGGAAACGCTCGCGCGTCACGCCGGAGTTTTGTCGTCCGCCGACGGCCCGTACACTCCGGGCACCGGCACATCGTTGAGCCGGTAATACACGCCCAGCTGCGCCCGATGATGAATCGAATGGTTCATCACCACATTGCGCACCACCGCGACCTTTGGCATCGTGAACGCGACGTGCCCGTTGAATACCAGCGACCAGTTTTTCCCGAACTCTTCGTCCGACATCCCCGCCAGCGCGGCGCGGCCGTTCGTCACGTTGCCATCGAACAGACCAAGAAGCTGCGCTTTCGATGTAGCTACGGTCGGCTTCCAGTCGGCAGGAACTTCCAGCTTGTCCTGCCCCGCCACCGAGGCAATCCAGCCCGGCATCTCGGCAATGTGGCCCGCCAGCCGGTCCAGCCGCATGGACTTTTCGTGAGGCTTGAATTCCAGCTTGTCTTCCGGCAACCGCTCCAGCACCTTCCGCGTGCTTGCCATTTCCTGATCGAATTCCGGTAATAGCATCTGACTGATGGTCACGATAGATCTCCTGGTTGAGTAGGGTATTGAACCGCGTGCGTGAGCGCGCGGTTTCCGACAGCCTGTCAGCCGACCGGCTGGATCTCGATCTTCTTCTTCTCCGCGTCCAGCTTCGTGATCACAAAGCTCCGAACCTGACCCGCTTTCGGCAAGTCTTTTTTCTCCGAAGACTCGCCCGAGCCGCCCGAACCCGGCGCGCCCTTCCATTTGCTGGCCAGCATGGTCGATAGTGTCGACAAATCCACACTCGCGGCGCGCTGTTCCACCTTCTGTTCCTGCGGCGCCAGACTAAACACCGAGTGCACGCCCTCGCCCAGTTCCACAGTGACGCGGTTGCCCTTCACATCCGACACGCGCCCGGTGACCGTCTCACCTTCTTTATGTTCGGCGATGAATTCATCCACGGAAGTCGGCTGCAACTGCTTCAGGCCTAAACGCAGCCGCCGTGTTTCCCGGTTGTTTTCGAGTACGATCGCCTTGACGATCTGCCCCACCTTCAGCACGTCCTGAGGATGATTGATCCGCTTCTCGTTGACAATATCGCCGACGTGAATCATGCCTTCGATGTCTTCCGACACCTGCACGAATGCCCCGAACTGTTTCAACTGCGTCACGGGACCTTCCACAATCGCATCCACCGGGTACTTCGCGCCGACATCGTCCCACGGATCGCCCAGCGCCTGCTTCAAACCGAGAGCAATCCGCTTATCCGATGGATTGACGCCCAGAATCACGACCTCAACGCTCTCGCCGCCCTTCAGCACGTCGGAAGGTTTGCGAACCTTCTTTGACCATGACATTTCCGACAGGTGAATCAACCCGTCGAGCCCCGGTTCCAGTTCCACGAAAGCTCCGAAATCGGTAACCCGCGCAACCGTGCCTTTGACGCGCGCACCAGTTTGATACTTCTCCGCCGCCAGTGTCCACGGATCCGGCTGCAACTGCTTAAGCCCGAGCGAAACCCGCTGCTTCGCCGGGTCCACTTTCAGAATCTTGACTTCGAGTTCCTGACCGATCGTCAACACGTCAGCAGGCTTGTTCACGCGGCCGTGAGAAATGTCCGCGACGTGCAGCATGCCATCGATCCCGCCGATATCGACGAATGCGCCGTAATCCAGCAGACTCCGCACGACGCCTTTCATAATCGCGCCGGCCTGCAATTGCAGCAGCAACTCATCTTTCGCTCTGGCGCGTTCTTCTTCCATGACCGCGCGGCGATCCACCACTACATCTTCTTTTTCGGTGTCGAGCTTGATGACCCGGCAGGCAATTTCCTGGCCCACCATGGTCTGCATCTCCGGTACATCGCGGGCGCCGGAACGCGATGCCGGCATGAACGCCCGAACGCCCACATCGACAGCCAGGCCACCTTTGATCACAGCCGTGATCACGCCGGAAATCGTCAGCTTCTCGTCGAACGCCCGTTGCAGCGAAGACCAGTCTTTCGGGCGCTCTACCTTAATCACCGAAAGCTGGTAGTAGCCCTCCGCGTTCCGGCTTCCCACCGTCACCTGAAACACATCGCCCGGTTTGACCGGGATCTCTCCCTGTTCGTCGCTCAGAGCAGCACGCGGCAGCACGCCTTCGGTCTTCTGACCAATATCGAAGAAGACGCTCTCCGCATTTGCCGTGACCACCGTTGCGGGCACCGTCGCAGCTACGCCTCTTTCGCGCGGCGCTTCGTGAGCGTGGCTCTGTTCAAACTGGTTCAGGATATCGCCGAAAGAGCTTTCCGAGTCTGCCGGATTTTGCCCTTCCGTGTCGCGGACATCTTCGTCGCGAACGGTTGTTGAGGAGTTGGACATGAGAATTTACTCTAATATTGTGGCACATGCCTGGCGTGCCGATGCAATCGTCAAATCGCCCGCCACAGTCGAAAAATCCGGCTTCCTCCCGGCCGCTCCTGAACGTGCAATCCAACACCCTGATTCGGGCGCTTTGCCATGTTCGCGCGATGGCTTCTTTGCTCGCGGCATCCATCAGGCAAGCGAAGTTAGCTACTCACGTTAGACTAAGTTCAGTGCTCGTAACTCTTTCGCCACAGGCTCCCGCCAGACCGGCCTGGCTTCGCGCGCCGGCTCCTGTCGGCGCCAATTACCGTGAGCTCAAAGCCCTCATTACCGAGCTGAAACTCCACACTGTTTGCGAAAGCGCCGCCTGCCCGAACGTCGGCGAATGCTGGAATCATCGCACCGCGACTTTCATGATTCTGGGCAACGTGTGCACGCGCCGCTGCGGCTTCTGCGCAGTCCAGAAAGGTGCTCCCCTCGCTGTCGATTACGATGAGCCCCGCCGCGTTGCCGAGGCCGTCTCTTTGATGGGCCTCAAATATGCCGTCATCACCAGCGTGAATCGTGACGACCGCAAAGATGGCGGCGCGGAGCTGTTCGCGCTGGTCATCCAGGCCATTCGCGAACGCGTGCCCGATTGCCGGGTTGAAGTTCTGGTTCCGGATTTCCAGGGTAACCGCGCAGCCATGAAGATCGTTATGGATGCCCGCCCCGACGTGCTCAATCACAACACCGAGACGGTGCCGCGGCTTTACCGGCAGGTCCGCCTCGGCGCGCGCTATGAGCGATCGCTCCAGATGCTGCAATATGCCAAAGAACTGGCCCCCCTCACGCCGATTAAGTCCGGTCTCATGTTAGGGCTGGGCGAATTACCTGAAGAAGTACTGAGCGTTATGCAGGACCTTCGCAACCACTCGGTCGACATCCTGACCCTGGGCCAATATCTTCGTCCGTCGCCAAAGCATTTACCGATTGTGCGCTACGTCACCCCAGGCGAATTCGACGACTACCGGGACGCGGGCCGCCAGATGGGCTTCGCTCACGTCGAAGCCGGTCCTCTGGTTCGCAGCTCATATCACGCGGATGAATCGCAAATCGCCGCGCGCCGCTAGCAGATCATGCCTCAGCTTTTCTCAACCCTGCAATTGCGGGACGTCACCCTCCCGAACCGGATCGCAGTATCCCCCATGTGCCAGTATTCCTGCGAAGACGGTATGGCGACCGATTGGCACCTGGTTCACCTGGGCAGCCGCGCGGCTGGTGGCGCGGGACTCGTCATTATGGAAGCGACCGCGGTCTCTCCCGAAGGCCGCATTTCGCCGCAGGATCACGGCATCTGGCAAGACGAGCAAATCCCGAAACTCCGGCAGATCACCGCATTCATTCGCTCGCAGGGCTCGTGCTCGGGAATTCAGCTTGCACACGCCGGTCGTAAAGCCAGCACGCGGCCGCCATGGAGCGGTGACGGCGAACTCGCTTTTGCGGACGGCGGCTGGGCAAACGTGTTCGCGCCCAGTGCGATTCCCTTCTCCGATACTTATCCCAAACCAATCGCTCTCAATGAAAGAGGTATCCGCCAGGTCGTAGACGATTTCGCCGCCGCCGCACGGCGAGCCCGCGAAGCTGGCTTCGATGTGGTCGAGATCCATTCCGCGCACGGTTACCTGTTGCATGAATTCCTCTCGCCGCTCAGCAATCATCGGGTTGACAACTATGGCGGGTCCTTCGAAAACCGCACCCGCGCACTTCTTGAAGTCGTGGCTGCCGTGCGCTCCGAATGGCCGCTCGATCGTCCCCTCTTCGTTCGCATTTCCGCCACCGATTGGGCCGAAGGAGGCTGGGACGTCGATCAGTCCGTGGCTCTCGCCAGGATCCTCAAAGAACGCGCAGTCGATCTCATCGATTGCTCCTCGGGCGGCCTCGTCTCCACCGCGAAGATTCCGGTCGGCCCAGGCTATCAGGTGCAGTTTGCCGAACGAATCCGCAAAGAAGCGGATATTCCGACCGGCGCAGTCGGCATGATTACGGAAGCGAAGCAGGCTGACACGATCGTTCAAACCGGGCAGGCCGATATCGTTCTTTTGGCCCGCGAAATGTTGCGCGATCCCTACTGGCCCGTCCACGCCGCCGCAGTCCTTGAACAAAAGATGACGTGGCCGATCCAATACCTGCGAGCCGCGCCGCTCGGTTCCACGGCGCGACCCCCGGCACGCTGAACAGGACATTTGAGTGCCGCCCCTGACCAGTCGCGGTTCGGCAAGATACTTCCTGTTCGTACTCCCGCTGGTGCTTTTGTTGTTGCTCTATCACCCGGCGCTGCAGGCATGGTTTGTGGATGATGATTTCGCCTGGCTGACACTGCTTTCGCGAATTCATGGCTTTCGCGATTTTCTCCATGCAATGTTCGTCCCCATGGCGCAGGGAACGATCCGGCCCTGGAGCGACCGGGGTTACTTCCTGCTCCTGCAATTCCTGTTTGGCCCGGAAAGTCTGCCCTTCCACCTCACCACCATGATCACGGCGCTTGCGGATGCGTGGATGCTGGCGTGGGTCGCGCACCGCATGACAGGTTCCCGATTTGCCGCCCTGTTCGCGCCGCTGTTGTGGCTTGCCAACGCAGCGCTCGTCCTGCCGATGGGATGGAGTTCCGCCTACGACCAAATACAGTGCTGCGCCTTCCTGCTCGGAGCGCTATCGCTGTATATCCGCTACCTGGAGACCGGAAATCGCCGCTTGTGGTGGTGCCAACTGGCTGTCTTTGTCCTGGGATTTGGTTCGCTTGAGATCAACGTCGTGTATCCGGTGATCGCCGCCGCGTGGCTTGTGTTTGTTTCCCGCGCTGCCTCGCGAAAGGTTTTCGCGCGGGACATCGCGCCGCTCGCGGCAATTTCGCTGTCTTATTTCATCCTGCATCAGTCGGCCACTCCGGTTCCACGCACAGGGCCCTACGCTCCCCACTTCGACACGTCCACGCTGCGAAGCCTGGGTTTGTATTTGAGATGGTCAGTGGTGCCGGAGCCATTCGAGAGATTCGGGTACAGCGGCACAACAGCCATAGCGGTCCTGGTAATCGTGGCGGTGTTCCTTGTGGCATTCGCCGGTTTTGAATTGCACAAGAGGCAGACGGGTTTTCTCTTCGGCGGGAGTTGGTATCTGGCCACGCTGTTGCCTGTTTTACCGCTCGCGGAGCATCGCAGCGACTATTACCTGGCGCTGCCAACAATCGGACTGGCTCTGACGGGTGCGCAGGCTATTGGCCGGGCATGGGAGGCGCGGGGGTCTGCCAGAGTCTTCGCCTGGATACCTGTGTGCCTCTACCTTTATGTGAATATTCCGATTGTCCGGGCCGAAACACAGTGGTGGACGGATCGATCCCTCGAAGCCCGAACCCTGGTACTGGGAACCGCCGCCGCGAGAAAGACACATCCGAACACCACCATCGTGCTGGACGGCGTCAGCAGCGACCTGTTCAACACGACCTTGCGGCACCGGGCGCTGATTCCATTTGCGGTGGAGAACGTGTATCTCAGCCCGAAGTCGGCGGCCGGGGTTCATCCCGAGCCTCCAGCCAATATTACCGCCGTTCGCCTTGATGCCGGGTCCCTGCTGCACGGGCTCAGCGAAGGCAAAGTGGTGGTCTATTCAATTTCAGGCGACCACCTGCGGAACATCACTTCAGACTACTCGCGCAATGCAGCGTCCCGACTGCCTGATCGGGAGCCAGCCAGGATTGACCTTGGCAATCCGCTGTCGTCGTGGCTGCTGGGGGCGGGCTGGTCTCCTCCGGATATCGATTCGCGCTGGACAGCTGCCCGCGCGACATTGCGTTTACGGGTTCCAGCAGAGGGAGGAAGCCAAATCGTGCTGGATGGCTATTGCCCTCCCGAAGAACTGGCCCAGGGTCCGCGGCATCTCACTGTCATGATCGATGGCGTGGTCGCGGCCGAGACGGATATTCGCGGACCAGAGAGCGAATTCCACCGCGAACTGTCCGTGACGAGCTTGCCGCCCGGACGACCAGTGGAGTTGGACCTCCGGATCAGCCCGGTTTTCCGCCACGACGGTAAGGAACTCGGTTTGGTGTTTAATACGATTTCGATCCAGCGTTAATGCGCGGACTGTTGGCTCCCGCCACGAAAAGCCTAAAATATGAAATAAACGATCAACGCCCGGGACACACCGGGCGTCTAATCTGGACAGATGGAACTCCGTTACTTATTCCTGGCGCTCGCGACACTGTGCCTGGCCTCGGGCCAATCCCCGAAGCCGAAAGCGTTCGAGGTCGCGTCCATCAAACCAATGCAACTCGGCGGCGTCATGATGGGCTTTTCTTCGTCTGGTCCGCGCCTGACACTCGAAGGTTATAACGATTTTAATTTGATCCAGGAGGCCTTCAATCTTAAACGCTACCAACTGGCGCGAACTGCGGCGCTGGAACAGGATTTCGATTCCTGGTATTTCATCTCAGCAAAAGCAGAAGGCGCCGGCACGCCCACGAAAGCCGAATTCCGCGAAATGTTGCAGACTCTTCTGGCGGAGCGCTTCCAGTTGAAGTATCACCGGGAGACTCGCGAGATGCCTGTATATGCGCTGGTGATCGCAAAAGGTGGTCCAAAGCTGAAAGAGAGTGATCCCGAAACTCCGCGCAAAGCCAATCACGGCGTGAACGGACGCTATCAGAATATGGACTTCACTCAGGCAACGATGGACGAACTGGCGGACGGCATTGGCGTCGATCGGCCGGTGATTAATCGTACAGGCCTGACGGGCAAATACGATTTCAAAGTGGAAGCCACACCCGAATTCCGCATCAACAGCAATCCGGATCCCTCCGATATCACGATCTTCGACGCCCTGCAAAAAACGCTGGGCCTCAGGCTTGAACCACAGAAGGCTCCGATCGAAGTGCTCGTGGTCGACCATATCGGGAAGCCAACCGAAAACTAACGAGCTACGTTTCCCCGAACCTCATCCACCACCACTCCCACTGCCGCGACAATGGCGCCGGGAGCATCGAAAGGAACCGCGTGGCCGCTGTACTCTACACGAATCTGCCGTCCTCGTGACGACAACGCCGCCAGTTGCGCCTGCGTTCCTAAAATCCGCCGCTGCATATAAGCCGCCATCGCAACGGAACTCGGGTTCTCCGGGTTGAGCGGCGGCACTCTGCCCGCGGTCAGCACGACCAGCGGAACATCGCCCAGATTGCGCACAGCCCGAACCTGCGCGGCGGACTCATCACGATCCAGGCCTTCCTCCGTCATCATCGCGAACGTCTTCGCCTGTAGTTGCAGCGCATGCAGAACAGCCCGATCGCGGGCAGTCATCGGCGGACGGAGCGGAGCCGTGCCGCCGTCGATTAAACGCTCAAGTCCGACGCGAACCAGGAACTTCGCAACCACGGCGGCGGACCGCCAAAGTGTTCGCGGAATATACTGTTGCGCGGGCGATTGTAATGCCTCCGGCAGCGTCTCCGGATCTTCGTACTCATCTTCTGAATCGACCAGCACCAGACCCGCGACTTCGCCGCGATACCGGTTGGCATACATTCGCACATTGAAGCCGCCAAAGGAGTGGCCAACGAGAATAAACGGGGCCGGAATTCCGGCGGCGTGCAGCAGTTTGTGCAGATCGCCTGCAATATCGGCGCTCGTCCGCGAACCCGGCGCGGAATCGCTCCAGCCGTAGCCTGCCCGGTCATACCAGCAGGCGCGGGTCCTTCCCGCAACTGCCGGTTGCACAAATTTCCAGGCATAACCGGGCTGATTCCCGCCGGAATCGAAGACGACGGTGGGACTTCCCTCCCCCGTGCAATACATATTGAGCGATCTTCCGCCGATGTCGAACGAGCGCCCGATCTCCGGAAAGTTCTTACGATCCCGCCAATCGCCGATGCGCTCGTAAATGAATCCCGCACACACAAACAACAGCGTGGCGACGGCAAACGGTCTTGCGCGCGCCGCGAGTCCGCGCCCGAAGTTCGGATCGATGGTATCTACGTACGCTTCGTCGCCAGACCACGAACCATCCTGCCGCAGGTCCAGAGCGAAGATGTCGGCGGGCGGAGTGTCTTCGAACTGGAGCCGGTTGTCAGGGTCCGCCGCGAACTCGCGTGTGCGAAAGCGTGCCCGAATCGCCAGCGCGCCGAGTATGCCCAGCACTACCGCAATTCGCGCGGTCTTCTCCATGGACCATAACTCGATCCCCGCGGCCCCGCTACCGAGCACCAGAAATACGAACCCCCATATTCCCGCTTTCATCTTTCCGTGTGCATGTCCCGGTAGCCAGGAGCACGCGAAAGGGACTTTCCGAAACTGGTAGAGCGAACGTTCGACCAGAATAATGCCGGTCAGCCCGAGTACAAGGATATGTTCGAAGGCCGGTCGTCCCGGCCAGAGCGCCAGGTAACAAACCGAGGTGATGATCCAGATCGGCGTTGCGGAGCTCAGATAGAGCGCCTTCCTCACGGCCGCAAAGTATGCTCCTGGCCGGTGTACCGCCGTAATCCGAAAGATCCAGTTGGCGGGCAGCGTGATGGGTAGCGCGAAGATCGTCCGTGTACCCACGACACCGCAGCAGAGGAGCAGAAAACCCGCGATGAGCAACCCGATGTTCGGCTGGCTCCAGGCTTGATGGGAAGCGCCCACCATACTGCCCGCGAATGCCAGCGACAGCGCGAATGCAAAGCCGCCATATATAGCCAACATCATGCGGTGCTGCCGGCTCCGTGCAATACCTCGCAGAGTGAAAAGCAGAATAGCTCGTCCGAACGGCTCAGAAGATATCAGCTTCGCCAGCCGGTTCAGAACCGGTGAACGCTTTGCCGGAAGAATATCGGGAGATTCCACAATCCGTCTCACATTGCGCTTCCACGACAGAACGTAAAGGGCGGCGGCGAGCGGAATCGCAACCCCGATCCCGATGACGGCTCGCTGCATGAGCACTGCGAAAACAGGGCTGCTGTCGCCCCGCATGACGTGCAACAAGCCGACAAACCAGAACGACGGAAAATAAACCGGCGGAATCTCTGAACCGAACGGCGACGTCATGAAAAACGCTGCCAGGACGGCAAACAGCGCCGCCATTTGAAGAAATCCGGAGAGCCGCAAAAACAATCTCCATGGCAACACTTGTCCCGCGATTCCCTGGAGCGCCAGGCCCGCGCAGAACGTGAAGATCGCGGCGGCGGCGTGTACCAGCCACCATGTCAGGAAGGAAGCCAGCGCATTCAATGGCCCCGTGGCCAGCGCAAAGGGAAACGAAAGTCCTGTAAATGAATTCAGCGCCGCAATGACCCCGCCCAGCACCGTCCCGATCGCCGCCACCCGCGCGATCAGCATGGCCCGCATACGCACCGGAATCAAACCGAGGATCAGACTATCGCGGCGATCCGGGAACACGGTGTTCCACGCGAGCACCATGCACAACCCGGCAAGTGTGATGGTGGCCGAAATGAGAAACTCCTCGTCATCCCACGCGAGGCGGGCAAGCCGTGCTTGCGCGTGTCCCGACATGCCGTACCGCGGCACCATCAGGTAGGCAATGATGAAGCTGAGCGAAATCAGGATCGCGCCGAAACGTGCCACCAGCGACCGCGCGTCGCCACCCACCGCAATCAACTCGACGTCCACCATTCGCGAGAGAAAGTCGCGGTAAAGAATCCGGAACTGCTGCCGTTCGTCCGGCATGGTCAGTCGATCCGCCTGTTCCACCAATAAAAAATCAGACCGATGAATATCGCGCTCGAAATGATACTGTCCGCCGGACGTCCCACCACGAAGATCAACAGCAGCGCTGCGCTTCCCATCGTGCAGGCCAGAAGCGCGAGCCCGGCGGTTCTGGTCCAGGGTAACAGCACCAGCGCTCCTCCCAGAATTTCCACCACGCCGGTGAAGTAGCGGAACCACTGCCCAAAGCCGATTTCCTGAAACAGCTTGATCCAGCCCGGTTGAAATTTGTCGGCGCCCGCGGAAACAAAAAACAGCGCAATCCCGCACCGCAGGACCCACTCCGTGATCGGGTTTCGCAACTCAGGCCCGGTGCTGTCTTCAAACATCGCGATACCTCATGCTTCAATCAGTTCCAGCATTTCCTGGGTTACCGCTTCCGTATTCTGTTCCACCGCCAGCTGGGAAAAGATACCTTCCAGCGTCGGCAGCGACATCAGGCTCCGCAAATGCTCAATGGAATCGTTCGCAACCACGCGCCCTTTGTGCAGTATCACGATGCGCGAGGAAACGCGCTCCACCGTATCCAGTTCGTGCGAACTGAAGAGCACCACTTTGCCGCGAGCCGCCAGTTCACGAATCAACCCGCGCAGTACCAGAGCGGAGTTCACGTCGAGTCCGGAAAACGGTTCGTCGAGCAGCACCAGCTCCGGATTGTGCAGCAGCGCCGCCGCCAGCAGTATCTTCTGGCGCATGCCTTTCGAATAAGACGAAATGGGCACGTCGCGATCGCCATGCAATCCCAGCAGCCGGAGAAATCCAACGGTTTTATGTGTGACCTGCCGCTCCGGCATGCCGCGCAGCTGGCCCACCATCTCCAGATATTCGGCCCCCGTCAGATGCGGGTAAAGGTGCGGCTCTTCGGGAACGTAGCCGAGTCGCTGCTTGTGCAGAATCCGGTTCTGCCCGATCGGGAGGCCGTTAAATAAGATCTGACCCTCACTCGGCTCGATCAACCCCGTGATCATCTTCAATGTGGTAGATTTGCCGGAACCGTTCGGTCCCAGATAACCCGTAACCTGACCGGCTTCGGCGATGAAGCTCACGTCGCTGACCACCGGAATGCCGGTGTAACGTTTGGTCACGCCTCGTAATTCGAGCATCGACAGCCCTCCCGGGCATCCAGATTGGCTTCAGTCTTCCGGCACGCGTTCCGATCACACGCATATTCCACACGAATGCCATCGAGAACAGAGAAACGAAAAGCAGAACACCCCCCGCGATCACCAGGGGCAACATTAAATCCATCGTCAGCGGCTGGGAATTCTGCCGCGGCCCCAAAAACGAGGACGGCCGGATCACCCCGCTGTAAAAACCGTTCTGAAAAAACATGGTCAATGCCACACCCATCACAAGGGAGAACACGAACCGGCCCGACACGCGGCGGCGGGTCTTTTCCACATACTCATCGGCCCACATAGCAAATGCTCCTGTTACCAGGCCCGAGAACTCGGTAATCAGAAAAGCCAGATACGCGAAGACTCCCCGCGGCTGGTAATCGCAACTGGCCTGCTCGAACACAGACGCCATTTCCTTCCCGAAGACGCCCCGATATGAATTCGGATACAGGCGAAGCAGAGTTTCATACGCATACCGCATATTCGTCAGGCCTCCCTCGATCGCAGACGCGCGGTTGCCACGCGCGTCAGTTGCTTCATCCGGTCGAGTTCCGCCTGCAGGAATCTCTTCCCCAGCGACGTCAGCCGGTATGACTGCTTATCCCGCGAAGTATCGTCCGTTTCGAATCGCTCGATCCAGCCGCTTTCGAGCAGCCGGTGAATCACGCCGTATAGCGTGCCCGTGCTCAGGCGAACGCGCCCGTCGCTCAACGCTTCCGTGTCCTTGAGCAGCGCATACCCATGTCGCGGCGCCTGCACCAGGCTCAGAAGAACCAGAAATACAGGTTCTGTCAGCGGAGTCGTCTCCATCACGGCGTCACTTGACGCGACATGTCGCATATCGACATATTGCGGTTTCCTTTCTCCTGTGTCAAGCCTCAGTTCTCGGTCGGCGATTTTTCCGCATGATCGATCACCAGCACGTCGACGCTTTGTTTCGCCGATTCGAGCTTGAGCCCCAGCAGGTCCTGAAGCCCTGTAAACAAAATGCTCATGACATCCAGTTGGCCCTCGCCCCCGTTGGCTTTGATCAGATACGGGCTTACGTCCATATGAATTTCATAGCGGCCCTTGAGTCCGGTAGCATCGACCACGGGCCGTCCGATTTCACCCGATATGCCCTGCGCAAGATCGGTCATGCGGGCATGGTGCGCGCTCAGAATAACTGGACTCGTCCGCTCCAGAACAAACGCCCCTTCCGTCTGCGATTCCTGAAATTTCGGACCGCTTTTGGCCAGCGTCATCACATACACCGGCATGACCCGCGGTTCCTTATGAACTTTCAGACCAAAGCGATCCGCCAGCAACTTCTGCACCATGAGGCGCAACTGGCTTTCATCGGCCCCGCCCGCCGCCTTCGCGACGATGTCGAACCTGGTTTGCCCGAACCACGACGGAGCGTCAATCTGAGGCGGAGTCACGTCCCAGGCCCACTGCACTAATGAATGCAGGGATTCGTTTCGCTCCGTGAATGAACCGGGCTGTACCTGGATAGTCGGATCCATGCCGCCGGCCGCCGGACGAACTGACGCCGCCTCGAACGCCGGAAGCGCCTGCGCCATGCTGACGGAGCACATCGTAAGCGCCCCAAAAACCGCCATACATCTTGTCACGACCTGTCGCATAACGACATATTGAAACTTTCATCAACCGTTGTCAAGCGTGATTTTGAATTACACGAATCTGCGTTGTGGCGGGAACGAACGTGAACCCGTACAATGTTACAGAAATGAGCAAAGCGCTGAACGTCAAACTTTATCGGTCCGACCTTTCGATTGTTGAAGATGGGGCCGCATCCTCCGTACAAGCCGCCTCCGAAGCCGGCGGCGGAGCACTTCGCTGCTTCCCGAGTTTCGTGGGCCGCAAGTTCTGTCTCCCGGGCAAGAACCTGGAACTGGTGGACGAAGACTATTTCCCGGAAGGCCGCAGCGGCTGGGCAATCGACGAAAGATGGAACGGAAGCGCGATTCTCGCCGACACCGGCAACGGCATCCACGGCGAAGGCCTGTGCCACTTCCATCATCCGGACGGACATCTGATTCCGATGGACGCGGCAGTACATGGCGCGCCCGATTTCATGGTGGGCCCGCTCTATCGCACGCTCAACGGCACGGGTTTCTACAACAAGGAATTTGACAACCTCTATCCGCTCGGGCACCACATGCATCCGTTCAAGCCCGAGGCCTACAACTTTAATCCGTGGCGCAACAAGCGCTACAAGAACGACTGGCACACATCGATCGGCCTGATGGAATACGTCACCGAAGACATGATGGCGGATTTCGTGCGCGACTTCATCGCCGGCAAAGACAATCACATCCGCAGCCATGCGCGAAATCTGCTGATCCGCATGGGCACGGGCTTCTTCACCCCCACGCGAATCCTCCACGGACCGGCCGCCGTGAACACGGAAGAGCCGCAGCGCGACCGCGACGATTTCCGCTTCTATCAAAGCCACGTGCTCTGTCCGGATGGCGAAGCATTTCTCGGCCAGGAGCTTTTGTTCCGCCACCTGCCGGAAGGTATCGAAGGTGAAGATCGTGTGCAGCGGCTTGTTTCGGATATCGATATGGTGCGGAACAAAGACCCGTTCATTGTGGAGAAGCATCTGCTGATGCCCGTGGTGGATAAGGAAGTCAGCCACGGTGGTTTCCATGACGAGTGGCGCGTTTACGGCAAGCCGAACGGAGATGAATTCTTCAGTCTGCGGCAATTCGAACTGGCCCCCGGAGCCGAAACAACTCTGACGGGACCGGCCGCCCTCTGCATCGTCCACTTCAGCCACGGAAAAGGCACCATCGGCAAACATAAAGTCGAAGTGAAGTCTGGAATTCGACTCGGTGAGCCGCTGGATGACGAGTTCGTGATTCCCTACAGCGCTGCCCGGACCGGCGGTGGCATCAGGCTGAAGAACACCAGCGCCACCGAGCCGCTGGTGGGCACCCGTTGCTGGGGTCCGGAAGCCTGGGGCCACAAAATGCCGAAGGCGCCGTTCGAAACCTGGCCAGCATAACTGCGTGCGCCCGCGGGGCTATGATAGTCGAGTCTCTCTAATAAGACCCGATGACTGCCCTCGAGCAACTGGACCGCTGGAAAGAACAAGAAGCCATATCAAGCGACCAGCACATCCTGCTGGCGGCACTGGCCCGGAAGCAACCCTTTTCTGTTTTCCTGGAACTGAACGCTCTTCTCTACGCAGGCATCCTCGCATTCATCGGAGGGCTGGCCTGGACGGTCAGAACATATTCAACTGCGCTGGGCGACATCGTGGTGCTGGCCGTGCTTTCCGGAATACTGGCAGCCTGCCTCTGGTATTGCTTTTCAAGAACCGCCCCCGGTTTGATCGCCGATTATGTTCTCTATCTGGGGAGCCTCGTCTGGTCCGTGGAACTCGCGTATCTGGAGACCCGATTCCATCTGCTTTCCGGACAGTGGGACGATTACCTCCTCGCGACCGCGTGCTTCTACTTCGCGCTGGCTTACCGGTTCGATAATCGCTTCGTGCTTTCGCTGGCCCTGTCCACCCTCGCGGGATGGTTCGGCTTTACGATCTCCCACTGGCCGCGGACTGCCGAGGCGTCGTACCGACAATATGCGATCGTGTACAGCCTGCTGGTCGGTGCAGCCGGAGTCTTGCTGTATCGTCGATCGATTAAAGGGCACTTCCTCGGGACGTATCTGAACGTCGCAGCGAATGTGCTCTTTGTCGCGGTGCTATCGGGTGTGTTCCAGCGGGACGGCTTCGCGCTTTGGTTCCTCGCACTGCTGGTTATCTGCGCCGCGTCGCTCGGCTACGGACTCACCCGCAAACAGTTTGCGTTTGTCGCGTACGCCGCGGTCTATGGGTATATCGGGGTCAGTTCCCTGCTCGTCCGCAACCTGAACGATTCCACAGCGGTGCTGGCCTATTTCGTGGCCACTGGAATCCTCATGTTGATCTCGCTCGTTCAAATCGCTCGCCGCTTCGGGAGAGAGGCATGAGAGCCTACACCACCGAAGACGAGGAACGGCTACGCACCCAGGCTTTTCTCAGGGATTGGGAAGGCGAGGGCCTGATCAGCGGCGAGCAGCGCCGCGGTATGGACCGGGATGTCGAATGCGGGCTGCGGCGGACCAACGTCTTTCTTCGGGCCGTGCTCTTCCTCTTTACACTGCTTAGCGCCGGGGCCGGTGTCGGCCTGTTCATCGTCATCGCGGGCCGGCAGGCGGATCCGGTCGTCACCGGGACGGTCGTGTTGTTCTTTGCCGCGATTGCGTATGGCGGAGCCGAGTACGCCGTCTACGAATGGAAGTTGTATCGGTATGGAATCGAAGAAGGCCTGGCCGCGGTTTCGGTCGTCTTTCTGTGCTGGGGCCTCCAGGGCGTGGCCTTCAGCGGGTACAAGCCGCATCCCGGACCGCCGCAATCGCTTATCCCGGCAACCGGAGCCATCGCATCGTTTTGGATCTATCGCCGGTTCGGGTTTCAGTACTTCTTCCTGGCTGCCATGGTGTCTGTGGCCTTCATCCCGGGGTACTGGACTGAATCGAATGCCGCGGTGCGTTTGATTGTCGCCGCGGTCTACGCGGCCGGATTGGGAGTGGTAACTCTGATCCGCCCGGATCATCGATTCGATTTCCTGGACGATGAATACTCCGTCATC
Organism: Bryobacteraceae bacterium; assembly: GCA_025928545.1. Taxonomy (GTDB): domain Bacteria; phylum Acidobacteriota; class Terriglobia; order Bryobacterales; family Bryobacteraceae; genus BOG-234. Next base: position 14,674 of record JAICJH010000039.1, on the reverse strand, counting down.
GAAGCCCTCCTCTGGGCCGGGATCTACTTCGCAGTCAACCTGAAACTCTCGACTCTCCTTCCGGACTTGGTGCCGCAGCCGGTCTACTGGACTACATTCGCTCTTATCTGGTGCCTGCCGGCCGCGACCATCCGGCGCGGCCTCTCTATGAAAGACAAGCCCGTCATTCTGTGCGGCATGGTGACCGCGGTCGTGACTCTGGTAACGAACAAGCCCTATCTGGGATGGGAGCGCCATCCGTGGGATCCCATGCTGTTGGGCATCCTGCTGACAGGTGTCGCAATCGCAGTCAGACGGTGGCTCGAAAACAGCCCCGGCGGCGTTCGGCACGGCTTCACGGCACAACGCCTCTCCGGCCGCGACAAGCGCCTGATGAACACGATCTCCGGCGCCGTGGGGTTGGCGTCGCCGCACACATTTACACCGGCCCCTGCCGCACCGTCGGCGACCTTCGGCGGAGGCTCCTCGGCTGGCGGCGGAGCATCCTCCGATTACTGACCCGCTACCCTTGTGTCACGATGTAAGAACCATGATCAATCGTTCTTTTCGAATCGCCGGCACCGCCGCGATCGCGCTCATCGCCGGCGCCCAGACACCACCACCGGCTCCGGCTGCTGCTTCAGGCGCGGTCAGCCCGGTGGTCGCCAATCCAACGTATGTCGTGATTCCACTCGAAGTCACAGTGAACAAGCCTGCCGCCGAAGTGTGGAAGCGGGTCGGCAAGTACTGCGACATCGGCGAGTGGCTCCAGACCGCGTGCACAATCGTGTCGGGTAAGGACGGCGAGGTCGGCACCATCCGTTCAATCGGCGGCGAGATACTCGTGGGCAAGACCGAGCTCTCGTATACGTATACGCAACCCGTGCGAGCCGGCCGCGCCTACAACCTCTATCACGGCACGCTCGAAGCCCGGCCACTGACCGCGACCACCTCAAAGCTCTTCTATACGCTCGTCTACGACAACTCGACCCTGGCCGATGACGCTGCGCGCGAGAAAGACCGCGCATCGCGAGCCACTCGGTTCCAGCAGGCTCTTCAGAACATGAAGATCCTGGCCGAAGGCGGAACGTTGCCGCCTCCGCCCGCTCGCGGCGGAGCTCCCGCGCCAATGCCTCCACCGGCAAAATAGTTAAGACTTCGGGATCAGTTCTCGGACGGCTTCTCCACCCGGTCGATGACCATAACGTCGACCGGGGCTTTCGTGGATTCCATCTTCAGCCCCAGCTGCTGCTGCATCGCGGCGTAAATGTCCGGAGGCGCATCCAGATTGTCGCCCGCGGGAGCGGCGGGGCCGCCACCTGCCGCAGCTCCGGTGATTGCACCTGGCCCGGCCGGCGTCCATTTCAGAATGAAGTTATAGCGCTTCGAACCGAGGCCCGTCTGATCCACAACCGGCTGATCCATCACCTGGGTTTGCAGGAAGTCGGCGAATTCTCCCATCGTGGCATTACGGACGTTGAGGCCGCGCGGCCCGCCACCTCCGAAACCCGGCAGACCGGTGGGATTGCTGGTCTCTTCCGTGATCTTCAGACCCAGCTTGCCTATGGTGAGCGCATAAACCGAGAGTTCTTTCTTCTCGCGATGGAACTTCAGCTGGAAGCGGTCCAGCACCAGGCCCTGAGTCATCTTCATCAACTGCGGAACGCTGGGAACGCCTTCAATCGAGGGCTTGGCGGTCACGTCGTAATGGTCGGACTCAATCCACGACGGTGCATTCACAATCTGCTTCGGATGCACTCCGAACGAGATCTTGATCAGATCCTTGAGCGTCGTGTTGTGAGTGGTCAGCATCCCGCTGCGGTTCACCGTGAAGCCAAAGCCTTCGGTGACGGTACTCGGCTTGATGGTGGCGACTTCAAATTCCGGTTTGGCATCGGCCGCCATGATCTTGGGTGGCGGCGGTGGTTCGGGAATGGTCCATTCAGTGTCTTTGGTGGCGCGCACCAGGTTCAACGGAGTAGGGTTTCCCTGAGTCCAGGTACCGGTGATCGTGTTGCCGTCCGGGCTCAACTTGCCTTCATAGCTGCCATTAATGGCAGCCATGCCGATTTTTACAGTGGATCCATCGCGCGTTATCGCGCTGGCCGGTATCGGCTGGCCACCCTGGTCGATGCTGAAAGTCATCGCTTTCAGTTTGTCGTCCTCGAGCGATACTTTGATCACGATCCTGAGGGGTTTAGCACCGCCCGGAAGCTCACCCTGCCACGTTCCCTGGAGGTTCTGCGCCTGCACGACGCCACCAGCCATCAGGGCCAGGGCGGAGATCCACAACATCGATTTCAGCTTCTTCACAGCAAAACTCCTTAAAGACGGACTTCGTCCCTCATTGATCAGACTGGCGGCGGGTCATTTTGTTACCGAAATTTCTCGGATGCCTTACAGGGGGGTAAACGGGCGGGCGTCGGTACCGGCGCGGAGGGTTTTGGTCACGTTTTCATCGGGACCTATATATAAGATGTGAGGGCGGACACCGATCAGGAGGCTGGACGATTCTTTGTCGGTTAAGGTCTTTCGGAAGAATGCGCCGATCAGTGGGATACTGCTCAGACCCCACGGGCCTGAAGTAGTTTTCGAATCCGAACTGTTCATTAAGCCGCCAACGACAGCCCATTCCTCGTTGCGAAGGCGAATATCAGTGGTGATGTTGTTCGTCGCAATGACAGGAATGCCTTCGGCGGATTGACCCGTCAGCACTTCATACTTCGCTTCAATGGTCATACTGACCGCATCGGCACCATGGACGTGGGGGGTGGCCTTGAGCTGTAGCCCGAGGTCTTCGAAGCTGATGGCGGGAGGAGCGGTGAACCCGGCGGAACTGCCCGACTGCGAGGTACCGTTCAGGTAGCCACCTGTGATGATGGGGTACTTTTCGCCGACATGGAAGACCGCCGACTGGCCGCTGCCGGAGCGGAGGCGCGCGGCATAGAGCGATCTGGAATCGGAAAACGATTCGCTGAACATGGCCTGCACCTGGGCAGCGGCTATTCCAATCACAGTGCGGCCGCCTCCGAAGGTGAGGAGATTGGCCAGTCCGTTGGGAATGTTCGTTTTGTTATTCAGGAGCTTACTGAGATAGACCAGGGGAAAGCTGCTGGTCACATTAAAGCCGTAGTTCAGAAGGTCGCTGTTCGACACCTGAAGCAATTCCAGATCGATCATGACTTCGGGATGGTAAGAGAAAAGCTGGTCGAGCAAGGCCTGGGAGAGTGCCGCGCGGGAGACGCGGTCGCGGATTACGATCTGGTCGTTATTGGTGTCCCAGCCGATCTTCGTATCCGAACTGCCAACCTGGCGGACCAGCTGAACGATCTCGGTCAGTTCCTGGGTGGTGATGACCTGCGGAACACTGGTGGTCAGGGTCACATACTGTTCGAGGTCGTTGCGTTTGGCGACGGTATCTTTGGCGACCATCAGGGCACGGGCGGAGAGCGGCACGACGAAGGAGCCGGTGGCGGTCTGCGCGGCATCGAGGGCTTCGCGGTAGTTGAGTTGGTTGACCCGAAAGCGAACCTGCGGACCGCCCTGCGGGTAGTCGCTATCGAATTCGATCTGGAGATTGAAACGGGCGGCGATCTTTTCGAAGAGAGCGCGGGGCGCCTCGTTGAGATCGAAATCGAAACGTCCGGAGGTGGCGCTGAGTTTGGGCGGGCTGGCAAGCTGGCGGCTTTGGGCAACTTCGCGGGCCGTCAGGCTATCGAACATCAGTTCGGGCGCCAGAGCGTGATGAACGACCGGGTCGGTGGCGGCGGAGAGCGAGGTGGAATCGGCAATCGGGGCGTCGGATTTTTGGGCGGCGGATTTGAGTTGGGCGGCGCCGCGAAGCTTCAGGGCCGCAGCCTGTTTTCGATAACCTTTATTGCGGGGCTGGAGCGCGGAAGCCTGGGAGTAATAAACGTAGGCCTCGCCGATTTCACCGGCTTTTTCGGCGCGTTTGGCTTTTTTGACGAGCAGAGCGGCAAGTTCGGAGGGGGGATCGGCATCCAGATCGGCCGCACCTGCCGGGAGAACCAGCATGAGCGCGGCAAACAGGGCACTTACCAGGTGACGGCGAGTGAGGGCGTACGACCGCATCAATGAGTACTGACGCCGCGGCGCGGCCAGGTGTGCAGGACAATAGGAGCTTCGCCTATGCATCAGATGCTTGACGACCCGTTTGCGGTCGCCGTCCCGCTGGCACTGTTCCTGGCCACGATCCTTGTTGGGTTGGTGGCGAGGCGAATCCTGTTCGTCGTGCTGCGACGCTGGGCGGCGCGCACGGATAGCCATCTCGACGTCCTGCTGATCGACACGCTGCGGCGTCCGATTGGTTTGTGGATCGCGATTCTGGGGCTGCACGTAGCGACTCAGAATTCCGAAATCCCGGCCCGGTATCTTCATTACTTCCCGAAAACGCTCCAGGTGCTGTGGGGCCTCTCGTTCACGATCGCCCTGAGCCAGTTCGCGGGCGGCATGGTGCGGTTCTACGGGACTCGGGGGCGCGGCGTCAAAACAGTCACCAGTCTCAGCCAGAAGCTGGTGCAGTTGTCGATTCTGATCATCGGCGTAATGTGGCTGCTGAAGGTGGTGTTCGACGTCAGCCTGACGCCCGTGCTGACGACGCTCGGGGTCGGCGGTCTGGCGGTTGCGCTGGCTTTGCAGGACACGCTGTCCAATCTGTTTGCCGGCTTCTACGTTTCGGTTTCGGGGCTGGTGCGAATCGACGATTATATCCGCCTGAATACGGGGGAAGAAGGCTACATCGCGGATATCAACTGGCGCTGCACCACGATGCGGACGCGGCTGAATAATCTGGTGGTGATTCCGAACAATAAGCTGGGCCAGGCGATCTTCACCAATTATTTTCTGCCGGACGGGCGGCTGGTGGCGTCCATTTTGTGCGGCGTGGGGGCGGATGCGGATATTGACCGGGTGGAAGCGATTCTGACGGAAGAGGCGGCGCGCGGCGCGGGCGAAATTGCCAGCGTCCTGACGGAGCCAGCGCCGGGGATTCGATTCAATCCGGGGCCGTGGGGCGATGCGCTGGTGTATCAGGTGGTGTTCAGTGTGAGCCGTTTCGCCGATCTTCCGATGGCTCGCAGTGAAATGCGAAAGAGACTCTACAAGAGACTGCGAAAGGAAGGCGTGCCGATCCGTTTTCCGGTGGACACGCCACCCAGTGCCAGTGAAACCGCCGGCGATTGAAATTACCAGTGCGCTGGATGGCTTGCCGCCGGGGCGCGCGCTGGATCTGGCGTGCGGGAGCGGAAGGCACTCGGCGTGGCTGGCGGAGCGAGGCTGGGCGGTGACCGCGGTCGACATTGCGGTGGAGGAAATGGCCGGGATCACTACCGTCCAGGCAGATTTGGAGGGCGGCGCGTTCCCGATTGAGGCGGCCGCCTGGGATCTGATTGTCTGCTGGCTGTACTGGCAAGAGGATCTGCTGGCGGGGATTGCGCGGGGTGTCCGGGTGGGCGGGGTGGTGGCTCTGGCCGGGAAGTTGAGCGGGCGGTTCGCGACTTCGCTGGGGCAGTATCGGGCGGCGTTTGGCGGGTGGCGGCAAATCGCCGCAGGTGAGGACGAATTCAAGGCGTTTTTCATTGCCAGGCGGGAAGAATAGGGCGTGGCCGCGGGTGTTGGGAGCGGCTTTTCGGGTCCGGCTGGGTGTTTTCCCGGGTTAGTCAGGCCTCGAAGTGGGTTCGTGAATTTTGGGAGTTCCTTTGTTTTGTTCAGGGTGGCGGGTTCGCTTGGTACGGGCATTTTTTTGGCGGCGGGAGGCCACGGGTTGGCTGGCGGTATGGGGGCGGCCTGGGCGTGCCTGGGTGTCGCGGTTGGTGGGGCGGATTCCGGTGAGCCGTTAATTGGTTGCAGGTGTCGCATTTTCATTACCGATTCGACTGTACATTAAGGTGTCGAGAAATCGGGGTTGGCGGAGATAGAGTTTTGGCGGTAAGGTGTTTTGGATCAGGCAGATGCGGGGATTTTATTTCGTTGTGAATGGCTCATGGCGGGTCGCCACAACGGGGGATGAAAATCAGGTGTCGGTTTACTGAAACGGGGCGGCGACATGGCGGCGATCTTTTGCTATCAGGAAGATAGAACGATTCATTTTCGAAGGAACACGCTCTGGCCTCGCCTCCGCTAACCGATCCAATGTCATTGGCGGGAGAAGTTTTGGAAGAATTGACAAAGATCTCTTCAACTTTGCGGCGCAGGAAAGCGTGGGTCGAACGAATCGACGGGCCGCAAGTTGAAGAGATCGCTGAGTGAACCAAACCGCCGGTAGATTTCAGAGCTATGGATCTTGAATCGCCCGGCTGGAAGGCTTTCGAGGGAACGGCACAGCGACAAGGTGTCGAGAACGGTTCGGTGACGAGAATGCCGACGTGTTTTCGACTTGCCGCGGCGATTGCGCTGAATCACTTCAATCTGCCTTGGGGAGATCGGATCGAGGCGGCCCAGCAGCCGGATAGCCGGTAACAGGTGGCACTGGCGCTCTGGCCAATTGCTATCCTCGGTCAACTCTCCAGCAGCTCGCGCTGGCAGTGCATCAGGTCCGGCGGAATAGCTTTTTACTAGAATCAGCACACCCTGCGCTGCGCCCTCACAGATCTTCCTGCCCTCAACAACTCACACGCCTTTGCTCGTGAATAAATCAGCCATTCACTTACTGGAGCAAGCAAAAGAGCCTTCTTATCGAAGAGTATCCTGCTGGTATGTCATTCCCTAATCCGTGCCGCTGTCGGATGACTGGAGGGGTGATCTCAACAAAAGGATGTGATCGTGCCGTACCATGTCACTTAGATCTGTCATGTCATTTAGATGCTTCTTAAGCCGCAGCACCGGGAATAGGTTCAATCTGTCTTCGGCTAATCGAGCGACTGAAGGCCCATGTGTGGCTCCAAATTCCGTTGTCTCGAATCTCGCGGCTGTTCAGGCTATCATAATCAAGAACTCTCGACGGATCATAAAACCTTGAGCAACCCAATTATTGCTGTTCAGACGAGCTTCCCGCTCGGAACGACACTGAAGATTTACTTGACTAGCGGACAGGTAGTTGAGGGTGAACTCATTGAGCTCACGATCGGATACCTCAAGGTGCGTTCAACGCATGGCGATGTTTTGGTTTTTGCTTCCTTGCTCGGTGGGGTTGAAGCAGTGGTTCCGGGTGCCAAAGCTCCCGGGCAGTTAGCTCCGCGCCATCCATCAACCGAAGTGGATGGATACGCGCCGTCTGTGACCGAAGTCCCGATGTTTGAAGCTGCGCAAGCTGTTGCGCCCAAAGTTAGCGGGACCCCCGAGGTCTCTCAGTCGATTTCCAGCGTCCAGCGAGCTTTGGATATCGCAGCCCGTGTTCGTCGCGCAATAGCATCCGCACAACCGGAGTGTATGCCTCCGATCACCCGCCCGGACGACAATCGACTATTAGATCTTGGCCTCACCCTTCCGCAGAAGGCGGAACTGATAGGCGAATTTGATCGATGCTATCAACTGTGGGGTCACGGCAAGAACGTTGCTGACGTCACTCACGCAAATGCTCTTTTAGGCGGTATGCAAGGACTGCTAAGGCTTTATCCGAGGTTATGGGAGGCGCATTATAATTTGGGCTGTTATTTTATGCAGATGGAGAATCCTAAAGCAGCCACTGCGGAGTTTATCGACGCTGCCGTAACAAGCGAAAATTTTTCAGCATGGCACAATGCAGGAATCGCCGCTTTTCACCGACAGCAAAGAGCAATAGCCCAGATCGCGCTGGGTCGCTGTTTTTGTATGGAGTCGCCGCGATTTCATGTTGATTCATGGCGGGTATTCGTGCAACTCATGACAGAGAGCCGCGTTTACGACCTTTTACCGGTTTTTTACGAGTACGCGCTTAAGGAAAAAGCCGCGGTCACAGCGGAAATGATCTGGGAGGCCACAGTTTTTGTTGCAGTAGAAGAAGGTCACAGTGAGCGAGTCGACCGCGTCCTTGAAGACCCGACATCCCGGTTTCCCGCACGGCAAGCGGTGCATGACGCGTTGGGAAATTTAGGTGAACGGCAAATGGTTGTCCCACAAGAGCTCAAAGACCTAATCAATAAAGCCAAGGCACGACCTTTAGCCCCCTTAAGAGCCAATGAGGAGGGTCTCGTTGCTCGCCCGGGCCGTGGACCCCAAGCCCCGCCGACAGCCTACTATAGTCAGGCACATCAAGCGTGGGTCCGGGACAAAGACTTAGATAAAGCGGAAATGCTTTTTCGGCTTGCAATACGTACCGAGGACACATTTTCTTCGGCTGTAAAGGACTTAGCATCGCTCTTGCAACAGCGAGGTCGCCATGACGAGGCCCAAGATGTATTGGTGCAGCACGGTCCAAATGTCAGCGACCACCTTTCCATCGCAAACCTTCAAGGCTCGATTGAATTCCATCGGAGCAATTACGCTACAGCCATACCTTATCTGAAAAAAGCGGTGGAGTTGTCGCCTGCTTACCGCAGGGCGACGGCACTGAAGAATCTTGCGAATGCGTGCTATCGGGCGCAACGTTTTGATGAAGCCGAAAATCACGCCCGCGCCGCGCTTGCGATCTCATCAAACGATCCCAAAATTCGGTTATTACTAGAGAACACGCTGATTGCGAAAAAGAGTGGCCGGATTGGAGCGGTGGTTGAGTTCGAAGAAGATGTTGTTGAGCGAGGAGGCCGTAGCGCCTTTCTCGATGCCCAGTTAGAAGCGTGCGATTACCTCAACGTACCGCAGAAGAAAGTTTCAGAAAGGACGTTTACGATGGAAGACGTCCGGAAACTCAAGGGAATAATTGAAGGAGCAGGCAGCAAACGGTTCCGCGAGCGGGCGGGCACGCACTTGGCCCGCGCTCGAATGATGCTTGATCTGCAGCAAGCCGAGCCCTCAGAAGTTGAGGTTGAGCTTCGTCAATATTGTGGCTTTATGGGAGACCTGTCGCTGCAATCTGACCTTCCAATAGATGTGGCCCGCGCATTCTATAGCGAGGCATTCGGTGTTTCGTTATCGTGGACGGACCCCCCCGGATTCAAGATGAGGCAGGGTCTAGAATGGAACGGCAATCGTCGCCTTACGCAGTTATTAATGCTGTTGTATGCGCCCAAGAATGACATCTTAGATGATACCCTGCCGACGCTGGTTAAGGCGTTGGAACATTGTTTAACGACACCTCAGATTCGACAAAAAACTACCGAGGGGCTGTTGCGCCTTTCGCTTGCCAACGGCAATATCCGCGTGCGCATATTGGAAAGCGTCAAAGATCATCCAAGATTGAATCAGCTACTTCGACAGTCTCTATCGGATTATGCGGGTATCTCGTTCGCTCCGACGGCGACATGCGAACAGCTGTGGGAACCCGCCCGTCGACATTTTAGCGAACGATGGCAACGAGCGCAGGCACAGTTGGCCGTCCTGCTCCAGCTTGCAGGCAACATCGAATCGACATCAACGCAGGTGTCAACTATCCGCGAACTCAAGAAGACCGAACTGAAAGACGGTCTCGACTCGAGTCGGCTGGACGACTTGCTTGGCTTGCTTGAACAAATCTCCGACTATTCCCAAGAAGCTCTCTATATTGAGCGTGAGCGTCTGCACGATCTTATTGACCAACGTGTTCAGGCACTTTTGATCAATCATCGTGACCGCCCGACGACGATATCCATTGAAGTGTTCAAGCCCTATCTAGAAAAACTGCGGGAAACCCTCCTTGCGCATTTCGCTCGCGTTCAGGAGGCCGCTGAACCGGACCGGTTGGAAACATCGCTTCTCATTCAAAGTTATACGCCCGACCCTGCAACCGGTCGAATTGATTGTCAAATCGAAATCCGAAATCCAGCGGGTAAGAGTCCCGCTAGCAACGTCGTCTTAGAAGTTCTTCCATCACGAGACGGCGACTACCAAGTACCGCAGGCCGTAGAGGAATCCTCACTGCAAGGTGGCGCTCGGCGTACGGTCACCGTCCCGCTCCAACTCACGTCACGAGGACTCAAGAGTGAACTTGTAGCACTCGCATGGAGAGTAAGATTCACTAGTCGTATGAAAAAGCACTTCGACGTTGACAGCCAGTCCGATTCCATCCGGCTGTATGCGGCAGATCGATTTGAGACTTTTTACAATCCCTATTCGGGCTTAGTCGGAAAGATCGCAGTGGATGATCGTTATTTCTTTGGACGTTCTGATATAATTGCCCGGTTTCGGGACGCAATTAACAACTCTCCTGACGGGAAGAGCCACATTCTATACGGCCAGAAACGTGCAGGTAAATCATCTATTCTGTATCATCTGCAGAAGCAGTTTACCGCTCCGTTCATCCCAATCTCATTTAATATCTACAGCGTCGGCACAGAGTTTAAACTTCCAGTATTGCTTTACAAGATCGCAAGCGCAATTGATCAGGATATTGGTCGACGCACACCTAATGGGCGAAGCCCACTCCCATGTCCCACCTTGGCTGATATGAGAGCGGGCGAAATCATCTTCGAGGAATATCTGCGGGCCGCCTTGGACTATTACCAAAATAACCTTTTTTCGGGCCTTCGGGCGCGGCTAATCCTTTTGCTCGATGAGTTCTCTCATTTGTATTCCCTGATTAAACGTAAAGATATCCCAGCGGATTTTATGAAATATTGGAAAGCTCTTGTGGAGCAGGGATATTTCAGCGCCGTTCTAGTCGGCCAAGATACGATGCCTTACTTCATTAGCCTTTTCCCGAATGAGTTCCAACTCGGTCTCCACGAACGAATCAACTACTTGGAGGAGACACCCGCACTGCAACTTATCGAAGAACCTATCATGATTCGGAGTGCTGAAGGCATCCCGCTCGAAAGCCGATTCAAAGGTCCGGCCGCTCAGCGTGTATTCGAGTACACTGCAGGAAGTCCGTACTTTACCCAGATCTTTTGCAATCATCTTGTTCAATACATGCATGAGCGCCGCGCCCCTTTTGTCGCAGATCCCGACATTGATCGAGTGAAGGACTTGCTGGTTCGCGGTGACCGTTGTCTGCGAAAGGAAGATTTTGATGCACTTCTTACTACAGGCGATGCCAACATGAATATTTACGATCCGGAAAAGGTGGTGGAAGTTCTTGGAAAAATTGCAGCCCAGACCCGACGAGATTCCTACAGTAACTGCGATCGTTCACAAATTACAGCTCCGGGCATCTCCACTTTGGAGACGGATGATATCCTTCAAGACCTTCTCAAGCGCGATGTTCTGCAGGAGCAGGGCAAAGGGAAGTTCCGTATTCGAGTAGGTCTATTTAAGGAATGGTTGAACGCCAACGCTTAAGAACACCACATGATCGTTTCCGATATGGCACGACCTAATCCCTTTTCATTTCACGGAGGTCTCGCAAAAGGACGGCAATTCGTCGGAAGACACCGGCAAATCAGCTTTGCCCGGCAGCGTTGTTTGGAGACGGAGCAACCGGGTAGCCTCGCCATTATTGGGATGCCCCGAATCGGCAAATCGAGTCTTGCCTGGAATGTATTCATCGATCCTCAAGAACAACTTGCCCATCGGAAGGTGCTGACCGCCTGGGTCAACGTATCGAAAAAAGGCCGGCCGGCAGACCTCTTCCTGGAGATGGCCCGGGAGGTCTTGAACGCCGTTGTCGGGACCTGCGTGCGAGGGGCTCAGGTGCCATTATTGCCGCTCATTCAAGATAATCTGAAGAAAATTCTCCCGGGTGCCGAATGGGACGATATCGATGACGCGATCTCCCGGTTTTTCGGTTCCGTTCGCGATGCGGGGTTCACCGTTGTTGTAGTGCTTGACGAGTTCGACTACCTGCGGACATTGTTTGCCGAACTTCCAATTGCATTTCATCTGCTACGTGAAGTAGCCAATAATGCGGCTTGGGGGATTTGCCTCGTAACAGTTTCACGGCGTCCTGTAGCTGAAATCGAAGATGTGGCCTGCCCCGGAAATTCGACCTTGGACGGGATATTCATGGAACTTCAAGTTCCTTGTTTTACTTCCGAGGAAATGACCGAATTACTCTCTCCTCTCGACGAAACCACGCTCCCACGTGAAGAGCTGGATCCCTTGATTGCGTATTATTGCGGCAACCAACCTTACTTCGGAACAGGTTTTGCCTTTCAAGCCGCCTTTCAATGGCTTACGAGTTCTATGCTAAACATTCCGGATATAATCGCGGCCTCGGAACCGATGCTGTTCCGAGAATATACGCATGTGCTTGATCTGCTGACAGAGCGCGATCTCAGGAATACGCTTTTGGGCGTGATCTTCGGCCCCCGAATCGATGTGAAACCGGCCGCAGTAAGCCAGTTAAAACAATACGGAATCCTGCAGGAGGGTGAAAAGAAGGAATTCACGACGTTCTCCCCCCACTTTTATGGAGTTTTAAAGGATCTTCACCGCGAGGTCGATCTCTGGCCCTTGTGGACGAACGCCGAAAAGAGTATTCGGAGGTTGCTCGACGCGGTGCTGAGCGCCCGTTACGAATGCCTGGAGTGGTCTTCAAAAGCAATTGAGGTCCATCCTCAGCTAGCGCAGGTTTTGGGCGATCTCGAATCACGACGCAGTGCTTTCCTCAATCGCAATCCTGCAGCATCTGCTTCGAATCTGCTCGATTACGCGAACCCATCAGAGTATATGCCGTTTATAAGCGCCCATTGGTCGTCATTGTCACCTATTCTAGGAGACGGTAAGAAGCTCTGGAATGACCGTTTTGAACTCCTTTCATGGGTCCGGCGCCCGATGGCACACTCCAATGACGAGTTCATTCCTCGCGAGGATAGGATAACCGCAGAGCAGATCTGCAGGTTGATCTTCGACCGCGTCTCTCAGTGGGAGCGTTCCCAAGAGAAGTCGGATTAGCCGCCTGGTTTTCTTGCCGGCTGAACTAGCGTAACGATCCTGAAAAATGCCCACTACAAAACATGCCACTACTAAACGCTGAGCACTTTAGCCTGCGATTGTTTTACCCGGTCCTCATCGAGAATTTTTCATCGCGGGTCGAGGTAGTAGCAGGGATAGAAAATGCCACGTGGGGAGCAGCGTCGTGTAAAGTATGGCAACGTGTTCTTCCACCCGCGAAATCCACGAGCGAGATGCTTGAAGAAGCAAAGCTCTTTCTTTTTCCGCAATTCGACGGACGGGCACCGCTGGATGACGATCCGCACTCAGTTTTAGAGTTTCAATACATCAGACCGGAGTTTCAGCGCCCCCCGGAATGCTTCGTCCTTGCTCAGTCTCTTCGGGATTCGTGGCTCGACTTGGCAAATCGGAAAATGGTCGTGGTGTTGAACGGGGAACATGAGGAGACTTGGCGCAAGAACAGTACAGGAAGGCGGCCGCTCTCGCGCGCGCTGTTATTCCATGCTACGCGGCCCGTAGAATTTTATCTGTTGCACGATAGGGTCGGTATCCTTTCAATTCAGATCGAGACCCCCAGCGACATCACGATCCCCCCGAACGAAGCGCAGGATCTTTGCTACCACCTGTCGCAGACGAGTAATCGCTGCCCCAGACTACGAATACAATCGTCTGAAACGGACGCGCATCTGTGCGTGCCCAGCCCACACGTTCCCGAAGTTCGGGAGTTGCCCCTCGAAGCGAATAATATTGCTGCCCGGCTCGGGTCAAGGGGCCAGAGTTGGACACTCGCAGAACTGAAGGATTTGCTCCTTACTCCACTGAATGGCCTTATACGCCACGACCAAGAGCAGTTCTTATGTCATTCGGTGTTAGTGTATCCTCTCGGAACGAATTTCCAGGAACCATCTATCAACGTCGAGGCGATTCGCCTTGCGGCGGCACTTTCTCAAATAGAAGAGAGTGCCCACGCTCTAGGTAGTCCTGGCGTACCTTTCGAAGTACTGTATGAGAATCACGTTGCTGCCTATTCCTATTTGGGTGCTGCTCACCTGGTTGCGTCTCAGTTTTCGAAGCAAGTCTATGGGGGTACCTTCGATGCCGAGCGCGTTTTTGTCATCCAAACGAAGTATGCCTTTCCAATGCTAATTTCAATCGCACAGCGATTGCTGTGCCATGCATTCTTGCTCGACGTGATTCGGCGACCCGAGGATTTGGGAGAAGTGTGGAAACGGTTTCGGCTATTCGAAATTCATGGTTATCTGATTGACGTAAGCCGACGGGAATCCGTGAACCGCTGTTACCGGTTGGCACAAAGTGCGCAACGTATTCATGAATTGATCGGGAGCCTCCACCGAACACTTCGCGATGACCAGTCGACCCAGCAAAACGAGCAGATTAAAAGCACACAAGATCGGATTGGTCAGATCGAAGTATTTATCGTGGGTTTTTATACCTTCGAATTCTTCAAAATCTTAGGGGAGATGCTTCACTTTGCTGAACTATGGATATTTACGGGCATGTTGTGCTTTGCCATTGCTTCGGCTTACGTGGTCCGGTTGCATCATGAGGATCGCACGGTCAGACGTGAGCTTACTGTAGTGCTGGTCGCCGCAGCAATTTGGGCGTTAGGGGGCTTGTTTCTTTCTCGTGTACCTGCGATGTGGAAGTCTTGAAGGTGGCTAGCTATGTTACGTCCGGCTGCTAGGCTAAACTAGTCTCCTGTCTTAGATAATTCTTTACACCGCCGAACCTTGTCGAGAATGACGTCGGCAGAGGCCTTCCAGACGAACGGAGTTGGTTTGCCATTCCAGGTTGCCAGCCATTTGTAGATGGCAGTTTCCAGTTCATCAGT
>JAICJH010000034.1 GCA_025928545.1 Bryobacteraceae bacterium | reverse complement strand
GGCAACCGACCCGCCGCAACGACGTTCTTTTTCCTCGCCGCAAGGCGTTCGAAAAAGGATGTCACTGTTATTTGAAAATTGAAAATTTATCCTCACACGTCGTGGGAGACGTGTCTCTTACTTGCGCGCCGTTTCGCCAGTTGGCTTTCAGCCGATCGGAACCTGATCCACAATCTCAATCCCGAAACCTTCCAGGGCCACAATGCGCCGCGGATGGTTAGTCAGCAGGCGAATGGTACGCAGGCCGAGATCGGACAGAATTTGCGCGCCGAGACCGACTTCGTGCTGAAGCGGAGGCTGCGGCACGTGCCTGTCGTGGCCGATGAGCCGGCCGTCTTCCATGCGCAGACCCTGGCCGGTGGAGTGCAAGTACACCAGCGCCCCCTCGCCCTCTTCGGCGATCCGTTTCAGTGAGCCGCGCACCATCTCCTGGCAATCGCACGGCGTGGCGCCGAACAGATTTCCATACGCGCAGTGGGAATGCATGCGGACCAGCACGTTGCTCTTGCCGACGATATTGCCGCGCACCAGAGCCAGATGCGATTCCGGGCTGAGATCGCTCGTATAAAGGATCGTGCGGAACTCTCCGAATTCGGTGCGGATGACGCCTTCGGCGCGCCGATGAACGCAGTGTTCGTTGCCGAGCCGGAAGCGGATCAGTTCCGCGACCGATATCATCTTCAGGCCGTGCTGCGCGCAAAACCCTTTCAGTTGCGGCACGCGCGCCATGGTGCCGTCCTCGTTCATGATTTCGCAGATCACGCCGGCGGGATTCAGGCCCGCCATGCGCGCCAGATCCACGGATGCTTCGGTCTGGCCTGCGCGCACCAGAACGCCGCCTTCCTTTGCGCGCAGAGGGAAAACGTGGCCCGGCCGGGCGAGATCGTTGGGCCTGGTGGCGGGGTCGACGGCCGCCAGAATAGTGCGGGTGCGGTCCGCGGCTGAAATACCGGTCGAGACGCCCGCCCGCGCGTCAATTGCTTCGCAAAATGCCGTTCCGAAGTTCGACGTGTTGTGAGGCGACATGAGCGGCAGCCGTAGTTCGTCGCAGCGTTCCGGAGTGAGCGTGAGGCAGATCAAACCCCGGCCGTGCGTGGCCATGAAATTGATGATTTCCGGCGTTACCTTCTCGGCGGCGATGGTGAGATCGCCTTCATTTTCGCGGTCTTCGTCGTCGACAACGACCAGCATTCGACCGGCGCGGGTCTCTTCAATTGCTTCAGGAATGGATACAAAAGGCATCGCAGATCGGAAAATCTAACTATAGCGTTCCGCTCTGTTTGCGTGTGATAATTGTCCACCGATGGCTCGCACGCAACGTCAGTATTGGGCTCTGCTCATCCTTCTCATCTGCGCGCTCGCCTACGAGGGCGGTTTCCTGCGGGATCTGGTGAAAGTTCTGCGGGACCCGGCAGCCGTGCCCTCACCGCCCTTTTCAGTTCAGATTGGGACCCGGACAATTGGCAGCGGTGGCCCTTTGTGGCGCCACCAGATCCTTTCTTTGAACGGCCGTCCGTTCACGGCGGAGAATCAACTGCGCGATGCGGTGGCGAATTCGAAGCCAGGCGACAAACTTCATCTCGTACTGAGCGCGCCTTCCGGCAACGCGATAGAGAGGGACGTTCCCGTTCCCAGTGAGAAGGAAGATTTCTCGTCGGTCAGTAATGTTGCGCTCGAAATCTGTCTGATTGTGGTGATCCCGGCGGTCTGCCTGATTCTGGGTTTCAGCGTCGCCTTCATTCGTCCGCGCGATCCCAACGCGTGGCTGCTGATGTTGTTGCTGATCGGGTTCAGTTCATTTGCCGGAGGCGAATCGTGGCACCGGGCTTTTCCAACGCTCTCGTTTTTGTGGGAGAGCTTTTGCGGTTCCACCTGGGCCATCTGGCTGATGCTGTTTGCCATCCGCTTTCCCGGCCGACTGGAACTGGACCGTAGGAAACCGTGGCTGAAGTACCTGATCATTCTGCCTTCACTGGCGACCGAACTGTTTGGGCGAACGCTTGTCTGGGGCTGGTATGGCAATATCGACGCCGTGCTGCGCTGGCAGCCCCTGTTCGCAAAACTCTACATTGTCCGGCTTGTGCTGCAAATGATCTGCGTGAGTCTGTTCTTCGCGATTCTGGGTATGAAATCGGGCACGGAACAAGCGCCCGACGACAGGCGCAGGCTGCGGATTCTTCGCACCGGAGCGTCCGTTAGCCTGGCTCCGATGTTCCTGGTCGTGATCTACGCGCTCGTGCGAGACCGCGATGTCTTCAACGGCGTTCCGTGGCCGCTGGTAGTCACCGCGCTTTGCATGATGGGGCTGTTTCCGCTCACTCTTGCCTACGTCATCGTTGTGGAACGCGCGATGGATCTCGGGTTTGCCATCCGGATGAGCGTGAAATACGGGCTGGCGCGCGGCGGCCTGTGGATAATCCGCGCGGGCATGCTCGGCCTCATTGTTTACGTGTTCAGCGCGCATGGCGGAACGGCCGCGAAGCCGCTGCTCCTCACGATGGCCGGCGTTGGTCTGGTGATCATCCGCCGGAAGAACAGCGACAGGGCATCGGCATGGATCGACCGCAAATTTTTTCGCGAGGCGTACGATGCCGAGCATGTCCTGGCCGAACTGGCCGGAGAGGTTGGCCGGTATCTGGAGGTGAAACCGCTGGTCGAAAAGGTGGTCACGCGGGTTCCGGCCGTTTTACATGTGCCCGATGTCGTTTTGCTGCTCACCGACAAAGACAGCGAAGATTTTCGGCCGCGCTACTCGACCAGACCGGGTGAGCCGATGAGCATTTCGGCGCACGGACGCATTGCGGCCGCGCTGCGCGAGCGGAACAGGCCGCTCGAAGTCTATTTCGACAAGCCGCCGGACTGGATTCGCGAACTGGATGCCGAGGAGTTGCAGACGCTGGATTTCATGCGTACGCAATTGCTGCTGCCGCTGCCGGGCAAAGATCGTCTCGTGGGAATCATGAGCCTGGGGCCGAAACTCTCGGAACAGCCCTATTCGAAAACCGATCTGCAGCTCCTGCAATCGGTGGCCATGCAGATGGGAATGGCGATTGAAAACAGCCGTCTGATGACGTCGCTGGCGGAATCTACTGCGCTTCGGGAAGTCATGAATCGGGAACTGGAGATCGCCAGGGAAGTGCAGGAGCGGCTGTTTCCGCAGAAGTTCCCGAAGGTGGAAGGCGTCGATTGCTACGGGTATTGCAGGCCCGCTCGCGGCGTCGGCGGCGATTATTACGATTTCGTGGAGCAGGAAGGCGGCAAGCTGGGCATCGCGATCGGAGACGTTTCGGGTAAGGGAATTGCGGCGGCGCTGCTGATGGCAAGCCTTCAGGCATCCCTGCGCGGACAGGCTATGGCCGGCATTCACGATCTGGCGGCGCTCATGCGCAATGTGAACAAGCTCGTTTACGACGCCTCTCAGAGCAACCGTTATGCGACCTTCTTCTATGGCGAATTCGACCCCGCGACGCGATTCCTTTCCTACGTCAATGCGGGGCATAATGCCCCCGTTATTCTGCGCGGCGACGAAATCATTCGGCTCGAAGCCAGCGGCCCCGTGGTGGGCCTGCTGCCGGGAGTCGGGTACACCATGGATAGCTGTCAGATGCAGCCCGGAGACATTTTTCTCAGTTATACCGACGGCATCAGCGAAGCAATGAATGAGCAGGACGAGGAGTGGGAAGAAGAGCGCTTCCTCGCCGCGGCCAGAAGTTATATGGGACAGAGCGCCAGGGAAATGATCGAGGGGATCTTCGAACAGGCCGACGGTTTCACCGGCAGCGCGAAACAGTACGACGACATGACTTTATTGATCATGAAACTGAACAGACATCCTGTTTCGTTACAATAAGATCAGCGCTTCCCAATGCTCCCGGCCGTGCTTAATTTCGAGTTTCCCCGGCTTGGCCTGAATGCCGTGCTCGACATTCTGGCTGTAGCGCTGGTGATTTATCAGCTGCTCCAGATCGTCAGGGGCACACGCGCGGCGCACATTCTGACCGGCATTGTCGCGGTCGTCATCATTTACCAGATCGCGGTGCAACTGGGGCTGGAAACGCTGCGATCCATGCTGTCATCGCTGGCGCCCTATACAGCCATTGCCTTGATCGTGCTGTTCCAGCAGGAAATCCGGCGAGCGCTGGGCAGGCTCGGAAGGAAACGCCTTCTCGGGGGCTACCATGCGCCCGAATCCACCGATGAGCTGCTGCTGGCCATCGCATCGCTTTCGCGCGATAAAATCGGCGGATTAATTGTGCTGGAGCGCGATGCCGGCCTGCGGACTTTTGTCGAAAGCGGCGTGCGCCTGGACGCTCATGTTTCGCGCGATCTCCTGCTTTCGATATTCATGCCCGGCACGGCGCTGCACGACGGCGCGGTGATCATCCAGAAGGACCGCGTTGCGGCGGCGGCCTGCTTCCTGCCGCTCAGTGTGCGGCCGGAGGTATCCAGTCGCCTCGGGACCCGTCACCGCGCGGGTTTGGGTATTACGGAAGAATCGGACGCGCTCGCGCTGATTGTGAGCGAAGAGACGGGCGGCATCTCCATTGCCTCGGGTGGTGAGATGGAATCCGGCGTTACCATCGAACGGGCGGAGCAGCGAATTCGGCGGCATTTCGGATTCAAGAACATACTTCAGGTCGGCTCGTTCGGAACGGGGCAGGCTGAAATTTCGTCCGGCAAACGAGTTCCCCACGTGATTGAACCCGGCCGGGCCACCCGCGAAGCCGAAAAGGTCCGGCGATGACGGCTGCCGCGGTCAAGGCGTTGGTAACGCATAATTTCGGCCTGAAGGCGCTCGCGCTCGCGGCGGCTTTCGGACTTTGGTTCAATATTGCGAGTGAACCGGAACTGGCCACCATCGTCTCGGTGCCGGTCGACTACAGAAATTTTCCCAGGGACCTGGTTATCAGTTCCGCGATTGTGGATTCGATCTCGGTGGAAGCTCGGGGCCCGGCGAGCCGTTTGCGGGAAATGCAGCAAACCCGGGTTGCGGCGGTGATCGATTTCGCCAGTGTGAAGGCGCCCGGTGAGCGGACCTTCACTTTGACGGGTGCCGAACTCCGGCCCCCGCGGGGCGTCACTCTGGTGCGCGCCATACCCGAGCAGCTTCGTTTCCGGTTTGAAAACCAGAAGACAGGAAAACTGCCGGTGGAAGTATCGTATTCCGGCACGCTGCCGCGCGGAATGGCCATCGCCAAAGTCACCATCGAGCCGCCCGAACTTGTCGTTACAGGTCCGGAGAGTCGGGTGGATGCCGCGCGCAAGGCGCTGACAGATCCTTTCGATCTGACGCGCGCCGACCAGCCCCAGGAACTCTCGACCTATATCGACGATGCCGAACTTCGTTTTGCCAGCGCCCCCCGGGTTACAGTGAAGGTTCGGGTTGAACGAGCCCGCTGACACTTCAAACATGGCAAAACGGCTTTTTGGAACAGATGGAATCCGCGGAACGGCAGGCAAAACGCCGCTGGATCCCCGCACGATAACGGCCCTGGGAATGGCGCTGGCGGAAGATCTGCATCGGCAGAAGCTGGGGCATTTGCCGGTGCTGATCGGGATGGATACCCGCGAATCGGGGCCCGCCATCGCGGCGCAACTGGCTCACGGTCTGCGGCTCGGCATGAACGGCGCCGGCGTGAAAGTGGCTTGTACCGGAGTGCTGACGACTCCCGGAGTCGCTTATCTGACGAGGACCGGCCAGTATTCGGCCGGCGTCATGATTTCGGCGTCTCACAATCCGTTCGAGGATAACGGCATCAAGATTTTCGCGCGCACCGGGTACAAGCTGCCCGATGCCGAAGAACACGAAGTGGAAGAGGCGATTTTTCGAATTCTTCCCGAAGTGCCGGAACAGATTCAGCCCGAACCCCTCGCGGCTGCGTGCAGTACCAGGCCCTATCTGGATTTCCTGCTGTCGACTCTTGCTTCGAAACAGCCACTGGCCGGGCTGAAGATCGTCATGGATTGTGGCAACGGCGCGGCCTCGGCGCTGGCTCCCGATTTATTCCGTGAAGCCGGGGCCGAGGTTACCGCGATCAGTTGCGAGCCGAATGGCCGAAACATCAATCTGGATTGCGGCGCACTGCATCTGGAAAATCTTCGGACTCAGGTGCTGGCCAGCGGCGCCGACGCCGGTGTTGCCTTCGATGGCGACGCCGATCGCGCCATGATGATTGCTCCTTCCGGCAGGCTGGTGGATGGCGACGCCATGATGCTGATTGCCGCCCGCAGGCTCCAGGCGATCGGACACCTCACTGGGAACATGGTGATCTCCACCGTGATGTCGAATCTGGGCCTGGAGAAGGCGCTGGAGCGGCTGGGAATTACGATGGTGCGCACTCCGGTGGGCGACAAGTACGTGCTGGAAGAAATGGTGCGGAGCCAGGCTGCGGTTGGCGGAGAACAATCGGGCCACGTTATTTTCCGCGAGTACGCGACTACGGGCGATGGCATGTTGACCGCCTTGAAGGTGCTGGAAACGGCGGTAATTGCCGGCGCGAATCTGGATGAGCTGACCGCCGATCTGGTTGTCTATCCGCAGCTGCTTCTCAACGTGCGGGTGAAGGAAAGGCGGGCGCTGGAAGAACTGCCCAACGTTTCAGGCGAAATCCGCGCGTGCGAGGCGGAACTGAATGGATCGGGTCGGATCCTGGTCCGTTATTCCGGGACGGAGCCGTTGCTGCGCGTCATGGTGGAAGGCCTGGAGGATGCGCAGGTGAAGCGGCTCGCGGAACGCGTCACCGGTGCGATACACGCAGATCTGGGCTGAGGCCGCATGTCTCAAGCGGAGCTTTACCGGTTTCTTACCAACTGCAAATTAGGGGTGCTCGGCACGACCGGTCCGGCGAGCAGGCGGTTCAGTATGAAGGAGTCGCCGAGGAACTGAAGTCGCAGGAACTGGAGCGCTATCAGGCGATCTATTTCCAGACCTGGCCCGATGGTCCGGAGCGTTTGACCTGGCCGGGTATCGTTTACTTTGTCGTGCGGCCCACGTGGATCCGATACAGTGATTTTGACAAAAGGCCACCGCTGATTCAGGAATTCGACTTTCGGCGGAAATGAAGGTAAAACGTGCGCATAATGTACCTATGCGCACCGCCCTGTTACTCGTCCTCGTTGCCCTCGCCTCCGCTCAGCAGACACGCCGCGAACAAACGAATCGGTCACCCAACCCGATTGACGATACGAAATCGAACAGCGACAAAGTCCCGGATGTTTACGCGATTCAGGGGCAATTCGACCGAATTGTGACTCTTCGTTTCAAATTCGGAACAGATCTGCTGGCTGGCCTCGAAAAAATGGTGGCGCAGGAGAAGATCAAAAACGCCGTGATTCTGGCAGGCGCGGGTTCGGTGCGCGGGTATCAATTGCATCAGGTCAGCAATCGCGACATGCCGTCGAAGAACATGTTCGAGAAGGATCCCACCGCG
This sequence comes from Bryobacteraceae bacterium, assembly GCA_025928545.1. GTDB lineage: Bacteria > Acidobacteriota > Terriglobia > Bryobacterales > Bryobacteraceae > BOG-234. The sequence continues at coordinate 61,715 of JAICJH010000034.1, read as the reverse complement.
CCGGCCGACATGATCTCTATGAACGGCTACATCATCAACGGGCAGATTCATGCGCATATGACATTAGCGAACCCGGACCATGCCTTCGGTGGCCATCTGGAGCCGGGGTCGGAAGTCTTCACCTTCGCGATCGTCACGATTGGTGTAATGAAAGATGGCGTCGACTTCAGTCATCTGGACGACAAGACTTACCGGTAACGTAATTCAGTAATCCGGCGGGCGAATCCAGCCGGGAGTGAGAAATCCGACCTTCCATGTAATCTCAACAAAACATTGAGAAAAAAGACTACCACTCCTGACCGGATTCGCGCATCCAGACCATACAAAAATTGAATTGGACCAACCCTGCCACCGACCCGTAGACTGGGGTTTCGGGCCGTAACAATTCGTAATCGGCCGCACGAGTATGGCACCCACAATGGCAGAAAACACTGGTAGTCAGGTAACCCTCCTGCACCGTATCAGCAGCATAGTGAGTTCCGATCAGGATCTGGAATCCGTCTTGCGCGAACTGGTCAGTCTCGCAATGAACGTTACCAATTCCGATGCGTGTCTTGTTTATCTCATCGACACCGCCACCAATGAAGTTGTGCTGCGGGCTTCGCAACTGCCGCACGATGCGGAAATCGGCAAAGTCCGGCTCAAGATGGGGGAGGGCATCACGGGTTGGGTAGCAGTTCACAATTCCGTGGTTGCGCTGGGCAAGAACGCGTCGGCGGACTCCCGTTTCAAGAGCTTCAGTTCACTTCAGGAAGACACTTACGAGGCGTTTCTTTCGGTTCCGCTGGTCAGCAGCGGAGAACTGATCGGCGTCATCAATGTGCATCATTGCGAGCCGCATCAGCATTCTTCCGATGAAGTCGCGCTCGTTACTTTCATCGGGGAGCAGATGGGCGGACTGATCGGCCGTCACAAGCTGGCGGACCAGTCGCTGAGCGCCGTGAAGCGGATGGAAACTCTGGCCGCGGTTGCACAGACGATCTCGGCAGAAAGTTATCTGGAACGAATTCTTCAGGCGATTTCCGAGATGGTGGCGGAGACGCTCGATTCCGCGGTTTGCTCGATTCTTCTGGTGGATGAAGAAAAGAAGGAACTGATGGTGAGCGCGGCACGCTGTTCTTCGCCGGATTACATGCACCGCATGCCGATCCGGATGGAAGGCTCTCTGATTGAAGCTGTCATTCGCGACGGACAGCCGGTTGTCATCCGCGATATTCATGCGGAGAAGCAGTTCCGCTATCCGGAACTGGCGCGCAAGTCCGGGCTGGCATCGGGTCTGGCGGCGCCGTTGCTTTCGATGGGTAAGGTGATCGGGTCGATCAATATCTATACCCGCGAAGCTCGCACATTTTCCGACGAGGAAATCGGTTTTGTGACTGTGGTGGCGGGCCAGGCTGCGATTGCGATTAAGAATGCGCGGCTGATGTCGGAAACGCTGGATATGAAGCGCACGCTCGAAGCCCGCAAGCTTATTGAACGCGCGAAAGGTATTCTGCAGCTCAAACACAGCCTGACGGAAGAAGAGGCCTATCTGCGGCTTCGCAATGAAAGCCGGCGGCTCAGGCGGTCGATGCGGGATCTGGCGGAGGCTGTGATTCTGGCTGACGATCTGAACCGCAAAGACGGTACTGTGCGGCCTGTGGTTCGCGAAGACACCGACATCATGTAACCGGACTGCACGGCTGACGTGCGCATTTGAATGGGACAATGGGACTGCACCCGCATGCGGCCCTTCGAACCGATTGTCCGTAATCCTCACGTCCTCACGATTGCCGGAAATTTCTGGCCGCGGAATTACGACTACTCGGCGTTTCCAAAACTACGCCGCCTGGTCCGGACCGATCCGGATACGCAGGTGCTCGTCGAGACGCAGCATCCCGTTGGAACTCCGGTTGGGCATGTAGTGCTGCTGCATGGGCTGGAAGGCTCCGGGGAATCCGGCTACATGAAGAGCATGGCGTGGGATTCGCTGCACGCCGGTTTGAGCGCGCACCGCTTTCATATGCGGACGTGCGGTGGCACGGAACACCTCTGCAACACGCTCTATCATGCCGGACTGACCTCCGATCTTCGGGCCTTTTTGATCCAGTTGCGCGAGCGGGACAATCTCCCGATTTTTCTGGTCGGTTTCTCGCTGGGCGGCAATGTCGCCCTGAAGCTGGCGGGCGAACTCGGCGAGACCGACCTCATACAGGCAGTCTGTGCGGTCTCCACGCCGATCGATCTGGCGGCCTGCACGCGGCGCGTGGGGCAGCCGGATAATTCGATTTATGAGAAGCGTTTTGTGCGGCGCATGAAGGAACGGATGGCCGCCACAGGACGCTATACGGCTGCGGAACTGGCGCATTACCGGTCCATTTGGGAAATCGACGACTGCCTCACTGCGCCATCGTTCGGGTTTGAAGGCGCGGAGCATTATTACGAGACGCAATCCGCCCGCAATTTCCTGCATGCCATCCGCGTGCCCACTCTGTTGATTCAGGCGAAGGACGATTCCTACATTCCTTTCGAGGTTTACAGCCATCCGGCCATTGCGGCAAACCCGCAGGTGAAGCTGATTGCGACGGAATACGGAGGGCATCTGGGATTTCTTTCCCGGCGTTCTCCGCGGTTTTGGGTGGATGGCGTGATGCTGGATTTCATCGGTGACGCGCTTCGGACTTATCGGCCAAAATACTTGCCATCGGATGCCGGGTTGATCCGTAATAGTCAATGTGGGCGCTGATTTCGCCAGTATCGTTGCCGAAAACCAATCGATGGTGTTCAGTCTGGCGCTGCGCTTTCTGCGCAACCGCGAAATAGCGGAAGAAGTGGCGCAGGACGTGTTCCTGCAGTGCTACCAGCAACTCGACCGGATAGAAGACGCCGGTCACGCCTCCAGCTGGCTGCGGCGTACGATTTGCCATCGCTCCATCGACGAATTGCGCAAGCGGCGGTTCCGGCCGGCAATCGGGCTGGACGATATTCCCGAGCCCGCGGCCATTGGCTGCGGCATGCCGGACCTGCTGCTGAGAGATCGTCTGCGCGGCATGGTGGAATCGCTGCCGGAGAAAGCGCGGATGGTGGTTGTGCTGCGCTATCAGGAAGACCTGTCGCCCACCGAAATTGCGGACGTGATGGAGATGCCGGTGAGCACGGTGAAGAGCCATCTGCATCGGTCGCTGGCGCTGTTGCGCGGCAGACTGGAAAAGAGGGGATTGGTATCCGGCCCGGCGGCCGCCAGGCGGGGTGGGGAACTGCCCATGAACGAGGTTTGCTTATGAACGGAGATATGGAAGATCTGTTGCGCGAATCGCTTGCAGCGGAACAGCCGCCTGCGGATTTCGCGGCGAAAATTCTGGCGAAGACTACAGGCGCGGCTCCGCGGCCTGCTTTGCCGATTGTGGCGAAGAAGCCGACCTCCTGGCTTCAGCGGCGGTTCACTCTGGCGCTGGCGGCTACGCTTGCGGGTCTGGCAATCGTGCCCGCGGTCGTGCTGGATTACCAGCAAAAGCAGGAAACGGCGCGTGGCCTGAAGGCGAAGCAGGATCTGCTGACGGCGCTCGCGATCACAAGGGATCAATTGCAGCAGGCGAAGGAAATGGTTCGGCGCACAACGAGAAATATCCAATGAAAATCACACTGAAGAAGTTCATACCGGCCGTCGTCATCTTGTTCGCTCTGGCACCTGCCCTGACGGCTCAGGATTTCGATTTCAAAGCGCTGGATAAGCTCGCGGCCTCCGCGAAATCGGCCACGAACGTGACGCTGAACGGCGGTCTTCTCAAACTGGCTTCCGCATTTCTGGGCAGCGACGGCGATTCGGATGCGGCGGCAATTAAGTCGCTGGTTTCGAGGATGAAGGGAATCTACGTCCGCGCCTATGAGTTCGAGAAGCCCGGCCAATACTCGGAGGCCGATGTCGCGCCGCTGCGTTCCATGCTGCAACAGCCGAAATGGCAGGCGGTGGTGGACGTCCGCGAAAACAAAGAGTGGACCCAGGTTTATCTTCTCCAGGTATCGGACAGCAAGCTCGGCGGGGTGGCAGTCGTTTCGACCGAACCTACCAGACTCACAGTCGTCTATGTGGACGGGGATATCAATGTGGACGATCTGGTGAAACTGAGCGGCAGCATGGGAATTCCGGATTTGTCCGGGATCACCGGCAACCGAACCGGCGATTCAAAGGCGGATAATAAGAGCAGGAAGAAATCCAATAAGTGAACCTGCTCGTCTCCGCCGCCGCTCTTTTCGCACTCCTCCTTCAGGTTCCGAAGCCTGTTCCCGCAACGTTTACCGGCACTTTCCGCGGGCTTGAATCGGGGCATCTGGTGATGGAGGTGGAAGGTGGCCAGGACATGCGGATGTTTGTCACCAGTTCCACGAAATTCGTGCGCGACGGCAAGCCGTCGAAATCCTCGCAGTTTCACGATGGCGATCCGATTTCCGTGGACGCGGAACGCGACATGCGGATGAATCTTGTCGCATTACGGGTGGAGGCTGTGCCGGCCAAAGCTCCAAAACCCGAGACGGAAAAATCCAATTGAAGTATCGAGCTCTGCTTTCGCTGCTGTTGCTGGCCGGGTTGATACCGGGACAGGCCAGGGCACAGGAGACACCACCGGAACCGGAAGTCGTCTATGCGTTCGGAACCACAGTGGTGATTCCCTCCGGCCTCCAGGGCGTGGTTTATTTCATTTCCCATGCCGCGAAAAATCTGGCCGAACTGGGGCGGAAAGACAAGCCGCGGGGGACAGTTTACACAACTTCGCTCAACGTACCTTCGCAGGATTACAAGCTCGGCTTTCCGGGAATTGCGAAACGTCTGGAGTGGTTTGCGATCGATTATACGGGAAGGTTCTGGATCGGCAAACCGGGCCTGTACCGGTGGGAACTGACCTCGGACGACGGTGCGATGCTTTATGTCGATGACACGCTCGTCATCGATAACGGAGGCCTGCACGTGCCGGTCACGCTGCACGGCACAACAGAATTGAGCGGCGGGATTCATACGATCCGGGTGCCGTATTTTCAGGGGTTAAAGTTTCATGTCGCACTCGTGTTGAAGATTGCCGGAACTGGCGAAGATTATCGGATTTTCAGCACTGAGGAATTCAAGCCTCCCGCCGATCCTACGACGTGGGCTTTTCCGGAGAAAAAGTAATTCGGCCGCCGATTCACGCCTATGCACGCCGATAAAAACTTCTAAATCCGTCGGAGCACAAGGACCGCATTCAGGCCGCCGAACGCAAATGAATTTGACATTGCGTATTCGCCATCCCAGGCTCGCGCGACGTTCGGCACATAGTCGAGGTCGCATTCCGGATCGGGCTCGTTGTACTGAATTGTCGGCGGCACAAAGCCTTCGCGCAGCGCCAGTATGGCCGCGGCCGATTCCAGTGCGCCTGCCGCTCCCAGCGTGTGTCCATGCATCGATTTGGTGGACGACACGACCAGCCGCGGCGCATGCGCGCCGAAGGCCAGATGCAGCGCGCGGGTCTCAGTCGCATCGTTGACAAGTGTGCCCGTGCCGTGGGCATTCACGTAGCCCATCTGCTCGGGCTGAATTGCCGCACTGGCCAGCGCGCGCGTAATCGCCCGCGCCGCGCCTTCCGCCGATGGCTGCGTGACGTGGTGGGCGTCGCTCGACATTCCGAAGCCCGCGATTTCGGCCAACGGAGTTGCACCGCGGGCCTGCGCATGTTCCAGCGATTCCACAACCAACATCGCCCCGCCTTCGCCCAGCATCATGCCATTACGATCTTTTGAAAAAGGGCGGCAAACAGTCGGCGAAACGACCCGCATCGCTTCCCAGGCCAGTAACAGACCTTCACTGAAGGTCGCCTCACTGCCGCCTGCAATCGCAACGTCGCACATCCCGGAGCGCACCATATTCGAGGCCAGTCCAATTGCGTGAGCCGAGGAGGCGCAGGCGGTAGCGACCGTAAACGCCGGGCCTGTAATACCGAATTCCATGGAGATGCCACTGGCGCCTGCATTGGCCATCGTCTTGGGGATCGTCATCGGATGAGGCCGCGGACGCCCACGCTTGTAGACTTCGACGAAGCCTTTGTCTTCCGTAGTCTGACCGCCGATGCACGAACCCGTTACGATGGCCGTGGTTTCCCGCAGTTCCGGTGTCCATTCGATGCCACTGTGCCGCACGGCCTCACGCCCCGCCACAACTGCGAACTGCGCGAAACGATCCAGCATGTCCGCTTCTTTGGGCGCGAAATAATCGGTAGCGATGAAGTCGTGTACCTGTGCGGCGGTCGTGAAACGCATGTTCCACGGATCCGCTCCAGGGTCGGGACTGCGAAGGGGACCCACGCCGCTGCGGCCTTCACGCAAAGCCTGACCAAATTCCTTCAGATTGCGTCCGATGGAACAGATGACGCCGATGCCCGTGACAACGGCTCGGCGCGCCATCAGGCAGCGGCCTTTTGCGGATTGTCCGGAGGCTTGCCTGCGACCAGCTTTTGAACACCCTCGACAATGTCGCGCACGGATTTGATGTTCTTCATCTCTTCATCCGGGACATTGACGTTGAACTCGTTTTCAACGGCAAAGACGATATTCACCGCGTCCATGGAATCGATCCCCAACTCCTCGAAGCTGCTTTCCAGGGTGACGACGGAGATGTCTTTCTTCTGGTTATCCGCGATAATTTGCAGGACTCGTTGTGCGACGTCGCTCGCTTTCGGATCTGCGGCGGTCATTTCACGTGCTGTCAGTTCGTTGGCCATAGCAGTTGAGAGACTGTCTCAAAATGATATCCTGCCTCGATCAGTGCGGGGACAATGCGGCGCACCGCCTCAAGCGTCGGCTCCGCATCGGGCTTCGCGGCTGTTCCGCGGCCATCGTGCAGGCAAATGATGCCGCCGTCGGAAACCCGTGACAATACGCGGTCCGAGATCGCCGCCGCCGGAAGTTTCCAGTCGAGCCCGATGACAGTCCACATGACGCCGGTGAGCCCGAGTTGGGCCTGCATCCCGCGAAAGCCGAACCATCGGACACCGAAGGGCGCCCGCATCAGAGTGGGGGTGACGCCGGTGGCATCGCCGATCGCAGTCTGGGCCTGGGCAAAATCCGCCCTGATCAGCGACGCTGATTTCAGAGCGAAATTCAAATGCGAAAACGAGTGATTGCCGATTTCGTGTCCAGCGTCAGCAACGCTTCGCGCCACCTCAGGATGCCGTTGAACATTGATGCCCACCTGAAAGAATGTGGCGGGCACACGGTGTTCGGCCAGGACATCGAGAAACCTGGGTGTCGAGGGGGAGGGGCCGTCATCGAAGGTGAGGGCAATTGCCCTGCGTTTCGATTTTGCGCGCCATTCCGAAGGGCCGAAGACTACGGATGAACGTCCCCGAACCGCCCAGGCCGAACCGGCCAGGACTGCAAGCGCCGCCGCGGAAGTTTTCACCAAGGCGGCATGGCTCCGGTCAGACGATCTCTTCGTTCACCGCGTCCCAGCGAACGGTGCGCTGCTGAAGATAGCTCTCGACCGCCATGTGACATGCGACGGAAACGCGATAGCCCAGTTCGAACGGGCACGCGGTTTCGTTACCGTTGCGAATGGCACTCAAAAAATCCTGCATATGCGCGCGCGGAACGGTGGGCGTCTGTCCCATGAGTTCGGAACCGGCGGGCCGATTCACACGCTGCGGTATGTAGCGGATCTGCTGGCCCCGAGCGATTGTGCCGTGGGTACCGAGCACGTCTTCAGTGACGCCGGGATAGTTGTTGCCGAAGCCGGAATCCCAGGTGAAGAGAATTTCTTCCGGCAGTTCCAGAGAAACGCTCATGGTGTCCGGAACTTCGCGGCCATCCTTCCACAGATAAACGCCGCCGGTCATGGTGGCTGCCGCCGGAATGCTCAGGCCCATCACCTTGCTCCAGAAAGCAAATTGATGGCTCATGTTCTCATGCACGTTGCCGCCAGAGTAATCCCAGAACAGCCGCCAGTTCACCAGACGGTCGGGATCGAAATCGCGGGCCGGGGCATTGCCGAGAAAGCTTTCCCAGGCCACGTTTTCCGCCGTCATGTCCGGGTAGAGGGGGCGAGTCCAGTGCGGTTTGCCAGCAGGCGTATTGCGATACATGCGGGCGTGGATCGCGGTCACTTGTCCAACAGTGCCGGCCGCGAGGTAACCGGCGGCATCGGCCACCTGACCCGAGGAGCACGCCTGATGCCCGACCTGCACTACATTGCGCGGCGACGCTTCCCGCGCGGCACGCATGAGTTTCGCGTGTTCCACGGTGAACGCCATCGCCTTTTCCTGATAAACGTGTTTGCCGGCCTCCATGGCCGCTACAAAACACTCGGCATGCAGGTGCTGGGGAGTGGCAATCAGAACCGCATCGACGGATTTGTCTTCGAGCAGCGCGCGATAGTCGGCAAAACCCTTCAACGCGGCTTCGCTGCCCTTCGCAGCCAGACTTTTTGCCTCTTCGAGACGGCGTGAATAGACATCGGCAGCGGCGACGAATTCGGTGTTCGGGCAGGCAATCGCTTCGCGGGCCAGTTGCACACCGCGCTCGCCCATACCGATCACACCGACACGAATTCGGTTGTTAGCGCCGATGGCGCGGCCCGTGGCAAGGCTGCCTGCGAGCCCTGTGGCCACGTTGCCGATGAAATGGCGTCTGGTCTGCACGGATTTTTTTATTTTAGCGCGATGCCCTGGCCGCCACCTCGTCTCGGCCAGACACGTCGGGGGCACGTCCTCCGTCCCATAAGACACGCTAAATTGGTTTCTTGGCGTTCCAACGTATTATCTGGATTGTGCTCGACAGCGTCGGGGTCGGCGAAATGCCCGATGCGGCCGACTATGGGGACGTCGGCAGCGACACGCTCGGCAACATAGCGCGTCAGCGCGGGCTCAACGTTCCCAACCTCTGTGCGCTGGGATTGGGCAATCTCAAGCCCATTCCGCAGTTGCCCAAAGCGGCACATCCCGCCGGTGCTTTCGGACGCTGCACACTGCGCTCACCGGGCAAAGATACAACCACCGGTCATTGGGAAATGGTCGGTATTCACCTGGCCAAACCGTTTCCGATTTTTCCGCATGGGTTTCCGCCCGAGATTATGCAGGAATTCGAGCGCCGCACCGGGCGCTCGGCTCTGGGCAACAAGGCCGCCTCCGGAACGGAAATCATCAAAGAGCTGGGCGAAGAACACGTCCGCACCGGTTCGCCGATCGTCTACACTTCGGCGGACAGCGTCTTCCAGATTGCCGCGCACGAAGCTGTCATTCCCGTTCCCGAACTCTATCGCATCTGCGAAATCGCGCGCGAGATCCTGCGCGGCGAGTGGGAAGTGGGCCGCGTGATTGCGCGTCCCTTCGAAGGCGAAGCCGGAAATTTCCGGCGCACTGCGAACCGCCACGATTACGCCGTTCCGCCTCCGCGCGGGATGCTGCTCGACAAGCTGGAAGAGAACGATGTCGAAGTGCGGAGCGTGGGCAAGATCTTCGATGTGTTCCTCGGCCGCGGCATCCGTTCACAGATAAAAACGAAAAGCAACGCGGACGGCATGGCGAAAACTCTGCAAGCGATGCAGGGGCTGGAGCGCGGCGTCGTCTACGTGAACCTGGTGGATTTCGATCAGCAATACGGGCATCGCAACGATGTGGAAGGTTACGCCGCGGCGCTGGAAGAGTTCGACCGCTGGTTGCCTGAATTCCAGGCCGCGCTTCAACCGGACGATCTCGCGATCCTCACGGCCGATCACGGCTGCGACCCCACCACGCCATCCACCGACCACAGCCGCGAATATACGCCGCTGATCGCCTTCGGGCCGCGCACGCGCGCCGGCGTGGATCTGGGACTTCGCGCCACACTGAGCGACATGGGCCAGACGATCGCCGAAAATTTTGCAACATCCATTGAGAAAGGTACCAGCTTTTTAAGCGAAATCAGTTTATGAGAACTCCACTATTGGCAGGCAACTGGAAGATGTACAAGACACCGCAGGAGACGCAGGCGTTTTTCGATGCTTTCCTGCCGCTCGTCGCGGGCGCTGCCGGCCGCGATGCCGCAATCTGCCCACCGTACATCGATCTTGCCGTTGCCCTTGCGGCGGCTGCCGGCTCGAACGTCGGAATCGGCGCGCAGAACCTGGCCGCCGGAAAAGAAGGCGCAATGACGGGTGAGATCTCCGGCCACATGCTGAAGACCATCGGCTGTAAATACGTGCTGGTGGGTCACAGCGAGCGCCGGCAGTTCTTCGGGGAAAACGAAGCTGGTGTGCTTTCGAAGACCCAGGCTGCTTTGGAATATGGTCTGACTCCGATTGTGTGTGTTGGCGAACTTCTCGCCCAGCGTGAATCGGGCAGCACGGAAGCGGTTTTGAAGCAGCAGTTCGATGGCGGCATGGCGCCTCTCAGCGCCGAGCAATTCGCGAAGATCGTGATTGCCTATGAACCCGTCTGGGCGATCGGCACAGGCAAAGTAGCCACGCCGGAGCAGGCCGCGGAAGCACATGCTTATATTCGTGGACTGGTAGCGGAGAAATTCGGCAATGCCCAGGCGCTGGCGATCCGCATTCTTTACGGCGGCAGCGTCAAGCCCGATAATGTCGCGGGCCTGATGAGCAAAGGCGACATCGACGGCGCCCTGGTGGGCGGCGCGAGCCTCGATCCGAAATCTTTCGCCGCAATCGTAAATTTCTAAGTTATTTTTACCAATCGGCAGGCGGGCGGTTGAGGAATAGCTTCGCGGGGTCGACGGCCGTTGTCGGCGATCCCGCCGCACTCTTCGCTTCAGCGCTGTGCGCGCCCAGCGACACCGCCGTTTCCAAAGCCTTTCGCGCCTCATCGGGGTGACGATGGGCTGCCAGAATCATTCCCTCAGCTACCCAAACGGCCGCAACTTCCGGCCACCGCCGCTGCGCGTCGCCTAACAGTTTCTGCGCTTCGTCCGTCCTGCCGGATAATTCCAGCACCACGGATTTGATAACCGGAATTTGCGCTTCCTGCGGCAATGTTTTCGCAGCCTGATCCAGCAGCGACAGCGCGTCCGTATAGCGGCGGCTTTTCGCCATCAACGACGCAGCCTGCCAATACAGATCCGGACGCGCTGGTTCGGCTTTCACGGCCATCGCGATCGCCGCAGCGGCATCGTCAGGCTTGCCACTCGCCTCCAGCATCTGCGCCCGCGCGACATAATAATCGCCGCCACGCGCGGCTGCTGGCACGCGCTCCAGTGCCGCAAGTCCCGCAGGCGCGCCATCTGTATGGAAGGCAATAATGGCCAGATCCAGATCCAGTCCCGCGGCCGGATCCGCTGCCATTGCCTGTTCGAGCAGCTGTTTCGCCATAGGGTACTGATTCGCGGCGAGCAATGCCCGCCCCGCGTCGGTGAGTTGGATTGCGCCCGGCTTCAGCGCCGCAATCTTCTTCGCGGTCGCCTCAGCCGCATCGAGCTGCCCGTCTCCGAGCGACAGCTTCAGATACGACACCTGCAGCGCGGAATCTTCGGGGTGCGCGGCGAGCCCTTTTTCCAGCCGCGCGCGATAAGCCGCATGTTGCTGCTCGGACGTCAGACTCAGATACTCCATCACGCCGCGAGCGGGCACGGCGGCGGTTCCCCCCAGCTCACGGTAGCGATTCATGAAGACCCGCGATTCCGCGGTTTGCCCCGCCTGGTTGAGGGCGTTCGCCAGATGCAGTTGTTTCTTCGCGTCGCTCGGCGCCAGTTCCGCAGCCTTGCGCAGGACGGGCAGCGCATCCGTTAACCGGTCCAGCAGCAGATACGTCTGGCCGAGATTATCCAGCACCATGGCGCTGTCCGGCAGTTTCGCGGCGGCGAATTCCAGATCGGCCAGGGCTAGTTCGGCCTTGCCCTGCTGATAGTTCAGCGCTCCGCGGGCAGAGCGTGCGTCGGCAAAATCCGGTCGCAGCGCTATGGCTTTATCCAAAGTTGCCAGACCCTGCTGCGGATCGCCCTGGCTCTGCGCCACGCCGAGTTCAAACCATCCCGTGGCATCGTCGGGATGCCGGGCGCAGTACCACTCCAGATCCGGAAGACCGGCATCGGCCTGCTTGATATTGGAACGCGCAAATCCACGTTCACGCCGTCCTGTGTCGTCGTTCGGCGCGAGTGTCACGTAACGGTCCCAGGCCGCTACTGAATCTTCGTAGGCATGGAGATCCCACGTGGTGACGGCCAGAAGTTTCTGCACATCGGCGCGTTGCGGCGCGAGCCGTGCCGCTTGTGAAAGCAGCCTGACCGCCTGCTCCGGTTGCTTCAGATTGCTGTACACATATGCCAGACCGTAAAGCACGTCGACATTTTGAGGTTGCTGGAGCAGGGCCTTCTCGAACACGTCGCGCGCACGTTCGTTGTGCTCCGCTCTGGACGCGACCACGCCGACCTGATACAGCAAATTGAAATTCGTCGGAGTTGCCGCCAGCGCATGAGTCAGAAAGATCTCGGCCTGGCTGAACTGGCCCGCCTGCACGAGAGTCAGACCAAGATTGGAACTGATCGCGACGTCGCCCGCGGTGGCGTTGGAAAGGCGTGTGAACAGAGCGTCTGCTTCCGGCCGCCGATCCGCCAGATCGAGCGCCATGAGGCGCACAACCGCGACATTCGGCGCATCCAGTTGCTGTGCGGGGAGATGGTCCAGATACTTCAGTGCATCCGCTCCCCGGCCGGCTTTCACGGCCACCTGGGCCAGCTGAAGATTGGCGTAATCGTCCGCGGGATCGATGGAGACGGCTTCGAGGAAGACATCCTGGGCGCCTTTCGTATCGCCTGTCAGCAGCAGATGATTGCCGAAATTATTATGAATTGCGGCGGATGACGGAGCTTTGGCCATTGCGTCGCGGTGGAATCGATCGGCTTCTGCGAATTTCTTCTGGTTATCCAGAGCCACGCCCAGGAGGCTCATGGCTTCGGCCTCGCCGGGATTTGCCTTGAGTTCCGCGCGCAGTTTCACTTCGGCGGCTGGCGAGTCGCCTCGCTGGAGGGCCGCAACGGCCGCCTGAAAATCGGGACCGGTGGCCGCCGCCAGTCTCGATAAGACAAGGATCGACAGGCAGCATGCGTCACGGAATGCCCGGAAACTCACATCAATATGATATCGGCGAGTGCTGCGATAATCACCAACAGGGCAAATGAATCTCTTCGCGCGATACTTCCGCTGGCCGCTGCGCTTATGCCCGATCGTTCTGCTGCCACTCGGCTGGTGGCTCGCCACATCCGCGTTCGGTCAGAATGATGCCCATGAAATCCCGGTCAGCATCATTGTGGTCGCATCCGAAACGGAAGCCGTCAAGCTTGCTGCGCAGCTGAAAAGCGGTGCGGATTTCGCGGATCTCGCCCGCAGCCAATCCACCGATCCTACGGCAAACGACGCGGGCTACATGGGGCTGGTGGACCCTGCAAAGCTCCGCCCGGAACTGCGCGATGTTCTCAAAGGTATATCGGCGGGCGAGGTCACCGGCATCGCGAAACTTCCCTCCGGCTACGCCATCCTGAAAGTCCTGACACAGCCTCCGCGAGGCAACGCTGCCGCACCCGATATTGCCCGTCAGCAGGCGCTCGGAAGCCAGTCCGCAATTCTTCCGACCACCGATTATTCCGGCTATGCCGAGGCGAATCTTGCCTTCATTCGTTTTCCGAAAGCCGACGGTTGGGAACGCGATATCAGCCAGGGGTGCGCGGCTCGCACACAATCTGTTGCGGATTTCACCAGCCAGCTTGCCGCTTATCTGAAAGATCCGGGCGCTGACCCGAAGACGCTGGGCGACGTCAACTCCGTCGTCTCCAACATGCATTCGTTCACGGGCGAAATGACGGAAGCCATTGCCTACCGCGAGGCGGCCTATCGGCTAGCGCAAAAGGAATCTCCATCGAAGGTCCCTCTGCTGGAGGAAGGGATGGGTGTGGCGTACCTGCATCGCGCGGGCATGACCCTCTATGACAGGTTCGCTTTCCCGACACCGATGAATCCCGCCCAGGTCACACCTGCCGAGAAGGCGGATCTCGCGAAAGCGGCCGCCTATTTTCAGCAATACCTGGAGCGTTCGCCCGGCAATATCGACGTCAAGTGGCTGCTGAATCTGACTTATATGCTGTCAGGCGGCTATCCATCCGCCGTGCCGGCCGGATACCTGATTTCGCCGGCCGTATTGCAGGCGAAGGAAAATGTTGTCCACTTCACCGATGTTGCGGCTGCGGCGGGGCTGAACCGGCGTGGCATGGCGGGTGGCCTGATCGTGGACGATTTCGACAACGACGGCTTTTTCGACGTCGTGATTTCCAGCCAGCACGACTGTGTTCCGCTCCGTTACTTCCACAACAACGCCGATGGCACTTTCACCGATCGTGCCGCCAGCGCCGGCCTGAGTGCTCAAACCGGCGGCCTCAATATCATTCAGACGGATTTCAATAACGATGGCTGCAAAGATATTTTGGTTTTGCGCGGAGGCTGGGAGTGGGCGCGCCGCAAGTCATTGTTACGCAATAACTGCGACGGCACTTTCACCGATGTAACGGCGGAAGCCGGACTCATGGAGCCAGTGCGCGCAACTCAAACCGCCGTTTGGACAGACATCGATAACGACGGCAGGCTTGACCTGATCGTCGGCAATGAAAACGCGCCCATGCAGTTGTTTCTCAATAAGGGCGATGGCACGTTCACAGATGTTGCCCAATCCGCCGGTGTGAATAAGACCGGCATTATCAAAGGCGTGGTGGCGGGCGATTTCGACAACGACGGATACCCCGATCTGTATGTTTCGAATTTTCGCGGCGAGCATTTTCTCTATCGCAATAACCACAACAAGACTTTTACCGATGTGACGCAGCAGGCCGGACTGGGCCAGCAGGGGCCGACGTTCGGGTCGTGGTTTTTCGACTACGATAACGATGGCTGGCCGGACCTTTTCGTGGCCGGCTATTATTCATCGCTCGGCGATATTGCGTCCGGTTATCTTGGTCTGTCCCAGAAAGGCGAGAGCCTCCGGTTGTTCCGCAATCTTGGAAATGGAAAGTTCAAAGACGTGACGTCGGAGACTGGCCTGAATCACGTTTTTCTCCCCATGGGCATGAACTTCGGCGATGTCGATAATGACGGGTATCTCGATTTCTATCTCGGCACTGGAAATCCTTCGTATGCCGTGCTTGCACCCAATGTGCTTTTTCATAATGACGGCGGGAAGCGATTCACGGATATCACTGCTTCGTCGGGGACGGGGATAATGCCGAAAGGGCACGGGATCGCCTTCGCGGATCTGGATCACGACGGCGATGAAGATATCGTTGCGGTCATGGGTGGCGCCGTGCCGGGCGATCAGCACAATACGCGGCTGTTCGATAATCCGGGTAATGGCAATGACTGGATCGGCATACATCTGACAGGGACAAAGTCGAATCGCGCGGCAGTCGGAGCGCGAATCCGGCTCACTGTGCGTGACGGTGACGGCGTGGGGCGCGATATCTACCGCACGGTCGGGAGCGGCGGATCCTTCGGCGCCGGACCTTACGAGCAGCATATCGGCCTGGGTAAGTCCGCGCAAATCCTGTCGCTTGAAGTTTGGTGG
Organism: Bryobacteraceae bacterium; assembly: GCA_025928545.1. Lineage (GTDB taxonomy): Bacteria > Acidobacteriota > Terriglobia > Bryobacterales > Bryobacteraceae > BOG-234. Next base: position 46,182 of record JAICJH010000034.1, on the reverse strand, counting down.
CCGGCTGGCAATACCCGCCAAACGTTCACCGGAGTCGCAAAGAACCAGGTCATCGAGATCCGCGAGGCCAGTGAGACATACACAACTCTCAAACGCCCGGTCATTCACCTGGGCCGGTGAAGGCCGAAACTGCGACTCGTGATCAGCGTCGGATGATCGCGTCCACTAAATCACCCAGCTGTTTCACTGTGTAGGAATTGCCTTCGATATTCGCGGCAAGTTTCCCTTTCCGATCGATGATGGCAGTGTGCAGCGAATGCGTCAGTATTCCCTCGTCCTGCCACGCCGCTACACCGAACAGATTGCAGACGCGCTCCACTTCGCCGCGCGGCCCGGTAAGGAAGTGCCAGGCTTTCAGATCTGCATTCCAGATGCGCGAGTATTTCAGCATCGCGGCTGGCGTGTCATGAACCGGATCGAACGTGATGGTCAGCAGGATCAGATCCTTCCCGAGTTGCGCGCGAAATCGCTTCTGCAACTGAGCCAGATTGTTCGAAAGCCGAAAACAGTAGTCCGGCAATGGGCAGCGAGTGTAGACAAAGTTCATCGCCACCACCTCACCTGCGAACTCACTGAGCCTGACGGGCCGATTGTTCTGATCCGGCAGTGAGAAATCCGGCACGCTTTGCCCGACTTTTAGTTGATTCGCGGTACTTCTGCCAATAATCGATTCAATCAGGCCGAGACGCCGCGCCTGCTCCGGGTCTCTTTCCGGACTCCAGAATTCAACCGTCCGCAACTGCTCAATCCACGACGAACCCCGATCGACCAGCAGCGTGAATTCCACTTTCGCGCCGGGCTCCAGACCCTTCAGCAGGTTGGCATCCTTCACGTGGAACGGCATCACCATGGCATCCATGTAGCGTGGAATACTTTGATGCGAAATAACTATTTTTTGCGCAGCGTGGTCGACCGAAACCACCATGCCCGAGGCGGCATACCGTTGCGCCGCGAGGCCGGAAGAAGCGCTCGCAATCATCACGGCGATCGCCAGCAATCGAGTCGTGAACATCCGATTTACCGATGATATCCTCAACGTGATGACGCGCCGGCAGCTATTGTCGATGTCCGCGATGGCTTTTCCCGCGCTGAATTCGCGGGTTGCGGCGCAAGGCATGGGGCAGCCGAGAGCCTACTCGTCGCAAGGCGTCAAGCCCCTTTCCCGCAGTCAGCCCTCGGGCCTGCCCTATAACGCCAGTTTCGTCAATGTGACGAAATCCGCCGGCCTGAATTCCCCCGTTATCTACGGCGACGAAGGCCGCGCCGATTACATTCTCGAATCGCTGGGCTGCGGTGCGGCTTTCATCGATTACGACAACGATGGCTGGATGGACATTGTGGTCCTCACCGGTCAGCGCCGCAACAGCCCGACTCCGCCGAGCGCGACCATCAGGCTCTATCACAATAATCGCGATGGCACGTTTCAGGACAGAACAGCCGAATCGGGCCTCGGCCGCGGCGGCATCTGGGCGCTCGGCATCACAGTGGGCGATTACGATAACGACGGTTTCGACGACATTTTCATCACCTGCTGGGGCCAGAACATTCTGTTCCACAACAACGGCAAGGGCGGCTTCACCGATGTCACCGCGAAGGCCGGATTATTGCATCCCGGCATCCGTTGCGGTTCGGGCTGCACCTGGGTCGATTACAACCGCGACGGCCTGCTCGACCTCTTTGTCTCCCATTACGTCGTTTTCGATCCGGCACAAATTCCAGCGCGCGGCAAGAATCCCGCCTGCACCTGGAAAGGCGTTCCCGTCTACTGCGGCCCGCTCGGCCTTCCTCAGGAAAGCTGCCGCCTCTACCGCAACAACGGCGACGGAACTTTCACCGATGTCAGCGATGAATCCGGCATCTCGCTGAAGGGTGTCAAGAAAAGCCCCGGCTACGGACTCACGGCTGTCGCTGCCGATTTCGACGGCGACGGCTGGCCGGACATCTACGTCGCGTGCGACACCACCGATAGTCTGCTGTTCCGCAACAATCACGACGGCACTTTCACGGAATGCGCGCTCGATAACGGCGCAGCGGTGAACCAGGACGGGCGCGATCAGGAAGGGATGGGTCTCGGCATCGGCGACTACAACACCGATGGTTACCTGGATATTTTCAAAACCCACTTCAGCGACGACACGAACGTCCTTTACCGGAATAACGGCAAAGGAGTATTTCAGGACGTGACCATCCGCGCCGGGTTGGGCGTGGAGACTCGCTTCGTGGGCTGGGGCGCGGGAATCGAAGATCTGGACAACAACGGTTTACCCGATCTCTTCTACACGACGGGCATGGTGTTTCCCGATGCGGGAGCTACTGTGCGCGATGCGCCCTATAAAACTCCGAACGTCCTGTTTCGAAATCTGGGGGACGGCCGGTTTGAGGAATTGCTCGACCAGGGCGCCGCCATGGCGGAAGTTCACTCCAGCCGCGGGCTCGCCTTTGGCGATTTCGACAATGACGGCGATCTCGACATCCTGATTGTCAATATGAACGAGCCGCCGTCACTGCTGCGAAACGACGTGACCGGCGACAGCCACTGGCTGAAAGTTCAGCTGGTGGGAGTTACCTCCAATCGCAGTGCGATCGGCGCCCAGGTAGTCGCGGTGTACGGTGGCCGCCGACAGGCGAAAGCGGTTCTCGCGCAGTCTTCGTATCTTTCGGTGAATGATCGCCGCCTGCATTTCGGCCTCGGTTCCGAGACGAAAGCCAATCTGGAAATTACCTGGCCGAACGGGAACAGACAAACGGTTTCCGAGGTCAGCGTTGACAGGCTTGTCGTCATTCGGGAACCTGATAAATCGGGCGCGGGTGGCGGCATTATCCGCAGCGATTCGTTCACACGAAAACCTGCCTGAGTGGAACCGGGCCTGGTTAGGCCGTGCCGTACTTTAGTCCCCAATTTATGGGCCGAAATCTGAGAGTTTGCCCACTCCGGCGCCGCAGTCGAAAGTGGAATGTCTCCTGATTAGATCAGGCCTTGGTGCCAACTGTATACAATCTCGATAAGTCACATATTATCAGCGATTTGTGCGCTATTTTTGACCTTCGTAAACCCTTAAAATCTTGACATTCCAAGGCTAGAATGATAGCTTTACAGGAGCTGCTTTACAATTCCTGACGTGTCTTCACCGACATAGCAGGGAACAAAAGTGCATAAGGGGTAACAATTGAAGTTTAAAAACTATACACGCATCGTCATCGCGTTAGCGCTGGGTTGCGCCGGTCTGTACGGACAGACGGTATCCAGCTCTCTGATTGGAAGTGTCGTCGATCCTGCCGACGCTGCCGTCGCCAACGCTCCCGTAACTCTGACCGATACCCAAACCAAGTCGACCCGTACCGCCAACACCGATAACACAGGAACGTACCGCTTCCTCCAGGTCGACCCGGGCGTCTACAACGTCACTGTCAAAGCGAACGGCTTCAAGACTCTGACTCAGACCGGTATCAACGTGGCCGCTCAGGAAACTCACAACGGTGGCAAAATGGTGCTTCAGCTCGGCAGTGTGGCGGATTCTATTTCCGTAACCGCCGAAGTGGCGCAGATTCAGCTGTCCAGTTCTGAACAGGGTTCTACGATCGGCACGGCCGATCTCGAAGACCTCACACTCAAGGGTCGCGATCTTTTCGGCTTTATGCGCCTCGTGCCAGGTGTCATCGATACCAATAATCAGAACCGCGATGTGACCAGCCCCAATCAGCTCCGCGGCTTCACGATTCAGGGCAACTCCACCCTCACGATGAACTTCACCGTCGATGGTGTGACCGATATGGATACGGGTTCCAACAGCACCCTGCACTACGAGCCCAACATGGATGCGATCCAGGAGCTCAAGGTTCTCACCTCCAACTATCAGGCCGAATTCGGCCGCAACTCAGGCGGCACCATCACGGTTGTTACGAAGAATGGCACGCAGGATTTCCACGGTTCCGGTAACTGGAGCCATCGCCACGAAGAATTCAATGCCAACAGCTGGAGCAACAATCACTCTCTCAAGAACATCAACGGCCTCAGCGTAGCCACCCCCCGCGCCGATTATCGCTTCAATATCGAAACCTACAGCATTGGCGGCCCAATGTATATTCCGAAAGTCGCGAACAAGGAAAAGAAGCACCTCTTCTTCTTCTGGTCGCAGGAATACACCGGTCAGTTCGTTCCGGGCACCACCCAGACAACCTACATGCCGACCGCTCTTGAGCGCGTGGGCGACTTCTCGCAGACCTTCGGTAATAACAACGGCAATCCGATCGCGACCAAAATTCTGGATCCGTTCAACAACAACGTTGCCTTTGCCAACAATCAGATTCCCACCAGCCGCCTCAATCCGCTGGGTCAGTCGCTGCTGAACTTCTTTCCACTGCCCAACAATCCGGTTCTCGTGAATACGTCGCAGTTCGTCAACAACTTCCAGGTGAACGATAGCGCCCCCCACACCCGCCGTAACGACGTGGCGCGCATCGATACTTACATCACCTCGAAGCTCAGTGGCTACGCCCGCTGGATTCATGACGCCGACGACATGAGCGCGCTTTACTCCGGCGTCAACTTCGGACCGAAAGATCAGGCCGGCCGCGGCAATCTTCCCCCGATCTCGAATATCGATCACCCGAACCCGGGCCACAGCTACTCCGGAACTCTGACCTATACAATCACGCCGACGCTGATCAATGAAGTAACGGTCGCGGAAAGCTGGAACACCTGGTCTTATTACACGCTCGACAACTATGCGAGCGAAAGCCGCAGCCTGATCCCCGGCCTGCCCACGCTGTTCCCGGTACCGACCACCGCCCAGAGCGGCGCCCAGGGCCCGGTTAACGGCTACCAGAACATTCTGCCAACCTTCAGTTTTGGCGGCGTCAATCTGCCGGGCGGCTCAAACTACAACCGAACCGACGGAACCAGTTCGGGTACGTATGAAAACTTCAACCCGATCCATACCTATCAGGACAACATCAGTAAAGTAGTGGGCCACCACGCCTTCAAGGCCGGCGGTTACGTGGAAAAGAATAACAAGATTCAGCCCGCCAACAAGCAGTTTCCGGGCGCCTTCCAGTTCTCTCCCAACGCGTCCGATCCGGTTCGCAACACGAACTCCGGTTACGTTCTCGCGCTCTTAGGTCAAACATCCCAGTACTCGCAGGCCACCGCGACCACCACTGAGAATGTTCAGTACTATAACGTCGAATTCTATATTCAGGACAACTGGAAGGTGAATCGCCGGCTGACGCTCGACCTCGGTGTGCGTTTTTATGGCGGCACCCCGCAGTACGATATCAACGGCACTGCCGTCAACTTCCGGACCGACCTCTGGAAGGCTTCCGACGCAGCCCGTATCTACAGACCCTACTGCTCGAACGGCGCTGCTACCTGCACCGCCTCCAACACCCTGGTTGGCCGCGATCCTCTGACGGGTAACACCGTTGGCAGCGCGTTTGTCGGTACAGTCGTGCCGGGCTCCGGTAACTACACGAACGGCAGCCAGGTTCTCGGCGTCAATGGTGTGGATCAGGATCCCTACAAGCAGACCGCTCTCGCGGCCGCTCCTCGTATTGGTTTTGCTTACGATCTGTTTGGCGACGGCAAAACGGCTCTTCGCGGCGGCTGGGGTATGTTCTATGACCGCCTCCAGGGCAATGACGTTTACGGTCTGGACGGGAATGCTCCGTTGTCCCTGACCCAGACGGTTACCAATCAGACCTTCTCACAACTGAATGCCCTGACCGCATCTTCCGTTCCTTCGCCGGCGACCATTCTTGGTCTCCAGCCGAACAGCCCTGGCCAGTCGTTCCCGTTCAAGGGCAATGTTCCGCGCGACTACGTGCATAATGCCAGCCTGAGCATTCAGGACAACATTGGCAAGGGCACCGTCGTGACGATCGGTTATCAGTTCAACTACGCTGGTAACCAGCCGATAACCTACAACCTCAACTATTTGCCCATCGGAACAGCGTGGCCGTTTACTCCGTCCAATCTGAATCCGACCACGGCAGGCAATTCGAGCAATGACATCGGCGCGAACTTTGAGCGCACCGTATTTCCTGGTCTCGGCAGCACCACAGGCTTCGTTTTCAAGGGCCACACGAACTACAACGGGCTGAACGTGACCATCAACCGCAGGGCTTCTCACGGTTTCCAGTGGGGCCTGAACTATTCGTACTCGAAAGCCATGGGCGATGTGAGCACGATTACCGGCAATGGCACCCTCTGCATCACCTGCACCGGTCAAAACGGCATCCCGACCAACGAGCAGTGGAATTACGGCCGCACCGCCGCGGACCGCACCCATAACGCCGTGCTCACCTACAACTACGACATTCCGGGTATCGCGAAGGCACTCGGCGCGAAGGGACTCGGCATTATCACCGATCACTGGTCACTCTCCGGCATCACGAGCGTCCAGAGCGGTTCACCCTTTAACATCGGTTGCAGCTTTGCCAGCGGTTCCCCCAGCACCACGGGCGGCACCACGGGCACTGGCGACTTCGGCAGCCGCTGCAATATCGTCGGCGATCCGTACGCCAACATCGGCACCAACGGTAACGGAAGGGTCTATTTCAACGGCGCTGCCGTCCAGATGAATACGATCAACTTTACCGGACCGAACAACTCGCTGGTTGGACCTCCCGTTCTTGGCAACCAGGGCGGTGGCGCGGGCTATCTCTCCAACCCCCACGTGACGAATTTCGACATGACCTTGTCGAAGACCGTACCGCTGGGCAGCGAAAAGCGCACCCTGAAGATCCAGGCTCAGGCCTACAACGTCTTCAACCACACCGAAATCACCAGCATCGGTTCGGGCGCTCAGTTCGGCTTTACAACCAACCAGCTGACGAATCCGCAGACAATCGGCTACATCACTGGCGCGAACAACTCCCGCATCCTGGCGTTCACCGCCCGCGTGCAGTTCTAACCAGAACTTAGTCTTGCTTTAAACGAAGGGCCGGTATCCGATGAACGGGTACCGGCCCTTTTTCTGTCTGTAAAATCAATACTGAATGAACCCGTCCGATTCCGTCGTAATTGTCGCCGCGGCCCGCACTCCTGTAGGCAAATTCCAGGGCGGCCTCTCCCCGCTCTCCGCAACCCAGCTCGGCGCACTCGCCGTCAAAGAGGCCGTCCGCCGCGCCGGCATTGAAGTTGCCCAAATCGACGAGTGCATCATGGGCAACGTCATCTCCGCGGGTCTCGGCCAGAACCCGGCTCGCCAGGCCGCGCTGTTCGGTGGACTCCCCGCCACCGTCGCTGCCCTCACCATCAACAAGGTCTGCGGCTCGGGTCTGAAAGCGGTAGCTCTCGCCGCCCAGGCGATCCAGACCGGCAATTCGGAAATCGTCGTGGCAGGTGGCATGGAATCCATGAGCAATGCCCCATACCTGCTGCCTCAGGCGCGCCAGGGCTTCCGCCTGGGCAATGCCACCGCGGTCGATTCCATGATTCACGATGGACTGTGGGACGTCTACAACGACTACCACATGGGCATCACAGGCGAGAACGTGGCGGCGAAGCACAGCGTCACGCGCGAAGAGCAGGATGCTTACGCCCTGAACTCCCACCGCAAAGCCGCCGCGGCGTGGCGTGAAGGCCGCTTTAACGCCGAAGTCGTAGCGGTTTCCGTTCCTTCGAAGAAACGCGGCTCCACTCCCGACATCGTCGACAAAGACGAATCGGTTCGCGAAGATGCCAGCCTCGAAGCTCTCGCCGCCCTGAAACCCGCGTTCAAAAAAGATGGCACAGTCACAGCCGGCAATGCGCCTGGCGTGAACGATGCCGCAGCCGCTCTCGTGGTCATGTCCGCGGCGAAAGCCACGGCGCTCGGAGTCACGCCCCTCGTCCGCATCGTCGCTCAAGCCACCAGCGGCGTCGACCCGCAATGGGTCATGCTCGCGCCCGTCACCGGCATACAAAACGTGCTGAGGCGCGCCAACTGGACCATGGACAGCGTCGATTTATTCGAGCTTAACGAAGCCTTCGCCGTCCAGGCCATCGGCGTCACGCGCGAACTTGGTCTCACTATGGACCGCGTGAACGTCAACGGCGGAGCAGTCGCCATCGGCCACCCGATCGGCGCCAGCGGCGCGCGCGTTCTGGTCACACTGATCCACGAAATGATCCGTCGCGATGTTCGCCGCGGCGTTGCGGCGCTCTGCCTCGGCGGCGGAAATTCCGTAGCCCTTGCCGTGGAACGATAGAATTTTCTCGCGCGGCAAACAGTGTAGACTAACCCTCAGAGGTTTTCCCCGAAAATGCGCCGAATTGTTTCCTGTTTCATGCTGATGCTGGCCATTACTCTCCACTCCACGCCCGCCTCCGCAGCCGACGCGAAGTGGATTCACGCCACGTCCGCGCATTTCGATATGTATGCCGCCGAAAGCGAATCCGACGCCCGCGCCGCGCTCCAGCACCTCGAAGCCGTCCGCGCGTATTACACAAGCTCAACCCATTCCCAGGACCCCGACGGTCAACCTGTGCGCATCGTCGTCTTCCAGTCGGCCGGCGATTTCAACAAATACAGACCGGCCGAATACACTGGAGCCAACGCTTTTTCACTTGCCGGGCCGCCCGCCACCATCGTGGCTCTCGGTCTTAAACCCGAAATGTACGAGAAGATTTTCCTCGAATATTGCCAGCTGGTGATGGACCAGTCCGCTCCCAAGGTCCCCTACTGGCTGCGTGCCGGCCTCGCGCAATTCTATTCAACTCTGAAGCCCGTCGATGCCGGCATGAAGCTCGGCGCGCCACCCTCCCGCGCGTTCCACAGCCATCCAACCAGCGACATCGATATTATCCAGCTCGTCGAAGTCAACCGCGCTGCTTACCTGGGTTCACGCAACAAAGCGGCCAACGACTTCTACGCCGATACCAGCAAGAACTCCGCGCTTACGGCATCCCAGGCAGCAGCCACCTCCGCGCTGAACGCAGTGCAGACCAATATCAGTCAGGATTTCGAAGGCGAAGCATGGACGTTCACCCACATGCTGATGTTTAGTCCGGATTACCGCTCCAAAGTTGGAGAATTGATCGGCGCTATGGGCTCCGGGCAGGATACCGGCGCCGCTTTTAATTCGGTGTACGGACGCAGCCTGAATCAGGTGCGGGTTGATTTGCAGTTGTACATGAAGCAGCCCGCCCTCGCCGTCGCCACGCCGAAGTTCGCATATGAAAAACCGCCCGCCCCGCAGGTGAAACCGGCAGCCAAAGAAGAACAGGATCGCATCTTCGCCGACCTCGGCAAAAAAGCAAAGTAGCTATTTCACGCCGCCGCCGCGCGCGCCATCACCGCTCCAACCGGCGCACGATAGCGCAGCCGTGGTGTCTCCGCGCTGCACTCGCACCGCTCCAGCACGATTTCCGCCGCAATTCCTGTCGCCATTCCGGCGAGCGTCAGGTATCCGCCATCGGCTTCCAACGAATGCCCGCCCATATCGAAATGAAGACCATCGTGGACTTCGCACTCCCGGGCGATGACCCTGCCGTCCCACCCGCGAAGCTGCTCAAACAGGGGGACCTTGAACGCTTTCCATAACAAGTCGCGATGATGCCCTTCGAGCCCCTGCGAATCGGGCGATGTGAGCACGACGATTGCGAACTTCAGGCTGCGCACTTCCGCCAGCCCGCGCAGCTGTTGGTCCGCCAGCGACAACGCCGCCTCCAGGGGAAGCGCCAGCGCGTCGGGGGCATATTCCGTCAGTCCCGCGATATCGTTGGCGGCAAAATCTCTCATATTCACCGCGGTGTGAAAATCCGTTTCCAGCAATGCCAGGCGTGCCGGCACAGGCAATGGAAAACGAAGAGTTTCCCTGCCTGCCCGGCCAGGGATTTCGGCGGCGACACGCGGGCGGCGTCGAAGTCGAAACGGGGGAAGCGTCACTACCGTTTAGTGGGGCGGGTGGCGAAACTTCTCAACTATTTCGCGGCGACACGGAAGCGTTCACTGAGAACTAACCGTCTCAGCCATCAGCGCCCGAAGGTTGCCGCCCAAAATTGCCTGTACCGTTTCGGTATCCGCGCCGGCGTCGGAAAGCGCCTGAACCTGCGCCTCCAGCACCGACGAAACCCACCCGCGCGGGAACCATGAGGAATCCGAACCGAACAGAATTCGCTTCGGCCCTACCACGTCCAGACTCCTCCGGAATACGTCCGCGAGAGTAATTCCGCCCGTCTGATATCGCATCCAGCTGTTCGAACTCGAAGTATCCAGATACACGTTCGGACACAGATCCGCCACCATCAGAGCTTCCCGCAGATAACCTGCCCCGAAATGCGGAATCACAAAGCGCACATGCGGAAACTCCAGTGCAATTCCATGCAGATCGATGGGATTCGAATACCGCATATCAAACAACGAAGGCAGCCCCAGCTTCCGGCGGAACCCGACACTCAGCACGCCGCAGTGAACGTAGACCAGCTTCGCCTCGGCGATAACCGGCCGCACCCGCTCATCGTGCAGCGAGTACCGGTGCATCGCCGGAAAAAGGAAGATGCCGGCCGGAACGTTCGCGGTTGCATTCGCCAGCAGCGGATTCACCATGCTGACCGAGCCGAACCGCCCGGGATGACGCGCCACCGCTGCCTGCACCGAGGCCGTATCGTTCGGCACGGTCGCGATCAGCATCGCATGCGTCACCTTCCGGCGGTCCATCTCCGCAACCCAGCGGTCGGCCAGCAACTCAGGCGATTCCGGTACTTCCCAGCCGAGCAGGCTCCCGACCTCCGGAACCTTCTTCTGCTCCGCCAGTGTCCGGTAAAAAGCCGGGGAAAAGAAATGTACGTGTGCGTCGGCGATGTCCATTGCTATAGTTTCGCCGACCCCATTCACGGACGCGCGAACAGCTTCAGGTCGATACTCTCCGCCATCTTCCGATACCCCGCCGGGTTGAGATGCAGATGATCGCCCGTGTCGTAGATCGGCAGCAGATTAGCGGGATTCGCGGGATCGCGCACCGCCTCATCCATATCGATGACAGCGTCGAATTTGCCGCTGCTGCGAATCCATTCGTTCACCCGTTGGCGCGCCGCTTCGTGCGCCGCACTCGAATACATCGATCTCCCGAATGGCAGAATCGGCACCCCGTAAACCCGCAGGCCGTGGCCGTGCGCCCTGTCGATCATCGGACCCATCGCCGCTATCAGATCGTCGGCAACCGTGGCGCTGGAACTGACGCCGATATCATTCACGCCTTCGAGCAGAATCACCCACTGCGCCGAACTCTGCCCAAATACATCGTGATCGAAGCGCTTCATCAACGGCGGCCCCAGGCCTCCGCGGAGTATTGCGTTGCCGCCCAGCCCTTCGTTCAAAACCGAGATCGAGGCGGTCTTCGCATCCGCACCTAAACGGCGGGCCAGGAAGTCTGTCCAGCGATCGTTACCATCGGTCGTGGAGCCTCGCCCATCCGTGATGGAATCGCCCGGAATCACCACGCTCGCCGCGTGCTTTCCGCCCACCACATCAATTCCCGTGAGCACATACCAATGAGTGGTCCTGGCCGCCTGCGCCATATCGGCGACGTCAATCGCGTTGCCCGCCTGGAGATAAGACGTGCTTCTCGATCCCGGATGGCCCGTGACCGCGGCCGGAGTCTGCCCGAAACGAATCGTGACCGAAACATCGGCCATCGGCGGCAATGAATAGCCGATCGCGTCCGACATCTCTTCCATCCCCGCCGGAATCGTGATCGAAGCCGCACCCTGGAATTTCAGCATTTTCCCGGTACCCGGGCGAATCGCAGCGCCACCACCGGACAGTGCGATTTGAACGGCTTCAATGCTCAGCGGCGCGTCGCCGTAGGCATTGGAAAAGCGCAAACGCAGCTTCTTGCCACCAACCGTGGTCCTGACGGTTTGCCGAAGAGTGTTGCCGGAAAGTCCGGGCGCCGGTGGACGATTGGCTGGTTCCGATAACTGTGGAGCGCATCCCCAGCTCCCTACCCAACGATCCGCCGCCACCGATTGTGAAGGTAAAAATAAAACGGCGGCCGCAAGCAACACGGCCGCCGTCGGGATTCGACTCATTTGCGATGAAACATCTTATCCGCCCAGGCGATAAAGTACTTCATGTTGGATTGATCCTCGTGGCCGCCGTCATGCTGACGCCACGCCAGTTGTCCATCCAGCATGCCGACGTTCACTCCCGGCATCTTCGCCACATGGTAATCGTCTTTATCGCCGATGTCATGCGCGCCCAGCAGCCGGAAGACCGGCCCCGCCGCGACAGTCGCCATGTAGCTGCCCTGATGATCCAGCCAGTTCGCATCTCCCCGTTCCGGCAGTCCATAGCTGATAAAGGTTGGCCGGGGCGCGCAGAGAGCGATCAGCTCATGCGAATCCACGGGAATATCGGCCGCTGTCTTCGCGCCGAAGCTGGCGTCCGACGCCCCGTACTTCAGGAAGTTGCCCGCCATCCAGTGATATTCACCGGTGCCGGTGAGATTCTCCACTGCTTCTCCGAAATTGCGGCGATGCAGTTTCGCTCCGCCCTCGCCCGACGAACCCACCAGCACGATCGCAAACCTCGGCTCGAACGCCATGGTCACCAGCGCGGCTTTGCCGTAACGCGAAACGCCCTCAATCCCCACATGTTTGGCATCGATGGCCGGATCTGTCTCCAGGTAATCCAGGCCTCGCGCCGCACCCCACGACCATGCCCGCAGCGAACCCCAATCGTCCGGCTTCCGCGCCTGTCCCTTGTTCACCAGGCCGATGATGCCTTTGGTCAGCCCGGCGCCATTGTCCGCCTGGATGCTCGTAGGATTAATCGACGCATAGCCCCAGCCATCCGCGATGAGCTGTTGAGTGGAAGGCGGACCGGAAGGACCGGGACCGCGCCCACCGCCTGACGCTCCAAGACCCGCCACCGGTCCGCGCCCCGAAAAGCCGCGGCCAGCGCCGGAAAATCCTCGCCCGCCGCCGAATGCCGGCGCGGCGCCAGGCAACGTGCCTCCGCTGAACATCATCAGCACCGGCACCGGACCTTTGGCATTCGCCGGCACCACCACCGCCATCCGAATGTCCACACTAATCGCGGGGTATGCCGAATTGTCCACATGTCCGTTGAGCTGCTTGCCAATCACCGGAATGCCGCCGATCTCGGTGTTCACCGTCTGCGCCACTGTCCAGGTAACTTTCGGAACGTTCTTCGGAATGCGGCCAAGAACTTCGCGCTCGAAATCTTCCATGATCTCGGGCCGACGTTGTTTCATCCACGCATCCGCGGTCGTCACCTTCTTGCCATTCTTCAGCGTGAGAACCTCCGGCAGGTCCGGATAGGGGTTAGCCTTCGCTGTATCGTAGTTCGCCATATTGGGCGTCCCCGGCGTCGTGCTGCCACTGGGCCCGAGGCGCAGCGCCTTGATGCCAAGCTGGTCCATCATGTTCTGGTGATCCTGCGCGGCGGTCCAGTTCAGAGGCTCCGGAGCGGTCTGAGCGGAAAGCCCGCAGGCAACAAAGGCTGCGGCGATTCCCAAATAGTGACATTTGTTCATGCACCGAATTTTATCACCATTTGAGCCTTGCCGGAACCGGTACCACAGGGATCGTCTTCACCATCGCCGATGTGACCGGAAGCTCCTTCCCACGCGGTCCCATTCACACAAACCTGCGGCACGATTATTGCAAGTCTCATCGCGAGGAGCATAAATTATGCGAAAGCTAATATCGATAGCAGCTGCACCAGTAGTCTTCCTGGCGATGCAGGCGTTCGCATCTGCCGAAACCATCACTTCAGGTACCCGGATTCAGGTTCGAACCGATCAGCCCATCGAACTTCATCAGTGGGACAAGGGCCGTATTTTCCGCGCACGAGTGGCCGAGGATGTGCGGTCCAGAGACGGAGACGTTACCATCCGCCGGGGTTCCCCCGTTGAGTTAATCGTCCGTTCCACCGGGCCCGACATGATGGCGCTCGATCTGGAATCCGTGACCGTCAACGGCAAACGCTATGCCATGGATACCCAGGGACCGCAGTTCAACATGCGGGACGAAGAGTATCGCGGCGGTGGAGGCCTTCTGGGCTCCATAGTCGACGCCATTTCCGGTGATCAGGCGCGAGTCGAACACCGGGGGCGCACAATCCAGGTGCCCGGAAACGCCATGATCACGTTTGAACTTCGGGAGCCTCTGCATGTTGTGGAATGGGCAGACCCGGGTTACGAGCGCGATCAGTATCACTATCACAGAGAAGGCGACTGGTACCGCTAGACTTTAGCGGCGCGGGTTGGCGGGTGAGACGAACTTAATCCAGACTTTCAGGCTTGAGTTCGATGTTGGTCTCGCCCGCCTGCTTCTTTTCCCAGTACTTCCGCACCCAGGCTTCCCAGCTTTTCCCGGCCGCGGTGTCGCGTCCCGTAAAAGCCAGGCCTGCAATGTCCGAATACGCGATGGCGATTTTTTTCGGATCGTTCTTCGGAAATAATCGGACGCAGGAATTCGCGAGTGTGTCGCCGTTGCGGCGGTCGAAAATGTAACCCTCCACTGCGCTGCCGTTCTTCAGCGTGATGGTCACGTCGCCGCGATAGTCGAACGCCTTCTCCAGCGCATCCCGGAGCTCTGTTTCGCTGGCAGCCTGAAATGCCTGACCCTGGAGATTCTGGTGCTCGAATCCCGGGACAACTTCCAGCTCTTCGACATTGACGCCGATCTCGCTCAGACCTCAACCTCTTCTTTCGCAGCCTGCCCGATTGTCAGTTGAACCAGTCCCGCCTGCGCATGCACCGGCTTCACGGGCTCCGCCAGAATCTTCATCGCTTCGGCATCCGGATAGCGATGGAAAAACGTCGCCTTCGCCGTATCGAAAAATCCGCGCCAGGTTGTAAAATTTTCATGCACGGCAGAGGCCTCATAGCCGCTGTGCACCATGCAGTTCGCGCATTTCGGATTGCCCGATTCCGTGCCGTACTTCTCCCACTTCGTCGACTCCATCAGCTCCGCGAAGGTATCCGCGTAGCCGTCCTGGAGCAGGTAACAGGGCTTTTGCCATCCGAAAAGATTGAACGTCGGCATTCCCCACGGAGTGCACTTATAGTGGCGCTTCCCCATCAGGAATTCCAGAAACAGGGGCGACATGTTGAAGCGCCATTCCGGTTTGCGGTTCGAAAGCAGCGCCCGGAATAATCGGCGGGTGCGGCCACGACCCAGAAAATGCTGCTGGTCCGGAGCTTTGTCGTACGAGTAGCCGGGCGAAAGCATCATGCCTTCCACTCCGAGCGCCATCATCTCATCGAAAAATTTCCGAACGTGATTCGGATCGAAACCATCGAACAGCGTGGTGTTGGTGGTCACGCGGAAGCCGCGCTTCACCGCCTCGCGCACGGCATCCACGGCAATATCGTAGCCGCCTTCCTTGCAGACCGAGAAATCGTGCTCGTCTTTCGCGCCATCCAGATGAACGGAAAAAGAAAGATACTTGCTGGGCTTGAAAAGATCGATCTTCTCGCGCAGCAGCAGCGCGTTCGTGCAGAGATAAATGTATTTCTTCCGCGCCACCAGCCCGGCGACGATCTTGTCGATCTCCGGGTGCATCAGCGGCTCACCGCCCGGGATCGACACCATGGGCGCGCCGCATTCATCCACCGCCCGGAAACACTCTTCCGGTGAGAGATTCATTTTGAGGACATGAGCCGGATACTGAATCTTGCCGCAGCCCGCGCACGCCAGATTGCAGCGAAACAGCGGCTCCAGCATCATGACAAGGGGATACTTTTCGCGTCCGGCAAACTTCTGCCGCAACACGTAAGTGGCCACGGTCCACATCTGAGAGACGGGAATACCCATCCGGCTACACTCCCCTTTCTTGTTCGCTCCGCACTCGTGTGAAGTGCCGGGAACTTCTACTATTCTAACCAACGGAGGACGTTACATTCGGAAAAGTCGACCGAGCCGCAAGCGTCACCGAAAGCAACCGATCAAGAGCTTTAAAACAAAGGCCTTATCGGCGTGCATCGGCGTTCATCTGCGGCCATTCAGGTTTTTCCGCATCCTCCCGCGTCCCCGGTATGACCCACAGGCTAAAATTGAGAATCGACGAACAACCGCGAGAAAGACTGCGTAACAATATAGGAACAGTCGAAAACGGGGTCGCTTAGCATGAACACAGTATTCAAAAAGATCACTCTCTGCCTCGCCTTCACGGCAATCGGGGCTTTCGCGCAAACCAAGCTGGCGTTTGAGGCGGCAACCGTAAAAGTCGCCGCGCCTCTCGATCAGGCGAAGATCCTGGCGGCCATTCAAGCCGGCGGCAAGATGCCGATCGGCGCGAACGTCGGTACCAGCCAGGCGGAATACCTCTATGTCGACCTGAAGAGCCTGATCGCGCTCGCCTACGGCGTGAAGCCCTATCAGATTACTGGCCCCGACTGGATGGCGACCACCCGCTTCGATATCGTCGGCAAATTTCCCCAGGGAGCGGTCAAAGCCGACGCGCCCAAAATGCTTCAGGCCCTTCTCGAAGATCGCTTCAAGCTCACCACGCATCGCGCCAGCGCGGAACATCCTGTTCTCGGCCTTGTGGTCGGCAAAGGTGGTCCCAAACTGAAGGCCTCCGCCGAGAAGCCCGTGGCAATCGATGAGACCGCGCCGCTGGCCCCCGGCCAGATGAAGATGGATGGTCCCGACGGTCCAATCCGCATGAGCGTCAACGCGGCGACCGGCAGCGCCGTCATCGATATGGGCGAGAAAGGCAAGATGTCGTACAAGATGAATCCGTCCACCATGTCGATGCACGTCGATCTCAGCATGGTCACCATGACGGGTTTCGCCGACATGATGACCCAGTTGTTTGCGCAGCTGGGAGGCGGCACGGGGCGTCAGATCGTCGACATGACCGATATCAAGGGCAACTACGAAGCCGCGCTGGAGATTTCCCTGGCGGATATTATCGCCCTGGCCAAAAACGCCGGGATGGATATTGCCGGTGCGCCGGCGGCCGCTCCCCAAAGCGGTGGAGCGGGAGTGGCTTCCGATCCCAGCGGTGGCGCAGGCACCGTCAACGATGCAGTTCAGTCCATGGGCCTCAAACTCGAATCCCGCAAAGCGATGGTCGAACAGCTCATCGTCGACCACGCAGAGAAAACGCCGACCGAAAATTAAGAGGGTCTGAAACAAAGACCTTATCGGCGTGAATCGGCGTTCATCGGCGGCCATTCGGTTCTTCCGAATCCTGCGAAAAGCGAAATCAGCGGCCTCACCGCATCTGTTCACGGATCTGACGAACAGCGTCCTCGAGAAAGATCACCGAGTAGCGTTCGAGCGAGGTGTTTCTGAACTCCGCATCAAGCCGTTTCGCCTACTCCGTGCAATGAGGGCCCGATGCGCGCGAACCCGATGATGATCAGCGCCGCATGTCCCTGAACGGCCGCCGGAATTGCGAGTTTCCTGCCGGATAGCGCCTCGGCTTCAAAAGCGGGGAATGGCGACTGGCCGAACAGGCAGCCGACAATCAGAGGAAGAAGCAGCGTCCGGCGAAGCATCTGCCGCCATTCTATCGATCCTGTGCGCAGGCAGTGTTCAGAGCGCCGGCCCCTACTTCTCCGCCTTGTCCTTCGCGCCCGACCGCAACGCCGCCGCATCCCTCGCAATCGCCGCCAGTTCCCGCATCTTCTTCGTCTCTTCGGCCAGCTGCTTCATAATCTTGTCCGCCACATCCGCCATCGCGCTGCGAAACTTCCCCCCGCCCGATTCCTGCGTGGTGGACCAGATCACATCCCCGTCCTTTCCCACCAGCCGCACCGATCCCGTCGCCTCATGCCGCCGCTCCTGAATGCGGCTGTTCTCGCTGTCCGTCACGCCAATCCCCATCGTCTGGCTGGACGTGCCGCCCGAGTTCAAAGCTCTTGAACTCGAACTCCCGCCCGCATTCGCATGTATACCGATGGAATCGGCGGACGTGTGCTCATCGGTAAAGATCAGGTCGTCGCCCGAGCCCTTCAACGTCGCATCGGCGCGATCCGGGTTTTCCGTCAACACAAACAGCCCTGAAGTCTGCATGGCCGCGATCAGCATGTCGCGGAACTGATCCGACGTCTTGCCGCCGCCAAGCTGATCCACATAAACACGCCGGATATCGGCCAGCGCAGCCTCGGCCGGTTTGCTCTCAAGCGCAACGCAACGCGCCGCGGGAAATGCCGCCATCGCGAGCAGCAGCCAGGCGAGTCTCATCCTTTACCGGCCTTCCGCGCTTCCTCGTCCTGATACTCCACACGCCGTCCCGAGCGCGCCTCCAGCGAAACCAGCAGCTGCCGCACATCGTTCTTGCCCACTTCCAGCACCACGGCCTGCTGCTTTCCATTCGAATCTATGTAGCCGATGGTGACGAAGTGAGACCGCTTTTTTGCGATGAGGAACAGAGGCGAAATCAGAATTGCTTCCACGTAGCGGCGGTCGACGTGAAGCCCGTATTCTAGATTATTGATGTCCGCCCATCCCACCGAGAAGGATTTACCGCCAAGCCGCAGCCCAAGACTTTCCTCGTCGTGAACGTCGATCTCCGCATGAGAGTGACTTGAAACACCGGCAATGGTTCCACCCGCATAGAGAACCCGATCGCCGCGGCCTTCCGCCTGAAGCAGAGACGAGAGCGCCAGAAGAACCACGAAGGTTCGCCGCATGAATGTTGAATAACACAAATAGCGGAAACTGTATATATCTCCTTCAGGAGTCGGGAGATATACGTTTCATTTTGGAACGGAAATCAGCACCAAGCTGCCGCCGATCGCGCGTTCTCTACGCTGACGAGTCTGATCTGGCGTTAACAAGCAGCTCCACAATTTCGGGCCTCTGCATTTTTTCAGCCCAGGCGCTTGGTGTCGCCCACGGCTCCGCGTCCGCCTCAATCGGGTCGGCGCCGCGCGCGAGAAACAGCTTGACCATCGCGATCCGCCCCCACCTGCACGCCCACCCGAGCGGAGTACTTTTGAGAAGATCGTCGCGAACGTCCAGCCGGGCTCCGGCATCGAGCAAAATGGTGGCGAGTTGCACACCCACACCGTGATCGCGCGAAACGGTCTCATGCAGCATGGTCTGGCCATAGTCGGCTGCGCGGTGATGCGGTCCGCATCGGGCCAGGATCAACCGAAAGCAGTCGCAACATTCTGCCTGCTGCCGGACGGTGTAGTCTTCATGGCCGGGCACCGGGCGCCATAGCATCCAGAACCAGCGCGGATCGTCCGGCGTCCAATCGATGTGTTCCAGCGCCATGCGGACGATGTCGGCGCAAAGCGCGCTCGCGCCGCCCCACAATAATTGCTCTGCCACCGTGCGGCCCGAGAAGTCGTTCGGCTCCAGGTGAGGATCGATTTCCCCCGCTAGCATCTTCCGCGCGATTTCCGTCTGCCGCGCATACCCGGCCGCGCCGGGGTCGAGCCACCCGCCATGATGTTTGATCAGCGCGATCATTTCGGGGTTACGCGCGTCATAGGCGCGGGACGCGGGTGAGCCCGAGGTCCATACGTTCGCATTCGGATCCGCCCCGCGCTCCAGCAGCAAACGCGCCATTTCGATGCGGTTCAGGATCACAGCCTGAAACAGCGGGCCACCAGCCGACCATGTCTGCTCAGCGATGTGGCCGACCTGGGTGCGCTCGTCGGGATCGAGACCGAGGTCAAGCAACCGCCGCAGGACGTCGGACTGATTACCCTTGACGGCGGCCTCGAGCACTCCCTTGCCTTCGAGGTCCTGCCTGGAGCAATCCTTCAGATAATCCCAACGACCCAGGGCCGCGGCGGAGATCGGACTAAGTTTAGCTCCGTGCTCAAGCAGAAGTATGGCGGCACGTTCGAACTTCTGATTATCGAAGATCCAGTCTCCGCCCCAGCCCGTAGCGGCATAGTCGAGCGGAGTCCAGCCTTCGTTGGAGTTCCGGTTCACGTCCGCGCCCCGATCGAGCAACCATTTCATCCACCGCGACGCGCCCAGTCCGGCAGCCTGATGAAGCATCGTCCGGCCGTCGGGCGGGCACATCTCCGCCAGTTCAGGGTGCTGCTCGAATACGCTCACTATCGCGTCTTCGCTGCCGGACTGAAACGCCTGCTGGCACTTGCGAACGGCCTCCGTGGGGCCGTTGGGGCTGTGCGCTCCCCGCTTCTGGCGAGCGGCGCGGAGCACGTCGACAATCTCGTCGTAGCCGCGCTCGCGTGCGAGGACATACGGGCTGGTGGCGTCACGCTTGGGCCAGATGCCGCCGTCCGGGTCGGCCCCGAATTCGAGCAGCAGCGTCGTCATCTCCAGATTGCGCTTCAGAACCGCCATGTGCACGGCGCGCATTTCGCCACGGCCCAGGTCTACAATCTCCGGGCGGCGCGTAAGCAACTCGCGGACAGTCTTCAGATCGCCATTCTCCACGGCCTCGTGTAATGTGGCAGCGGTGACGCCGTCGACGGCGGCCTTCAGTTTCGGCCAGCTTTCAAACCCGTAGGAACGCGCCAGCACGAATTGAGCACCATGCAGCGCAAAGGTCTCGGGCGTGGCGGTGCGGTGATAGGCAGTGACCTCGGCGACGGCTTCGGCGGATGACGCTCGATAGGCTTCGAGCAATTCTTTGGCCTGGCGTTTCAGTTGATCGAGGTCGGGATTCTCGCGCATGGCGCGAGTGGGCGGCTTTTGACTCATATGAGCTCCTTTCCTGGCGGCGCCCTCGGGCGCGCGCCGTTGTTGCCCGCCGTCCGCTGTGCCGGGCCTGAAAAGAGTTCATCTCACGAACTACTCTGACCAACAATTCTGGGGGTGGACGCCGTCCTTCCCGCGGACCTGGATGGCGCCCCACGCGCCAATCGCCAGCATATCAAAATGCCGCCATGGACTGGCGAACCATTAGAGTTCCGCGGTGTCATCAGGTAACATGGCCTCTATGCGCACAACGGTCATCGCAGCCCTTTTCAGCCTGACTTTCCGTGTTGTCGCTCAGACGCCCGAAGAAATCAGCAAGAAGGTTGCCGATGCGATCGCAATGCGGCCGGGTGCCGATCGCACAGATCGGTTTAAAAAGCTCGCGTCTGAATGTGACCAGCACCCACTACAGGGAGACCCCTGCGCAGACGCCTACGACTGGTATGCGGCGTTGCTAAGAGTAAATAACAAGCTGGATCCTCAGGTTGTGACGTTGACTGCAAAGGCGCTGACAGTGCGCGAAAACGGCCCCCATACGGATTCTTCTTTGGCTCTTTCTGTCGAATTGGCTGGAATGGCACTGTTCGATACCGGCGAACGAATCAACTCCAAAGAACTGTTTGATCGTGCCTTTGAGTTACATAAGTCGGCGGTGTCATCGATAGGTGCGGAGCCTCAGATACCGAATTCGAACGAAGCGATCGATTTGATAAATCCGCAAGTTCGCCGTGACCCAAGTTCACCCCCGACCTCTACCAACCCGTCGGGCCAGCCCGGAACCACAGGCAGAATTGCAAACACCAGTATGCCGAGTGTTGTTTACAAGACAGATCCGGCGTATTCGGATATGGCGCGGGTGTTTAAAATCTCTGGCAGCGTGATGTTGAGGATAGTCATCAGTAAGACGGGTGTGACGGAGTCAATCCAGTTGATGCAGGGCGTGGGGTTCGGCCTGGACGAGCAAGCTGCCAGAACTGTCAGAGCCTGGCGCTTTCGACCCGGTACGAAGGCAGGAGAACCGGTGTCGGCGCAGTCCCAAATAGAGAATAACTTCAGACTGCTTTAAATCGTGATCTTTTCGCCGCATTCCCCGCAACAGTCCACGCGACGACTGATGATTTCGTGATGGTCCCGACTGAGATAGTGGCCGTGGTTTTCCTGCTGGTTTTGGTGTGCGGCGCTATCGTTGAGGGGAGTTAATTGTGCGCCGTATACGAATAATGCCCGTCAGTAGTCTTTGGCAGTTTTTCGCCTACGCCACTCTTCATGTGCTGATCTTATCCGCTTTGCTCGCCCCGGTCGCATCGGGGCAGATGGTGCTGGACGGGACAACTCCTGTCCAACGAAAGCCGGAGCCGCCGGCGACACCGCATTTTGTCGCAGCAGGAGGCAGCAGCAATCAGATTCATCCAGGCCTCCCTCTCGAAGTGACGATACGTGATCTCAACCCTGCTTCCGCAGCCCTCGGAGATCGGCTGACAGTTACAATTCTGCTCCGCAACGCAGGCAAGGTGCCGATCGACCTTCCGTGTTCTCATGACTTCACCCGAGTGTTTAAGCCAGGGAATTCGAACCTCCGCACTCTTTCTGCCGCCGCAGTCTTTGACTTCGGAGGATCTCCGATCTCTCTTTTGGCTGCGACATTTGCTGGTTCCCCCAGCGTCCCCGGTTCGATGTGTAATCTCGCGCCCGAAGCAAGCCTGATGATTCTTGGGAGAATAGGAGCCTATGGCGACGCCAGGCTCGAAGATGCCCGTCAACACAATACAACGTTGACCGTGAGAATGCGTGTTACGGAATTATATTACGCTGGCGATGAAGACCACGTCGTAAACAACTCCCTGCCTTCGATTTCGCTCAACTCGGTTCCTGTCTTTTGGCATGCCCCTAAAGAGCCTTAACCAAAGCCGAACGGATCCTCTTACACGCGGCCTTCATTGGCATCGGTCCGCAAAATAACCATTCAACATCCACTCAAAACAGCCGCAGCTGTTTTGAACCCACCTTCCCCCCACGCCGCTTGTCATCCGCAACCGTACGGCCATCCAGCGACCGCGAAATCTCCTTCTCATGCTTCACCAGCGCCCCCAGATCGGCTTCCGGCTTCAACCTTTCTTCCACCTGCCTGACAAACCGGTCCAGCCGTCGAAGCCCATCCGTTTTTTCCGTGCACTCTACCTTCGCGCGGTCCAGCGAACGCCTCAACACCTCAATCGATTCGTCATACGTCTTCAACGGCACAGGGAAAGGATGACCATCTTTTCCGCCCAACGCGAACGAGAATCTCGCCGGATCTTCGAAGCGAGTCGGCGTCCCATGAATAACCTCCGCAATCATCGCCATGGATTGAAGAGTCCGCGGCCCCAGATTCTCCACCAGCAGCAGGTTCGCGAAATCCTTCAGATCCCGTTCGTAAGCCGTAGCCAGAACGGCTCCCAGCCGCTTCAAATCCACATTTTCCGCCAGCACTTCATGATGATCCGGCATCTTCAGATGCCTCAGCGCGGCGAGCGTAGCTTCTGGTTTTTCGTGCGCAATCTCGAGCAGAGCATGACGCGCAGGCTTCGCATCCGCATCCACCAGATTCATCAATATCCCCTGATTCTCACCGGAAATGCCGGAATGCGGCTCTTCCACAAAATCCCTCACGGTCGCCGAATGCCAGTGATAACGGCGCGCCGACCCCGTTTCCGGCTTCATCCCCTGCTGCACCACCGCCCATTCGCCGGCCCGCGTGACTACGAAGGCATGCAGGTAAATCTGAAATCCATCCGCAATGCAGTTGTTGTCGATCTTCGCCGTCAGACGGCTGATGCGCGCCAGTTCAGCTCCATTCAGGCCGTTCGTGTCCGCAACCCGGAACAACTCTTCCGGTGTCGCTCTGGATGCCTTGCCCCGCCCGCCGCAAACGTAAATGCCAAGCTCGGCGGACCGCGGATTGAGCCCGCGCTTGAGAGCCCCCATAACGGAAGTCGTGATGCCGGATGAATGCCAATCCATCCCCATGACGCTGCCGAAGGCCTGAAACCAGAACGGATCGCTCAGGCGCGCCAGCAGTTCGCCGGCGCCGTATTGCAGCAGAATACTCTCCGCGATCGCAGTCCCTAGCCTGGCCATGCGCTGCGCCAGCCACTGAGGCACATGACCTCCGTGCAACGGCAGATCCGCGAATCCGGAACGCTTCACACCTCCGTTTTAACAGGCGCCCTTTGCCCGCAACAATCAACAACGCCCCAGGGCTATACTAGTCCCGGAGAAATCGATATGACACGAACTTGTTTCCTGCTCGCGGCCGCTGCCGCCACTTTCGCGGTATCCGGCATCGCTCAGGAAGCCGGTCCATATAAGGTACTCAAGTCGGCCAAAGTCGGCGGCGAAGGTGGCTGGGACTACATCTATGCCGATGCCGACGGGCGCAGGATCTATATCCCACGCGGAGCCGTCAGGGAAGCCGCCGCCACCGAAACGACCCCGGCCGTGGCCGCCGTTCCTGCGCGCGTCACGATCTTCAATCTCGACACGCTCGAGCCCGCCGGACAGATTGCCGGAGTCGGCGGTAACGGCGCCGTCGTGGATTCAAAATCCGGACACGGCTTCACCAGCGACCACCCGAAAGTTTCCATGTTCGATACGAAGACGCTCACCCTCATCAAATCCATCGATGTGGGCACGGCTGTTCCGGACGGCATCTACTTCGATGCTTTCAACGAAAGAGTCTACGTCTTCAGTCACCCCACGAAGGACGCGACAGTGATCGATGCGAAAGACGGCACGGTCCTCGGCACTATTGATCTGGGCGGCGTGCCGGAACAGGGCGTGGCCGATGGCAAGGGTATGCTCTACGTCGTCATGCAGGACGCAGTCGGTAGCGTCACCGCCGTTGACGTCAAAACCATGAAGGCCGTCGGGCACTATTCGTTTGTGGACAAGGGCGGATGCAACGGACTCGCGCTCGATGCGAAAAACGGAATACTATTCGCAGCCTGCGGCCGCTCCGGCAACCCGCCCACTCAGCCCGCGCAGCCCACCATGGTCATCATGAGCGCCGCCGACGGCAAAATCCTCACCACTCTCCCGCTCGCCGGAAGCTCGGATGGCGCGGTGTTTAACCCGGCGACGATGGAAGCCTTCAGCACTCACGGCAACGGCACCATGACCATCGTAAAAGAAAACAGCCCAACCAGCTTCGTAGTGGAGCAAAACCTGAACACGATGAACGGCGCCCGTACCGTCACTCTCGACGCCAAAACTGGTCACATCTTCACGATGGCGCAGGAACGTGGGCCGGCACCGACGCCTCCGCCGGCCGGCGGCCGCGGTGGCCAGGGCCCGGTCATACCGGGTTCATTTACCATCATGATGGTAGGCAAATAAAAATCTTATCGGCGTGAACCGGCGTGCATCGGCGCCGTCAAATCTGCCGCCGTTAAAGTAATCGCCGCCCGGTAACCCGCGTATCGTATCCGCCCAGCCCCTCCAGCTCACGGCGGAAATCCAGACGCCCCAGGATATCCAGCATATTCTGCATTCGAGGCAGATCCAGGTGTTCCTTCCGGATCACCATGTCATAACGCTCGCTGAGTAGCGGAATAAAGTGCAATCCGAAAACGCGGGCAGCGGCACGTGTCGCGAGACAACAATCCGCCGCGCCCGACCGCACCTGCCAGGCAGCCGGCAAATGCCCCGGAGCTGTGCTGGAATAGCCCTTCACATTGCGCGGCGCAATCCCGAGCTTCTTCAGCCGCGAATCCAGAAGCACGCGGCTCCCGGCTCCTTTTTCACGATTCACAATCGAAATATTCCGCTGAGCGAAGTCTTCGATTCCCCGAATGCTCTTCGGATTTCCGCTCGCGGTAAGGATTCCTTCCTCCCAATTCGCAAACGAAATGACCGCCACCGAATTCCTGGCAAAGATGCGCCCAATCTGGGGAAGGTTGGATTCGCCGGTCACTTCGTCCCGAAGGTGAGTCCCGGCCACATGAACACATCGCTCCTTCAGCAGCGCGAGCGATTGCGAGCTGTTCCTGTGTGCGAGCACTAGTTCGATTCCGGCCGCCTGGACGTGCCGCGCGAGCACGGAAATAGCCGGGTCGCAGCCAGCCACCAGAATCCGGCGGCTGAAATCGCAGTCCGCGTGGATGATCTGAACGGGAGTCTTGCCGTGCCGCTCCGGTTTGTCCGCGACGACCGCATCCGCAGCCGGAAAGTACCAGGGAACAGGCGACGGAGCGCTCGCCATTAACCGCTTATCGACCTGACAGAGCTCAACCGCCTGGCCAGGCTGGAGTTGGTCCGAACCCGGCAGCAGCGTTGCCGCTTCCGACTTGAGCTCGGCCGCCGGAACATCGCCCGCTAATGCAAACAGGCTTTCCACGGGAGTTTCCAGCACCCTCGCCAGACGCAGCGCGACAGCGGTGTTGGGAACATACGTTCCCGCTTCCATTGCATAAATCGTTTGCCTGCTCACGCCGACAGCGGCAGCCAGCGCAATAGCCGAGAAGCCGCGTGCTCGCCGAAACTCTGCCAATGTGTTCTCGATCTCCGGCATAAGCCTTCGGCCATTCTAATCCGCGCGCGGCGCCGGAGCCGTTCACAACAAAATGAATTTATTTGCTCCAGTCCACATCCATCTCAAACAAAGCATCTTGCGCAGGGTAACCCGTCGAAAACACCCGCAAAAACGCCCTGATTTCTTGACACAATGTGCTACGTTTCAGTCAGTAAGGGCTGTGTCTGACAAGGACCTCCGGCCCGTAGTTCTTTCTCAATTGAATATTCGCGTTCCGGATGAGCTGAGCCCGGGATCCGTCCTTCGCCTTCCCCGAGTCTCGAATCCGTTACACTGGTATTCTTACAAGACATGAGGTGGATCCCGGCTGTTCTTGCGCTAACCCTCCTTTCGGTCACGCCCGCTTTCTCCCAGGCGGGCCGCGCCGAATTATTCGGGACAGTTGGCGACCCCTCCGGGCTGGCCGTCCCGCAGGCCACGGTAACAACTGAACACCAGGCCACTGGCGCCATCGCAAATGTAATGACCGGCGATCGTGGTGAATTCCATTTCCTCGGCCTTCCGGCGGGGCAGTACAACATCGTGGTTGCGAAGGATGGTTTTCAGGGCTACCGGCAAACAGGTGTGACCCTGCGGGTTGGCGACCAGTCGCGGCTCGATATCAGGCTCGAATTAGGCCAGGCCTCGCAATCGGTCACGGTACAGGCGGAGCCCTCTCTTCTCGAAACCGCCAGCGGATCCGTTAGCCATCACGTAAACCAGGAGCAGATCGAAACGCTTCCTCTCGACGGGCGAAATTTCGTCCCTCTTCTTGCGCTCTCCCCGGGTGTCGCCCTCCCTGGAGGCGGTTCGCTGCTTCCCCGCATCAACGGCAGCCGGCCGCGCACCAACGAATATCTCTATGACGGCATCGCCGTCCTCCAGCCGGAACCCGGCCAGGTGCCCTTCTATCCCATCATCGATGCCATGGAGGAGCTTCGCCTCAACATCAACGCCTACTCCCCGGAATATGGGCGATCCAACGGAGGCACCGTGATGGTGGTGGGGAAATCGGGGGGCAACCAACTCCACGGCACAGTATTCGAGTTCCTTCGCAATGAGGATCTGAATGCCCGAAATTACTTTGCGCAGCCGGGCCGAAAGCCCGAATACCGCCGCAATCAATACGGTGCCACGGCCGGCGGCCCCCTGCGGAAAAACAAGACTTTCTTTTTTGCCGATTTCCAGGGCACCGGACTGCGAACCGGCATCACCCGCCAGAGCGTCGTGCCGACCGCCGCACAACGGACAGGCGTCTTCACGACAACGATATTCGATCCCGCCACGACGCCCCGCACTCCGTTCGCCAACAACACAATTCCCGCCAGTCGGTTTGATTCCGTTGCAGCTCAGGTCTTGCAGCACTATCCGGCACCCAATGCGTCCGGCGCCAACAACTACATTCGAACCGCGGTGGAACCCGACAACCAAAATCAGTTCGATGGGCGAATCGATCATGTCTTCAGCGAGAAGCATCGTGCCTTCGTGCGCTATTCGTTTCTGCGCGACGAAGACAATCCGGTTACGTTTCTGCCCGAAGGCAGCGGCAATCTTACCTCCGGTGCCATCGGGCATGCCGTCACCCGTGGGGACGGAGTGGCGGCGGAATACGCTTGGGCGCTGTCGCGATCAACCCTCAATCAGGCTCGTTTTGGTTACAGTCGCCGCGATGTCAATCAGACCTCGCTCCAGAACGGCGGCATCGCAATTCCAGGCGCGCCGGTCAATACATTTCCTTCCACTCTCCCCATCTTCACCGTGACTGGACTGCAACAGATCGGGCCGACCACCGCCGCTAATGCCGCCTTCACCACGTCCGTCACCGAGTTTCTGGACACATTCTCGATGGTCCGCGGACGCCATACCCTCAAGTTTGGGATCGACCTGCGTCGCGAGGCTCTCGATATCCTGAATCCCGCGAACCCCACCGGCGCATATTCGTTCACAACCACCGGCACGGATTCATCCACGGGCGCAGGCGGCAATGCGCTGGCATCTTTGCTGTTGGGTCAGGTGAACTCGTTCAGCATCGATATTCAAAGGAATCTGCTCCAGCCGCGAGCGCACATTGCCGAGGCGTTCGCAGGTGACGACTGGAAGGTGTCCGACAGGCTGACGTTGAATCTGGGCACCCGCTACACTCTGAACTTCCCTTCCACCGAAGTGAACAATCAGACTGCGGTTTTCAATCTCGAGACGCGGCAACTGGATTTTCCGCACACCGCCCGCGACCTCGAGTGCTGTGACTTCGGGCCCCGGGTCGGCCTCGCCTACAGGGCCGGGGATTCCATGACGATCCGCTCGGGATATGGCCTGGTCTGGTTCGAACAAACCGGCATCACCACGCCCTTTACGCTGCCGCAGTTCCCGTTTGTGCAAACCGTGGGCCAGCAATCGCAGGACAATATCAATGCGGCGTTCCTGCTATCCAATGGCCCAACCGTCCAGGTTTCGGCGCCCAATCCGAACTCAGGTCTGGGACAGGGAGTCTTCGGAGTGGACCGCCATGTAGGGTCCGGCTATTCGCAGCAGTGGAATCTGACGCTCCAGAAAACCTTCGGGCGCAACCTCAATCTCGAAGTCGGATATCTGGGCTCGAAGAATACGCACCTCGGCCTGCCGGAATCCAATCTCAATCAGCTCCCGACTGCGGACCTCGCACTCGGGACGGCGCTCACCGCGAAAGTGCCCAATCCGTATTTCGGAATAATCCCTGCATCGTCCTCACTCGGGCGGGCCACCATCGCGAAGCAGCAACTGCTTCGCGCCTTTCCTGAATTCACCAACGTGGCTCTGTTTCGCGACAACGTGGCGGATTCCGAATACGAAGCCATCCAGGCCAAGTTCGAGCAGCGCGTATCGCACGGCCTGACCTTCACTTTCGCTTACACATTTTCGAAACTGATCGACGACGCTTCCACGTACTTTTCGCAGACGATCTTTACCGGCCCCACCCTCACCACCATCGGAGCGGCGGATGCCTTCAACCGGAAACTGGAACGCGATGTCTCCACCGGCGATATCCCGCAGGTCTTTTCCGCCGGATGGATGTATCGGATCCCACGCTGGCGCAAAATCTCGGGTTGGCAGATCGGCGGCCTGATCCGGGTGCAATCCGGCGATGCGGTTCCGGTCACGCAGGCGACGAACAACCTGTCGGCGTTCGGCTATGCGGTGCAGCGGCCCGACCGGATCGGCAATCCAAACGCGTTTGCCTCCCGAAGCGCGACCGAGTGGTTCGATAAAACGGCATTTGTGGCGGCCGGCCAGTTTGCGATCGGCAACAGCTCCAGAAACCCGGTTCGCGGACCCGGGCTCCAAAATGCCGACATCATGGTTGGCAAGACATTTCGAGTGTCCGATCATGCGGAGTTCGAATTTCGCGCCGAAGTTTTCAACCTGAGCAACACTCCGCCTCTGAACGATCCGAATGGCTCGTTTGGCAGCGCCGCCTTCGGAACAATTACCAGCGCCGGGAACCCGAGGGATTTCGAATTCGCCGGCAAATTGCGGTTCTGACCTGGAACACGACGTGCTTGCGAATCCACGGGAAGCATTGTGCCTGTCGGAATCCGTGTCGCTTGTTGCCTGTTCCTGGTCGGTGTAGCTGCACACGCCAATGTGACGCTGCTGCTCGAAGAACCCCACGGGTCGTTTGGTCGAATGGTGCCGGTCGGGCACGCTGCCATTTACCTTTCGCGGATCTGCGCCGAAACTACAACCCGGCTCCGCCGATGCCATGACGACGAGAAGGGAGTCGTCCTGGGGCGATATCACCATGTGTCCAGTTCGGACTGGCTGGCAGTGCCGTTGTTGCCTTACCTGTACGCGGTCGATACCCCCGAAGAAGTGCCCCTGACTGCGGACGCGGAGGATGTCGCCCGACTGCGCGACAGCTGGAGACGCCGGCATCTGCAGGGCATCTCTCCCGACGGAGACTGGGCCCAACTCGTAGGCGCCGCTTACGAGCGGACGCTGTTCGCTTTTGAGGCCGCGACAACCGAAGAACAGGACGACCGCTTCATTGAAACTTTCAACACTGCCCCGAACGAAAATCACTACAGCCTCCTTTTCAACAATTGCGCGGATTTCGCCCGCCGCGTGATTAATTTTTACTATCCGGGCTCCGTTCGCCGAAGCGTAATCGCCGACGTCGGAATTATGTCTCCGAAGCAGGCCGCGAAGAGCTTTCTGAAATACGCCCGGAAGCATGCCGTTCCCGTGCCGGCGTTCATCATCCCTCAGGTTGCGGGAAGCATCAGGCGAAGCAAGTCCGTTCGCGGCGTTCTTGAAGCGCTGATCAAGTCCAAAAAGTACGCGTTTCCGCTGGTGTCATTGGCGGCGCTTCATCCGTTCTTTACGGGGAGCATTGCCATCGGGTGGATCCAGGGCGGCAGTTTCGATCCGCGCCGTGCCGCTGAAGGGGGCGGAGACTCGCCCACGCCTGCACGGATCGCGGTCGAATTGCAGGGCGATCTCAGCGTCATTGATCCGGAATAGGCACTCTGTCCTGAGCCCAGGGCAGGGCCAGCGAAGTGCCGGCGCGCTCCACTGCCTGGAGTAACTGGAGCAGCAACTCCTGCTGAATCCCGAGGAACTCATCGGCGTCCGCGGTCGCAATGTAGACATTCACTTCCACATCGAGAGAGTAGGCTCCCAGCCCCACAAAGCGGACGGGGAGTTTGCCGGCCTCGACCTTCGGCTGTTTGGCCAGTACATCCCGGCAGGATGCGAGAACTTTCGCCAGTTGCTCCGACGTCGTATCCTTGCGCAGGTTCAGCATCGGATGAAACCAGATCTTGTCGCGGGCGGAGAAGTTTTCCAGTTCCATGGATGAAAACTGCGCATTCGGAACGCTGATGATCGTGCGATCCGGAGTGCGAAGACGGGTGGACCGAAGGCCAATCCGAACGACGGTGCCGGTTTGAGTGCCGAAGCGGCAAACATCTCCCACCAGGACCGGCCGGTCGCCAATCACCGAGACGCCGCCGAAGAGGTTTTCGATGGTCTTCTGGGCTGCCAGCGCGACCGCGATACCGCCAACACCCAGACCGGCCAGGACCGTGGATATCGGGTAACCCCAGGCCTTGACCACACTGAGCAGCGCGATCAGGTAGAGCGATAATTTCAGGACCTGGATGCCCAGCGGCAAAACCGAATAGCTGACCGCCTGAACGCGGGGATCGAGACCGGCATGCCAGCGCTTGGCCAGCGTATCGATCGCAACGGCCACCGCCCAAACCACCGATATAGTGATGGCGAGCCCGGAGGTGCGTTCGAGGAACAGGCGTGGGAGCGAGGACGGGGGCACGAACTCCAGTGCGATCCGAAAGCCCGTGGTCGCCAGAAACAGCCGCAGGGGACCCTCGAAGTGCGGGAGGCCTGCGAAGCGACGCCCTGCCTTCACGAAAGCCCAGGCTATCGCGGATGCCAGGACCCAAAAAACACCCGCGATCAGGATCAGCGCGATCCAGCGCCAGACCGGTGTATCGAGGATTTCGAAAGTGACCAGTTGCTGCGGGAGGAGCTTTTCGAACGGCGTTTCAGCAAGAACTTTGTGGGCGGTTGAAATCAGCGCGACACTGGCAGGCGTTACCATCCACACGCGCAAAGCGGGGTTGATTTCCTGCCGTTCGAGTTGCAGTTCCACGTTTTGCCCGTTGACCTTGAAGGTCGCGAGGTGCTCGATATTGGGCGGCAGGTTATCGAACTGATCGCCTTCGGGGTCGCGGCTCATCGTGGCGACTTCGAAGTTCGTATCATCCAGGAGATCTTCGAGTTGTACGGCGAGCTGCGTGCCGTATTTCGATCGATCTGTCGACGACATGTTGCGCATGTCGAGAAAGTGCTGGGCCTTCGAATAATCCCGGGAGTGACACGCTTCGAGGAACTGCAGGACCATCGACTGCGGAGTGCCACGGCCGAGAGGATCGGTGGGCGCCGGAGTCTGGGCGTGCAGGATCCCGGCAAAGATGTATACAAGGACGGGGAGGCCGATGGGTCTGGAAGTCACCATTTCTCCAGAACTACTTAGCGGCTGCGGCTCATATCGCTGGACGTACCGCCTGCCGCGGGTACGTAACATTTCAAAGTGTAGTCCATCACCATCCGGTCGGCATTGAAACGCCAGCCGAGAGTGCGGATGGTCCGCTTCATCCGCTTGATCCAGCCGTGGGGCAGGCCATCGCGGTCGCGCTCGTAGTAGAGCGGAATCACCTCATCGCGGAGCACGCGATAGAGATCTTCGCCATCGCGCCTGTCGTGGACATCCATATTGGAATGGGTGCGGCCGGTGCCAATCGCGAAACCGTTCAGGCCGTCGTAGGCTTCGGCCCACCAGCCATCGAGGACCGACAGGTTCAGGCCGCCATTCAGAACCACCTTTTGTCCGCTCGTGCCGGAAGCCTCCAGCGGGCGGCGGGGATTGTTCAGCCACACGTCGACGCCCTGCACGAGATGGCGACCGACATTGATATCGTAGTCTTCCACAAAAACAAAGTGCTCGGCGAACTGCGAATCGCGCATGAGACGGGCGATTTCCTGGAGGACGCGCTTGCCGGGTTCATCACGAGGATGGGCTTTGCCGGCGAAGACAAACTGGACGGGCCGTTTGGGATCGTTCACCATGGCGCCGAGACGTTCGATGTCCGCAAGAATCAGGTTGGCTCGCTTGTAAGTGGCGAAGCGGCGCGCGAAACCGATTGTCAGCGCATCGGGACTGAGCACCCGGCCGAGGCGGCTGAGAGTCGAAACCGATTCGTGACGCGACCCGGCCTGCTGCACGGCGCGGCGGCGAATGAAATCGAGCATGCGGGCTTTGAGGCTCTGGTGCATTTCCCAAAGCTCCGCGTCATCGATGTTTTCGATGCCTTCCCAGATGCCTGGCTCACCGGATTGACGATGCCAGTTGGCGCCCAGATGGCGATCGTAAAGGCGGAACATCTGCGGAGCGAGCCAGGAGGGCACGTGGACGCCATTGGTGATGTGACCGATCGGCACGTTGTCTTCGGCGACGCCGGGATAAAGGCCCGTCCACATGGCGCGCGAAACTTCGCCGTGAAGGGAAGACACGGCGTTCACCCGGCGAGAGAGCTTGAGCCCCAGCACGGTCATGCAGAATTCATGATGATGTCCGCGATGTTCGGCGCCTAATTCCATGAGCGCCTCATGCGAGATACCGAGACTTTCGCGGAGAGGGCCAAGGTGTTCGTCGATCAAATCCGCGCCGAAACGATCATGACCGGCAGGCACCGGCGTATGGGTGGTGAAGACAACTTCGCGGGCGACGACGGGCGCCGCCTGATAGAAGCCGATGCCCTCATCGACCATGCGCGTCCGGATGGCTTCGAGTACCGCAAAGCCGCTGTGGCCTTCGTTCATGTGATAAACGCCGGGCGTAATCCCCATGGCGCTCAGGGCGCGAACTCCGCCCACACCGAGCAGCAACTCCTGGCGGATGCGGGTGCGGCCATCGCCACCATAAAGCTGGGAGGTTAACTGGCGGTCTTCGGGGAGATTGCCTTCGACGTCGGAATCGAGCAGAAGAAGATCGATGCGGCCGACTTTCATCCGCCAGACCTTTGCCTTGATGGGGCCTCGGCGGGTATCGACCTGGATCTCAACGGGCACGCCGTTGGCGCCGATCGCCAACTCCATGGGCAGCGCGGCGACATCGGTTGGCAGATAGTCTTCCTGCTGCCAGCCGCCGGGATCGAGGCGCTGCCGGAAATAGCCGTGACCATAGAAGAGGCCGATACCGACAAGCGGGATATCGAGGTCAGACGCGCTCTTGATGTGATCGCCGGCAAGCACGCCGAGGCCGCCGGAATAGATGGGCACCGATTCGTGGATGCCGAATTCAGCCGAAAAATATGCGACCGGGCGCGGCCGCAGCACTCCGGCGTGAGTGGCGCCCCAGGTACGATCCGATTCCAGATATTTCTGCTGGCGACGCCAGGCATCATTAATGCGGCTGTGCAGCATGAGTTCGCCGGCGCGCTGTTCAATTGTTGAAAGGGGCATTTCCAGCAGCAGAGAAATCGGATTGTGGTTGAGGGCGCGGAAGCGCACCGGATCCAATTGGCGGAAGATGCTGGTAATTTCGTGATCCCAGCTCCAGCCCAGATTGCGGGCGAGAGCCCAGAGGCGTTCCTGGGTTGGCGCGATGAAACCAGCCAGCATGCGGGCTTCGCTGATGACGTGCGCCACTTCGGTGGCGGCTTCCATCAAAATGCGGATTTCGTCGTTCTGAAAAACGCGGGCTTCGATCGTCTGCACGATCAGAACACCCTGGAGGACGCCGCGATCGACGACCGGCACGCCAAGAAAGGATTGATACGCCTCCTCTCCCGCTTCCCGAAAAAACTTAAAGCGCGGATGCACACTCACCTGAGACACGGCAACCGGGCGGACACCTTCGGCAACGAGACCGGCGAGGCCTTCATGCAAACCGAGGCGGAGCGTGCCGATGCATTCGGGGCGCAGGCCGACAGTGGCGGCGAGGACAAGATTGGCGCGGTCGGGCTCCAGCAGGTAGGCGGAACAGACTTCGGTTTCGAAGCGGCCGGCAATCAACGCGACAACGTTCATCAGCGTCTCAGCCGGCTTGCCACCTTCTTTGGTGAGCTTGCCAAGCTCCTCCAGCGTCAGGACGTGTTTTTCGGCGACACCCGATTCAGCGTATCGAAAAGTTGCACTCATATTTCAGATCTCCAGTGTTCGGATCGACCGGGTTCAGAGCGCGCCAGACAGGGGCGGGAAGTTCTCATTGTACAAGGCGAGCGGAGAATGGCCGCCGATGCGCGCCGTCTTACCCGGATTGAGAGAGTTGAGGGCATGTTGGTCAGGCTGCCTGCTGCAGCGCCGGGTTGGACGACGCTTTTTTGTGCAATTCGAGCGGCGAGGGGCCGACTCCATAGCGCTTCAGGCGGTGGTAGAAGTCGATGTAAGAGTCGATTTCCTCATTCGAAAAAACGAATCCATCTTTGGCGGGATCGTACGGTAAGTTCCTTTCTTTGGCGAGAATACTGAGGAGGCGGGCTTCTTCGAGTTTCTTCGCGCGTTCGGCTTTGCGCTCGGTTTGGAGCTTCTGGAGCTGGTCGAAATGCTTCTGGAAGGAGCGGTGGATGCGCTGCTCGTAGAGGGAGAGGAGTTCCAGGGTTTTCGCGTTGTCGCGGACCGTCTGGGCCTCGGTGATGGCGTCGTTAATTTCGGGATGCTGGGCGTCGTAGTTATCGCCGGTGCCATCGAAGTGGCCGAGGGAGATGATGTTGTTGGACTGGGCACGCGCGTAGTTGAGACGCCAGGCGTCTTCGGCTACGGAACTGGCGAGGAATTCTTCGATGGAGCCGACGGGTTGGAGATCGGCCATCATTTTCGAGCAGAAGGCGTCGTGCTGGATGCGGCCTTCTTCGGTCATGACGGTGACCTGAGCGGTGACGCCGTGACGTCGGGCGTTCTGGCAGGATTTGCCTTTGCCGTCGGGGGTGGTGGGGCCTGTGCCTTTTTGGGCGTTGGCTCGGTTTGCGGCTAGTTGTTTTTCGGATATCGGCATTTTGGTTCGTCCTTGTTGTCTCTGTTGCCCTTGTTGCTGGCGTTTTTCTCGATGTTTTGCATCCTATGGTTCGGTTTTAGCAGACGAAGGTGGGGGCAAAAAGGCAGATTTTTTGTAATGTGCTGATTACGCGGCAAATAGAGGCGACACTTTCTTGTCACCGGGTTTTTGCGTGCCTGCGGAATCCGCGATGGCGGGATGCAAACGGATGCTGAGGGCCCTATATCCCAGTTGCGTGCAGGTGACAGGGGCGGAACAATCGGGGAATGAGCTTTGATCTATATTTCTGTTCACCTCCGGCGGCTCAGTTTAATCGTTCTCGTCTCCATCAATGCATCGGGGCTCTGGACCACGTGACGGAATCCCGTTCGAACGACGGCAGCCTAATCCAATTCGCATACACCAACCCGGATACTGGGGTGTACTGCCTGTTCGATGTTCTGGCCGGAACCGAAATTGAAGGTTACGAACCTCCCGTATTGCCGGATTGCTGCGCTGATCTCGGCGTCTCAGTCTCAATCAACTTTCTGCGACCTCACTTCTTCGCTCTGGAGTTGATGCCGATGATTTCAGAAATCGCCAACTCTGCGGGTGTGTTGCTGTATGATTCCCAGGAGGATCGCGTCTATCCCCCAGGCACACCTTCAGAGACGCTAATCGACGCCTGGATCGAACATAACCGGCGTGCAACCCAAGCAATGTCCCAAGGCGATAACCCGATCAGGAAACCCTTTTTGTCGAGCCAGCAGTCGCTCTATTGGTGGCGGTATTCGTACGGGCGCCGAGCACTTCAGGCCCGACTGGGGGAGGACGTCTTTGTCCCCTCAATCATGCTGATGACGGCTGACCAGCAGCAAATCACTCCTGTTGTCTTGTGGTCCGCAACGGTCGAACGTCGGCGGTTCAAATCTCGACGTATTCCGCTCCCACAGGTATTTCCGAGGTGCGAATATTTAATGCTGGCCTGGGGAAAAGCTGCCAGCACTTTGCAGAAAGGCATCGTGCCGTATTCCGCTGCGGTTTCCCTAATGGAAAACATTATGGAGGACATTGAAGGACCGGTTGATGGAATGAAGGTTCTTTGGCCGGCAAGACAGGACCAAGCGTCCGCCGTCTTCGAAGGCTTGCCCCTTACCGAACTGGGCGATCTCAAGGGGATCGCTTCAGATGGTTTTGTCGACGTGGTTCTTCCCTGACTGAAGCTACGGTCGCGCTGCTTCAGGCTCGAAACTGATCTTGAGCACGCAAGTTTCAGCTGAGATTTGTTAGGCTATCGGTCATGATTCGGCTCCTCGTGTTTGCACTATCTGCCAGCGCACTGTTCGCGCAACTCTCTGCTCCCAACCAGAGCGGGGTTTCCATGGGGCACATCCACCTGCTGGTAGCCGACCCTGAGGCTCAGAAAAATGTTTGGATGGGCGCCCTGGGAGCCGAGTTGACACACGTGGGAAGTCTCGATCTGCTTCGCCTGCCGGGCGTGTTCGTGGTGGTCGGCAAAGCGCGGATCGCACCCACCCAGGGCTCGGAAGGCTCCACGGTCAATCGCCTGGGTTTTGCGGTCAGGGATCTCGCCGCGGTAAAGGCGAAGCTGGACGCGCTCCACATTGAGAACTCACCGGTAAACGGAAACGCCAGACGGATCCTCGCGAGGTTTCCTGAAAATGTGTTTGTCGAGCTCACGGAAGATGCCGCGCTTCCTGCCGCTGTGGTGATGCATGACATTCACCTGGCGACGCCCGATCCCGCAAGACTTCAGGCGTGGTACGTGAAGACTCTCGGCGCCCGCGCCGGTACTCGCGGCAGTTTCCGGCCGCCTTTATCCCCGGTGGAGAAGTAGACGTGGATAAGACGAGCGCTGCGCAAGCGCCTACTAAGGGCCGCTCGCTCGATCACATCGGGTTTGAAGTGAAAAATCTGGAGGCGTTTTGTAAGCAGTTCGAGGCGGATGGCGGGCAGCTGGAGTCGCCGTTTCAGGACGCGCCGCAGGTGGGCCTGAAATGGGCTTTCGTGGTCGACCCGGCGGGCACGCGCATCGAACTCACCGAAGGTTTCGCGGGGAGATAGCGCACCCTATTCGCCGCCGCCCGTCGGCGCGGGTTCAGGCGAGCTGTTTCGAAGTGGCGACGTTTCGAACGGCCGCTTCCCCCAGGCGCTCGCGCAGTTGCGTCAGGTAGAGGCTGCGCGGGGTCACGTGACTGTCCAGCGACTCGATGTACCCGCCTTCCTTGGCCGGGTCCTGCAGAGGAATGTTGAACACAACGGCGTCCACGCCGATGTGGCCGAAGGAGTAGTTCTGCGCCGTGGGGGGCTTCTGGACGAAGAAGTATCCTTCGCAATTCCAAAAGACGGTATTCGCGCCTGCCCAGCCGATGTTGATGTCCTTCCAGAAACGGGCAGTCAACGGGGCGTGGACGTTATCGTAAACGCCGCCGTTCGCCCACTGCTCATGGGGTTCGCTCGACGAGTAGGGGTTGGTCGCGGTGCAATCGAGAAACACGTTGCCGCTCCCGCTCGGCTGTCCCATCATGAACGAGTGGCGTCCCTTATCGGACTGGCAACGCTGCACCAGATTGAGCTGGCCGCGCAGGGCGAAGATGAACCGCCGGCCGCCGGCGCGAACGGAGATTGGTTCGCGCGAGATGCAGTCCTGCACGGTGATCCACTTTGTGATTTGCCGGATGTCGACCATGCTGGTCACGAAGTGAAGCGCGGTGCAGTTCCGCACCCACCCGTTTTTCATATTGTTGAAGGAGATCAGATTATTCCAGTGGTTCTCGTCGGAATAATACTCCTCCCCGGCATAATTCGGCCGGTCCATATTGCCGTAGGCCTTCTGACGAACCGCCGGGTTGTACTCCGACATGCCGCGCAGGTTTTCGATGCCGACATGTTCGATGCGGCCGGACTCTTCGTATTTCACTACTTCGCCGCCGCCCCACTTCTTCTCGATAGCGCAGGTAATGGGCGCATCGACGGTGATGGTGTTTCCCTGGATACCGGTGACGATGCGGTCCCAGTTAATATTGAACGGCGCGTTCCAGCGATCCTGCGGGTATTGTTTCCCGTTCATCCCCATCTCATCGACCCAGTCCTGGTTGCCGATTCGCCGGACGATGACGGTGTCGCCGACCTTGAAGTTCAGGGCGGACGCTACCGGGATCTGGCGCGTACCAACTGGGACGTAGTCGGCCGTAACAAGCTGTTTCGTGTCATCGAGGGTGGTCCAACCGGTGGCCCCTCCGACATTAATCAGTGTGCGCGCTCCACCGAAACCGCCACCGCCGCCGCCGCGCCCGCCGCCGCGTCCCCCCGGTGCTCCGGACGCTCCCAGTGCTCCACCGCGTCCACCCGCTGCTCCGGAGGCTCCCAGTGCTCCGCCGCGTCCGCCTCCGGATGCTCCGAACGCTCCCGGTGCTCCAGGCCCTCCCGATGCTCCCAGTGCTCCGCCACGTCCTCCCGCCGGCCCGCCCGGTCCGCCCGGTCCGCCAGCCGCCGCCGGCGTCTGGGTTGGCAGCATGCCGACCAGGATGGTTCCGATATCGCTCAGGCCTTCTCCGCGCAGCACCACGCCGCTGGCTTTGATGGTCACACCGGCCGCCATCTTGTAATAACCGGCGCGCAGGAGCACGGTACCGCGGAAGCCACTCTTATTAAGCGGCAGCGCGGAAACCTTGTCGATTGCCGCCTGAATGTTCGCTGTGTTGTCGCCGAGGACCGGCCAAATCGTTTCCTTGACCGGAACAGTGGGGATCGCTACTCCGCCGCCTCCGTAACCGGCGTGAGAGGAAT
Source organism: Bryobacteraceae bacterium (assembly GCA_025928545.1). Taxonomy (GTDB): domain Bacteria; phylum Acidobacteriota; class Terriglobia; order Bryobacterales; family Bryobacteraceae; genus BOG-234. Next base: position 6,696 of record JAICJH010000034.1, on the reverse strand, counting down.
CGTGGATCGTATTGCCCTGTTCGTCCGGTACGTACACGAGTTTGCCGTCATCACCGGGATAAACCCTGGACACGGTCGGGCGCAGGTCATCTGCCTGTGCGCCAGCCAAAGCGGCGGGCACCATTGCCAGTTGCACGATTCTTCGTCGGGAGAGACTTGTCATTGCTCAATTTCCTCCATTAGATATTACTCCAGTGGCGCGCCGGTGGATGAAGGCTGTTCTGGAGTGGGATGAAGGCGATTCCGGATGAGTTTTCGAGAAGCGGACAGATGTTCTGTATCAGCGAATCCGGTGACGTTTTCCTGAAGGTCGAGCTGTATATTTTCCGGCGCAAATTTGTTATAACTGCTGGATTGAGCGCGCGGCTCGGAACGACTTTTCCGGATTACGCCGAAAAGAACTGAAGCTGGTAAGATCGGGACAAGTCCGCATGTCTTCTCTACCTCGTACCCTTGGTGAATTGCGCGTTGGAGAGTATTCAGAGAGCTTGTTCGCGAAGCGTACGGTTAAGGACGAACTACGCGCCAATCTCATTCGCAAACTGAAATCCGGTGAACCTCTGTTCCCTGGAATCGTGGGCTTTGACGACACCGTGGTGCCGCAGGTGGTCAATGCTCTGCTTTCGCGCCACAATTTCATCCTGCTTGGACTGCGCGGTCAGGCGAAGACGCGCCTGGTTCGCCAACTGACCACGTTGCTCGATCCGTGGCTGCCTTACGTGGCGGGTTGCGAGATCCGGGATAATCCGTACGCTCCTCTTTGTCCGGCATGCCGAGAACTGATTGCCGCAAAAGGAGACGATACGCCGATCGCATGGCTCTCTCCCGAGCAACGCTACATTGAAAAGCTGGCGACGCCGGATGTCACGATTGCCGACATGATCGGCGATATCGATCCGATCAAGGCGGCGCGCGGCGGGCATAATATTTCGAGCGAACTGACGGTGCATTACGGGCTCCTGCCGCGCGCTCATCGCGGCATCTTCGCGATCAACGAACTGCCGGATCTTGCGCCGCGCATTCAGGTCAGCCTGTTCAACATCATGCAGGAAGGCGATATCCAGATTAAGGGCTATCCGGTTCGGCTGCCGCTCGACCTGCTGCTGGTGTTCACCGCGAACCCGGAAGATTACACGGCGCGCGGCAAGATCATCACGCCGCTCAAGGACCGCATTGGCAGCGAGATCCGCACGCACTATCCGGCCACGCTGGAACATGGCATCGCCATCACAGGAAGCGAGGCGTGGCTGGCTCGCGAAACCGAAGAGACGACGGGACCGGCTGTCCGCCTGCCCGTTTACATCGCCGAGATCATCGAGCAGGTTGCGTTCGCGGCGCGCGACGACAAGCGCGTGGATAAACGTTCCGGCGTTTCGCAGCGCCTCCCCATCTCGGTCACCGAGAACGTTGTTTCCAATGCCGAGCGGCGCACGCTGGCGAACGGAGAGGATCTGGCTGTACCGCGCGTGCTCGATATTTATGCCGCCCTGCCGGCTATCACCGGCAAGATCGAACTGGAGTACGAAGGTGAATTGAAGGGCGCCGATTCCGTTGCCCGCGAACTGATCCGCGCGGCGGTGGCGAAAGTCTTCAACCGCTATTTCGAGGGCATTAACATGCAGCCAGTGGTGCAGTGGTTCGAACTGGGGGGCTCGCTCAAACTGGCCGAGGATGCCGACTCGACGGGCATGACACAACAACTGAATTCGATTCAGGGGCTGATGGAAAAGACGCGCGCGGTGGGGCTGACGGCGAACGAGCCGGATGCAGTGCGCGCTTCGGCAGGCGAATTTATTCTGGAAGGGTTGCATGCGCTGCGGCGTATCGGCCGCACTGCCGAGCAGGGGTTTGCCGCCACGGAAGTCAAGCGGCCCGCACCGGAGCCCGAGGAATCCCCCAAGGCGCGGCAGCGGCGTCAGTTTAATTAAGGCACTGTCATGAAATGGGTCCGCTTTTCGAAATACGTCGCAGGCGATCTCGGCATCGATGCGAAGGACCTGATGCAGGCACTGTCGGATTTCTTTTTGAACAGCGGCTTCGACTCGCCCTATTCTCCCTATTCCAATTGGAATGACAATACTCTCGACGCTCTGAAGCAGGCTATCCGCGAAGTTCTGGAAAGCGGCGAATTATTCCCGGAAGACAGCCGCGCCGAGATGCTGGAGCGGCTGGCGGCGATGAGTCCTGAAGATCTCGACGAGTTGCTGGACAAACTCGTTCGCATGCTGATGGAAGAAGGCCACATCTCGCTTGAGGGCGGGACGGAGGCGCCTGCCGGGCAGGGCGAGGGCGGCGGGGAAGGGCAAACGCGCTTCGAAGTGACCGATAAATCACTCGATTTTCTGGGCTACAAGGCGCTGAAGGATCTGCTCGGCTCGCTGGGCAAATCGAGTTTCGGGCGGCATGACACGCGCGATCTGGCGACTGGAATCGACGCGTCCGGTTCTTCGCGGCAATATGAGTTCGGGGACACTCTCAATCTGGATGTGAATGCGACTCTGTTCTCAGCGATCGGGCGTGAAGGTCTGCATGTGCCACTCGGGCTGGAGTATTCCGATCTGCACGTCCATCAATCGGAATACCAGAGTTCCTGCGCCACGGTGCTGATGCTGGATTGCAGTCACAGTATGATTCTCTATGGAGAGGACAGGTTCACGCCGGCCAAGCGGGTGGCGATGGCGCTGGCGCATCTCATCCGGACGCAATATCCCGGCGATAGTCTGCGCTGCGTGCTGTTTCACGATTCCGCCGAGGAGATGGATATCAGCCAGCTGGCGCGGGTGCAGGTTGGTCCTTTTTACACGAATACGCGGGACGGTTTGATTCTTGCGCAGCGGCTTCTGGAGCGGGAACGCAAGGACATGAAGCAGATTGTGATGATCACCGATGGGAAGCCGTCGGCGCTCACACTGGAGGATGGTCGGATTTACCGCAATGCGTTTGGGCTGGATCCACTGGTGATCAGCAAGACGCTGGAAGAAGTGAATCGGTGCGCGCGGCGCGGGATTTTGATCAATACGTTTATGCTGGCGAGCGATTATGGACTGATTGAATTTGTCCGCAAAGTGACCGAGCTTTGCCGTGGGAAGGCTTATTTCACTACGCCGCATACGCTGGGGCAGTATCTGCTGATGGACTATCTGAACGGGAAGACTCGTAGCGTGCATTAGAGGATGAACGACGGTGAATGGCCGCCGATTCACGCCGATTCACGCCGATAAGACTTGGGCCTGTTAGCCTAGAAAGATTATGCGGGTCTATCACGTTTTTCTCCCGGCGGTGGTTCTGCCCATATTCGTTACGGTTGCCGGGGCTCAGGCACCCACTCCTAAACCGACGGCGCGCGCGGCAACCGGCCGTCCGACTTCCGCGGGAGCCTCCGGGGCCAGACCCGCTGCACATGCCACTGCCAGTCCGGCAATTAAACCAGTAGTTAAACCAGCAATCAAAGCCGCACCTCCAAAAGATATGACCGACGAAGAAAAAACAATATACGCGATCGGCCTCAGCATGGCGCGTTCGCTCCGCCCGTTTTCGTTAGCTCCGGCGGAACTCGAGCTGATCAATCGCGCGCTGACCGATGCCGGGGCAGGCAAACCCGCGGTCGACCTTGAGGTGTGGGGTCCGAAGATACAGAGCCTGGGCGAGGCGCGCGCCCCCATGCTGCTGAAGCGGGAGAAGGATGCCGCAGCCGTTTTTGTGGATAAGGCGCTCAAGGAACCGGGCACGATCAAGACTGCGTCCGGCCTTGTTTATAAGGAGCTCACGGCAGGCACCGGCGCGTCGCCCACGGCGGCGGATACGGTTAAGGTTCACTACCGCGGCACATTGATCGATGGCACTGAGTTCGATAGTTCGTACAAACGCAATGAACCGGCGCAATTCCCGCTGAGCGGCGTGATCCCTGGCTGGACGGAAGGCGTGCAACTGATGAAAATCGGCGGCAAGTCGCGGCTGATATGCTCGTCCGATCTGGCGTACGGCGACCAGGGACGGCCTCCTTTAATTCCGGGCGGCGCAACACTGGTTTTCGAAATCGAGCTGCTGGAAATCGGCGGGAAGTAAATTCGCGGTAATGGCCGCCGATTCACGCCGATTCACGCCGATAAAATCCGGATTGTTAATCCGCGCTACGTGACTTTCAGGATTTCTCTGCTACCTGTGATCCAGAGTTCCGTGTATCCGGCCATTTTCTCGCGATAAGTGTCGCTGGTCATGGTTTCCTGCATTCGCTTTTCGATTTCGGAAATGCTCTCGGCAGTGAATTCCATCACAACCTGATTGAACTCGCCGATGACGTCTGTGAGGATGCGTGCATTCGGCAGAGCGAAGGCTGCGGCTGCGGATTTCAATTGAGTCGCGAGTTTCCCCGCACAGCCCGGTTTTGCGGTAAATCTGTTACGAACCACGAACATAAGGTAGGTCTCCTGTGAGGATATTGTTATCTGGAAAGTATGCGGAATGCAAGCCGGGCTATTCGGGCCGGAGGCTGCGTTCGAGCTTTTTCGCCAGCCATAAACTGGCCAGGCAAAAACCGATAAACAGATAAAAGCCAGGCAGAACTCTCGAACTGTCGGTGGGGATCACCAGTTCCGCTCCGGCGCCTTTTAAGCCGCTCATCGCGTTTCCGATTAAGCCATTGAAGGCCACGAAGGACATGAAAATCGAAAGCGCCATGACGTCCGCCATGGACCATTTGGAAGATTCCAGCGCAAAGAATTTCGCGAGGCGGTTTCTCTGGGCCAGGGCCGGATCGTGCAGGCAGAGGCCGGTCGCAATCACTTTTAGGATGGGGAACACGACGCTGAACATCAGCAAAAGCACAGCAACCAGCATCATTTCGGGTTGGCCCATCGTGATCAGGGTCTGGAAAACTTCCAGCACACTTTTGCTCTGATAATAGAGCACCTGCTCGGGGAACGAAATCGGCTGGCTGAAGAAAGTGAGCGAGATCCTGGAGATCTTCGCTTCCACTTCCAGCATGGGATTGAAAACTCCGCCAACCAGCAGCGCGATACAGAACAGCAATTGTACGGTCATCGCCGTGCGGCCGGTTCCGAGCAGGAGGAAGGCAGCGGCGGTGGCCAGCAAGACCAGAATGTAGTGGAACTGCACGGTGGAATCGCGGTCTGCAATCAAACGTGCCAACTCTTTCTGGCAGGCGACTCCATCGGCACAACTATGCTGCTTCAGAATCGAGTTGTACCAGCGCATGTCCGGATTGCCGAAAGTGCCTTTCGCGCCGTCGGTCATCACACTGCGCAGGTATTCGCGGATTGCCTGTTTGTTCTCCGGCTTGCCGAGTTCCTTCAGCACCATATCGGCATACTCCGGCACGTGCGGCTTTAGCCCGGCGAGCATGTTGTTGATCATCATGGTCTGTGCCTGAGCCAGAAAATTGGCGGGTCCTGCGCCCGGAGCGGGTTTGGGCGCCAGTTGTTTTGAAACCTGGGCGAGCAGATTATTGAGGGCTGTGACAACGGTCGGCTTGAGGCTGGCGCGGTTCGATGCGGTGAGATCGAGCGCGTCAATCTGCGCGTTGAGGATGGGTACGACTTTTTCGACCCATTGTTCGGCGTTCAGGACGCCATAGCGCACATGGCTGATCTCGGCGAGTTCGGTGCGGAGGATGCGCCGGTTGGAAAGAATGTCGCTGGTTTTCCAGACGGAGAAGATTGCGGCGGCGAGGAGCAATATTGCCGCAGCCAGTTTCAGATGGCGGATCATCCGATCGCCTGTGCTCCGACGGTTGGCGTCTTGCCGGGGGTTTTCATTGGACCTTAGCCATTATGACGTTATCAGGGTGCCGAGGACCAGGAAGGCTGATATATCAGGCTGGGCGGGGACAAAAGCAGCGCGTAAGCGGTGGTTCATCCGATACTTGTTTGACATTCTCGTCCAGTCTCGCTATTGTCATGAGTTGCCCTGTATCCTAGGTGTTGGTCCAATCCTGGGAATCGTAGTAGATTTCGCCGTGTCCAATTCTCGTGTCTGATCCAAGTGTGCGCAGACGATTGTTTCGTGGTTGCCTCCCGCGGCCCCGCGTTATGACTACGCAGGTACTGCGGATTTGCGTATTGGTGGCGCTGCTGGCTGGGTGGATGGCCGCGGCGGTAGATCAACCCATCGCTTATACGCATAAGAAGCACATCGCAATCGGGATGCAGTGCCTCGACTGCCACAGCATGGCAGATATTGGTCCCGCAGCCACAATTCCTTCGGTCGCTAAGTGTATGCTTTGCCACGCGAAGATTGCGACCGACAAGCCCGAGATTAAGAAGATGGCGACGGAGTATGCGGCAAAGGGGCGGGAAATCCCGTGGGTTCGCGTTTACGGCTTCGAGCCGCATGCATTCGTGAAATTCAACCACGCGCCGCATATCCGGGCGAAAGTGGATTGCGCTACCTGTCATGGAGACATGACGCAGGTGGATACGGCGCAAAAGCTCGTGAACCACAATATGGGTACCTGCCTGGCGTGCCATCGGCAGAAAGGGGCCTCGCAGGATTGCGCCACATGTCATTACTAACCCAGGGGCAGGTGGCCTGAGCGATGGACCGCCGCAATTTTTTCAAAATCGTGGGAGTCAGCACTGCGGGCGCGGCAGCTACCGGCTGCGGCAGCAAGGACTCCCTGATACCGCTGCTGGTACCCGAACACAATATTCCGATTGGTGAGGAACAGTGGCATCCGGC
>JAICJH010000140.1 GCA_025928545.1 Bryobacteraceae bacterium | reverse complement strand
GCCGGTGCTCGAGATGCCTCTGAAGATCCGCTGCCAGTTCCACCACCGAAGCGTACCGGCGTTCCGGCGCCTTCTCGAGAGCCTTCAACGTGATCCGGTTCAGGTCGCCATCCAGGAGGTGGTGCAGAGAGGCCGGGTCAGTATTTCGATTCACTGCGATCCCGGCCGCGGCTGAGCCCATTGCAGCCAGTCTGCGCGAAAGCGGAGGCGCTTCCTCTTCACGAATGATGCGGAGCATTTCGACCAGACCCGCCCGGCGCAATCTGGTTGTGTCGAAAGGAACGGCGCCGCTCAACAACTCATACAGAAGCACGCCAAGCGAATAAACGTCGGAGCTTTCATCCACCTCTCCTGTCATGACCTCGGCCTGCTCAGGACTGGCGTACTCCGGCGTGCCCACCATTTCACCGAATTGGGTTAGCAGTGTGTTCTCTACTTTCCATTGATTGGTAGCTTTGGCAATGCCGAAATCGATCACTTTGGGAACCGCGGCGCCATCCTGCTCCATCACCAGCACATTCGAGGGCTTCAGGTCGCGGTGAATGACTCCCTTTTGATGAGCGTGCTGAACGCCCCGGCAGACGGCGAGGAAAAGCTCCAGGCGGCGCCGGATCGTCATCTGGTTGGCGTCGCAGTACTGCGTGATGGGGGCGCCCTCGATGTACTCCATTACGAAGTACGGCCGGCCCTTGCGTGTGGATCCGGCGTCGAAGATCCGTGCAATATTCGGGTGGTCCATCATCGCCAGCGCCTGGCGTTCGTTGGCGAACCGGGCGAGTACCTGGACGGTGTCCATTCCGAGTTTCACTACCTTAAGGGCCACGCGGCGGCGAATGGGTTCGAGTTGTTCGGCCAGGTACACGGCGCCCATACCGCCTTCGCCTATAGGGCGAAGGATCAGGTAACGGCCGAAGTCGTCATCAAGAGTTGGCGATATACCTGTAACGGTGGACGCGGCGCCAGGTTCTTCCGCATAAACCGAAGTATCAAAGGCGCCTTCCAGCAGACACTGCGGGCAGAGTCCCGCGGCATCATCGGAACCCGGTTCCTCTCCGCAGCGGGGACAGTTTGACATTGGACCAGCGTCGTGGATTATTTTAAGCTTTTCGTCTCAGATGCTGTAACCTCAAACCCCGCGATTCCTTATTCATGCCAGGACGACCATGACTCCGAATCAACTCTCTCCAAAGCAATTCCGTGGCGCGACGCTCGCAATCGCAGCCGCTTTGCTCGCCTCGGCTTCCTGCACGAACGCGCAGGCTGGTACGATACCGTTCACCTTTGACGTCACCTATGACGTTTTCCTGGGTGACGTCCCCAGTCCGACGACACTCACTGTTCCCGCCTCGAACAGTGGATCCGGGTTCTATACGCCGTTTGGCAATGCGATTTACTCGGAGACAGGAACAGCTACCTTCGCGATCTTACCTTCAGGTGATTTGACGCTGTCCACGGTATCGCTCAATTTCACGGCCTCGTTCAACGGGGGAGCCGACACATTCACAGGCACAGACTTTCACGTGGCTGGGGTTTCTGAAACTATGACCATTCTGGGCGGCACGGGTGTCTTCAGTGGAGCGACCGGCTTCGCATCACCCACGACCATTGCGATTGCGTCTTCCGGCAATCCCGCGCCCAATTTTGCCGGGACGCTCGAAACCTTCGGCAGCGGGCAAATCACCGCTCTCGGACTAACTGCGGCGCCCGAACCAGCGACGCTGGCGTACCTCAGTGTTGGTCTGGCTGGAGTGGCGGCGTTCCGCCGGAGAAGACAGCAAAGCCGATTGGGTTGAGGTCTCAGATGTCCAAAACTTTTTCCGGCATATATGAGAATTCGTGAGTATTTTGGGGGTAGCTTTACGGGCGCGTGGTCGTAGCAAGGCTCACTTGTAAGTGTTCTCTCGTGTCCGGCTCTGGACCTCGACGCGGGGTCCGGCGCCCAACGAGACAAGCGCGTTTTCGGTAAAACTGGTGTGTCTGGCTCCTCATCGACTTGCGTAAAGTTCCCAGCGTTATAACTGGAGTACGGGTGTATCCTCGGCAATCCGGACTGGACTCCAAAGAGTTCAGCGCTCCGGTTCGATGCGATCCCGTCGTTCACGGGGGGATCGGATGCGCTGTTTGCAGCCAGGGTATCGCTCAGTCGTTTGAATTGACACGTTCCCGAGAAGAAACTGGATCTACTCGAGTTCGCCGCCAGCTGGTTCTTCGAGAGTGAGAAATGCACCAGGAGCCGCCGAATTGAGTGGGCCTGTTCAAGCCTCGAGGATGCAAAGCGACGGCCCTGTTGCTGGCCCGGATGCGCCCACCGTTAAACGACTACCGGCTGAAAGCCGGTAGAATCCGTGACGACTGAAAGTCGGGCGGGTACGGCTGAAGCCGTCTGAAGGCGCCCGGCTCAGAGCCGGCTCAAGGCTCGGCGGGCGCGGTGATCTTGAAGCCCTGATCGTCTTCGTCCCACTTTTGACTTTCGATGTAGGCTTTGATCGTTGCTTCGTCCACCGCGCCCACCGTCGCGCAAAAGTATCCACGCGCCCACATGTGCTGTCCCCAGTACCGCTTCCTCAGTTCCGGGAATTCGGCCTGCAGATGGCGACTGGATCGCCCTTTCACGTACTGCACCAGCTTCGAGGGCGACAAGATCGGCGGAGCCGATAACAACAGGTGTATGTGGTCCGGCGAGACTGCGCCACGAATGATGACCACATCTCGGGCCTCGCAGATCTGGCGAGTCAGGTCGCGCGCACGCTCGGCAATCCGCCCGCGCAGTATCTTGTATCGATACTTCGTACACCAGATCACGTGGTATTTCAGATCGAAGACCGCGTGCGCGCTATGCCTGTATTCCGCCATCCCCCTCATTGTCGAAGGCGTGGAACGAGCTGCTGAAAGCTGACCGCCTAAAAGGCGGTGGGATTAGACCCGGCGGCCGGAGCTAAAACCGACACGAGGCGAATCCGAGCAGACTTACGATTTCCGTCTGAACGCGACGCCCTAGGTCTTTGACCGCCTGAAGCAGTTCTAAAAAACCATTTTATGCAGAATTGTTTTGGCGCATACTGGGGGTATGGGCCGCCCTCCGTTGAAGATCGTTATTGCCGCAAAAGATCAGCGCCTGTTGCTGAGCCTTCTCAAAAGTGGAATCCAGCAAGTCCGCGTGGTTCTGCGGGCACTGGCGTTGTTGCAATTGGCCGAGGGTGTCAGTGCTCCGCAGATTGCGAAGACGATTCCACTGACTGCCCAGGCGATTCGCCGCCTCGGCCACCGCTATCAGACGGCGGGACTGGATGGCGCTCTTTATGAGAAGCCACGTCCGGGAGCAGCGGAGGTGCTCGACAGCAGTCAGAAGCAGCGCATTATCGCCATGGTCTGCGCCGATCCACCAGAGGGCCGTGCCCGCTGGACGGTCCGGCTGGTGGCCGAAGAAGCGGTCAAACGGAAACTGGTGCCGCATGTGGGAAGAGAGACCGTCCGAGTCCTGCTGCTGCACCACGACCTCAAACCGTGGCGGGAAAAAAATGTGGTGCGTGGCCGATCTCAATGAGGACTACATCGACAAAATGGAGGACGTGCTGGAAACCTATGAGCGGCCGTATGATGCGAATCAACCGGTGGTCTGCCTCGACGAGAAACCCGTCACCTTGCATGCGGACGTTCGACAGCCCTCACCCGCTCGGCCGGGACGGGAAACGCGACGGGATAACGAATATGAACGTCGCGGCACAGCCAATGTTTTCTGCGCCGTAGAGCCCAAAGCAGGACGTCATTTCACCTTCCCCACTGCGGATCGCTCCGGATTCGAGTTCGCAAGGGTGCTGTTCGAGTTGGCCCTGCATTATGGTCAGGCCGAGACCGTACATCTGGTAATGGACAACCTCAGCAGTCACCGCCAGAAGTCCTTAATCGATCTCCTGGGCGCGGAGATTGCCAGCGAGGTCTGGAACTGCTTTACGGTCCACTACACGCCGAAACACGGGAGTTGGCTCAATCAGGCGGAACTCGAGATCGGCATGTTCGCGCGGCAATGCCTCGGCAACAGGAGAATCCCGGACCTGAACACGCTCAAACGGGAGGTTCGCGCATGGAATCGGCAAATGAATCGAAACAGGGTGCGGATCAACTGGAACTTCGATCGCAAATCGGCCCGCCGTAAGTTTGGCTACGAAAG
>JAICJH010000166.1 GCA_025928545.1 Bryobacteraceae bacterium | reverse complement strand
GATGTTTGGATGATTGAGCGCGGCGATGGCTTTGGCTTCGCGTTCAAACCGATCGGTGAATTGTTCTGCGGAGAGCTTGACGGCAACTTCGCGGTCCAGCCGAGTATCGCGCGCCTTCCACACTTCACCCATCCCGCCGCGACCGATACATCCGATCAGCCGATAAGGTCCGAGTTGTTGCGCGGGGCTCATTTCGATCCTAATTTGCTTTGGCTGCGGGCACGCGTTTGCGCAGTTCGTCGAACCAGTTCAGCACCACATCGAGCTTCGTGACTCTCTGATCGGGAATTGATTCCGGCTGCAGCATGATGAAATGCTGGCTGTCCGGCATGACGTCGTAGCTTCGCGAGGGCGTCGAGTTCGCCCATGTACCTTCGAACAGGATCCGCGGCGCGCCCGACTTGAACGACGCACCCAGCGTCACATCCACCGCCATGAATTTGGTTTTGCCCCCCTCCCGCGGCGCGCGCCCGGAGTAAAATAACTCGCGCCCGTTTCGGGACCACATCGGGCCAGACCCGCCGCCAGTCGAGATCACGTGCCGGTCACCGGGACCGGGGAATGCCTGAACGTAGACCTCTTCCGTTCCCGATTCGTTGGAACAATATGCCATCCAGCGGCCATCGGGGGAGAATTCCGCGTGCGTGTAGGTGAACTGGGGCGAGGAAAGAAATGTTTTTGGCTCCCCGCCGCCCGACGACGCGCGCGTTACAATCTCGCGGCGGTCGGGACCCTGGAGCCAGGCCAGCAACTTGCCATCGGGCGATATCGATGATGGAACTGCAATCGGACCGCTGGCCAGCACTGCGACGGCGCCACTTCCGTCGGCGGCAACCTCAAACAGGCCCGATGCGCCGCGGTGCGCGAAAAAAATACTCTTCCCGTCCGCCGACCAGACTGGCCAGTCAGCGTCGTCCTGCGAGGTCAGGCGCGTGGTGGTTCCGCGGCTCGCATCCAGCACCCAGATGTCAGACTGCCGGCTGGCCGGAAGTTCTTTGAAGACGGCTATCTTCTGACCATCAGGTGAGAGGCGCGGGCCGACGTAGCTACCTTTCGGGACGTTGATCTCTGTTTGCGCGCCTTTGCGATCGACGGACACCAAAGTTTCCAGGCGCGGAGGGTAGATCCCGCCGGACGCGTAAGCTAGGCTACCCGAGGGCGAGATGGCGAACTGGCCACTTCCCGTTTCGGCGTTGCCATTCGGTTCGTTGACGGCTTGCATGACGCCATCCAGCATCGCTACGGGAGCACCAGTGAGCTTCAGCTTCACCGCGTCAAACGGCACAGCCATCAAAACGGCGTTCTGCATGTATACCAGGTGGCCGGTCGGAACGTAGCGCGCATCGGTTCCGCCTTTGATCAGAGTGATCGGTTTCGTTTCGCCGGGCCGCAACGCCACAATCCTGGCTTCCTGCCAGTCGGCGGAATTGCGCACGGTGAACAGAATCGTCTTCCCATCGGGCAGATAGCCGGGCGTCAGAAAAATCTCACTGGCCCCGGGCTTCAGGACTGTTTGCGGCGGCCCTCCTCCCGCGGGAACCTGCTTTAAATCGCCTGCGCGTGGAGCAAACACGATGTTGTCCGCCGTTCCCCAACTCGCGCCGACTCCCCGGACCCCTCTTGCATCGGCGATGGTTGCCACCGGCCCGCCAGCCAGGGGCACTTTCTTCAGTTTCGAATCGGACAGGAAGGCGATCCACTTTCCGTCCGGAGAGAGGAAAGGCAGAATTGCGCCTTCGGTGCCGGGAATTGGCGTAACCGCTGTCTGGTTGAGGTTGCGCCGATAAAGCTGGAGCACCGGCCCCTGATGGGCGCTGAAGACCACCGTATTGCCATCGGGCGAGATCGCGATTGCTGTGTGGCTGGGACGGTCGGCGTTGAACTCCCGGTTGCCGAACGCTTCGGCGGGCGCGATCTCCATGGTCAGGTGCGCGGTGGATCCGGCGCCTGCTGGCTCAGCTCGACGCCAGTCGTGAATAGCAACGCCGGCGGCGATAAGCGCGAACACGCCCGCCGTAACCCACCCCATTCGAGACCGCCACATACTGAGCCGCGAAGGTAACTGAGCGGTTGCCGGGGTGCTTGAATCGTCGAGGTAATCCCATGCATCGCCGATGTCGCGCAGCCGTTTCTTCGGATCTTTCTGAAGGCATTTGCGCAGAAGGCGGCGGACATTGCGCGGAACGATTGTCAGATCCGGATCGGACTTAACAACAGATGCCAGTGTTTCGGTGAGGTCTTCCCCTTCGAACGTGCGCTTGCCCGTCAGCATTTCGTGCAACACCACGCCGAAGGCCCAGATGTCGGCTCGCTTGTCGACGACTTTTCCGCGCGCCTGTTCCGGAGCCATGTAAGCCGCAGTGCCGAGAATCACTCCGACCATCGTGGGGGAGTGCATAAGCGTGGGGGAGTCGTGCG
>JAICJH010000164.1 GCA_025928545.1 Bryobacteraceae bacterium | reverse complement strand
GATGTTTGGATGATTGAGCGCGGCGATGGCTTTGGCTTCGCGTTCAAACCGATCGGTGAATTGTTCTGCGGAGAGCTTGACGGCAACTTCGCGGTCCAGCCGAGTATCGCGCGCCTTCCACACTTCACCCATCCCGCCGCGGCCGATACATTCGATCAGGCGATAAGGACCGAGTTGCTGTTGCGGGCTCATTCCTTCAAACCAGCCTGCCAGTTCAGAATTACTTTCGCCATGGCCTGGTCAGAACCGGTCCGGACATTCATGATGAATCGCTTTCCGTCAGAAGCCGGGCTGTAAACCCACGAGTTCGCCTGGGTAACGGCGCTGGTCGCCCGAAACTGGAAAAGCTTCTGGGGGACCGTGGGGCGTAATCCACCGTGCCCATCGGGCTCCACCGCTACGGACATCAGATTCAGGAGTTCGGGGCTGAATCTGGCGACGTAAAAAAGCTCCTTGCCGTCCCCACGCCAGCGCGGCTCCGCGTTGTGGCCGCTGGCGGAAACTTTCCAGCCCTGGCCTCCCGACGGGAATGGACGCACGTAGACCTGGCCCGCTCCGGACTCATCCGAATAGTAGGCCAGCCATTTTCCGTCCGGCGAAATCTGGCCCTGACTGTCCTTTTCCTGGGTTCCGACCAGCTTGTTTGCTTCACCAATTTTTACCGACCCGGGTTTTTCAGACAGCACGGGCGCGACCCAAATATCGGCCTGCGTTTTAGGGTCGGTGCCTGTGAATACAAAAAAGCGACCGTCGCGAGAAAAGTCGGAAGGCGCCCGCCCGGCAACCCCTTCCAGCTTTTCGAGCAATTGCTGCTCGCCGGTCGCGATATCGATCCGGTACCAACCCCGGCCGTTCGCGCCGATTTGATCTACCCAAATGCTGGCGCTGTCCTGCGACCAGATGGCCGTGCTGGTCGATACACGGGGCGTCAGTCGCCTTTCGGAATTCCGCACCAGATCGTAGAGCCAGATTTCACGGCCGTCCGGGAATCCCCTCAAACTGAGAACGGTACGGCCGTCCGGCGACAGCGAAACTGCCCCTTGTTCACGGATTCCGCCGAGATGCCCGATTTCTGTTCCCGCCCGATCAAACCACGTGAGTGCGGTTTCCCGGTCAAGGCCGGAGAGGTAGACGAGGGTCCCGTCCGAAGAGGCCGACGCACCGGTGAGACGAAGGTTGTATGAGAAAGAGGCATGGGCCGCCACCGGATGAGCTTCTCCCACCAGTTGGAGAGCGTTTTCATCGAAGGCCTGCGCCATGAGCGAATTGTCGCGGAGGAACAGAAGATGGGAGTACCCGCGGCCTTGGAGAGGTGGCGCAAAGGAAACGCCGGAGATATCGGCCAGAATGCGGCGGCCGTTGAGATTGCCGTCGCGAACAGCGCTCAGGTCCGCGAGATAGACCCCGCCCGTTCCCTCACTATCGGAATGAACAAAGAAGAAGTGCCTCGCATCCGGCAGGAACACCGGAACGCGCGGGTCGTCACCCGGCTTACTGATGGCGGTGCAGGAGCCGCCTGCGGCTGTGGTGCGCAATAGCGCCCTGGGACCGTTATAGAGAATCGTTCCGTCCCGACCCCAGGCAATCCCCCCCGCTCCGTCACTGTCGCAGAGGGACTGGATGGGTCCACCTCCGGCCGGAACGATTTTCAGCTTTCCACCTGAAAAAAAGGCAATGGATCGCCCGTCAGGGGACCATTGCGGAGCCCGTGCAGATTCGGTACCGGGGATGGGCGTGAGATCTTCCGAGTCTATGGAACGAAGATACAACTGCGTCTTTTCATTGTTCGACAGCGACAACACGATACGGCGTCCATCCGGCGCTATCTGAGCGAAGGTGGGAATGGTCCCCAGCGGCGTGGCTACGGCGAAGCGAGCGTGTGTCGCGGCCGGCGCAGCTTCGCGAAAGTGTAGGAAGGCAAGGGCAACCGCCATGACAGCGGAGACCGCGGCGAGGGCAGGCCAGAGTCTCCATCCTGAAGCAGGGCCTGTGAGCGACGGAGACAGATCGTTGTCGAGGTAATCCCACGCATCGCCGATGTCGCGCAGCCGTTTCTTCGGGTCTTTTTGGAGGCACTTCGCGAGAAGCCGCCGGACATTGCGCGGAACGATTGTCAGATCCGGATCGGACTTAACAACAGATGCCAGTGTTTCGGTGAGATCTTCCCCTTCGAACGTGCGCTTGCCCGTCAGCATTTCGTGCAGGACTACGCCGAACGCCCAGATATCGGCGCGCTTGTCGACAACTTTTCCGCGCGCCTGTTCCGGAGCCATGTAAGCCGCAGTGCCGAGAATCACTCCGACCATCGTGGGGGAGTGCATAAGCGTGGGGGAGTCGTGCGAGACTTCAACGCCGCTAAGTCCGGATTTCGCGAGGCCAAAATCCAGCACTTTCACCGATCCATCCGGGCGCACTTTGATATTGCCGGGCTTGAGATCGCGATGGACGATGTTCTTCTCATGCGCGGCTTCGAGCGCCTCGGCAATTTGCCTCGCAATTGCGAGAGATTCTTCGAGCGGGATT